>NZ_JBHXVP010000012.1:142504-205148 GCF_042672245.1 Rhodococcus sp. NPDC127527
CCATCATCCCACGAGGCGGCTCCGCCGCAGTGGTGTGGATACGGAGGTTCCGCACTCCGTATCCGCACCACTGCGCGGAGCGCCTACGCCGGCGGGAGGTGGCCGGTCAGCTTGTCGGCGCGCGCCCGCAGCAGTTCGTCGGCGCGCTCGCGGTCGGTGTAGATCCAGAACTCGCCGGCCGCCAGGCCGTCGAAGAGGGCGTCGGCGGCGGCCTCCGGGGTGACGCCGCGGTCGCGCAGGAAGTCCCGCATCCGGGCCCGTAGGGCGTCGCCCGCTTCGCCGCTGGCCTCGGCCTTGGCGTAGATGTCGGTGTGGACGGGGCCCGGCAGGAAGGCCGCGACCCGGATCGGCGCACCCGTCTCTGCGAGTTCGACTGCCAGGCACTCGGTCAGCGCCAGCGCCGCGTGCTTGCTCGCCACGTAGGCGGCCTGCGCCGGCATGGTTGTGACGGCACCGACGGACGCGGTGTTGACGATGATCGCCTCGCCGCCGTCGGCGAGCATCCGCGGGACGAACGAGCGGATGCCGTGGAAGACGCCCGACACGTTGACCGCGAGCAGTCGCTCGAAGCGGTCCGGGTCCAGCTCCCACAGTCGGCCGGTGCGCTCGATTCCGGCGTTGTTGACCAGCAACCGGACCGGGCCGAATCGGTCCGCGGTCGCGGCGGCCAGCCCGTCCACGTCGGCGGGATCGGTGACGTCGCAGCGGACCGCGAGCACGTCGGCGCCGGCGAGTTCGGCGGCGACCCGCTCGAGCCCGTCGGCGTCGAGGTCGGCGAGCACCACGCGCATTCCCAGTTCGGCGGCACGGCGCGCAACGGCCGCGCCGATGCCGGAGGCGGCGCCGGTCACCACGGCGGTGGTGCCGGCCAGGTCCTGCAGGTCGAGTGTCGTCATGCCCGCACCGTAAGGGCGACATCGTGAGCGCGGGAGTGGGGTATCCCCGTCAGCGGGAGTCGTCTGTGGTCTCCGGCTGGTGGCGAAGTACCGTTCCCGCGGAGGCTATGACTTTGACCGAACTGCAGACACCGTGGCGCCAGCACGCGCTGATCCGGGCGGTGTTCTTCCTCATGGGGGCGGAACTATTCCTCGCGTCCCCACTGCTGCCGACCATCTCCGGGGACTTCAACACCAGCATCGCCGCCACCGCGTGGGTGGTGACGGTGTTCGGCCTGTCCTATGCGGTCGCGAGCCCGCTCGTCGGTGCGCTGACCGAACACCTACCGCGGCGGCGGGTGATCCTTTCCGGCGTAACCGTTTTCGCGACCGGAGAGCTGCTGTGTGCGCTCGCCCCGGGGCTGGGCTGGTTGCTCGCGGCGCGGGTGATCGGCGGAATCGGTGGTGCGCTGGTCGGTCCGGCGATGTGGGCGTACCTGGCCGAGACCGCGGCCCCGCGCGAACGTGGCCGCGCGATCGCGGGCGGATCGGCCGCCTACGCCGGTGGGCAGATCATCGGGGTGCCGTTGGCGACGTTCGCCGCCGCCGCTTCGAGTTGGCGGTTCGCGTTCGCGGCGGTCGCGTTGGGCCTGGTGGTCGCGGGCACCCTGATCGCCCTGCGACTGCGCGAATCGGTCCGGGCGACAGGATCTCCGGGCCGGCCGCTGGCCGCGCTGCGGTCGTCCTTCGGGCTGTGGAAGGTCGGCGTGTTCCGGACGATCATGGGCGGCAACTTCTTCGTGCAGGCGGCGCGGCTGGGCACCTATGCGTACGCGGGCGCGTTGTTCGCCACCAAGTTCGGCTTCGGCACCGGGGTGCTGGGGTTGGTGGGGATGGTGGTCGGCATCGGTTCGCTGATCGGGTCGCTGCTGGCCGGTCCGCTGATCGACCGCTGGACCGCGGCCGGGCGGCACGTCTCGGAACTCAGCGTCGGCTGGGGCCTGTTGATGGCGGTCGGTCTCGGCGTCGCGACGACCGCAGGCACCTGGCAGCTCTGCCTGTCGGGCTTCGTGCTGTCCTTCTTCTCCGGAACCGCCTTCTTCGCGACCGCGCAGGTGTACCTGACGACCGTGATGGCCGAGCGCCGGGCCCCTGCGGTGTCGTGGAACAACTCCGTCCTCTACATCGGCACCGGTGCGGGCACCGCGACGCTCGGGTTCACCACCCTCGGCAGTACGGCGTTCGCCGCCTGCTCGGTGGTGTTCGCGCTGTGCGCGGCCGGCTTCAGCGCGGTGCTCGCGTTCCGTCGCTGACCGAGCGCCGGCCGGGAAGTCAGGCGACGCGCTTCTCGGTCAGCGCGGCGGTTCGCTGGTCGATCCAGGTGCGCATCGCGTCGACGCGCGACTGCAGGTCCTCGGAGGTCAGGCGGTCGCTGGTCGGGACCGTCCCCGCGAGAGTGTCGAGGAGTTCCTGGGCGCGGCCGCTGCCGTACATCTGCTCGAACAGGTCCCAGTAGGTGTTCTCGTAGAGTTCCGTGAACTTGTCCGAGCCGAGGAACCGGGCCTTCAAGGTGTTGCCACCGCGCGGTCCGCCCTGCGTGTTGCCGCTTCCGTCCGCCCGCGGGCCAGGCATCCCGGGCGGTCGCGGCCCGCCGGCTTCGCCTGTCACGCCGGGACGACCACCACCTCCGATCGACACCGTGTCCTGCGGACCCGCCGTGGTGTTGCCGGTCATCGCCAGGTTCAGATCCCACGAGATCACGGAGATCAGTCCGGACTCGAAGTCGTACCAGAGGTAGTAGTTCTGGCCGGGACCCGCCATGTCGTCGCTGTTGACGATCAGGTTCTGGGTGGCCACGTAGCGGGCGAACGACTCGACGTCCACCCACCTGCGGAGCTCGGCGTCGAACGCCTCGTCGGACGTCGAGTCCAGCCACTTCAGGAAGTTGATGATCGGCTGGAGGTTGCCGTTGTCCACCGCGTTGATCTGCTTGAACTGGTCCGAGTACGCGGACTGGTCGTTGCCGGCGTACGCGAACCGTGAATTGGCATCGGCCTTGTACAGGTAGCCGTCGGTGTCGAACAGCGCGTTGGCGTAGGCGTCGTCCGGGTGCTCGACGAGCAGGCGCGTGGCGGTCTCGCCGCCGTTGATCGAGTACGTGGTGTACGCGAATCGCTGTGTCGGCTGGTTGGTTTCGGCGGTCAGCGACAGCGCCATCGACTCGTTCAGCACCGGACTGCCCGGACGCACGGAGATCTCGGTCAGGCCCTGGTAGGCGCGGCCGTCGACGTTCTCGCCGAAACTGATCAGCAGCGGCAGCGAGGTCGGGTCGTCGGCCGACACGGACGCCATCATCTCACCCATGCCGCCCGTCCCGCCGGGGCCGAATCCCTCCGGCCGACGGCCGTTCTCGGGCGCAGCAAACCCCTGGGGCAACGGCACGCCGTCGGGGGGCTGCATACCGTCCGGCGGCGCGAATCCCTCGCCGCCGGGTTCGGTGCCGCGCACCCCCATCAGCGTGGAGTTGCCCTTCAGTCGCACGGCCACATCCGTCACCAGGGTGCTGTCGATGGTGATGTCGGCGGTCACCCACTTCTTCTCGCCGGACTTCTGGAACGAGGTGATCATGTCGCGGTACTCGGCATCGGGCATCTGCAGGGTCACCTCGTGTCCGACAGAGCTGTCGAACAGGTCCACGGTTCCGGCGATGTTGTCGGTGACCTCGGAAGCGATCACCGAGGCGTCGCCGGTGATGTACGGGCGAATCCGGGCGTTCCCGAACACGGTCGCCAAGATCGTCACGAACGCGACGAACCCCACCAGCAGTTTCCAGTGTTGACGGAGCGATACCGGAACTCGGTGGATCAGTCGGCGCCGAGGAGGCGGGCCGGTGATCATCAGATGTCCGTCTGGTCGTAGCCGGTGAGCACGGTGACCCGCTGTCCTGCGTTGACGGCGCTCAGCGCGGTGATCAGCTCGGCAGGCTTGGTTCCCTTCTTCAATTGGGCGGTGTAGTAGAGCTCGTGGAGGGCGCCGGCGCGGACGGCCTCGGACGAGACCAGCTCGAATTCGGCGCAGTGTTTGATCAGGACGTCCTCGACGAGTGCGCTGTACTCCTGCTCCGGCGGCACCTGGACCTTGACCACCTGTCGCTGGACGTCGAGCTTGAACCAGTTGAACTTGTTCATGATCAGCAGCACGAGGCAGATCGCGACGGTCGCGGCCACCGCCAGCAGGTAGAACCGGGTGCCGGTCGTCATGCCGATCGCCATCACCAGGAAGATGAACCCGACATCACGAGTTTCCTTGATGGCGTTGCGGAATCGGACCACGGACAGCGCGCCGACGAGGGCGAAGGCTCGGGCGATGTTGGAGCCGACGACCAGCATGATCAGGGAGATGATCATGCCGACCATCACGAGGGTCTGGACGTACGACTGGCTGTACGAGACGTTCTTGTGGGTGTAGCGGTAGACCCAGCCGATGATCGCGGACAGGACGAACGCCAGCGCCAGCGACACGATGATGTCGAAAGTGGAGAACGTCCCGCTCAGATCCTGAAGATCGAAATTCATGTCTGTCCTGTTTCGTGTGGGGGGTGGTTACGCGCGGCGAGCCCGGTCAGCGGGCCGCGTGGGCCGCAATGTCGAGCACGTCGGTGGGCGCGCGGTGGTCGAAGCCCGAGGGCAGCACCAGTTCGGGGGAGCCGGTCCGTGAGCGCGGCGCCAGGCCGAACGCCTCCACGGCCTGGCAGTACTTCGACACCCGGATCACCGACATGTTCATTCGGGCGGTGAGATCGGTCGCCCAGTACGGCACGCGCTCGTTCGCCTTGAGCTCGACGATCGCCAGCTTCGGCGGTATGACAAAGCGGTTCTGGGCGCCGGATGCGAAGTGGAAGTCGCGATCGCGGCCGTGCACGCGGTGGTCGATGGTGACTCGCAGACCCAGATCGGCCTCGGTTCCGACGAACGCCTCGCGCAGGTAGCCGGTGGTGACGATCGGACGAAGGTCGAGGTTGCCGACCAGTGTTGTCACCTCGTCGACGAACGGGCGCTGCGCCGGTGCGCACTCGATCTCCTGGCGGTCGTTCAGCCATCGCTGGGTGAGGCCGTAGGTGAGCGCGATCCGCCGCTTCTGGGTGACCCTGTTGACGCGCTGTTTGATCTCGATCTGCACCTCGGTGTCGTCGGTGCACTCGGCGGGTTGCCCGTACAGACGCACCCGGAGCTTGCGACGGAACTTGAGCCCTTCGATCTTCTCCCAGTAGAACCGCAGGTCGGACGTGTCGTAGTACAGCGAGGTGACCGGGTAGCCGCCGTGCGGTGAGTAGGGGTCGGTGTTCATCCGGGCGATCAGTTCGCGTCGCAGTTCCGGGACGCGCGTCTCATCGACGAAGTACTTGATCTCGTATCGATTGAAGGCGTGCAACCTGCTCGCGGTCTGCTGGTATCCGGTGGTGGCGGCCTGAGCCGGCGACGGCGGCCGTCCCGTGGGGGGATCGCGAAAGCGGTCGAGAAAGCGCATCGTGCGGTGGCTCCTTGCCCTGATCGGTGCATGAACAGGGCAAGTACAGGTGATGAACCTCGAGGGACCTTGGCTACTCCCTGTCAATCTCCTGGCAATGAAACGGTAATGAACTGTGCAAGGATTCGACCGTTCCCTCAGGGATCGCAAGGGTTCGGATCAAGGTGAGTGCAACCCTGGTCGACGGGCTCGCGGCCCGGCAGAGTGGCTCGTCGATGCGGGTGTGGCTGAGTGGTTAGGCACCGGCCTGCAAAGCCGTTCACACGGGTTCGAATCCCGTCATCCGCTCGGGCGTTGGGGCTGGCCAGCAATGGTCAGCCCCAACTCGTATTCGCAGGTGAGAGGCCCTGAATTGACGGTGCATGTGTATTGCGCGGCGGTGTGTGTGCGCCCCATGGGTGGTGCGCAACGGTGCGTGTGTACTCCAAGTGGAGGTACCACGGAGGTACCGGAGCGAGCGGGATTCGAACACCTATGCGATCCGTCTGGCGTTCCGGAAACTGACCGTCTAGTCGGAGAGAGTTAGGCCGTCCATCAAAGCGCCGGGCGTGGTCTGCAGCCCGTGTGCCAACTTGAGGATGTTCTCGATGCGGGAGCTGCGTTGGCCGCGCTCCACCTGGCCAAGGTGCGTCCAGTGCACGCCGCATTCGTCGGCGGCCTTCTCCTGGCTCCAGCCAAGCTCGTTCCGACGCGCGCGTACCCGGTCACCGAACGCACGCAATGTCGGATTCAGCGGGGGCTTCGAGGGTTCAGGCATGGCCGACCAAGCCCATATGTCCCGTGCGAAATGATCCAGAGCGGAATCATCCCATGCGTAAATATCTCAATCGCATTCGTCGTGCTAGCGTTCGCGGACTCTGGTCGAAGCCATCTGGGGAGGAAACATGACATTGCCGCCGACCAAGCGCGATTCCGGGGGCGCGCTGAACCAGCCGCCGACCGTGAAGTTTTGGCTGATCGTCTTCGGTGTGGTCGCGGCTATCGGCCTTGGTGTGGCCGTGGCCGTGGCGATCCAGGCCAGCAACGAGGACAGCAGCGAGCGTCGCGAGATCATCCAACAGAAGTGCATCAACGCGAACCCGTACAACGACCCGGCGACACTGAAGAAATGTGTGGCAGAGCACGGACTCTGATCTGCTCGAACACATCGAACGCCCCGTCTCGCACGTATGAGGCGGGGCGTTCGCGCGCGGACTTTCGGTCCACTTCCGCACTCACCGGGGCGACAAGTCGATCCCTGGTGTTGCGGCTCGCCGACTGCCAGAACAAGTTCACGTCCAGTCGGCTTTGGTGACCCGGCGGTGCGGGGGCGAACCGCCGGGACGGCTGCCGGGTGCCCTGGCGCGGTGCGCCCGGTGGGCTATCCCGGGTGGTTGGCTGTCGCCGGGGCGGGCTTGAACCCGCGCGGTGGGTACTTGCCCGCCCCGGTTGTGGTCAACGGCTAGCGGCGTAGCTTCGTGCCTGCGCTGGTCTTGCGACCTGGCGCTGTTGGCCGGATTGCGGGCTTCCGGCTCACGCCGACAATCCCCTTCACCAAGACTTCCCGACCGCCGGGGGCCTGGTACCGAGCGCCGATCTTGGCCCCGGTCCACTTGCCGTCCTTGGTTGTCCCGATGAACGACTCCCGCGGGATCGAGCCGGCGACCAGCCGCTTCCGCGCGGTCTTGCTCCCCAACAGCCCGCCCACGGCGGCACCCGCAGCGGCACCGGCCAACGGACCACCGGCGGTCTCCGCGAAGCGGCCGAGCGCATCGCGCTTGTACGACTTGCGGCGGGCCATCAGGAACCCTCCCCGTCCGTGAGAGCGGGTGGGCATAAAGGCGAGTACATCCCGCCTTGGCTCGGCGGTGCACCTTTCAGGCTGGGCGGGGTCAGGCCATAGCCCCATGAGTACTCGCTCACGCCGACGGGGTCGGTGTGGCGCTTGCCAGTGAACTGCGAATGGTCAGCCATCGCACATCACCACTTCAGCGATGGCGCGGTGTACGTGGACCCGGTCGTCACCTGGAGCACGGCAGCCGCGCCCCGATGCCGAACCCCGGTGCCAAAGCCCCTCGCGAAGAACGAATCCTGCAAGGGGTACCGCTGGTCACGCCCGGGGATGACGCGGAGGCCGCGGTAGGACTCGTTCATATGCTCGCGGAAGGCGACAGGGTTCGTGTCGCTGTTCGGTCCGCCGCTGGCGACGACCGCGATGTAGCCCAACGGCACGAACTGCGATTCGATGAGCCACGCCGGACCGTACGAGCCGGCGACCGGCAGATCGTTGTAGGTGCCGGGTGCCACCTGGCCGACGATGTTGTCGTCGGTGAGGTATGCCGGGGCGCTGGCCGATGGTATGAAGTCGTACTTGGGCAGCGGCCCGCCGGGGCGAGACTCCACGCCGCGCTTCCACATCTGGATCTGTTCACCCTCGGTGGGATTGGCGAGGATGAGGAGCTGGCTCCCGCGCTGTCGTCCGTAGCCCTTGCCTGTGACGGCGCGGATCAGGTCCTCCACGTCGGCGCTGTCGAGCTGTGCGGCACCGCTGGCGAGGTAGTGGCTGACCGTCGACGGGAACTCCTTGCCCAGGTAGGGCGGCGGGGTCAGCCCATCGCTGCCCGTCCAGAGGCCGAACACCCGGTGCCCGTGCTCGTTGTGCCGCTCCTCCGGGTTGAACAACCGGTCCAGAATCGTTGTGGTGGTGAGCTTGTTGTCAGCTTCCAGGATTCGGGTGATCACCGAGCGGGCCTGTTCGGCGGTCGCGTCGCGCAGGAACTTCCAGGTGAACCGCGAGGCCTTGTCGTAGTCGGTGAAGTCGTATCCGAGCAGCAGCGCGTCAGCGGCCTCACGGATGCCGGTGGGCTCGCCGTACTCCGAGGCGACGTCGAAGCTCTCCGACCCGATGGACTGCGGCACCGCATCCGCAATGGCGGTGGTGGGGTAGCTCAGCAGCGAGGTCAGCCGGGAGCGCTCGGCGTTGAACAGATTCAGGACCTCGGCGACCTCACCCCAGATGGTGTTGAGGTCCACGCCGTCGGAGGTCTGGTTGACGAGGATGCCGCCCTCGTCGTTGTAGCCGGAGTCGCCGCCCGAGATCGGCGCGAGGAACGGGTCGGCGGGCGACGTGCGGTTGGGTCCGGTGCTGTAGTTCTCCGGCTTCTGGAACGGCGGACGCGAGAACAGGGGGCGGGTGGTAGTCACAGGATTCTCCATTTCGGATCGAGGCGAAGGAATGTGGACCATCCGTAACGTCTGCTCGGATGGGTTGGCCTCGGGCCGAACGGGTTCAACACTCACGGCGACTGCCTGCGGGTGTTGAGGTGTGCTCTGCATCAATGGTACGGCATGAAACATGTTGTGTTCTAAGGGTTGTGAAGGGTTCCGCAGCGTTGCTTGCGGGTGCGCAGCGTTGCGTGTATAAATGTGGCGCACTGCCCCGAGCCGCGGGGCGGGCCTACTGCACCCCAGCAGTCAACCGGAATGGAATCTCACCCATCAGTGGTGTGTCCAGGTGTTGGCTGCTTCTTTCATTTCTGGGCACGCCTCTCGTTCGAGAGAAGGCGAAGTGAGTAGGACTCACACAAGTAGCGGAGTTCCGGTATCCGCGATCTCCGATGGCGACGAACTGCTGCGTCAACTCGGCTACGACCCGCTTAGCGTCCCGGACATGTCCGAAGCCGAAGTCTACGAGTTCATGCGGGGGCTCAACACCCACATCACCCGTAATTCAGTTCGACATGCTGTCCTGCGCAAGGAATTACGCGGGGTGCGTAAGGGAAAGAAGTTCCTGTACAGCAAGCGCGAAGCCATCCGTTGGATGCAGACTGACGACCGCCGCGATGGTGGTGACGCAGATGTGTGAGGATGACGCCCATCTGGCGCGGTATGCGTCCGAGTTCCACGGAGGGAACCGAGACGCTGCGCGAATGGCGTTGGAAGAGCTGAGGCCCGGGCTGACAGCGAAATACGCTGCACTCCAACGCGACCTGCACTTTCCAGAGCCTGACGTGTTCGACGGGGCGGACCGTCTGGTCGATGCGATAGTTCGCTACGACTACAGCCCGGCCTACGCGGATCACCCGTGGGTGGGGCCTTGGGTGCGGGACGTACTCCTCGATCTTAGGAGCGACCTTGGCTGGTGCCAACGCTCCTTTAGTCAAACCCACACGTACGAAGAGCCGTTCCTAATCGGGATGGATGACGACGGCCTATCTCGGGGCGAGTACAGCGAGAGTGGGAACGCCTTCAACGCGAAGATCGAACGGCCCGGGCTCGACTGGTGGGAGGAGTACGTAACCACACCCGAGGGAGAGCACGTCCACGTTCCCGCTCCTCCGTATACTCGAAGTGGTGTCCGCGGGGTCGGCGAGTGCTGGGTACCGATGCAGCCTGACATCGACGAGAAGTTCCAGCATCGGGCTGACGAGGTCGCGCGTGGAGATATCGCCACGCCCTACCTGTTGTGGTGGACCCTCGACGCCCTCGACTTTGAGAGCGGATTCCCCGTCGACGAGGGCGATTTTGGTATCTCTGCTCGGCGAACGTCGATGGAGCACTACCCGATAACTCTGTGTGAGACCCCGGAGCTCAAGGCCCGGGCGGTGGTCCGCGAAGTGATTGCACTCGACATCTCGGTCTCGTGTGATCGCTGCTGGCACGAGCGATTCGGGAAGGTTTCCGGGAAGAAGCGCCGTGCGATGCTCGCCACGATTGATCAGAACGCGCTGGATGAGCGGTGTTCGGTGTTGCTTGTGTCGGCGGGGATGGCGCAGGTGATGGCGGTGCTCTGTCCCTCGTGTCGGAAGCGCACCGAGCGCGAGGGCACTGGGCTGCTCTTTCTGGAGGTGTCCTGTGCCTGAGAATCTGTTGTGGCTCATGGCGATACTGCTGCTAGTCCGACATGAGGTGCTCGTCAGACTGGCCGCCCACGCTGCGAATGCTTCCCCGGGAACGAGAAAGCCGCCGGTGCCTGTGAACGCGAGCCGGCGACTTTCCCTGCGAAGGGGCGGTGCGCCCTCGCAGATCACTAGGTGATCCGCTGTTCGGCCTACCAGGATCACGCGACGACCTTGGTGGGCTGAACTCTCCCAAAATCATTGTTCTGCAAAATGATTCGAGATCCACGCTCGGATCATTCAATCAAGAAGGCCGACCATGCCTCACAGTACCGCAGTATCCGGGCGACCGGCCCGGCGTCGTCCTCCAGTTACTCGCTACTCCACCGAATGCGCTCCTCTTCCCGGCGGCGGAGCCGCAGTCCGATTCGTGCCCCGTGTGGCGGGACTGCGTGTACCGCCCGAAATCGACGCGATGACGCCGCTCGATGCCGCGCTGACCTACGCCAAGGCGGGTTGGTACGTGCTGCCGACCGCGCCCACCGACGTGAAGAACCCCGGCAGCGTGGTCGGGCGAGGCTGGCACACGAAGTCCACCCGTGACCCGGAACAGATCCGCGCCTGGTGGAAGGGATATCCCAACCGGGGGATCGCCCTGCACTCGGGCCGGTCGGGTGCGGTCGTGTTCGACCTGGACATTGACGACCTGGATGAGTTGTCCGAGAAGTACCGAACCGCCCTGGCATCGGGGCTTGTCCAGCACACTCGCACTATCGGCGACCGGGGCCACTACGTGTTCACCGTGAAGCCGGGCGAGGAGTTCGGCAACGGGGCGGGCGCGTTCCGTGTATGGGGCGAGGTGCGCGGCAAGAACGGCGTCATCATCGCCTCGCCCACAGTGCATCCCACGACAGGCGGCCGGTATCACTGGGACGGTGGTGGGGAAGTCCCTTCCTTGCCGGACGTGCTGCGGCAGTGCCTCAGTTCGGCAGGTGACGAGGCCGAGCCGCTCACCCGCGAGCAACTGGCCACGTTTTACTCCGAATACGCCAGCACAGACCGCCCGAAGGCGCTCGACGGCGTGCTGACCATGTACACGAATGCGGTCAGTGCGGGCGGGTCACGGCATGAGGCGCTGGTCAACGCTCTGCCGATGGCATTCCGTGAGGCCGTGGCCGGGTTTTACCCTGCGCAGCTCGCCGCAGACCGGTTGTGCGAGGCGTTCGTGCAGTCCTTCGAGGGCGAGGTCGTTGGTCGTCGCTCGCCGGCCCCGAACGAGTTCGCACGGATCGCCGAATGGGCTGCCGCACAAGCACTCCTCGCTGACCCGGAGGAGACGGTGGCCCGTGCGAACCGAGACGACCCCGCCGAGGCGGTGATCGACGACGAGGCGTTCTGGACCGCACGAGACAGCCTGTCTCGGCTGCGTCAGTTCGCACGGGCGCGGCGGGTTGGCCCGTGGTCGATGCTGGGCGCGGTGTTGGCCCGCGTACAGGCGGTGGTGCCGCCGTCTGTCGTGTTCCCGCCGACGGTGGGTAGTCACGCCAGCCTGAACCTGTTTGTCGCGTTGGTGGCGAAGTCGGGCGAGGGCAAGGGCGCTTCCGAGAGCGCCGCCGCTGATGCCGTGATCACCACGCCCGACGTGTACGTGGCTACTCCGGGCAGCGGCGAGGGAATCCCGAAGCAGTACGCGCACAAGTCCGGCGGGAAGCAGGTGAACCTCCGCAACTCGGTGATGTTCTCGGTGCCAGAGATCGACACGCTGACGGCCCTCGGCAGCCGTAGCAGCGCCACGCTGTTGCCCGAGCTGCGCAAGGCGTGGATGGGCGAGCGGCTGGGCTTCGGCTATGCGGACCCGACCAAGGCGGTGCCGATCATGGACCACCGGTACCGGATGACGATGGTGGTCGGTGTGCAGCCGGGGCGGTCGCGGGCGTTGCTGGACGACGCCGATGGAGGGACCCCGCAGCGGTTCGTCTGGCTGCCGACCACCGACGAGACCGCTCCCGACGTCGCGCCCGAGGAGCCGGCTCCGTTGGAGCTGTCCGCATGGCCGCGTGGGGTGCTGGTCACCACAGCGTCGACCACGCAGACCGATGTGGACGCGACCGAAGATGGAGCGCGGGTCTCCTTCGCGATTGAATCGCTTGCACTCGAACAGAACCCCGATAAGTCGGCATTGCAGGTGCTCGACATCCCCGACAAGGCCGCCGAGCTGATCCACGGCACGCAGCTCGCCAAGCTGCGCGGCGAGGCCGAGGCGGGGTTGGACGGGCACGCCATCCTCGCCCGGTTGAAGGTGGCCGGTGCGCTGATGGTGCTGGACGGCCGCACGGTGGCCGTCGATGCCGCCGACTGGGACCTGGCCGGTGTGGTGATGGCCATCAGTGACCGCACCCGCGCTCGTATGCAGCGGACCGTGACTGCGCAGGCCCGCGAGCTGAACGTGAGCCGGGGCCGGGACGAGGGGTTGCGGGCGGTGGCCGCCGAGGACGCCAAGGCGGGCGAGCGGATGCAACGAGTAATGACGCTGATCCGCGAGCACCTGAAGGCCCACGGCGAGATGTCCCGAAAGTCGGGGAAGGGGCGGCTCCGCGCGGACCTGCGCAGTCACTACGACGACGCCGTGGACCGGCTCGTGGCGGCTGGGGTCGTCGAGAAGAAGGAGGGCGCACAGGGCAGCTACCGCGTCGCCCTGGGGGATTGACGGGCGGTGCGCGCGGTGCCGCCTGAGGGGGTACGGGGTGTACGCGGTACACCCCCAGCCGCCAAAAGTGGGCCGTGGGCAACCGCAAAAGCCCAGGTAGAAGAAGAAAGTACCAATCGCGGGTATAGGGCTGAAGCCGGAGGGGGGAGTACGTGTACCCCCCCGTACACCCCCTCGGCGTCGGGTGCCGCGCAGAACCAAGAAGTTATCGAGCACAACAGGATTGGAGAAGGTCATGACGACGAAGTACGACCGCAACCCGGAGCGAGTGACGTGCAGTGCTCGACGGAAGAGCGGGACCCCATGCAACAACGCACCCGTTGCAGGAGCGACGGTGTGCCGGATGCACGGCGGGAGCGCTCCCCAGGTGAAGCGAGCAGCTCGTGCCCGGTTGGAGAACGCCGCCGACCGCATGGCCGAGCGCCTGCTGCGGATGGCCGCCGATGACGACGTGGCCGACAGTGTGAAGCTGGCCGCGATCAAGGACGCCCTGGACCGCGCGGGCCTCGGTGCCAAGACTGCGGTGGAGGTCGAGGTCGGGCCGACCAAGGCGTACGAGAACCTCATGACCGATCTGCTGGCCGGTGGCACCCGCGCCGAGTCCCGCGCACGTCGGGGAATCGTCGACGAGCCGCTGGATACGGAGGTGATCGAGGAGCTGGACGAGGCCACCGGCACCGGGTGGCAGGTAGGCGCACCCACGTACCCCTGTTTAGACACGGCTGAGTATCGCCAGGCCGAGCCCACACCCGCCCACCCGCACACGGGCGTGCCCGGAACCGCTCAACGACGCACAGCCGATCTGAGCGGTACTCCCATCGTGAACCTCGATGGCACCCCAATCGCCGGCGACGACACGACTCGGGGCCTCTCCACGATGGAGGACGCCCTGGCTGAGCTGAGTCGCACCGGCGGAGTGCAACGCAAGCGAAAGCGACAGTGAGACAGGCGTATTCGAGATGTAGTGGCTGTTCAGGGTGCCGCTAAACCTGTAGTTTTGGCGGCACCCCAGGCCGCGCCAGTTGGTGGCGATGGAACGAACAGTCAAGGGAGACAACGAATGACGACCGAGAGGCTACGGCTCGTCGCCTACCTGCGAGTGAGCACGATCGAGCAGGCCAAGCACGGATACGGGCTGGACTCGCAGCGTGCGGCTATCAAGGCAGCAGCGAAGTCGATGGACGCGCGCATCGTCAGCTGGACTGTCGACGAGGGCCTCAGCGGTGCGCTGCCAGCAACAGACCGCCCCGGCCTCACTGAAGCGCTGACTGCGATGCGTCTTGGCGAGGCAGACGGCCTGATCGTGCGTGACCTAGACCGGCTCGCCCGCGCGGTCACTGTGCAAGAGGCGGTGCTCGCCGAGGTGTGGCGCAAGAGCGACGCCAGCGTCTACACGTCAGTGCCCGCGCAGGAAGTCCAACGCGACGACCCTGACGACCCCATGCGAACCGCGATGCGCGAGATGGCCGCAGTGTTCGCAGGTCTTGAGCGCCGCATGACGGCGAAGCGACTGAGGGACGGCCGCAGGGCCAAGGCTGACCAAGGCGGACACGCCAACGGCCGCGCTCCGTACGGCTGGCGTTCCGCTCCAAGGACGGCCACCAACCCTCACGGCGCGTTGGTCGAAGTGCCAGCCGAGCAAGCAGCGCTGTCGAGGATGCTCGCCTTGGCATCCCTGGGGTGCAGCACCCGTGAGATTGCCTCGGTTCTCGACAGCGAAGGGCACCCCACCAAACGCGGAGGCAAGTGGTCGAGCCCCACGGTTGCTCGCATCCTCAGCCGCGCGACGAACCCGAGAGTGAGGAGTGCCTGATGGCACACGTGCAGAAGCGCACCACCAAGGACGGTGCCGTCCGCTACGTGGTCAAGTACCGCACTCCCGACGGACAGGGTCGCAGTAAGGGCGGGTTCGCCACGAAGAAGGCCGCGGAGGACTACGCCACCGAAGTCGACTTCAACCAGAACCGCGGGACCACCTTCGACCCCAAGGCAGGCGCGGTGACCTTCCGGCAGGCCGCGGGGGAGTGGTTGGCGTCCCGCCTGGACCTGAAGCCCCGCACGTTGCAGGGCTACGCCTACATCCTCAACGAGGGTGCCGACCTCGACGTCACGTTCGGCGGCTACCCTCTCAACAAGATCACTCGGGTCCGCGTTGCTGAGTGGATCGCTCGCCGTGTGCGGGAAGGCAAGCGCCCCAGCACGATCAGGCATCAGTACTTCATCCTGAAGCAGGTGCTCGACCAGGCGATTGCAGACGCTCGGCTGACCGACAACCCGTGCGATCACGTCAAGCTGCCGACCGACCGCACAGCGTCGGTGGTGTCCACAGTGAGCGACGGGGCAGTGGACCCGGCCCAGTTCCTGACGGCCACGCAGGTGCAGGCGCTCGTCCACACGACGCCCTGGCCTTACAACGTGCTGGTCCACTTGGCGGCGTGGTCGGGTCTGCGTGCGGCCGAGCTGGCTGGCCTGCAGATTGGCGACCTGGAACTCCCGCCCGAGCACGCGCCCACGGCTCCCGGCGCGGTGAGTGTGCAGCGCACGGTGCTGGTGAAGTACGGCCCGTTGGCCTCCCCGGCTGCGCGTGTGCCGGGTCGTCGAACGGGTGAAGCCAAACCCGAGATCGTTTACGACACCCCGAAGACCAAGGGGAGCCGGCGGAAGGTGCCGCTGACCCCCGCCACTGTCGCGGTGCTGAGGGACTACCTGGCGGTGCACCCCCGCACGGATGAGCTCGGCGCCCCGTTGTTCCCGGCGTGCAGCCTCAAGCCGCAGAAGCCCACCGGCAAGCGGGCACCGATACATGAGCACGGCCCGCGAACGGGGGAGCGGATGACCCCAGCCGAGCAGTCCGCACGGGTCTCCGTCGAGGAGGCTGAGGCACGGCTACTGCTGGACTGGGTAACACCTGTGGTCCACAGGAACTTCTATGGCGCGGTGTACCGGCCAGCGGTGCACCGGGCCAGCCTGGCTCGCGCAGGCCTCCCCGACGATTTCCGATTCCACAGCTTGCGGCACACCTACGCCAGCCTGTGCATCGCGGCGGGCATCCAGCCGTTCGTGCTCTCCAAGTTCATGGGGCACGCCAATACCAACGTCACCCTTGGGGTGTACGCGCACCTGTTCCAGAACGACCACGCCGACGCGATGGCTGCGCTCGGAGCGCTCGGTACATCCCGGCCAGCCAATGTGGTGCCGATGCGAGCGAGTTAGGAGCTGTGCCGTAGAAACTACGCGTCGGAGTCTGTCGAAGACAAGAGCTGCAAATCGAGGGCGAGTTTCAATTTTGCTGCTCGGTCCCACTCATCCTCGTGGAGGCCGTGATACGGCAAGTTGCGGCGCTCACGCAACGGAATGACACGTTGGAATCCGAAGTTTATGCCGAGCTCAGTCGCGCTATCCCACCAGAAGATCGCACCGACTGGTCCATCCTGTACCTCGGCGCAGAATGCTACAAGAGGCCCATTGTCGGGAGAATCCGGGTTGTGCATGCGGTTTGCGCATGGGTAATGACCGCTCGAGCCGGTTCGCTTGAACTGATCGAAGTTGGAGAAATCCTTATAGATCACCAGGGTTGCATTAGGCATGATGGGTGCACCATTCATGAAGTCCACGATCTGCGCAGGAACATCGAATCCAATCTCTGCGATCCGGCACGCGATATTCTTCATGTAGTACCGCGCAAGCTTCTTGGAACCGAATGAATCCCCGTTAAATATCTCCGTCATGTCGAGCTGCTGCCGAGATCGGAAGTATTCGGGATCGTCCCGGATCTTTTGAACAAAGTGATCGTAGGCATTGTCGAAGGGCTTGCTTCGTGTGTTATTGCATTCGCGACACATTACCTTCGGGAAGAGAATCGCCTTCGCGCCAGGGCCCTTCAGTTTCGCTGGGCGGCGGTCGCCGCCCCCAAGGAACAGGTGGTCGGAGTCTATGAACATCTTCCTGAGCTCCGAGGCCTTAACTCGGTGCTCGCGTGAATCCGCAATCCCGCCGCACCACCAACATAAGGGATGGGACGAATCTGAAGTCATGAATCCATCCTAAATCGGGTGGTCAGCGGGATTGCGCCGCATGAAGCGGGTGTCGCGGTGTGCCCCAGCCAGCGGACACCAGCCAATGTGGTGCCGATGCGAGCGAGTTAGAACGGCGGTTCGTCGTTACTGGTGTGTACTCGCTTCTGCATCGCATCGTTAATCGCGGCAAGGAAGGCGTCGTAGCTCTTCGTTCTAGGTGCTTGCTCAAGCGCTGTCATGTCCCAGGGGCCGAGCTGACCGCCCGAGGCTAATTCGAGTAGGGTTTTTCGCATGGCCTGAATCTGTTCGTCGCCGAATGACGGGCGAGTGAATCGTGTGCCGCGGACAACTTGTTGAAGGTCGACCCGCATTGCGTCAACGGACTTGCTGAGCTGTGCTATTTCGCGCTGCTCTGGATCGCTCGACTGGCCAAGTGTCTGTAGATTGACTGCCTGACCTACAGGCGTGTCGACTGCCTTTCCCTCTCTCTGGTCACGCTCAATCTGGCCGATCATGTCGATAATCTGCTGCCTTGCGCTCGCCGCGCTGTCGAGGTCTTGATGATCGACGAAGATTGTCCTGTAGTTGATCACATCGAAAGGGATGTCTTGGCCCACTTGCATTAGCTGAATGTATGGCTTCGCGAAAGAATGTCGAATGGCAAGTTCGTAGAATACGTTAGGGTTATGTCCGGTCAGGTCTGCAATAACTAGATCTGCTTCGATTAACTCGGTAACGATCTGGTTTGATATATTGCCGGACTTGTCAATTGCATCTGCGCGGACCGATGTGTAACTGTGATGGCGTAGCGCCTCGTCGATGATGTGTGTCTTTATCTGGTTGCTCCGCTTGCGGACATCGCTTCCGTCTGGCCCGATCGGGCACACGATGAAACAGCGCTTCTCGCCGATAAGCGCTGCCTGGCCTTCGGAATTTCCGTTGTCTGTTTGCTCCACCGTCACATCGGGATGTTCTCACACGGCGACATGTTCATGAGGTACTGCGGAGGTACTGGCAGCTGCGGTGGGCGCGCTGCTGGCGTAAAGCCGGGCTGCTACCTGCGCAAATGTGGCGTATGGGCGGTGTCGCGCCGACGCCTCAACCGGCCTGCAAAGCCGTTCACACGGGTTCGAATCCCGTCATCCGCTCGCACGAGATCGGGGCCGGCAGGGACATGTCCCTGCCGGCCCCGATCTCCCAGTCCGGGTCAGCCGACGCTGGGCGGCTGGTCCACCAGTTGCGCGAGGTAGAGCTGCTCGCCGAGCTTGTCGATCAGCTCGAGTTGGGTCTCGAGGTAGTCGACGTGGTCCTCCTCCTCGGCGAGGATCTTCTCGAACAGGCCGGCGCTGGTGTGATCGCCCTTGGCGCGGCACATGGTGATCCCGGGACGCAGCCGCTCGACGACCTCGAGCTCGATGGCCAGGTCGGAGGTGAACTGTTCCCTGATGGTCTGACCGATGCGCAGCGGGAGGATGCGCTGGTAGTTCGGCAGGGCCTCGAGCATGAGGATCCGGTCGGTGAGCAGCTCCGCGTGCTGCATCTCCTCGAAGGATTCCTGCCGGGTCTTCTCCGCGAGCTTGGTCAGTCCCCAGTTGGCCTGCATCTTCGAGTGCAGGAAGTACTGGTTGATCGCGGTCAGTTCGCTTGTGAGCTGGTCGTTCAGAAGTGCGATTACCTCGTCGTCGCCGCGCATGACACCTCCACTGGGGTGGGCTGAACCGTGGATTCAGCCTAGCCCCCAGCGGGCGGGTTCAGGCGCTGATCTGTTCGCCCTGTTCGACCTCGCAATTCGAGAAGTGGTCTTCGATCATCGACTTGATGCGGTTGCGGCAGAGTCCGCAATTTCGACCCTTGCCGGCACCGCATCCCATGGCGACCTGCTTCGGGGTGTGGGCCCCGGCAGCGATGCACAGCTGCACCTGTTCTTCGCTCGTGCCCGCGCAAATGCATGCGTACATCCGTAGTTCCTCCGGCAGTGCTCCGATCCCCAGGGAAGGCTACACTAAGGCCGGTTCGATGAAAAGGGTAGGCTAACCCAATTAGTTGATCTTGATCGGCGGGTCGCCGTCGTGGCCACTGTCCGGGCGATCCGCTTGGCGTCGATGCCCACCGCGTCCTCCATGTGTGTCTGCCGACTCTTTGCAACGGCGCCGCCGCTGTCGCCGACCATTGACTTCCGCTCAATAGCATCCGTAACCTCGGGTAACACATAACTGAGGTGAGGAGCGCGAGATGCCGGAGTTCGACATCGTGGTCAACGGCGGACTGTGGTTCGACGGGACCGGGGCCCGGCCCCTGCGGCGCAACCTCGGCATCCGTGACGGTGTAGTCGCCGCGGTGTCCGCTTCGGCCCTGCCGGTCGGCCCCGATACCCAGGTCCTCGACGCCGAGGGCAAGTGGGTGCTGCCCGGGTTCGTGGACGTGCACACGCACTACGACGCGGAGGCGCTCGTCAGCCCCGGACTGCCCGAGTCGGTCCGGCACGGCGTGACCACGGTCGTCCTCGGGAACTGCTCGCTGTCGACGGTCTACTCCACCCCGCGCGAGTGCGCGGACCTGTTCAGCCGGGTCGAGGCGGTGCCGCACGGTTCGGTGCTGCGGATCCTCGAGCAGAACAAGACCTGGCGGGGGCCCGCCGAGTACGTCGAGGCCCTCGACGCGCTGCCGCTCGGCCCGAATGTCGCCGGCTTCATCGGCCACTCCGACATCCGCACCCACGTCCTCGGCCTCGGCCGCGGCACCGACAAGAAGACCAGGCCCAGCGCGGCCGAACTCGACCGGATGGGATCGATGCTCACCGAGGCCGTCGACGCCGGGTTCCTCGGGCTGTCCTCGATGACCAACGCCCTCGACAAGATCGACGGCGACGAATACCGTTCGCGCTCACTGCCCTCGACCTACGCGCGCTGGCGCGAGTTCCGCTTCCTCAACCGGATCCTGCGCGATCGCGGGAAGATCCTGCAGAGCGCGCCGACGATCAACCTGCACCCCAACGTCGCCGCGTTCTTCGCCGAGAGTTCCGCGATCGGACGGAAGAAGCCGCTCAAGACCTCGCTGCTGTCCGGCGCCGACTCGAAGGCCTACCCCGCGATCGTCTACTTCATGCTCACCGCGGCACCGTTTCTCAACCGTTTCGCGAAGACCGACTTCAGGTGGCAGCACCTGCCGGTGCCGTTCACGGTGTACGCGGACGGCATCGACCTCGTGGTGTTCGAGGAGTTCGGCGCCGGCGCGGCCGCGCTGCACCTCAAGGACCAGGTCGAGCGGAATGCGCTGCTGCAGGACGAGGAGTACCGCCGCTGGTTCCGCAAGGACTACGACAACAAGTTCTCCCCGAGGATCTGGCACCGCAACTTCTACGACGCGGTGATCGTCGGGTGCCCGGACGAGACGATCATCGGCAAGACCTTCGGCCGCGTGGGCGACGAGCGGGGCGTCCACCCGGTCGATGCCTACCTCGACCTCGTGGTCGAGTACGGCTCCGCGCTGCGGTGGCGCACCACCATCGCCAACCATCGGCCCAAGCTCGCCCGCCGACTCGCCGCGAGCTCCGGTGTCCAGATGGGCTTCGGCGACGCGGGCGCCCACCTGCGCAACATGGCGTTCTACAACTACCCGATCCGACTTCTCAAGCGGGTCAAGGACGCTCAGTCCGAGCGCAAGCCCTTCCTCACCGTCGAGCGGGCCGTCCACCGGCTCACCGGCGAACTCGCCGACTGGTACGGAATCGACGCCGGCCACCTGCGCGAGGGTGACCGCGCCGACCTGGTGATCGTCGACCCGGCCGGCCTCGACGAGTCGGTGGACGGCCTGTTCGAGGAGCCGGTCGCCGAGTACGGCGGCCTGCGCCGGATGGTCAACCGCAGCGACCGGGCCGCCGTGGCCACCGTGATCAACGGAAAGCTCGTGTACCGCAACGGTGAATTCGAGCCCGGCTTCGGTGTGGAGAAGACCGGCCGGTTCCTGCGGGCGGGCGTGACGGCACCCCGTGCCCGGGTGGGCGTGAACGCGTGAGCGCCGGCAATGGCCGTGTCGTATCGTACGCCCGTGACGGGCTCGTGTTCGACGTCCGCGACGAGGGCCCGATCGACGGCGTTCCCGTGGTCCTGCTGCACGGGTTCCCCCAGGACGCGCGTTCCTGGGACGCATTGGCGCCGCGGTTGCATGCTCGCGGCTACCGGACCCTCGCGCCGAACCAGCGTGGCTGCTCGCCCGGCGCCCGTCCGCGGTCGCGCTGGGCCTACCGCAGTTCGGAGCTGACGGGCGACGTGGTCGCGCTGATCGAGCACGCTGGTCTGGGCCGGGTACATCTGGTCGGGCACGACTGGGGCGCGGCGGTCGCCTGGAACCTGGCGGCCGAGCGTCCCGACCTCGTGCGCACGGTGTCGGCGCTGTCGGTTCCCCATCCCGCCGCGTTCGCGCGCGCGGTGCTCACCAGCAGCCAGATCGTGAAGTCCTGGTACATGTTTGCGTTCCAGTTGCCGTGGCTGCCCGAACGTCTGCTCGCCTCGGGCGGCGCGGTGCGCCGGCACCTTCTCCGCAGCGGCATGAGTGTCGGGGTCGCCGATCGGGACCTCGCGCCGATGCACGAGAAGGACCGGGCCCGTGGCGCGCTGAACTGGTACCGGGCGATGCTGTTCACGACGCCGGGACGCGCCGCGTCGCGCGTCTCGGTCCCCACGCTGTACGTGTGGAGCGACGGCGACACCGCGCTGGGGCCCGAGGGTGCCGCGCTGACCGAACGGTACGTCGACGGCCCGTACCGGTTCGAGGTGCTGCGCGGGGTGAGCCACTGGATCCCCGACGAGGCGGCGGAGCGGCTGGACGCGCTGCTCGCACCACATCTGCAGCAGGCCTGAGGATTTGCCCTGCGGGCACCTTCCCGCGAGGCTACTGTCCCACCCGTGAACTGCTGCGGGCCGTCGCGACGTCAGGTGATCGGACTGCTGGCCGCGGCCGCGGTCCTGCCGGTGCTCGGGGTCGGCCGCGGCGGTGTCGCACGCGCGGGCGCCGAACCGATGTGGGCGCGTGACCTCGAGGTCGTGACGATCACCGACACGTCGGTGATCGTCACCTGGGCCACGGTGTCGGCCGTGCGGGTCGACGACCACGGCATGCCGCTCCCGCTCGCCGCGGACACGGAACTTCGGCTCGGCCCGGCGGATTCGCGTACCCCGCCGCGGGTGGTCCGCCACGACGCCGACCCCACCCCGTTCCACTATGCCGAGGTGCACGGTCTCGAGCCGGGCCGCGAATACCGGTTCGAGGCGTACTCGAACGGACTGCGTGCCACCCCGGCGCTGGTCGCGACCGGGCGGCCCGGGACCGCCGAGTCCACCGGCCGGGTCACGACGCTGGTCCCGCCGCCGGGCAGGCTGCTGCGCACGATCGCACTGTCCAACGACGTGCACTTCGGCGAGGAACTCAGCGGCATCGTCGCCGCCGGGCTGCCGCCGGGATTCCGGCAGGAGCCGGGGCTGCTGCCGTACCCCGAGGTGATGCTGACCGCGATGCTCGCCGACCTGCGGGCACCCGATCGCGGCGCCGACCACCTGGTGGTGGCCGGTGATCTGACCGACGAGGCGTCGGCGAGGGACTCGGCCGGCGTCCGGGCGCTGCTCGACGGCTGGGGCGCCGCGGGTGCCGACTACTTCGTCAGCCGCGGCAACCACGACCGCCCGCACACGGGCGCCGGCTACGTCGGTTGTTCGGTCCTGCCGGCCGCGAGCGATCATCACGACTGTTGGGGTGACGTGTTCTCGCCCCGGCAGGTGATGGGGTCCTTCGACCTCGGCGGTCTGCGCCTGCTGTCCGTGGACACCACCGCGGTCGACGGTTCGGGCGGGATGATCGAGCCCGCGCAGATGGCGCAGATCCGCGACGCGCTGCGGGCCGACCCCGACCGTCCGACCCTGGTGTTCGGTCACCACCCGGTGACGGCGGAGTCCGGGTACTCCAACGTCTCGGGTCCGGGTTTCGTCCTGAACGGGCCGGATTCGAGGCAGTTGCAGGATCTGTACCTGCGGGCACCCGGGGTGTTCCTGCAGCACAGCGGGCACACGCACCGGAACCGTCGCACCCGGCCCGACACCGCGGCCGCGGTCGAGTTCCTCGAGGTCAGCGCGGTCAAGGAGTATCCGGGCGGGTACAGCCTGCTGCGGTTGTACGAGGGCGGGTACACGGTCAACTTCTACAAGACCCGCACCGCCGAGGCTCGGCGGTGGAGTCAGCGCAGCCGCGGGGAGTTCTTCGGTCAGATGCCCGAGTACACCCTCGGCACCGCCGAGGACCGCAACCACGCAGTGCTACGCGACCTTTCGGGTCTGGCCGCGACGTGACACCGGTGCCTGGCCGGCAGGTGTTCGACCGCCGCCGGTCCAGGCGCCGAGCAGCGATTCGGTCAGCTGACGTTTGACCGTTGCCACGTGGTCGGCGGCGCCGTGCGGGTCGAGCGACTCGCGGAGCAGCTGGAGGAACCGGGCAGGCGTGACGCCGAACGTCTCGAGCAGCTCGGCCGGGCTCGCGCCGCCGAACGGTGCCCACGTGATCGCGAACTTGATCACCCACCCGGCGTGCGGGCTGACGGCGCCGGTTCGTTCGAGGAAGTCGGACAGCCGCCGCCACGCGCGGATGCGTTCCGCGTCGCCGGCCCTCATGCGACAACTGCCGTCAACGACGTCACCGGCTCGGCGGCGGCCGGGACAACGGCAAAGACGGGGAACCGCTCGCCCGGCCGCGACGGCCGGAACTCGACGCGCACGGCACGGTCGGGCACGGCTGTGACCTCGCCTTCGACCCACGAGTAGATCCGCGGGCCGTCGTCGAGCGCGACGATGGCGACGGCCGGGGGAGTCGGGCCGGACTGCGGGTCGTCGGGCGCCGGGGGTGCCGGCATCCAGGACACGATGGCCCCCGAACCGGACGACGGCACCGTCCCGAGCTCGGAGCCCCGGCAGGAGGTGCACGCCGCGGTCGTCGGTGCGAGCAGCGTGGCGCAGTGTGCGCAGCGCTTGAGGAGCAGTGCATCCGACGCGACGGCACGCGGTCGCGCGGTGTCGGAGGTGGTGGGTGGTGACTCGAGCGTGTTCGGGTGCATCGGATACCTCGGCGATCAGCGGATGGTGATACGCATCACACTGTCGTCCCGCCGACCCGTGCTCGTGAGGGCAGAAGTACGGGGGTACCTACCTGTTTCCGGCGGGGGTACCTACCTGCTTCCTCGCGCGGCGGCCGCCGCGGTCGACGACCGAGCCTGGTCGAGGCCCGGTCGTCGACCGTGAGCGTGGCGACCGCAGTCGATCAGCCGGCGAACCGTTCCTCGACCTCGGCCGCGGTGAGGCCGAACTCCTCGAGGGTGTACCGGTGCGCGGGCTTGCGGTCGCCGGAGCGAGACTCCTCGTGCATGGACTCCATCGCCTGCTGGGCGGCGGAGCTCAGGGGGAGTTCGAAACGGGAGTAGATGCCCTCGACCGTGCCGAGCGGGTCGGCGACGAAGTCCGCGTAGTCCACGTCGACGAATTGCGCCGGGTCGTGCTTGGCACGCGCGGCGTTGAAGGTCTCGAGACCCCGAGCCCACAACTCGAGCTGACCGCGGCCGATCACCTCGCCCTTGAACGTGTTCGACCAGCCCTCGGTGGCCTGCTCGGCCAGGCTGCACGCCGACGGGATGATGGTCGTCGGCGGGCGGTGTGTCTGCACGATCAGCGCGTCCGGGTACACCGCGAGCAGTTCGTCGAGCGCGAACAGGTGGCTCGGGTTCTTGAGCACCCACCGGCGGTCGCGGTCGGGCAGCCCGATGAGCTGGAGATTCTTCTTGTGCCGCGCGTAGGCGTTGGTCCAGTCCTGACCCTCGAGCCACTTCGAGTACGTCGGCAGGTTCGCCAGGCACTCGTAGGAGACCGACTTGAACGTCTGGCGCAGCAGCTGCCAGCACTCCTCGACCTCGCCGGCCGACATGTAGTGCACGCCCATGAACTCGGGGTGCTCGATGTGGTGCCGGCTGAACGACTCCTCGATCTTCTGGAACACCGGGTTCGCGTCCCAGCTCTCCCGCGGAGGCCGGGGCTGCGGCATCTCGGCGAGCCACATCTCGAGGCCCTGATGTCCGGGGTCCGCGGTGAGCAGTCGGTGCAGGGCGGTGGTGCCGGTGCGGGGCAGGCCGGTGACGAAGATCGGGCGTTCGATCGCGACGTCGGCGTGCTCGGGGTTGGCCTTCCACGCCGCCTCGCTGAGCAGCCGCGCGACCAGGGCTCCGCGCAGGAAGACCCGGGAGATCTTGCTGCCGAACGGGGTCAGGTCCTCGTCGCGGGCGTAGGAGTCGAGCAGGACGCCGAGGGCCTCGGTGTAGTCGTCGACGCCGAAGTCGGTCAGGCCGGTCATTCTGGTGGCCGAGGCGTGCAGGTCCTCGACCGTCCCGACGGTGGTGCGTTCAGTCATCTGTCTCGACTTTCTAGTGGTGGAATTCGCCGCAGTTGACGTCGAGACACTGCCCGGTGATGGCGCTGGCCATCGGGGACGCCAGGAAGATCACCGCGTCGGCGATCTCCTCCGTCTCCGGCAGGCGCTTGAGGTCGGTGGCGGCCGCGGTGTGCTCGTAGATCTGCTCGACGGTGATCCCGAACTTCTTCGCCTGGTGCTCGAAGTACTGCTTGAGGGTGTCGCCCCAGATGTACCCGGGCGCGACCGAGTTGATCCGGATTCCCTTGGGGCCCAGCTCGGTGGCGAGGGACTGCGACATCGCGAGCAGGGCGGCCTTGGCCATCTTGTAGCTGCCGTAGCGCTCCTGGGAGTGGCGCAGCACCATCGAATTGATGTTCACCACCGAACCCTTGCTCTCCTCCAGGGCCGGGGTGAACAGCTGCGTCAGCCGCAACGCGCCGAGCACGGTCAACTCGATGCTGTCGCGGATGTGCTGGTACTCGGTGCGGGCGAGCGGCTTCATCGACGGAACCGAGAAGGCGTTGTTCACCAGCACGTCCACCCGGCCGAAGGCCTCGACGCCGGCGGCGACCAGGTGCTCCGCGGAGGCCTGGTCGGTGATGTCGGTGGACACGGTGACCGCGCGTCGGCCGAGGTCGGTGACCTCCTTGGCGACCTCGTCGAGCCGGGACTGGGTGCGTGCGGCCAGCACCAGGTCGGCGCCGGCCTCGGCGCAACGCAGCGCCAGCGTGCGGCCGAGCGCGGGCCCGACCCCGGAGACGACGACGACTTTGTCCTGCAGAAGAGTGCTCATGTCCTACCCCAACATCCGGTCGGCGACGGCGGCCTGACGCGCCGCGATGCGGGCGGTCCAGTCCTCCGGCGTGATCTTGTTCTGTTCGTGGAAGGGAAGTTTCGCGGCCACCTCGTCGATGCCGACGACCTCGACGGTGGGGCCGTCGGCCGGGGTGAACTCCCGGGACGTGCGCTGCCAGCGGAACTGCAGGATGCCGCGCGGGTGACCGACGGTCTCGATCCAGTTGGTGACGCCGGGATTGCGCTGCGAGACCACCATGCGGATCATGCCGTCCGGGTCGACCTGGGCCTGGGTGTTGTTCAGTGAGGTCTGGTGCCCGGTGTAGTCCAGCGAGATGTACCACATGCTGCCGAGCTGGAAGCCCTGGTACGGCGCATCGGACTTCGGGACGGTGATGATCATCGCCTGGTCGTCGGCGAGCTCGTAGTGCCCGACCGAGGAGAACTGCGTCGCCAGGCCGCCCGGCGTCAGCCGCGGCTCGGTCATCGTGTTCACCGGCAGCTTGAGGTAGAACCACTCGGGGAACTGCAGCCACGTCTTGACCCTGCTCACCAGGGCCTTGCCGGCGCGGGCGTAGCGCTTGGCCGTCTCCTCGGGTGTGAGGGCGTCGAACGGGGCGCCGCGGCGGTTCACCCGTTCGATCCGGACGGTGCCGCGTCGCTGGGACCAGTCGCTGTAGACCTCGCGCACCACCAGCTGCGACGCGCCGGGCGCGAGCGTGAAGTGGTTGCGTCGCCCGGCCGCGTTCTCGGCCCACGCCCCGCCCGCGGGCCCGAACCGGACCTCGAAGTTGCCGTCGGCGTCGATGTCGATGGCGCGGTCGTCGAAGGCGGCGTCGCTGCCGGGAACGTTGGAGTCGGTGTAGTTGCCGCTGAGCACCTGGAAGCTGAGATCGCAGGTGGTGCCGCGGGTTCCGGTGACGACGTACTCGGCGTCGTCGTTGACGCGCGCGCCGAAGTACAGGGTGTCCGGGTTGTCCAGGCCCATCTTCGTGTACGGACCGGTGCCCTGGATGAAGCCCGGGTGCGTCTTCTCGGTGGCCCAGGCGGCGTGGACGCAGGCCAGGATGCCGCCGGCGAGGTACTGGTAGCCCTCGAGCAGGTCCTGTTCGGACCGAATGTGCGGCGCGGCCTCGATCAGCTTCTCGGCCTCGGCGATCGCCTCGGCCAGTGGATCTGTCAGCACTCCCGCTCCTCGCTTTCAGGTGGTACAAATATGTACCCAAGTGGTAGGGATCTTGATGCCCCGACCATAGAACGTGTTCTAAGGAGTGGTCAATGGCTGTCGAGTCGGACGCCGTCACCGGGCGCCGTTCGCCCCCGACCGATCGGGTGATTCAGGTGCTCGATCACCTGGTCGCCCGGCCCGAGCGCCGGTTCGGCCTGTCGGAACTTGCTCGGGCCCTCGGGATGAGCAAGCCCACGTGCCTGGGCATCCTCACCGCCCTGGTCGGGGGCGGATACCTCACCCGGGACCCGGACGCGAGGTACGGGCTCGGGCCCGCGCTGATCGCCGCCGGTCGGGCCGCGCAGCGGGGGTTCGCGGTCGGACCGATCGTCCGTCCGCACCTGGACGCGCTCGCGGACGAGTTCGGTGCCGTCTGCACCGCGTCCGCGGTGGTGGGGGACCAGGTCATGATCCTCGAGGCCTCCGCTCCGCCCGGCGTCGAGGCGGGGCGAACCGCGGCCAGGGTCGGGCAGGTGTACCCCTTCGCGCCGCCGGTCGGGCTGATGTACGTGCTGTGGAGTCACGACGAGGACTTCACGAGGTGGCTTCGGCGCGACCCGGCGTTCCCGGTCGTGCTCGATCGTGACCTGCTGCGGAGCGTGGTCGAGGACTGCCGGGAGACGGGCTACCTCGTCGAACGGCTCACGCCGACGGGGCGACGGCTGTTCTCGCTCATGGCCGGGGTCGCCGGTCGTGACATGCCGGCCGAGCTGCGTGAACTGGTCGGCGAGATGGTCTCGAGTCTCGGCGAACGCGTCTATCTCGGTCGGGAGACCGCCGCGGACGTCGACTACCCGGTCAGCCTGATCGCCGCGCCGAGCTACGACGCGGACGGGCGGCAGTCGCTGGTGCTGACGCTCGACGTGGGCGGTTCGATCAGCGGCGCCGAGATCCAGCGCCGGGGCGAGGTGCTCGCGGCGGCGGCGGACCGGGTGACCGCGGAGATCGGGGGGCGTGCTCCGGTCCGCTGAGGCAATGTCGCCGGGGCATTGACCGTTTCTGCAACACGTTCTAAAGTCGGGCGCAGATCGCACTTTGGTACCGATGCGGTACATAAATGTACCGATGATCCTGACCCTGAGATCCCGAACCGGAGCCCCGATGACCGCACAGTCCCCTCCCGTCAGTTCATCCCCGCCGAGTTACGAGCTGTCCCATCTGGGCGCGCTCGAGGCCGAGGCCGTGCACATCTTCCGCGAGGTCGCGGCGACGTTCGAGCGCCCGGTGCTGCTGTTCTCCGGTGGCAAGGACTCGGTGGTGATGCTGCACGTCGCGGCCAAGGCGTTCTGGCCCGCGCCGCTGCCGTTCGCGGTGATGCACGTCGACACCGGCCACAACTTCGAGGAGGTGATCGAGTACCGGGACCGGACCGTCGAACGGTTGGGCCTGCGACTGGTGGTCGCGAGCGTGCAGGACGACATCGACGCCGGTCGCGTCACCGAGGACACCGGGCCCCGCGCCAGCCGCAACCGGCTGCAGACCCACGCCCTGCTGCGCGGGATCCGGGACGGCCGGTTCGACGCGGTGTTCGGCGGCGCCCGCCGGGACGAGGAGAAGGCGCGGGCCAAGGAACGTGTGTTCAGCTTCCGGGACGAGTTCGGGCAGTGGGATCCGCGCGCGCAGCGGCCGGAGCTGTGGAACCTCTACAACGGACGGCACCGCAAGGGCGAGCACATCCGGGTCTTCCCGCTGTCGAACTGGACCGAGCTCGACATCTGGCAGTACATCGCCGAGGAGGGCATCGAGCTGCCCTCGATCTACTACGCACACCGCAGGCCGGTGGTGCCGAGGGACGGGATGTTGTTGGCGCACACCCGGTTCCTGACCCTGCTGCCGGGGGAGGAGTCGTACGAGGAGCTGGTCCGATTCCGCACCGTGGGCGATGCCACCTGCACCGGCTGCGTCGAGTCCTCCGCGGACTCGGCCGCCGCCGTGGTCACCGAGGTGGCCGCCAGCCGGATCACCGAGCGCGGCGCCACCCGCGCCGACGACCGAATCTCCGAGGCCGGAATGGAAGACCGCAAGAAGGAGGGGTACTTCTGATGTCGCAGCAGCCCAGTGCGCACCCGCACACCCTGCAACTGCTCCGCGTGGCCACCGCCGGCTCCGTCGACGACGGGAAGTCGACGCTGATCGGACGGCTGCTCTACGACTCGAAGTCGATCTTCGAAGACCAGCTCGAGGCGGTCGAGCGGAGCAGCCGCGAACGCGGCGACGAGCACACCGACCTCGCGCTGCTCACCGACGGCCTGCGGGCCGAGCGTGAGCAGGGCATCACCATCGACGTCGCGCATCGCTACTTCTCCACCCCGCGCCGCAAGTTCATCATCGCCGACACCCCCGGGCACGAGCAGTACACCCGCAACATGGTCACCGGCGCGTCCACCGCGGACCTGGCGCTGATCCTCGTCGACGCCCGCAAGGGCGTGCTCGAGCAGACCCGCAGGCACGCCTTCCTCTCGACGCTGCTCGGCATCCCGCACCTCGTGCTGTGCGTGAACAAGATGGACCTCGTGGACTGGTCGCAGGAACGATTCGAGGAGATCCGCGAGGAGTTCCGGCAGTTCGCGACCAAGCTCGACGTGCACGACCTGACCTTCATCCCGGTCTCGGCGCTCAAGGGCGACAACATCGTCAGCCGCACCGAGAACATGCCGTGGTACGAGGGGTCGTCGCTGCTGCACCATCTGGAGGAGGTGCACGTCGCGTCGGACCGCAACCTCATCGACGCCCGCTTCCCGGTGCAGTACGTGATCCGCCCGCAGCAGCAGACCGACGCCGACCTGCACGACTTCCGCGGGTACGCGGGCACGGTGGCCAGCGGCGTGTTCAAGCCCGGCGACGAGGTCGTCGCCCTGCCCTCGGGATTCACGTCCACCGTGGAGGCGATCTACGGTCCCGGCGGGGCGCCGGTCGAGGAGGCGTTCGCGACGTCGGCGGTGTGCATCACCCTCGCCGACAACCTGGACGTCAGCCGCGGTGACACCCTGTGCCGGCCCAACAACCGCCCGCTCGTCGGCCAGGAGATCGACGCGATGGTCTGTTGGCTCACCGAGCAGGCCACGCTCGACGAGAACGCCCGGTACACGCTGTTGCACACCACCGCGTCCACGAAGGCGCTGGTGGCCCGCCTCGACTACCGGCTCGACGTGAACACCCTGCACAGAGACGAGTCCGCGCAGTCGTTGTCGCTCAACGAGATCGGTCGGGTCCAGCTCCGCACCCAGCAGCCGTTGCTCTTCGACCCCTACCGTCGCAATCGCGTCACCGGCAGCTTCGTCCTGGTCGACGAGTCCACCGGGAACACCGTCGCGGCCGGCATGATCACCGGGCCCACGCTCAAGGAGTCCAAGGTGGTCTGGCACGCCGCCGCCGTCTCCCGGGAGGAGCGTGCCACCCGCGGCGCCACCGTCTGGTTGACCGGACTGTCCGCGTCCGGAAAATCCTCCGTGGCAGTCGAACTCGAAAGGCGCCTCGTCGCGGCCGGGGTGCCCGCCTACCGGCTCGACGGCGACAATCTGCGGCACGGGCTCAACGCCGACCTCGGCTTCTCGGCCGCGGACCGGGCGGAGAACGTGCGCCGAGTCGGGGCGGTCGCGCAGTTGCTCGCCGACTCGGGGATGGTCGCGGTGGCCTCACTGATCAGTCCCTACCAGCGCGATCGCGATCGGATCCGAGCCGAGCACGAGGCGGCCGGAATCCGTTTCGTCGAGGTGTTCGTCGACACCCCGATCGAGACCTGCGAGGCCCGCGATCCGAAGGGCATGTACGCGAAGGCGCGTGCGGGGGAGATCACCGGTTTCACCGGCGTCGACGACCCGTACGAGGCGCCCGAGCGCGCCGAGCTGGTGTTGACCCCCGAGGACGGCGATCCGACTGCGCAGGCCGCTCTCATCGTGGAATATCTGAGTTCATGAACGCCGACGCTGAATTCGCCGCAGACCTGGCCGCCCGCGCAGGTGAACTGCTGACCGAGATCCGGGCCGGGGAGCTCGGGACCACGCCGCTCGACCCGGCGCAGGCGCGGGAGTTGGGCCGGCGCGGCGACCGGGAGGCGAACGTGCTCCTGCTCGACCTCCTCGCCGCGGGCCGCCCCGCCGATGCCGTGCTCTCCGAGGAGTCGGCCGACGACCTGACCAGACTCGACCGGGACCGGGTGTGGATCATCGACCCGCTCGACGGCTCCAAGGAGTACGGGCTGGCGGGGCGCACGGACTGGGCCGTCCACGTCGCGCTGTGGGAGCGCGGCCGCGGCATCACCGAGGCGGCGGTCGCGCAGCCCGCGCTCGGTGCCGTATACACCTCCGGTGCGTTCGGTCTCGCCGAACGCCTGCCAGGTCCGCTGCGCCTGCTGGTCAGCGGCAGTCGCCCGCCCGCATTCATGACGCAGCTGGCACAACGGGTCGACGCGGAGATCGTGCCGATGGGCTCGGCCGGGGCCAAGGCGATGGCGGTCCTGCGCGGGGAGGCCGACGCGTACGTGCACGCCGGCGGGCAGTGGGAGTGGGACTCCGCGGCACCGGTCGGGGTGGCGCAGGCGGCGGGGTTGCACTGCTCCCGGGTCGACGGAAGTGAGTTGCGCTACAACGAGACCCGCCCCTATCTGCCCGACCTGCTCATCTGCCGGCCCGAGCTGGCGGACACCTTGCTGGGCGAGATGGCGACGCTGACGTCCGAGCAGGGCAGCCAGTCGATCGCGCTGGCCAGGGAGTACCTGGGCTCCCTCGTGACGCACGACGCCTCGAAGGTACGACTGGCCGAGAACTGCCTCCGGGTGGAGAACGGTCAGCGCACCGGAAGCAGTGGAGCGGAGATCCGGAACGAACTCGAGAACGGTCACCAGTACCAGCCGATCACCGGGATCCGAGACCTGCGGCTGAGGGAGTGGGGGCCGAACGTGGTGGCCCGCTTCCTGCTCGACATGCGGTCCGGCGAGGGCACCCTCACGGTGTCGATCACCGAGCACTTCGCCATCTCGGGGGCGGAGATCTCGGCGATCACCGCGATCATCGAACCGCACGGCTCCTGAGCGGGCGCGCGTGAAGGTCTACGCGGGCACGGATCCGCGGCTGGGGCTGTCCGAGATCGGCGACTACGCCCGACGGGTCGAGGCCGCCGGGTACGACGGCATGCACGTGTCCGAGACGGTGCACGACCCGTTCCTGTTGGCGCTGCAGGCGCTGCAGGCCACGTCGCGGATCGTGGTGCGCACCTCCGTCGCGCTGGCGTTCGTGCGAAGTCCCGTCCTGACCGCCTACACCGCCTGGGACCTCGCGGCGGTGTCCGGCGGGCGTTTCCATCTGGGACTGGGCAGTCAGATCCGCCAGAACATCGAGGAGCGGTACGCGATGCCGTGGTCGGAGCCCGCGTCCCGGATGCGGGAGTACGTGCAGGTGGTCCGGGCCGCGTTCGAGACCTTCCGGACCGGCGAGCTGACGCCGTTCGACGGCGAGCACTACCGCTTCCTGCGGATGCAGCCGTACTTCAACCCGCACGAGGGGCGCGGCACCGGGTCGTCCGACCGATCGGACCCGACCGCCGCCACCCCGCCGATCTATCTCGGCGGGGTGGGGCGTGGCATGTGCCTGACGGCGGGGGAGTTGGCGGACGGTTTCGTCACGCACCCGACCAACTCGAGTCCGCAGTACCTCGAGCAGGACTGCGTGCCCGCGCTGACGGAGGGGGCGTCGGCGATCGGCCGCACTCGCGCCGACCTCGACCTGGTCGCGGGCGTCCAGGTGATCACCGGGGCCACCGACGCAGAGCTGTCCGTCGAGCGTGAACGCCAACGCCGACTGTTCGCGTTCCTGTACTCGACGCCGGCCTACCACCGGGAACTCGACCGCTGCGGCCTCACCGGCCTGCGTGAGCCGCTCGCGCGAATGGTTCGCCGCGACAGCTGGTCCGAGCTGCGGGAGGTCGTCACCGACGAGGTGCTCGACGTCATGTTGCCCACGGCGTCGTACCCGCGGCTAGCCGAGGTGATCCGGGGCCGGGTCGGCGGGCTGGTGGACGGTGTCACCCTGGCTCTGCCCCGCGACCCCGAGCACGATGCCCTGATGGCGGGGGTCGTGGCGCAACTGCACGAATGACAACCGTGCGCCGAAGGCGCATCAACCGAGAGAAGGAGATTCATGAATCCCGAGGCCATCGTCACCGAGTTCTGTGCCGGCTGGGCGCAGCCCGATCCGGACAAGATTGCGGAGTATTTCACCGAAGACGCTGTCTACCACAATATTCCGATGGAGCCGGTCACGGGCAAGGCGGCCATCCGGGACTTCATCGCGGGATTCGTCGGGGGGTTCGGGGGCATCGACTTCCGGATCCAGCGGCAGGTCTCGGGCGGCTCGATCGTGATGAACGAGCGCGTCGACGTGTTCACCATCAACGGCAAGACCATCGAACTGCCGGTGACGGGGGTCTTCGAGATCGCGGAGGACGGCAAGATCGCGGCCTGGCGCGACTACTTCGACATGGCCCCGCTGGCCGCGCTCGGGGGCTGACCCCGGGCCGACCCGGACACAGCAGAAACCCCCGTCGACGCGGTCGACGGGGGTTTCTCAGCTGTGGTGCACTCCGAAAACGAGTGCCCCCGGCAGGATTCGAACCTGCGGCCTTTCGCTCCGGAGGCGAACGCTCTATCCCCTGAGCTACGGGGGCGCACCGGAAAACCGGTGTGCCGTTTGGGCTGGCTCAGCGTAGCGCATGCGGCGCCGGAATCCATATTCGCACCCCCGGCACGTTAAAATCCCAGGTGGCACGTCTGGACTCCACCCACGGAACCGGAAGGTTAGAGCCGATGGCCGATCAGCACTACTCCGATGCCGAGCTCGACCTCGACCTTCGCTGGTGGGCTGCCGCCAACTACCTGACGATCGCCCAGATCTACCTGCAGGACAACACCTTGCTGCGGGAACCGCTCCGATCCGAGCACATCAAGCCTCGGTTGCTCGGGCACTGGGGGACCAGTCCTGGCCTATCCGCGATCTACGCGGTGCTCAACCGGCACATTCGCCGTACCGGCGCGGACTGGCTGTACGTCACCGGTCCGGGGCACGGCGGCCCGGCGCTGGTGGCGGCCACCTACCTCGAGGGCACGTACTCGCAGATCTATCCGCAGGTCAGCGCGGACGCGGCCGGGATCGCGCGGCTGTGTCGGCAGTTCTCGACGCCGGGCGGAGTGCCGAGCCACGTGAGCGTGCAGACCCCCGGCAGCATCCACGAAGGTGGCGAACTCGGCTATGCGCTCGCGCATGCCGCGGGCGCCGCGTTCGACCGGCCCGATCTCCTGGTCGCGTGCGTGATCGGTGACGGTGAGGCCGAGACGGGCCCGCTGTCCGCCTCGTGGAAGCTGCCCGCGTTCCTCAACGCGCGGCGGGACGGCGCGGTGTTGCCGATCCTCCACCTGAACGGCGCGAAGATCGCCGGACCGACCGTGCTCGGGCGCAGCGCCGACTCCGACGTCGCCGCCTACCTCTCGGGTCAGGGGTGGGCACCGGTGTTCGTCGAGGGCGACGACCCGAGGATGGTGTTCCGCGCACTGTCGGCCGCGGTGGATCACGCGTACGAGGCGATCACCGCGATCCGACGGGCAGCCCGCGCCGGCACCGCCGCGGACACCCCGAGGTGGCCTGCGATCGTGCTGCGTACTCCGAAGGGCTGGACGGGTCCGCACACGGTCGACGGCGTCCTGGTCGAGGGCACCCACCGGGCCCACCAGGTGCCGCTGTCCGGGGTGCGCACCGATCCCGCCCACCTCGACCAGCTCGAGAGATGGATGCGGTCCTACCGGCCGGACCATCTCTTCGACGAGAACGGCACGCTGGTGGCCGAACTCGCGGCGCTCGCGCCGGCAGGCGACAAGCGGATGGGATCCACTCCCTACGCGAACGGCGGGCGGCTGCGCCGGCCGTTGCCGGTTCCGCCACTCGAGCGGTACGCCCTCGACGTGCCCGCACCGGGGACCACCTTCCACGAGACCACCCGGGTGCTGGGTGAGTTGCTGCGGGACGTCTACGCCGAAGGAACCCGGGCCGACGGTGGTGGTGACTTCCGGCTGTTCTGCCCCGACGAGACGTCGAGCAACCGGCTGGGTGCGGTGTTCGACACGACGGACCGCTGCTGGCAGCTGCCCCGCACCGACGACGACGACGGCCTGGGGCCCGACGGCAGGGTGATGGAGGTGCTCAGCGAGCACCTGTGCCAGGGCTGGTTGGAGGGTTACCTGCTGGCGGGCGGGCACGGGGTGTTCGCGAGCTACGAGGCGTTCGCGATGGTCAGCGTCTCGATGCTGATCCAGCACGCCAAATGGCTCCAGCATGCCCGGACACTGCCGTGGCGGGCGCCGGTTTCCTCGTTGAACGTGCTGCTGACGAGCACGTGCTGGCGCAACGACCACAACGGATTCAGTCACCAGGGCCCGGGGATGATCGACGCCGCCATCCCGTTGGCGCCGGACGTGGTCCGGATCTGGTTGCCGCCGGACTCGAACACGCTGCTCTCGATCGCCGACCACTGCCTCCGCAGCACCGACCACGTCAACCTGATCGTCGTCGACAAGCAGCCGCACCTGCAGTACCTGAGCCTCGCGGAGGCCGACCGGCACTGCGCCGCAGGCGCTTCGGTGTGGCAGTGGGCGGGGACGGAGGACGACGGGGAGGCCCGACCGGACCAGCCGGACGTCGTGCTGGCGGCGGCCGGGGACGTGCCGACCCAGGAGATCCTGGCCGCGGCCGAGTTGCTGCGCGTGTGGGTTCCGTACCTGCGGGTGCGGGTCGTCAACGTGGTGGACCTGATGGCGCTGATGCCCGAGGAGGTGCACCCGCACGGTCTCACGGACCCGAGCTTCGCGGAACTGTTCACCGAGGACACCGACGTCGTGTTCGCGTTCCACGGGTACTCGCGCGCGGTGCACGAGTTGTTGCACGGCCGGCCGAACGCCGACCGATTCCACGTCCGCGGGTTCAGCGAGCAGGGCACGACGACGACGCCGTTCGACATGGTGGTGCTCAATCGGATGAGCCGCTACCACCTGGTGCTCGAGGCACTGCGCCGGGCCCGGCGCGTGCCCCAGCACGGCGACGAGCTCGCGCGGTTCTGCCGCGGCCAGCTCGAGCGGCACGGGCCGTACGTCGTCGCGCACCTCGAGGACATGCCCGAGGTGCGCGACTGGACGTGGGGTTCGACCCCATCCCCGACCGAGCGTTGAACGGGTCGATCAGTTCATCGGCAGCGGCGCCGCGCCCTTCTCGGTGAGCAGCTGGGTCATCCGCGTCGATTCGCTCTGCTGCGTGTCCACCATGGTCTGCGCGAGAGCCCGCACCGTCGGCACCTCCGCGTGGGCGGCGCCGTACTCCATCATCGGCACTCCGCCCTGGTGGTGACGCAACATCAGCTGCAGGAACAACACGTCGGCGGCCGGCCCGCGAGCCTGACGCAGCGCCGCCATGTCCTCGGAGCTGGCCATGCCGGGCATCATCGCCGAGCCGGGCTGCGACCCGGTGGTCGCCGTCGCCGAGGTGCCGTGATCCATGCCGGCATGGCCCGACATGCCGTGCCCGTCGGCGTCCGACGTCATCCAGGTCATGTAGTCGCCGGTCGGCAGCAGCGGCTGGTTCCACAGCGACAACCAGCCCGTCATCTGGCCGATCTGGTTCTGCTGGGTGGTCAGGATGTCGTACGCCAGGTCCCGGACCATGGGATCGGAGGCGTTGGCGATCGCGATCGCCGCCATCTCCACCGCCTGGTTGTGGTGCACGGTCATGTCCTGGGCGAAGCCGACGTCGACCGACCCGGCGACCGGCGTCGCGGGCTGGTCGTCGTGCAGGAACTGGTTCGCGAGGAACCCGAGACCGAAGCCGACCGCGATCGCCGCGATCAGCCCGAGTACCGCCAGGGCGGTGCGCTGACTGCGCGCACCGCTGCCCGGTCCGGCGTCGACCGGCGGGGCGTCCGTCGGATCGGGGCCGGCCGACTCAGCCATTACCGGCTGGGGCCGGAGCCGGGGCGGGGGCAGGCGCGACCGGCGGAACCTGCATGCCGCCCGGTGCGCCGCCGCCGGTCTCCGAGGTGTCGGGGGTCAGGCCCTTGCCGTCCATCGACACCGCGTCGGGGCCGGGGGGAGTGGGGTCGAAGGCGGGCGGGTTGTCCGGGTCGAAGGCGCCGGGGATGGTCGAGCAGCTCGCGCCCTTCTCCGGGTAGGCGCCGAAGTTGTTCAGGCGCAGGGCCGCGACGAATTCGTTGATCCGCTTGTCGTCGGCGCTGTCCAGCTTGAGCTGGTGGCCCCAGCTCTGCAGCGAGATCGGCGAGTCGAGGCCTGGGTACGGCGACATCAGCATGTACGACTTGCCGTCGACCTTGGACTTCAGGGTGTCCAGGTCCCCGCCCGACACCTTGTCCGGGTTGTACGCGATCCAGACGGCGCCGTGCTCGAGCGAGTGCACCGCGTTCTCGGTGCGGATCGCGTTCGGGTAGACGATGCCGGTGCAGGTGGCCCAGGTCGCGTCGTGCGGACCGCCGTAGGGCGGGCTCTGGTCGTACGCGACGCGCTGGGTGGCCGAGACGTGCAGTGCGGCCGGGTAGTCCTTCTTCACCACGCCTTCGATCGACGTGGACGGGTCCGGATTGTCGGCGCTGGGGGCGAACTTGTCGGCGGCGGCCTTGTCCTGGTACTTCGGGATCAGGTTCACGGCGAGCAGGCCGAGCAGGGCGATCACGGCGATCACCGCGCCGACGGTCAACCAGGGAATCTCCCGCCGCTTCGGCGCTCCGGCCCGCGGCTTGGCGCCGCCGGAACTCTTCTTGGCGGCTTTGATCGCCTTGGCTGATTTGGCGCCGCTGTTGCGGGCGCCGCGATTGTCCGAACCGCTGGGCATCGGTGAGCGCTCTTTCGGTCGAGTGACACACTCTCGGTGTACGGGGGTGGCCCCCGCGGGCGAACCCACTCTACGTTCCGTGCCTGAGCGCAGGCTTTGAATGGCCAGACCATAGGATATGTACCTGTGACTCCCGCCGACCTTGCCGAACTCCTTCGCGTGACCGCCGCGAAGGTCCTCACCGACCGCGATCTCGACGCGAGCGTGCTGCCCGCGAACCTCACCGTCGAGCGTCCGCGCAACCCCGAGCACGGGGACTACGCCAGCAACGTCGCCATGCAGGTCGGCAAGAAGGCCGGGGTCAACCCGCGGGAGTTCGCGACCTGGCTGGCCGACGCCCTGACCGCGACGGACGGCATCGAGACCGCGGAGGTCGCCGGACCCGGATTCCTCAACATCCGCCTGGCCGCGGCCGCCCAGGGCGCCATCGTCGCGAAGGCGATCGCCGCAGGCCAGAGCTACGGCAGCTCGTCGGCGAAGACGGGCACCCGGATCAATCTCGAGTTCGTCTCCGCCAACCCGACCGGCCCGATCCACCTCGGCGGTACCCGCTGGGCCGCGGTCGGCGACGCCCTCGGCCGGATCCTGGCCGCCCAGGGCGCGGACGTCACGCGGGAGTACTACTTCAACGACCACGGCGCGCAGATCGACCGGTTCGCGCGCTCGCTGATCGCCGCCGCGAAGGGCGAGCCCGCGCCGGAGGACGGCTACGCCGGTGCCTACATCGCCGACATCGCCGCGGAGGTCCTGCGCCAGCGCCCCGACGCGCTCGCGCTGTCGGAGGCCGACCAGCAGGAGACGTTCCGCGCGATCGGTGTCGCGTTGATGTTCGACCACATCAAGCGGACCCTGCACGAGTTCGGCACCGACTTCGACGTGTACTTCCACGAGAACTCGCTGTTCGAGTCGGGAGCGGTGGAGAAGGCCGTCGCCACGCTCAAGTCCAGCGGGAATCTCTACGAGGAGGACGGGGCCTGGTGGCTCAAGAGCACCGACTTCGGTGACGACAAGGACCGCGTCGTCATCAAGTCCGACGGCAACGCCGCCTACATCGCCGGCGACATCGCGTACTTCCAGGACAAGCGCTCGCGCGGCTTCGACCTGTGCATCTACATGCTCGGCGCCGACCACCACGGCTACATCGGCCGACTCAAGGCTGCCGCGGCCGCGTTCGGCGACGACCCGGCCACCGTCGAGGTGCTCATCGGCCAGATGGTCAACCTGGTGCGCGACGGCGTCGCGGTGAAGATGAGCAAGCGGGCCGGCACAGTGATCACCCTCGACGATCTCGTCGAGGCGATCGGCGTAGACGCGGCCCGGTACGCGATGATCCGGTCCTCGGTCGACTCGAGCCTCGACATCGATCTCGAGCTGTGGGCGAGCACCACCAGCGAGAATCCCGTCTACTACGTGCAGTACGCGCACGCCCGGCTGGCCTCGTTGGGCCGGAACGCCGCGGAACTCGGTCTCGTCACGGACGATCCGAAGCTGGAATTGTTGACCCACGACCGGGAGGGCGAGCTCATCCGCACCATCGGCGACTTCCCGAAGGTGGTGACCGCGGCCGCCGACCTGCGCGAGCCGCACCGCATCGCGAGGTACCTCGAGGAACTCGCGGGCGCCTACCACCGCTTCTACTCCGAGTGCCGGGTGCTGCCGCAGGGCGACGAGCCGGCGGGCGACCTGCACACCGCCCGCCTCGCGCTGTGCGGGGCCGCCCGCCAGACGCTCGCCAACGGCCTCGGCCTGCTCGGCGTCAGCGCACCGGAGCGAATGTGAGCGCGCATCCGGCCGGCCCGCGGCACGCCGACATCCAGCACGCTCCCGGACTGCCGTCGCGGCCCGCGACACCGGCCGACCTGACGGCGCTGCCCGCGGCGGTGTGGCCGCGCGGGGCGACCCGGGGCGACGACGGTGTGGTGCGCCTGGCGGGCGTCCCGGTGTCCGAGCTGGCGCAGCGGTACGGCACCCCGCTGTTCGTCATCGACGAGGACGACTTCCGGTCCCGCTGCCGGGACATGGCGCGCGCCTTCGGATCTGCCGAGCGGGTGCACTACGCGTCCAAGGCGTTCCTGTCGGTCGAGATCGCCCGATGGGTGGCCGACGAGGGACTGTCGATGGACGTAGCGTCCGGTGGCGAGCTCGCGGTGGCGCTGCACGCGGGTTTCCCGGCCGAACGAATCACCATGCACGGCAACAACAAGTCCCTCGACGAGCTGCGCTCCGCGGTGTCCGCGGGCGTCGGGCACGTGGTGCTGGACTCGATGCAGGAGATCGACCGGCTCGACGCCGTCGCCCGCGAATCCGGTGTGGTGCAGGACGTCCTGATCCGCGTCACCGTCGGCGTGGAGGCGCACACCCACGAGTTCATCGCTACCGCCCACGAGGACCAGAAGTTCGGTTTCTCGCTCTCCGGCGGCGCCGCGATGGACGCCGCTCGGAAGGTCTTCGCGGCCGAGCACCTGCGCCTGGTCGGACTGCACAGTCACATCGGATCGCAGATCTTCGAGGTCGACGGCTTCGAGCTGGCCGCGCACCGGGTCATCGGACTGCTCCGCCAGATCGTCGACGAGTTCGGCGCGGACCGGACCGAGCACGTCTCGATCGTCGATCTCGGTGGCGGCCTCGGCATCTCCTACCTGGAGAGCGACGACCCGCCGCTGGTCGACGACCTGGCCGCCAAGCTCCACGCCATCGTCGCGACCGAGTCCGCAGCCGCCGGACTGTCGGCGCCGACGCTGATGGTCGAGCCCGGCCGGGCGATCGCGGGTCCGGGCACGGTGACGCTGTACGAGGTCGGCACGGTCAAGGATGTCAGCCTGGACGGCAACGCAACTCGGCGCTACGTCAGTGTGGACGGCGGAATGAGCGACAACATCCGCACCTCGCTCTATCAGGCCGAGTACGATTGCCGCCTGGTCTCCCGGACCAGCGAGGCGGATCCCGTCGTCGCCCGGGTGGTGGGGAAGCACTGCGAGAGTGGTGACATCGTCATCCGGGACGCCTGGATGCCCGACGACGTCGGTGCCGGAGACCTCCTCGCGGTCGCCGCCACTGGCGCATACTGCTACTCGATGTCCAGCCGCTACAACCTGCTGACCAGACCCGCCGTGGTTGCTGTCAAGGGCGGCGAGTCCCGACTCGTCCTGCGCAGGGAAACAGTGGAAGATCTGCTCAGCTTGGAGGTACAGCAAGATGACTGAACCGAACGGCGCCGCCCCTATCGGCGTGGCGGTCCTCGGCCTCGGCAACGTGGGCAGTGAGGTCGTACGGATCCTGCGCGAGCACGCCCGCGACCTCGAGTCCCGGGTCGGTGCGCCGCTGGTGCTCCGCGGAATCGCGGTGCGCCGGATCGAGGGCGACCGGGGGGTTTCGGCGGATCTGCTGACGACCGACGCGGACTCGCTCGTTGCGCGGGACGACGTGGACATCGTTGTCGAGGTGATCGGTGGCATCGAGGTGCCCCGCAAGCTCATCCTGGCCGCGCTCAATGCCGGCAAGTCCGTGGTCACCGCGAACAAGGCGCTGCTGGCCGACTACACCGGCGAACTCGCCGAGGCGGCCGAGAAGCAGAGCGCCGACCTCTATTTCGAGGCCGCCGTCGCGGGAGCGATCCCGGTGATCCGCCCGCTGACCCAGTCGCTGGCCGGTGACCGCGTCAACAAGGTCGCCGGAATCGTCAACGGCACCACCAACTTCATCCTGTCGGCGATGGACGAGACCGGCGCCGACTACGGCGACACGCTCGCCGAGGCGGGCCGGCTCGGGTACGCCGAGGCCGACCCGACCGCCGACGTCGAGGGCTACGACGCCGCCGCGAAGGCGGCGATCCTGGCATCGATCGCGTTCCACACCCGGGTCACAGCGGCCGACGTGTACCGGGAGGGGATCTCGAAGATCACCTCCGCGGACCTCGAGGCCGCGAAGTCGCTCGGCTGCACGGTCAAGCTGCTCTCGATCTGTGAGCGTCTCACCGACGACGCGGGCAACGAGCGGATCTCGGCGCGCGTCTACCCGTCGCTGGTGCCGCTCGCGCACCCGCTCGCCTCCGTCAACGGTGCGTTCAACGCGGTCGTCGTCGAGGCCGAGGCGGCGGGACGGCTGATGTTCTACGGCCAGGGCGCGGGCGGCGCACCGACCGCGTCCGCCGTGATGGGCGATCTCGTGATGGCCGCCCGCAACAAGGTGCACGGCGGTCGTGGCCCCCGCGAGTCGAAGTACGCGGACCTCGCCATCGCGCCGATCGGCGACATCCCCACGCGCTACTACGTCAACATGCAGGTCGCCGACCGCGCCGGTGTGCTGTCGGCGGTTGCCGCCGAGTTCGCCAAGCACGACGTGAGCATCTCCACGGTGCGGCAGGAGGGAGCCGGCGACGGCGCCCGGCTGATCGTCGTCACCCATTGGGCCCGCGACAAGGACCTCTCGGAAACCGTTGCCGCCCTTGCCAAACTTGACTTCGTCACCGCAGTCACCAGCGTTCTCCGATTGGAAGGTTCCAGTGAATAGCCCCCGCCAGCACACGCCCGTCCACAAGCCCTGGCCGGGGCTGATCGAGGCATACCGGGACCGTCTCGCGATCGGGGAGGGCTGGAAGACGATCACCCTCCGGGAGGGCGGCACCCCGCTGCTGCCCGCCGCTCACCTGTCGGAGCTCACCGGCTGCGAGGTGCACCTCAAGGTCGAGGGCCTGAACCCCACCGGGTCGTTCAAGGACCGTGGCATGACGATGGCCGTCACCGACGCGCTGGCGCGCGGGCAGAAGGCGGTGCTGTGCGCCTCGACGGGCAACACGTCCGCATCCGCCGCCGCGTACGCCGCCGTGGCGGGCATGACCTGCGCGGTGCTGGTGCCGCAGGGCAAGATCGCCATGGGCAAGCTCGCCCAGGCAGTCATGCACGGCGCGAAGATCATCCAGGTCGAGGGCAACTTCGACGACTGTCTCGAACTGGCGCGCAAGACCACTGCGGAGTTCCCGACCATCGGACTGGTGAACTCGGTGAACCCGGTTCGCATCGAGGGTCAGAAGACCGCCGCGTTCGAGATCTGCGACGCGCTGGGCAAGGCGCCCGACATCCACGCCCTCCCGGTCGGCAACGCGGGCAACATCACCGCCTACTGGCGGGGCTACTCCGAGTACTACGCCGACGGCATCACCGCGGTCCGTCCGCGCATGCTCGGCGTGCAGGCCGCCGGCGCCGCGCCGCTGGTGCACGGTGCCCCGGTCAAGGACCCCGAGACCATCGCGACCGCCATCCGGATCGGATCGCCCGCGTCGTGGGAGGGTGCCGTCGCCGCCAAGGAGGAGTCGAACGGCGTCTTCCGCGCCGCCACCGACGAGGAGATCCTCGAGGCCTACCGGTTGATCGCCCGCACCGAGGGCGTCTTCGTCGAGCCCGCCTCGGCGGCTTCGGTGGCCGGCCTGCTCGCCGCCCACAAGGAGGGCTGGCTCGATGCCGGGCAGACCGTGGTGTGCACGGTGACCGGTAACGGACTCAAGGACCCCGACACCGCGTTGGCAGGAATGCCTGCGGTGCAGCCTGTTCCGGTCGACCCGGTGGCGGTCGCCGCCGCACTCGAGCTGGTCTGAGTTGGTCAGTTCGAGGATCGCGGAGCGCGCCATGACTGAGACCCTGCCGACCGGGCTCACGGTGACGGCACGGGTGCCAGCGTCGACGGCGAACCTCGGTCCGGGGTTCGACACGCTGGGCATGGCGTTGGGTCTCTACGACGAGATCACGGTCACCACCACCGAGGGCGGGCTCACCGTCCGAGTCGAGGGCGAGGGCGCCGACGACGTGCCGTGGGGTCCCACCCACCTCGTCGTCCGCGCGATCGAGCGTGGACTCGAGGCCGCCGGCGTCTGGGCCGGCGGCCTGGACGTGGTGTGCCGCAACGCGATTCCTCATTCGCGCGGCCTCGGATCGTCCGCCTCCGCCGCGGTCGGGGGACTGGCCGCGGCGAACGGCCTCGTCACTCTCCTCGATCCGGCGCTCGCATTGACGGCGGAGCAGTTGGTGCAGCTGTCGTCCGAGTTCGAGGGACACCCGGACAACGCGGCGGCGAGCGTGCTCGGGGGCGCGGTGGTGTCCTGGAGCGAGGACCCCGTGACCTGTGACGGGCCGCGGGTGTTCTCGGCGGTGCGCCTGGCGGTGCATCCCGACCTCCGGGTGGTCGTGCTGGTGCCCTCGGAGCGGTCGTCGACCGCACACACCCGCGGGCTGCTGCCCGAGGTGGTCCCGCACGCCGACGCCGCGTTCAACGTCAGCAGGGGCGCGCTCGCCGTGGTCGCGTTGACCAGTCGGCCCGACCTGCTGATGGTCGCGACCGAGGATCGGCTGCACCAGAGCCAGCGGGCACCGGCCCTGCCGGTCACGACGCGGTGGATCGCGACGTTGCGCGAGCACGGCATCGCGGCGGTCGTCTCGGGTGCGGGTCCGACGGTCCTGGCGCTGACCACTCAACCGTTCCCCGATTCGCTGCGCGAACTCGCGGAGTCGGAGGGGCTGACCGTGCTCGATCTCGAGGTCGCGGACGGGGTGCAGGTCGGCTGACGCCGGCCGGCGGGTGTCGCCCGGCGCGCCGAAGGCAGAGGATTCTTGCCGCGAACCGGGTTCACGGCTATCCTGAGGGCGTCCGCCCATCGTGCGTGTCAGTCGCCGGTGCTCTACCAGGGCAATCACTCCCGAATTCTGGAGCTTTCGCATCCCGGAAGCGTCGATTCTCGGAGTATCCGTTCCTGGCCCGAATCTATCGCGAGTCTTCTGCGGTGGAGGTTTCGGAACGTTCCTGCTTGTCAGGCCACGTGGGGTGGACGGCCCGACATTCTCGAAACATGTCCGGCACATCCGAGTTCATCAACTGAGCTGCGGGACGAACCCTCGACTTTGCGCCGCGCGAGCGAGGGAAGGAAAGGATCTCCGTGACCGATACGGACCTGATCGCCACTCCTGTACTCGATGCTGCGGCTTCCGCCGCGACGAGCCAGGCCAGCGGTTCACAATCTTCAGACCCGGCCCCGGCCGTTGCTGCCGCGACCAAGCGGGCCGACGCGCGCCGTGGCGCCGGACTGTCCGGGATGGTCCTCGCTGAACTGCGCGGACTCGCCGGTGAGCTGGGCATCAAGGGCACCTCCGGGATGCGCAAGGGCGACCTGATCGCCGCCATCAAGGAACGCCAGGGCGGTTCGGCCCCGGCCAAGACCGCGAAGGCGCAGGCTCCTGCGGCCTCGCCCGCAGCCACCGCTCCGGCCGAGACCCGCAGCGCCGAACCGGCTTCCGCGCCGGTCGCCGTCGAGTCGACTCGCGCCGAGGCCGAGCCGGCCGTCGAGGGCGAGCAGGGCGGTCGCCGTGGACGCCAGCGTCGCGGTGCCTCCCGGCCCGCGGGCGGTGCCGAGCAGACCGAGGCCGCGGCTCCCGCCGCGGCGCCTGCCACCGAGCAGCCCGCCGAGCGTCAGGGCGGTCGCCAGGAGGGCGGTCGTCAGGAACAGGGTGGGGAGCGCAATCGGCGCGACCGCAACCAGGGCGAACGCAACCAGGGCGAGCGGGGTGACCGCAACCAGGGTGAGCGGGGTGACCGCAACCAGGGTGAGCGGGGTGACCGCAACCAGGGCAACAACGGCCCGCGTGACGGTCGGGACAACCGCGGGGGCGAGGACGACGGCGAGGGCCGGGGCCGTCGCGGCCGCCGGTTCCGTGAGCGTCGTCGTGGACGTGACCGCGGCGAGGGCGGCGGCAACGACCGCGAGCCCGAGATCCGCGAGGACGACGTCCTCCAGCCGGTCGCCGGCATTCTCGACGTGCTCGACAACTACGCCTTCGTGCGGACCTCCGGGTACCTGGCGGGACCGAACGACGTCTACGTGTCGATGAACCTGATCCGCAAGAACGGTCTTCGTCGCGGCGACGCCATCACCGGCGCCGTCCGCGTGCCCCGCGAGGGCGAGTCCGCCGGGGGCAACCAGCGCCAGAAGTTCAACCCGCTGGTGCGCATCGACACCGTCAACGGTGGCGACGTGGAGGCGGCCAAGCGTCGTCCGGAGTTCGGCAAGCTCACCCCGCTGTACCCCAACCAGCGGCTGCGGCTCGAGACGACACCGAACATCCTCACCACCCGCATCATCGATCTCGTCATGCCGATCGGCAAGGGGCAGCGCGCGCTGATCGTCAGCCCGCCGAAGGCAGGCAAGACGAGCGTGCTGCAGGCGATCGCCAATGCCATCGCGGTCAACAACCCCGAGTGCTACCTGATGGTCGTCCTGGTCGACGAGCGTCCGGAAGAGGTCACGGACATGCAGCGCTCGGTCAAGGGTGAGGTCATCGCCTCCACCTTCGACCGGCCGCCGTCAGACCACACCTCGGTGGCCGAACTCGCCATCGAGCGGGCCAAGCGCCTGGTCGAGAACGGTCGCGACGTGGTTGTCCTGCTGGACTCGATCACTCGACTGGGACGTGCGTACAACAACTCCTCGCCCGCGTCGGGACGCATCCTGTCCGGCGGTGTCGACTCGACCGCGCTGTACCCGCCGAAGCGTTTCCTCGGCGCGGCCCGCAACATCGAGAACGGCGGCTCGCTCACGATCATCGCCACCGCGATGGTCGAGACCGGGTCCACCGGCGACACGGTGATCTTCGAGGAGTTCAAGGGCACCGGCAATGCCGAGCTCAAGCTCGATCGCAAGATCGCCGAGCGCCGGGTGTTCCCCGCGGTGGACGTCAACCCGTCCGGTACCCGCAAGGACGAGCTGCTGCTCAACCCGGACGAGGCGGCGGTCATGCACAAGCTGCGCCGCGTGCTCTCGGGCCTGGACTCGCACCAGGCGATCGATCTCCTGATCGACCGGCTCAAGAAGAGCAAGAACAACCTCGAGTTCCTGATGCAGGTCTCCAAGACCGCGCCGGGCGCGATGGGCGACGACGACTAGTCCTCACCTCCACGGTCTCGGGCCGGGTTCAGCTCCCTCGCGGGAACAGAACCCGGCCCGGGGTCGTTTAGGAGAACGTGCGAGGCCTCTGGCAGAATGAAACATCGCGCATCAGGCACACGCCGCGTGCAAGTTCAACCATGTCCGGTTCCGGTTCACGGCTTCGACAGTCGAAGGCGACCCGGCGACCACTGAAAGGGACACCATGAAGGCAGGAATTCACCCCAACTACGTGGCGACCACCGTCGTCTGCGGTTGCGGTAACACGTTCGAGACCCGCAGCACCAAGGAGTCCGGACGCATCAACGTCGAGGTCTGCTCGCAGTGCCACCCGTTCTACACCGGCAAGCAGAAGATCCTCGACACCGGCGGACGCGTTGCCCGCTTCGAGGCTCGCTACGGCAAGCGTGCCGGCAAGAAGGCCGACGCCGACAGCTAGCTGTATCGCCGACGCCCGTCCTGTGTTCCCTGCAGGCCGGGCGTCGGCTTTTTTGTACCTTTCCTTCGGCCGGGCCACCCCCGACCACCGCACCGCGTAGGGAGCGAACCATGGCGGGCACCACCCAGCCGTCGGCGATCGACGACATCCTGGCCGAGCACGCCGGCCTCGAACTGCAGCTGTCCGATCCCGCGTTGCACAACGATCCCGCTGCCGCGCGCAGGGTCGGCAAGCGGTTCGCCGAACTCGCGCCGATCATGGCGACCTACACCAAGCTGCAGTCCACGCGCGAGGATCTCGAGGCCGCGCGCGAACTGGCCGCCGACGACGCGAGTTTCGCCGCCGAACTGCCCGAGCTCGAGGCCGCGGTCGCCGAGCTGGACGTTGCGCTGACGGATCTGCTCGCACCGCGCGACCCGCACGACGGCGACGACGTGGTGCTCGAGGTTAAGTCGGGGGAGGGCGGCGAGGAGTCCGCGCTGTTCGCCTCCGACCTGGCCCGGATGTACGTCCGGTACGCCGAGCGGCACGGCTGGCGGGTCGAGGTTCTCGACGCCACCATCTCCGATCTCGGTGGCTACAAGGACGCGACCATCTCGATCAAGTCGAAGGGCGACGTTCGCGACGGCGTCTGGGCACGGTTCAAGTTCGAGGGCGGCGTGCACCGCGTCCAGCGCGTGCCGGTGACCGAGTCGCAGGGTCGGGTGCACACGTCCGCGGCCGGGGTGCTGATCTACCCGGAGCCGGAGGAGGTCGAGGAGGTGCAGATCGACGAGACCGATCTGCGGATCGACGTCTACCGTTCGTCGGGCAAGGGCGGTCAGGGCGTCAACACCACCGACTCCGCCGTGCGCATCACGCACCTGCCCACGGGCATCGTCGTCACCTGTCAGAACGAGCGTTCGCAGTTGCAGAACAAGGCACGTGCCATGCAGGTGCTCGCGGCCCGCCTGCAGGCGGCGGCCGAGGAGGCGGCGGACGCGGAGGCCTCCGCCGGCAGGCAGAGCCAGGTCCGCACCGTGGACCGCTCCGAGCGCATCCGCACGTACAACTTCCCGGAGAACCGGATCACCGACCACCGGATCGGCTTCAAGGCGCACAACCTCGACGCCGTGCTGGACGGGGACATGGACGCACTGCTCGACGCGCTCGGCAAGTCCGACCGTGAGGCGCGCCTCGCCGCCGAGTGAGCCTCAGCGAACGAGCATGTGCGCCGAGTAGTCGACAGCACAGTCCCGGTGCCGCCGCGTCGCGGCAACTGTGTCGGTCCGTCGTGGCAGGCTGAGCGGGTGAGCCGACAACCGCTGCGCCTAGCGATCCTCGAAGCGACCCGTCTTCTCGAGGAGGCGGGCGTGCACAGCCCGCGCACGGACGCGGAACTGCTCGCCGCCCACGTGGTCGGCGTCGAGCGCACCCGACTCGGGCTCGTCCCGCTCGTCGATCCCGAGGTCATCGAGACCTACCAGGGCTTGGTCGCCCGGCGCGCCGAGCGAATTCCGTTGCAGCACATCACCGGTGTCTCCTCGATGGGCGAGATCGACGTCGCGGTCGGGCCCGGGGTGTTCGTGCCGAGGCCCGAGACCGAGTTGCTGTTCGCCTGGGCGATCGCGGTCCTCGAGGAATGTCCGTCGAGGCCGCCCGTCGTGCTGGACCTGTGCACGGGGTCGGGAGCCCTGGCTCTCGCCATCGCGCACGCCCGCCCCGATGCCCAGGTCCATGCGGTCGAACTCGACCCGAAGGCGCTCTCGTGGGCCCGTCGCAACGCCGACACCCGGGCCCGCGACGGCGACACCGCGATCACCCTCTACCAGGGCGATGTGACCGACCGGACGATCTTGGCGGACCTCGAGGGCAGGGTCGACCTGGTGGTGTCGAACCCGCCGTACATTCCCGAAGGGGCCGAACTCGACCGGGAGGTTGTCGAGCACGATCCGGCGGTCGCGCTGTTCGGCGGCCCGGACGGACTGTCCGTCATCACCCCCATGGTCTCGAACATCGCGCGGTGGCTGCGGATCGGTGGTGCGCTGGCGATCGAACACGACGACAGCAACGGCGGCCAGGTCGCCGCGTTGCTCCGCGAGCGCCGGGTGTTCGGTGAGGTCGCCGAGCACCCGGACCTCGCGGGTAAGCCACGCTTCGTGGTGGCGCGGCGTGTCGCGACCGAGGCAGAGGCGGCGCGTCGCGGTTGAGGTGCCTGCGCAGCGACCGGAATCGCCCGGGTGGAAGGATGGTGGGGTGAGCATCGTCTACGACTGCGGGGATCCGGATACGCGTGCCGCCGGTATCACGGCCGCCACCAATGCGCTGAAGGCCGGACGCCTGGTGGTGGTCCCCACCGACACGCTGTACGGGCTGGCCGCCAATGCCTTCGACGGCGAGGCCGTCGCGAGTCTGTTGCGCGCCAAGGGCCGCGGCCGGGACATGCCGGTGCCGGTCCTGGTCGGCTCGTGGAACACGATCGACGGACTCGTGTTCACGGTCCGGCCCGAGGCTCGCGAACTGATCCGTGCGTTCTGGCCCGGAGGTCTGAGTCTCGTTGTGCAGCAGGCGCCCTCGCTCGCCTGGGATCTCGGCGACACCCGCGGGACCGTGATGCTGAGGATGCCGCTGCATCCGGTGGCGCTCGAACTGCTCCGGGAGGTCGGCCCGCTAGCCGTCTCCAGTGCCAACATCTCCGGCCAGCCGCCGGCGTCCACCGTCGAACAGGCCCGCGACCAGCTCGGCGGTTCCGCAAGTGTCTACCTCGACGGCGGCCCGGCCGACCACGCCGTCGCGTCCACGATCGTGGACCTGACGGCCGATCAGCCACGCATCCTCCGGGAGGGTGCGGTGCCGGTCGCTGCCGTGGCCGAGGTGCTCGGGGTGACGGTGGAGAGCCTGCTCGGGGGCGGAGCCCAGGGATGACGGTCGACGTGGACGCCGACTCGACGCCGGTACCGTCAACGCCGTGATCGCTGCCCACACCGCGCTGCTGGCGGCCTCGGAGGCCCAGGCGAGCCGAGGCGCCGGAGTGCCGCTCCGAGAACTGCTGCTGGTGTTGTTCACCGCGGCGGTCGTCACCTTCCTGGCGACCGGCGGTGTCCGACTGTTCGCGATCAGGTTCGGGGCGGTGGCGGTTCCCCGCGATCGCGACGTGCACGTGCAACCGACCCCGCGTCTCGGCGGCATCGGGATGTACCTGGGATTCGCGGTGGCGTTGCTGTTCGCGCAGCAACTCCCGGCGCTGACCCGGGGGTTCGAGTACGGGACCAAGGACATTCCCGCCGCGCTGGTGTCCGGCCTGGTGATCGTCCTGGTCGGCGTCGTCGACGACCGATGGGGCCTGGACGCGCTGACCAAGTTCGTCGGGCAGGTGACCGCCGCCGGGATCCTGGTGATCATGGGCGTGAGCTGGTTCGTGCTGTACGTCCCGTTCGGCGGCGCGAACACCGTCATCCTCGACCAGTTGCAGTCCGGCCTGGTCACCGTCGCCGTGGCGGTGGTGATGATCAACGCGATGAACTTCGTCGACGGCCTCGACGGGCTTGCCGCCGGCCTCGGCCTGATCGCGTCGGTGGCGGTCTGTGTGTTCTCTGTCGGACTGCTGCACGAGCAGGGCGGCGACGTCAGCGCCTACCCGCCCGCGCTGCTGGCTGCCGCCCTCGCGGGCGCGTGCCTGGGATTTCTGCCGCACAATTTTCAGCCGGCCAGGATCTTCATGGGCGACTCCGGTTCGATGCTGATCGGTCTGATGCTCGCTGCGATCTCGACCAGCGCGTCCGGCCGGATCCCGCTCAACGCCTACGGTTCTCGCGACATGCTCGGTCTGCTCTCGCCGCTGCTGCTGGTCGGCGCGGTGATGTTCATTCCGATCCTCGACCTCCTGCTCGCGGTCGTGCGCCGGACGATGGCCGGACGCAGCCCGTTCGCGCCCGACAAGATGCATCTGCACCATCGGTTGCTGGAGATCGGCCACTCGCATCGACGCGTGGTGCTGCTCATCTACTTGTGGGTCGGCGTGCTCGCGTTCGGAGCTGTCGGCACCGCCCTGCTGGACCGGCGGCTGGTGGTGTTGCTGGTCGCGGGAGGGCTCGTCTTCGCGCTGGTGGTCACGGCGGTGCCGTCGCTGCGGGTGCAGCAGGACCGTGGTCGTGACCGGGACGCCAGGGAACCCGGCTAGGCTTGCCGACCGTGAGCTTCGAACCCGAACCCGTGCCCGATCAGTCCGCGCCGCTGCGTGCCGCCGTGCGTTATGGAGTCATCGGGCTGATCGCCCTCGCGGTGGTGGGATCGGCGATCGCCGCCGCTGTCGCCGGGCTGCCGGGTCTGTGGGGCGCGCTGATCGGTGTCGCGGTCGGCGGCGGGTTCATCCTGTGCACCGCGCTGGCCGTGCTGTTCACCGAGAAGCTGCCGCCGGCGACGTCCGGAGCGGTGCTGCTCGGTAGCTGGTTGCTCAAGATGATCCTCGCGGTCCTCGTGCTCGGAATCCTCAAGGGCATGGACTTCTACAGCAAGAGCGCGCTGGTCATCGTCATGGTTCTGGCCCTGGTCATCGTGCTCGGCGCGGAGACCTACGGGCTGCTGCGCGTCAAGGTTCCCTACGTCCAGCCGGCCGCCTCGGACGGTCCGGCCGGCGACCGGAAAGACGACGATCAGTAGTACTACGACCTGTCGTAATGCTTCGGGCGGGGACCCCGTCTACACATCGTCGTAGATGTGTTGGTAGGGTCATGCCCACGCAGGCGCCGGAACGACGCGAATCAGACAGAGCGTCGCCCGGCAACCGCGCAGGTAGCTCCGATCGACAGTGTCGCATGGCCGAAACTGTCCGGCGCGGGGATGCCGAGTCGACGACAGTCCGCCGACACCGACAGACGCAGGGCCCTCGAAGGTCCACAGCAGCTGACGAATACGCGAGCCGACCATGTCGACTTGTTAGATCGTCAATGTCCGATCGAACCGCAGGCGATGCCGCCTGCGGCCACGACTACGGGAGAGACCGCTGAGCGTCACCACCCTGGCCGCGGAGTTCCATCCGCCGTCACTTGCAGACTTCTTCCCTCCCGCTGTGCTGTTCGAGGGCACCCCATTCGAGCTCGACCGGCTGATGCTCATCCGCATCCTGATGACGGTCGTCCTGCTCGCGTTCTTCGCCGTTGCCATGCGCAGCCCGAAGCTGATTCCGCGCGGCGCACAGAACGTCGCGGAGATGGGCCTCGGCTTCGTCAAGGACCAGATCGCCGACGAAGTGCTCGGCAAGGAGCAGGGCAAGCGCTTCCTGCCCGTGCTGACCACGATCTTCTTCACGGTCCTGTTCCTGAACTTCTCGAGCGTGATCCCGTTCCTGAACATCTCGTCGAACGCGCGTGTCGGCATGCCGATCGTGCTCGCGGCGCTGGCGTACATCACGTTCAACTACGTCGGCATCAAGAAGTACGGCTTCTTCAAGTACGTCAAGAGCAGCATCGTCGTCCCGGACGTTCCGATCGCGCTGCACGTGCTGCTGATCCCGATCGAGTTCATCTCGACGTTCATCCTGCGGCCGTTCACGCTGACCGTCCGTCTCATGGCCAACATGCTCGCCGGCCACATCATGCTCGTGCTGTTCTTCAGCGCCACCCAGTTCTTCTTCTTCGAGGCAGCCGCCGGAATGAAGGTCTTCGGTGTGTTCTCGCTGGCAGCCGGCTTCGGATTCACCCTCTTCGAGTTGCTGGTGATCTTCCTGCAGGCGTACGTCTTCGCCCTGCTGACCGCCGTGTACATCGACCTGGCGCTCCACGCCGACTCGCACTGACCGACTAACGCACCACACAAACTGACCCTTCCGCCAATCCCCGGCGGTGGGCAACAGAAAGGGAACGGAACACCACATGAGCCTCTCGTACCTGGCACAGGCCGCCGTCGAGCAGACCACCACGGGCAAGGGCTACGGCGCCATCGGTTACGGTCTCGCCGCGATCGGCCCCGGCATCGGCGTGGGCATCGTCGTCGGTAAGGCCATCGAGGGCATCGCTCGTCAGCCCGAGCTGGCCGGCCAGATCCGGACCAACATGTTCCTCGGTATCGCGTTCACCGAGGCCCTCGCGCTGATCGGCCTTGTCGCCGGCTTCATTTTCTGATCTCGCCATGTCGAACATTGCAGTGATCGCGGCCTCGGAGGGCGAGAGCATCAATCCGCTCGTCCCCGAGACCTACGACATCGTGTGGTCGGCGGTCTGTGTCATCGTCATCGGCTTCGTCTTCTGGAAGTTCATCCTTCCGAAGTTCCAGCAGGTGCTGGCCGATCGCTCCGACCAGATCGAAGGCGGCATCAAGCGTGCCGAGGAGGCCCAGGCCGAGGCCAAGGAGACGCTGGAGCAGTACCGCGCCCAGCTCGCCGAGGCTCGTACCGAGGCCGCGGCCATCCGCGAGGATGCCCGCACCCAGGGTCAGCAGATCATCTCCGAGATGAAGGTGCAGGCCCAGGAGGAAAGCGACCGCATCGTGGCGGCAGGCAGCAGCCAGCTCGCCGCCCAGCGTCAGCAGATCGTCGCCGAACTCCGCAGCGATCTCGGCCGCACCGCGGTCGACCTCGCCGAGAAGGTCATCGGTGAGTCGCTCGCCGACGACGTGAAGCGGGCAGGCACCATCGACCGTTTCCTCGGTGAACTGGACGCAGTCAGCGCTGACTCCGCAGCAGGGAAGTGAGCACCATGTACGCAGCAAGCCGTGAGGCGCTCGCTCACACGAGGAGCGCCCTGGAATCGGCGTTGGCCGGAGTCTCGGCCGGCGCGGCAACCGCGGCTGCGGCACAGACCGGCGCCGAGCTGTTCACGGCGGTCGAGGTTCTCGACGGCCAGCGCACGCTCCGCGCCGCGCTGGCCGACCCCTCGGCCCCCGCGGCCGTTCGCGAGGCGCTGGTCGGACAGGTGTTCTCGGCCAAGGTCTCGGCCGTGACGCTGGCGACGCTGACGGCTGCGGCCGGCCAGGACTGGTCGAGCTCCGCGGACCTGCGCAACTCGCTGGTGCTGCTGGGCCGGGAGTCGCTGCTGCGCGCGGCCGACGACCAGAACCAGCTCGACACCGTCGAGGACGAGCTGTTCCGGCTCGGTCGCATCGTGGCGGGCAACTCCGAGCTCGAGCAGGCCCTGTCGGACCGTGCCCGGCCGACGTCCGCCAAGCGCGAACTGCTGTCCAAGCTGCTGTACGGCAAGGTCACGGCGGTTTCCGAGGCGTTGGCCAACCAGGCCGTCGGCCGGCTGAACACCGCTCCGGCGGACGCGTTCAACGAGCTGTCGGAACTGGCCGCGGCCCGGCGCGACAAGGCGGTCGCACACGTGCGCAGCGCCTCGCCGCTCTCGGATGCCCAGGCTGAGCGGCTCGCCGCGACCCTCTCCCGGACCTACGGGAAGCCGGTCACCGTGCACGTGGAGGTCGACCCCGAGCTCCTGAGCGGCCTCGTGGTCCGCGTCGGTGACGAGGTCATCGACGGAAGCGCCGCGGGACGACTCGCGTCGCTCCGCAAGACCCTCAAGTAGCCGGGGCCACCCGCTGCGCCGAGCAGCACCCCTCCAGATTCATTCGAAGACCAGATACCGAGAGCAGGAAGAACATGGCGGAGCTGACGATCTCCTCCGACGAGATCCGTAGCGCGATTGAGAACTACACCGCGAGCTACTCCCCGGAGGCCTCCCGCGAGGAGGTCGGCGTGGTGTCCGACACCAGTGACGGCATTGCGCACGTCACCGGCCTGCCTTCGGCGATGGCCAACGAGCTGCTGGAGTTCCCGGGTGGGGTGCTGGGCGTGGCCCTCAACCTCGAGGCCACCGAGATCGGTGCCGTCATCCTGGGTGACTTCGCGGACATCGAAGAGGGCCAGCAGGTCAAGCGGACCGGCGACGTGCTGTCCGTGCCCGTCGGCGACGGCTTCCTCGGCCGCGTGGTGAACCCGCTGGGCCAGCCCATCGACGGCCTCGGCGACATCGAGAGCTTCGAGAACCGCGCCCTCGAGCTGCAGGCCGCGACCGTGCTGGAGCGCCAGCCGGTCGAGGAGCCGCTGCAGACCGGCATCAAGGCCATCGACGCGATGACCCCGATCGGCCGCGGACAGCGCCAGCTGGTGATCGGCGACCGCAAGACCGGCAAGACCGCGGTCTGCGTCGACGCCATCCTCAACCAGAAGGCGAACTGGGCGACCGGCGACCCGAAGCAGCAGGTTCGCTGCATCTACGTCGCGATCGGCCAGAAGGGCTCCACCATCGCCGGCGTCAAGCAGGCGCTCGAGGAGCAGGGCGCGATGGAGTACACCACCATCGTCGCCGCCCCGGCCTCCGATTCGGCCGGCTTCAAGTGGCTCGCCCCGTACACCGGCTCGGCCATCGGCCAGCACTGGATGTACCAGGGCAAGCACGTCCTCATCGTGTTCGACGACCTGACCAAGCAGGCCGAGGCGTACCGCGCCATCTCGCTGCTGCTGCGTCGTCCGCCGGGACGCGAGGCCTACCCCGGTGACGTCTTCTACCTGCACTCCCGTCTGCTGGAGCGTTCGGCGAAGCTGTCCGACGAGCTCGGTGGCGGTTCGCTGACCGCGCTGCCGATCATCGAGACCAAGGCGAACGACGTCTCGGCGTACATCCCGACCAACGTCATCTCCATCACCGACGGTCAGGTGTTCCTCGAGTCCGACCTGTTCAACAAGGGCATCCGCCCCGCGATCAACGTCGGTATCTCGGTGTCCCGAGTCGGTGGCGCCGCGCAGACCAAGGGCATGAAGAAGGTCTCCGGTTCGCTCCGTCTCGAGCTCGCCCAGTTCCGTGAGCTGGAGGCCTTCTCGGCCTTCGCCTCCGACCTGGACGACGCCTCGAAGGCTCAGCTCGAGCGCGGCCAGCGTCTGGTCGAGCTGCTCAAGCAGGACCAGTACAGCCCGATCGCGGTCGAGGACCAGATCATCTCGATCTACCTGGCCGGCGAGGGTGTCTTCGACTCGGTGCCCGTCGGTGACGTGCGTCGCTTCGAGTCCGAGCTGCTCGAGGACCTGCACCGCAACGCGGCAGGCGTCTACGAGGCGATCAAGGGCGGCAAGGCTCTCGATGCGGATTCGACCGCGGCCCTGATGGCGGCGACCGACAAGTTCAAGCAGGGCTTCCTCGCCTCCGACGGCAGCCGTGTCGTCAACGAGGCCGCGGCGACCGCTCTCGGTGCCGACGAGGTCAGCCAGGAGCAGGTTTCCGTCACTCGCAAGCACGTCAGCAAGTGAGCGTGACGGCCGTGACGGATTCTCGTGGGAAGGGAGTGTGACTGAGTAGATGGCCAGCCTGCGCGAACTGCGCTCACGTATCAAGTCAGTCAACTCGACCAAGAAGATCACCAAGGCGCAGGAGCTGATCGCCACCTCCCGCATCACCAAGGCGCAGACTCGGGTTGCGGCGTCCAAGCCGTACGCCGAGGAGATCACCAAGGTGCTCTCCGCGCTGGCGAGCGCCTCGGGGTCACTCGACCATCCGCTCCTCAACGAGCGCCCGAACCCGAAGCGTGCCGCCGTGCTCGTGGTCACCAGTGACCGCGGCATGTGTGGCGGCTACAACTCCAACGTCCTCAAGGAGGCCGAGGAGCTGTTCGCGCTGCTGCGCAGCGAGGGCAAGGAGCCGGTGCTGTACGTGCTCGGCGCGAAGGGTCTGACCTACTACACCTTCCGTGACCGCGACCTCAAGGGCGCGTGGACCGGGTTCTCCCAGGACCCGGGCTACGCGGACGCCGCGAGGGCGAGCCGGCACCTGGTGGAGCTGTTCATGGCCGGGTCCGGCAGCGAGGTGCCGACCTACAACGGTGAGGGCACCATCGAGGGCGTCGACGAGCTGCACATCGTCTACACGAAGTTCGTGTCGATGCTGACGCAGTCTCCCGAGGTCCGCCGGATGGCTCCGCTCGAGGTCGCCTACCAGGACGAGAACTTCGAGTTGGGCGAGGACATGCTCACCGACTCGAACGGTGCTACGCCGACGGCTCAGTACGACTTCGAGCCCGAGGCAGGGACGTTGCTGTCGGCGCTGCTGCCGAAGTACATCAACACCCGGATCTACTCCTCGCTGCTGGAAGCCGCGGCATCGGAGTCGGCCTCGCGCCGTACCGCCATGAAGGCGGCGACGGACAACGCAAACGAGCTGGTGAACACCCTGAGCCGTCAGGCCAACCAGGTGCGCCAGGCCCAGATCACCCAGGAAATCAGCGAGATCGTCGGTGGCGCGAATGCGCTCGCCTCGAGCGCAGGAAGTGACTAGCACATGACCGCAGCAGTAACCCAAACCAACGCGAACGGTGCGGCCGCCACGGCCGGCCGCGTCGTGCGGGTCATCGGTCCCGTTGTGGACGTTGAGTTCCCGCGTGGCGCCGTTCCCGCCCTGTTCAACGCGCTGAACGCAGAGGTCACTCTGCCGACCGTCGCGAAGACGCTGACCCTCGAGGTCGCCCAGCACCTCGGCGACAACCTGGTGCGCACCATCTCGATGCAGCCCACCGACGGCCTGGTGCGCGGCACCGCGGTCGTCGACTCGGGCAAGCCGATCTCGGTTCCCGTCGGTGACGTCGTCAAGGGCCACGTGTTCAACGCCCTCGGTGACTGCCTCGACACCCCGGGCCTCGGTCGCGACGGCGAGCAGTGGGGCATCCACCGCAAGCCCCCCGCCTTCGACCAGCTCGAGGGCAAGACCGAGATCCTCGAGACCGGCATCAAGGTCATCGACCTGCTGACCCCGTACGTCAAGGGCGGCAAGATCGGTCTGTTCGGTGGTGCCGGCGTCGGCAAGACCGTTCTGATCCAGGAGATGATCACCCGTATCGCCCGTGAGTTCTCCGGAACCTCGGTGTTCGCGGGCGTCGGTGAGCGCACCCGTGAGGGCACCGACCTCCACCTCGAGATGGAAGAGATGGGCGTCCTCCAGGACACCGCCCTTGTCTTCGGTCAGATGGACGAGCCGCCGGGAACGCGTATGCGCGTCGCCCTGTCGGCGCTGACCATGGCGGAGTACTTCCGCGATGTGCAGAACCAGGACGTGCTGCTCTTCATCGACAACATCTTCCGGTTCACCCAGGCCGGTTCCGAGGTCTCGACCCTGCTGGGTCGCATGCCCTCCGCCGTGGGTTACCAGCCGACGCTGGCGGACGAGATGGGTGAGCTCCAGGAGCGCATCACCTCGACCCGTGGCCGCTCGATCACCTCGCTGCAGGCGATCTACGTGCCCGCCGACGACTACACCGACCCGGCGCCCGCCACCACGTTCGCGCACCTCGATGCGACCACCGAGCTCTCGCGTCCGATCTCGCAGATGGGTATCTACCCCGCTGTGGACCCGCTGACGTCGACCTCGCGCATCCTGGAGCCCGGCATCGTCGGTGCCGAGCACTTCCGCGTCGCCAACGAGGTCAAGCGGATCCTGCAGAAGTACAAGGAACTGCAGGACATCATCGCCATCCTCGGTATGGACGAGCTGCAGGAAGAGGACAAGATCCTCGTCGGCCGCGCGCGTCGCATCCAGAAGTTCCTCGGCCAGAACTTCATCGTCGCCGAGAAGTTCACCGGCGAGGCCGGCTCCGTGGTGCCGCTCGCGGACACCATCGAGGCCTTCGACCGCGTCTGCAAGGGCGAGTTCGACCACCTGCCCGAGCAGGCGTTCAACAGCTGCGGTGGACTCGACGACGTCGAGGCCGCTGCCAAGAAGATCGCAGGGAAGTAGTCGACCATGGCTGAGATGACCGTTGAGCTCGTCGCCGTCGAGCGGCGGCTGTGGTCGGGCACGGCGACACTCGTCAGCGCCCAGACCACCGAGGGCGAGATCGGCATCATGTACGGACATGAGCCGGTCCTCGGTCAGCTGGTCGACGCGGGTGTCGTGGCCATCACCACCACGGACGGCGAGCGCGTCGTCGCGGCGGTGCACGGTGGCTTCCTCTCCGTGACCGGCACGTCGGTGACCGTCCTGGCCGAGTCCGCGGACTTCGCCGGCGACATCGACGTCGACGCCGCCAAGGCAGTGCTCGCAGACACCACCGCGCAGGACGAGGCGATCGCGATCGCCAAGGGTCAGCTGCGCGCGGTCGAGCGGGCCTGACAGGTACACACGAGAAGCCGCGACGGGTAGGCCGACGAGTAGTGACTGCTGGAGTGATCGTTCTCTTCATTCTGGTTGTGCTGCTCGCGGCACTCGTCGCGGCTTTCGTGTACCGCTTGTCGGTACTGCGTCGCGGGGGCACCGCGGCGATCATGCGCTCGACGCCCGCGGCGGCGGGGCAGGGCTGGCGTCACGGCATCATTCGCTACGGCGAGGAGTCGCTGGTCTTCTTCAAGCTGTCGAGCCTGCGGCCCGGCCCCGATTCGCGTGTCTCGCGCCAGGGCATCGAACTCGGTGATCGTCGGTCTCCCCAGGACACCGAGTTCGACATCATGACCGACGAGATCGTGATCGTGTCCGTGAACGACGGCGAGCACGGCTACGAGTTCGCCCTCGACCGCGGGGCGCTGACCGCGTTCCTGTCCTGGGTCGAATCACGACCGTCCGGCAGGTCGATGCGTGGCCGTCCGGCCTGAGCGACCTGCCGTCACAACAGAACCCCGACCGATGTGGTCGGGGTTCTCGTCGTTTCGGGGCGGTTCAGTTGCTCGGTGCGGTGGCGGTCCCGCCTGCACCTGGACGCCACAGGACGTCACCTTCGGGGTTGGCGAACCGGCCGAGGATGAACAGCAGGTCGGACAGACGGTTGAGGTACTTCGCCGGCAGGACGTTGGTGTCGGCGGGGCTCGCCTCCACCGCGGCCCAGGCCGATCGCTCCGCGCGGCGGGTGACGGTGCGGGCCACGTGCAGCAGGGCGCCGAGGGGGGTGCCGCCGGGCAGGATGAACGAGTGCAGTGGCGCCAGGTTCTCGTTGAACTCGTCGCACCAGCCTTCGAGCCGCTCGACATATGCCGGCGACACCCGCAGCGGGGGATACTTCGGGTTCTCGACGACGGGGGTTGACAGGTCGGCGCCGGCGTCGAAGAGATCGTTCTGGATCTGGCGCAGCACCGAGGTCACCGTCTCGTCGGGCTGCCCCATTGCGAGCGCCACGCCGACAGCCGCATTCGCCTCGTCGCAGTCCGCGTAGGCGATCAACCGCGGATCGTTCTTCGACACGCGCGAGAAGTCGCTCAATCCGGTCGTCCCGTCGTCGCCGGTACGGGTGTATATGCGGGTCAGGTGGACTGCCATGGGTGTCACGCTACCGTCGCGGCGACCGCGGCTAGGCTGTGCGACTGTGAATGAACGCTTTCTTGTCACCGGCGGTAACCGGCTGGCCGGTGAGGTCTCGGTCGGTGGCGCGAAGAACAGCGTGCTCAAGCTGATGGCGGCAGCACTGTTGGCCGAGGGTACGAGCACCATCACGAACTGCCCGGACATCCTGGACGTGCCGCTCATGGCCGAGGTGCTGCGTGGTCTGGGCTGCGAGGTCGACCTCGTCGGTGACGAGGTGCGGATCACCACCCCGGCCGAGCCGAAGTATCACGCGGACTTTCCCGCGGTGACCCAGTTCCGTGCCTCGGTGTGCGTGCTCGGCCCGCTGGTGGCGCGGTGCAAGCGCGCGGTGGTCGCGTTGCCCGGTGGGGATGCGATCGGATCGCGTCCACTCGACATGCACCAGTCGGGCCTCGAGTTGCTCGGGGCGCGCAGCGAGATCCAGCACGGCTGCGTCGTCGCGGACGCCGACGACCTGCACGGCGCGAGCATCCGCCTCGCCTTCCCGTCGGTGGGGGCGACCGAGAACATCCTGATGGCGGCGGTGCTCGCCAAGGGCGAAACGGTGATCGACAACGCGGCTCGCGAACCCGACATCGTCGACCTGTGCAACATGCTGGTCCGGATGGGCGCGGAGATCGAGGGCGCCGGCACGTCGACGCTGACCATCCGTGGGGTGAAGAGCCTGAGCCCGACCACGCACCGGGTGATCGGCGACCGGATCGTTGCGGCAACGTGGGGGATAGCTGCCGCGATGACGCGCGGAGACGTGACGGTGCGCGGGGTGAACCCGAAGCACCTGACGCTGGTCCTTGACAAGCTGCGGGCCGCGGGATCGCAAATCACCACGATGGCGGACGGCTTCCGGGTGGTGCAGTCGTCGCGGCCGGTCGCCGTCAACTTCGCGACCCTGCCCTTTCCCGGGTTCCCGACAGACCTGCAGCCGATGGCGATCGGGCTCGCCGCCGTCGCGGACGGAACGTCGATGATCACCGAGAACGTCTTCGAGGCGCGGTTCCGGTTCGTCGAGGAGATGATCCGCCTGGGTGCCGATGCCCGGACCGACGGCCACCACGCGGTGGTGCGGGGGATTCCCAGGTTGTCGAGTGCACCGGTGTGGTCGTCGGACATTCGGGCCGGCGCGGGCCTGGTGCTCGCGGGCCTCGTCGCGGACGGGACCACCGAGGTGCACGACGTGTTCCACATCGATCGCGGCTACCCGCGTTTCGTCGAGAACTTGAGCGACCTCGGTGGCGACATCGTGCGTGTACCGGCAGCCGGCTGACCAGGCTTGATCGTTGAAGGGCATCCCGCTTCCAGCGGGGTGCCCTTCACTCGTTTCCGGGGCCGAGGAGGGTGGGTGTCGGGCGTCACAGTGATCGAATTTCGACGTTTCGGGTGATTCTCTGCCGGCCTGACCACCGTCTACCTGCGGTTTCGTTTGGGTCACCCGGCCCTGACCTGGCGATTTGCCTCCGCATTCATCGCCGCGTAACTTTTGTCGAGTCAGAGCGACACGGACACCGACCCGGCCGAGAGGCGCGGGACACGAGGTTGGACGAAGGCGCCTGAATTTCCCAGACTGCGACCCCGGGTTTGCGCCCGGCGATCAGATGGGTTAGGCTGGAACAGTTGCCCCGAAGAGGCCGAGAACACCACTTTTGGAACGTCAAGAGTCTCGACCGATGAGGTGTGTGCGTGTTCTTTGAGAACTCAACAGTGTGCCGATGAATGTCAGTGCCAAATGTTTTTGGTACTCCACTCCACTTTGTGGGGTGGGTATT
>NZ_JBHXVP010000013.1:0-156769 GCF_042672245.1 Rhodococcus sp. NPDC127527
AACTCCCGTTCCGAGCCGGTCAAGCTGGTCATCGAGGGCGCGCAGGGCGCGCAGATCACCCAGATCGTCAAGGAGGCCAGCGCCGCGCCGGGTCTGGTGGAGAAGTTCACCGTCAACAACCCCACCAAGGACGGGGTCACCGTCTTCAAGGCCGGCCTGGTCGACCGCAACGACTCCAAGGCGACCATCGACTACCTGCGCGCCATCGACGTCCCCGACGGGGTCACCATGCTGGTCGGCGGCACCCCCGCGATCGAGCAGGACTCCATCGCCGCGCTGCTCGACAACCTGCCGCTGATGGTGACGATCGTCGTGCTGCTCACCACCCTGCTGATGTTCCTGGCGTTCGGGTCGCTGGTGCTGCCGATCAAGGCGGTGCTGATGACCGCGCTCGGCCTCGGCGCCACCCTCGGCATCCTCACGTGGATCTTCATCGACGGCAACGGCTCGTCGATACTGAACTTCACCCCCGGCCCGATCATGTCGCCGGTGCTGGTGCTGATCATGGCGATCATCTACGGCCTGTCCACCGACTACGAGGTGTTCCTGCTCTCCCGGATGGTCGAGGCCCGCGCCCAGGGCGCGTCCACCACCGAGTCCGTGCGGGTCGGGACCGCGCACACCGGCCGCATCATCACCGCCGCCGCCCTGATCCTGATCGTGGTCACCGGCGCGTTCGCGTTCTCCGAACTGGTGATGATGAAGTACATCGCCTACGGCATGATCGCCGCCCTGATCATCGACGCCACCCTGATCCGGATGTTCCTCGTCCCGGCCACCATGAAACTGCTCGGCGACGACTGCTGGTGGGCCCCGGCCTGGATGAAACGCATCCAGGAACGCCTCGGCCTCGGCGAACCGATCCTCGACGACGAACGCATGCCGGAGAACGTGCCGGAGATCGCGGCGGTCGGCATCGCGATGGCGCCGCCCGCGCCGGTCGCGGCCCGCACGTCGAAGCCGCTGACCCGCGACGCCGTCGAGCGGGTGCTGCCGCCGCGGACCGCGGCCGCCTCCCGCATCGCGGAGACGGTGGAACCGCTGGTCGGGGAGCCGCTGACCGAACCGATCCCCATGATGGGTTCGAACCCCCGCGCGACGACGCCGCGCCCCGAGCCGGAGCCCCCGGCTCCGGCGGTGCGGGTACCCGCGCCTCGGGCGGCGGAGTCGACACCGTCCGCGCAGGAACGCCCCATCGAGAGCTGGCTGCAGGACCTGCGGATGCCGGCCCGCGAGCGGGCGAACGTTCCGGTCCCGACCGGGCAGCACGGCGGGCCAGCCCAGAACGGTCTGGCGCAGAACGCGATCTCGCAGAACGGGCACGGGGCGACGGCGAACGGTTCGCCGCAGCCGGCACCGGCGAGGCCGGTCCTCCCGCCGCGCCCGGTTCCGCCGCAGGCCAGGCCCGCGGCCACCGCCCCGATGCCCGCGCCCACACCGCCCGCACCTCGGGCGGCCGCGCCCGTCCCGCCGCCGGTCCCCCCACGGGTCGCGCCGGCGCCCGCGGCACCGGCCCCCGCGCCCGCGAACGAGACCGTCGAGCCTGTCGAGCCCGGCCGGCATCGTCACACCGAGGGCGCGCCCACCGTCAGTGTCAGCGAACTGCTGGCCCGGCAGAAACGCGAGTGACTCAGCCGAGCATCCGCTTCCACGCCGTCCCGAACGGGTGCTTGGCCGTGATGGACCCGAACCGGACCTTTCCGCGCACCACGAGGTGCAACGGTCCGGGCTGAGGCCCGGTGCGCACCCGGTTGGTCGCGCTGCCGCCGACGGTGTCGACTCCGTTGAGGTCGACGGTCGCCTCGGGCGGGACGATCAGCGTGGTATTCCCGCAGAAGTCGTCGAGGATCAGTTCGACCACCTGCGTCTGCATCACCGCCTCACTGAAGTCGAGGGTGACCGTGGACAGCTTGCTGCTCACGTGGAGCGTCGGCGGAACGTGCCAGGGACCCTTCCGGGTCACCGAGGTCAGGGTCGCGCGCACGACGTTCGTCGGCGCAGGCACGGGCGTCGGCGACGCGTAGATCGGACCCGGTGCCGCGGGCTGCGGCGGCGCCTCGTCCGTGACTACCCGCATCCCGGGCAGGTCGTAGAGCACCGCGTTCAGCTCGCCGCGGGTCCGGGCGGCCAGTGCCGTGTCCATCCGTTCGGTGAACTCCCCTAGTGAGAGCATCCCCTGCCCGACCGCCCGCTGCAGCAACTGCCCGACGTGTTCGCGTTCCGCATCGGACACCCGCAGATCCCTTGCCTCCATGGCACCAGAATAGGTGGCGGAACCGACCTACTCGGGTTCGTCCGGGGTGACCGGGAACAGGGGCAGGTGCGGGTCCTCGATGTCGACCTCGTCGGGGACCTCCTCGGGGTTCGCGGCGAGCAGCGACCGGATCGCCGTGTTCATCACCGCGACGGTCGGTACCGCGAGCAGACCGCCGACGATGCCGGCGAGCACGATGCCGGTGGCGATCGCCAGCACCACCGCGAGCGGATGCAACCGGACCGCCCGGCCGAGCATCAGCGGCTGCAGGACGTGCCCCTCGAGCTGCATGATCCCGATGATGATGCCGAGCGTGATCAGTGCGGTGATCAGGCCCTTCGTCACCAGTGCCACGAGGACGGCGACGAACCCGGCGAAGAATGCACCGACGATCGGGATGAACGCGCCCATGAACACCAGCGACGCCAGCGGCAGGGCCAGCGGGACACCCAGGATCGCCAGGCCCGCACCGATGCCGATGGCGTCGACGGCCGCCACCGCGACCGTCGCGCGGACGTACCCGACCAGCGAGCGGTAGCCCTGGCTGCCGGCGAGTCGGACTCGTTGCCGTGAGCGGGTGGGGACGATCCGGGTGACGAACTCCCAGACCTGGTCGCCGCCGTACATGAAGAAGATCAGGGTGAACAGGGTCAACGCGGCGCCGGTGAACAGCTCACCGATCACCTTGCCGGTGGTGAGTGCGCCGCTGGTCAGCGCCTCCCGGTTGTTCTGGATCGACTTGACCGCCGAGTCGCCGGCGTTCCGGATCTGCTCCTCGGAGAAGTGGAACGGTCCGGAGGTCAGCCAGTCCTGGATCTGGTTGATCGAGTGGGTGAACTGCTCGGTCAGACCCGGGATTCCCGTGACGAACTGCTCGACGACGAAGGTCATGATGCCCGCGACGATGCCGATCGCACTGATCAGCACGACGATCACCGCAGCCGACCGCGGGACGCCCTTGCGCTGGAACCAGTCGACCAGCGGGGACAGCAGCGCGGCGCCGAGCAGCGCCAGGCCGACGGGGATGAGCACGGTGTCGAGCTTGCGGACCAGGTAGCCGAGGGTCAGGAGGCCGGCGAAGAGCACCAGCAGTCGCCAGGTCCACTCGGCGCCGACTCGGACCAACGGGTGTACCGACGCGGCGTCGGCGCCCCGCGGTTGAGTCTGGGGCGACTCTTTCGCGGTCACCCGCGCGAGCCTATCGGCCGGACGTGGGTTTTGCGGGACGTGCCCGGACGGCCGTTTCCCGAGTCCGCGTCGTCGACGGTCCCCACCACCGCGTTAAATTGGTCGCTGTGCTGGCATCCTCCTATCGAGCGGTCGCGCTGACCATGCGCAGTCGTTGGCCGCTCTACATGGGGTCGATGATCCTGGCGAACTTCATCGGCGCGGTGCTGGTGCTGGCGTTCATCCGGTACGGGCTGCCGATCACCGAGTCGGCCGCGATCGTGGCCGACCGGCTGCGCAACGGAATCGTCTTCGGCATCTACCTGATCCTGGCCGGGGTGGTCAGCCTCGGCGCGGCCGCGCTGATGCTGCGCTCGGTGATCCGGTGGCAGCTGCGCGGCGGACCCCCCACCCGCAGCGAGCAGATGGCCGCCCTGCACGCCCCGCTCCGCCAGGCCATCGTGCACCTGATCCTGTGGGTGATCGGCGGGATCCTGTTCGTCGCGTTGACCGCCTCGGAGATGCCCGAGCTGGCCGTCGCGGTGATCGTGACGGTGTGCATGGCGGCGACCACGACGTTCGGCTTCACGTACATGCTCGGCGAGCGCATCCTGCGGCCGGTGGCGGCACGGGCGCTGAGCGAGGGCCGCTTCGACCGGACGCTCGCGCCGGGGGTCGGCACCAGGATGGCCATGACCTGGGGTCTGGGCACGCTGATGCCGGTGATCGGCATCATCCTGCTCTGCGCCACCCAGCTGAGCACCGACCTGCAGTTCTCCACCAACTCGCTGGCCGTGGCGATCCTGCTGCTGTCGGGGATGACGATCACCACCGCATTCGTGCTGTCGATGCTGACGGCCAGCCAGATCTCCGACCCGATCCGCCAGTTGCGCCGGGCCATCGAACGGGTCCAGCGCGGTGCGACCGACGTGCAGGTCGAGGTGTTCGACGGCAGCGAGATCGGCCGGTTGCAGGTCGGCTTCAACCGGATGATGCAGGACTCGGCCGAGCGGCGGGTGCTCCGCGAGCTGTTCGGCCAGCACGTCGGCGAGGACGTGGCGCGTCGCGCGCTGCAGTTCGGCACCGAACTCGGCGGCGAGACGCGGTTCGTGGCGGTGCTGTTCGTCGACATGGTCGGATCGACCGGGGCGGCGGCCGAGCAGCCGCCGGGCGAGGTGGTCAGCCTGCTCAACGAGTTCTTCCGGGTGGTGGTCGACGTGGTCGACCGTCATCACGGCTTCGTCAACAAGTTCATGGGTGACGCGGCACTGGCCATCTTCGGCGCCCCGCTGGACCGACCGGACGCCCCGGCCGCGGCACTGGCCGCCGCGCGGGAGCTGCGGTTCGCGCTCAACGACATCACCGGACTCGACATCGGCATCGGCGTGTCGGCCGGGCTCGCGGTGGCCGGCAACATCGGTGCCGCCGAGCGATTCGAGTACACGGTGATCGGCGACCCGGTCAACGAGGCGTCCCGGCTCACCGAGCTGGCCAAGCTGCGTCCGAGCCGGGTACTGGCCTCGACCAGCGCCGTGTACTTCGCGGACGACGAGGAGCAGGCCCAGTGGGAGCTCGGCGAGCAGGTGCAGTTGCGGGGCCGGAATCGGGTCACGCACCTGGCCAGCCCTATCCGGTACCCGTAACTGCCGGTCCGGTGTCTGCGGGCAATTCGCCGGCTGTTGGCTAGTCTGGGCTAGTGGTAACGCCGCAGCCGGACCCGAACGCGGACGTCCCCGAACGTCGCCGCGGACGCTTCTGGTGGGTCAAGTGGGTGGCCGGAGTCCTCGTGGTCGCGCTGCTGTTCGCGGAGGGCCTGTACCTGTGGCCGCGGCTGCACGAGTCCTGGCGGGCGCTGACCGAGATCCACTGGGGCTGGCTGGCCGCCTGCATCCTCGCGCAGGCCGTCTCGCTCAGCGGGTACGGCCGGGTGCAGAAGCAGCTGTTGCACGCGGGCGGTGTCGACGTCATCCAGCGCAAGTCGGTCGCGGTGGTCTACGCGTCGACGGCGATGGCGGTGACGCTGCCCGCGGGCCAGGTCTTCTCCACCGCCTTCACCTACCGGGAGACCCGGCGCTGGGGAGCCAGCCCGGTGGTGGCGTCCTGGCAGCTGGCGATCTCCGGAGTGATCGCGGCCGCCGGGCTCGCCCTGATCGGTTTCGGTGGCGCGCTCCTGGTGGGGGGCTCGGTCAGCCCGTTCACGCTCACGTTCTCGGTCGTCGGGCTGATCGCCCTGATCGTCGCGGTCCGCTACGTCTCCTCGCATCCGAGCTCGATCGAGTCCGGTGCCCGCTGGGCGCTGGTCCGGGTCAACTCGATGCGCGGCAAGCCCGCTGACACCGGGATGCACGCGGTGCGCGAGACGCTGGCCCAGCTCGAGTCGGTACAGCTGGGCAAGAAGGACGGCGCGATCACGCTCTGCTGGTCGGCGGTGCACCGGATCGGCGACGTGGTGTGCCTGGCGTTCGCCTGTTACGCCATCGGGGCCGATCCGCTGCTGTCGGGGCTGCTGATCGCGTTCGCCGCGGGCAAGGCGGTCGCGACCATCCCGTTGGCGCCCGGCGGCCTGGTGTTCGTCGACGCCACCCTGATCGCGACGCTGACCACCGCCGCCAGCATCAGTGCCTCACAGGCGGTCGCGGCCGCGTTCGTCTACCGCGGGGTGAGCTTCATCCTCGTGGCGCTGGCCGGCTGGGTCGTGTTCCTGTTCCTCTTCCGCGGGCACCAGCACGAGGACCTGGAGTTCGACGTCGAACTCGAGCGTGCCGAGCAGCAGTCACTGCAGGAGAGTCAGCCCTCCGACCGACTCATCGATCCTGCCGCCGAACCGCGGCCAACATCGCCTCCAGGTGCGCCCGACTGATCGCCGCCGCGGCCTCGGCGTCGCCCGACACGACCGCATCGACCAGCGCCCGGTGCTCGTCGGCGTCGGGGTCCGGATCCCGATCTCGGACGCCGAGTAGTTCGACCATCTCGACCATCGCGTCGGTCAGCCGGGGCACGAACGTCTCGAACAGTTCGGTCAGCACCGGGTTGTGGGCCGCGACGACGACCGCCCGGTGCACGTCGATGTCGGCGTCGACGAACTCGCGGTCCCCGTCGGCGAACGCCTCCCCGCGACGGTCGAGTGCGCGTCGCATCGCCCGCACGTCCTCCTCGTCGGCCCGCCCGGCGGCGAGCCGGGCGGCCTCGACCTCGATGGCGTTGCGGACCTCGACCACCGCCGCGATGGTCTGTGCGCGCAGCACCGATTCCCATCCGTCTCCCCGGACCGGTTCGGTGCGTTCGACGAAGACGCCCGCTCCCTGCCGCGCCCGCAGCAACCCCTGCCCGGCGAGCATCCGCAGCGCCTCGCGCACGGTGGATCGCCCCACCCCCAGTTCGGCGGCGAGGGTGGTCTCCCCCGGCAGCTTCGCCCCGACCTCCCACTCGCCGGCGGCCAGCCGGCGTACCAGCAGGTCCGCGGCCTGATCGGCCAGCAGGTTTCGGCGCAACGGAGCGGCCACACGAACTCCTCGGGTTGTCAGACAAGTTGATTTCGCCTAGCGTACCGGTCGTGGCCATTCGCGGACTGCTCCTCGACCGCCGCGGCGGGGTCTGACCGGACCGGCTCCCCGCCGCGGGGTTCCGCCGTGCCGGTCGACCGACCGTCCACATCAGGAGCCCCCGCCGTGAACTGGAATCGCCAGACCCCGTCCCCCATGCCCTCGCACCGCTACCGCCCGTTCTCCGAGCGGGTGCCGGTGCCGCTCGTCGAGCGCACCTGGCCGGCCAACCGCACCACCGTCGCGCCGCTGTGGGTGCCGGTGGACCTGCGCGACGGCAACCAGGCCCTCGCCGAACCGATGGACCCCCAGCGCAAGCGCCGCCTCTTCGAACTGATGATTGCCATGGGCTACAAGGAGATCGAGGTCGGCTACCCGTCCGCGAGCCAGACCGACTTCGACTTCGTCCGCGCCCTCGTCGACCAGGCCCTGGTGCCCGACGACGTCACGATCGTCGTGTTCACCGCGGCCCGCACCGACCTCGTCGAGCGGACCTACGCGGCGGTGCGCGGGCTGCCGAATGTCGTGGTGCACATGTACACCGCGACCGCGCCGACGTGGCGCGAGGTCGTGCTCGGACACGACCGGGAGGCGCTGCACCGCCTGATCGTCGACGCCGCCGAGGACGTCGCTCGCGGCGGCGACCACCAACCGGGGGTGCGCTACGAGTTCTCGCCCGAGGTGTTCAACCTGACCGAACCCGACTTCGTGCTGCAGGTCTGCGACAGCCTCACCGCCCTGTGGGAGGCCTCCCCCGACCGGCCGGTGATCCACAATCTTCCTGCCACCGTGGAGATCTCGACGCCGAACGTGTACGCCGACCAGATCGAGTACATGCACCGCAACCTGGACCGCCGCGATTCGGTGATCCTGTCCGTGCATCCGCACAACGACCGCGGTACCGGCGTCGCCTGCGCCGAGCTGGCGGTGCTCGCCGGGGCGCAGCGAGTGGAGGGCTGCCTGTTCGGCAACGGCGAGCGCACCGGGAACGTGGACCTGGTGACCCTCGCCCTGAACCTGCACGCCCAGGGCGTGGACCCGATGATCGACTTCTCCGACATCGACGCGATTCGACGAACGGTGGAGCACTGCAACAGGATCGAGGTGCACCCGCGGCATCCGTACGGCGGCGACCTGGTCTACACCGCGTTCTCGGGAACCCACCAGGACGCGATCAAGAAGGGCTTCGCGCACCACCGTGCCCGCGCCGCGGCGGCCGGCGAGGATCCGGCCACCGCACCGTGGGAGGTGCCGTACCTGCCGATCGACCCGCGGGACGTGGGCCGCGACTACGAGGCGGTGATCCGGGTGAACAGCCAGTCGGGCAAGGGCGGCATCGCGTATCTGCTGCAGCGCGACCACGGCATCGACCTGCCGCGGGCGTTGCAGATCGACTTCGCCCGGCACGTCCAGCGGGCCACCGACGCCAGCGGCGCCGAGGCGACGTCCGAGCAGCTGTGGGAAATGCTGCAGGACAAGTACTTCCACCGGGTCGAACTCACCCAGTGGACCGTCGAGCACCTCGACGAGGGCGACCGGGTGCGGGTGCGCGGCTCGCTGGACGGGGCCCCGTTGGCCGGCGAGGCGATCGGCGGCGGACCGGTGGAGGCCCTGACGCGGATCCTGGCCGCGCAAGGCCGTCACGTCGAGGTGCTGAGCATGGTGCAGCAGTCGCTCGGCGAGGGAAGTGACGTCCGGGCGGTGACGTTCGCCCGGTGCCGGATCGACGGGGACACCCGGTGGGGCATCGGCCTGGACTCCTCGGTCACCGCCTCCGCGCTGCGGTCCGTGCTGGCCGCAGCGTCCCGGGCCCACGCCCCCGCCGTCGCCTGACCACCCCACACCCCCACTTCCCGAATGTCCCATTGGTTCAGGTCAACCGAATCAATGGGACATTCGGGAGAACCCCCGGAAGCACCATTGTGTGACGGACACCACATCGGGTTGCGGGAAGGTTCCGGACGGTGGCACGGTTGGACCCAGCAAGAGATTGAAGTTTCAATCACCTAGCCACGTATCGAGGAGCCCCCATGACCACCGCCATCGCCATCCCCGCCCTGACCCCCGGTACCTGGGCCATCGACGCCAGCCACTCCACCGTCGGCTTCTCGGTCCGCCACCTCATGGTCAGCAAGGTTCGCGGCCGTTTCCAGGACTTCTCCGGTGCCGTCACCGTCGCCGCCGACGGCACCCCCTCCGTCGACGCGCAGATCCAGGTCGCCTCCATCACCACCGACAACGAGCAGCGCGACGGCCACCTCAAGACCGCCGACTTCTTCGACGCCGAGCAGTTCCCGACCGCCACCTTCACGTCCACCGGCGTTCGCGCCAAGGGCGAGGACTTCGTGGTCGACGGCAACTTCACCCTGCACGGCGTCACCCGCCCGGTCGAGCTCAAGCTCGAGTTCAACGGCGTGAACCCGGGCATGGGCAACGGCCCGGTCGCCGGCTTCGAGGCCAGCACCGTGATCAACCGCAAGGACTTCGGCATCAGCATCGACATGCCGCTCGAGGGCGGCGGAGCCGTCGTCGGCGACAAGATCACCATCACCCTGGAGATCGAGGCCGGCCTGCAGGCCTGATCCACTCCCCACAACGCAACGCGCCCACCGCGACCGTCCGGTCGGGGTGGGCGCGTTGCTCGTGCGTCTAGCTGTCGGCCGCCATGTCCAGCACCGCCAGGTGGCTGAACAGCATGCTGGTGCCGATGGGGTTACCGCCACCGGGGTAGACGGTGCCCGACGGCGCGGCCATGGTGTTGCCCGCCGCGTAGAGGCCGGCGATCGGGCTGCCGGACGGGTCGAGGACCTGCCCGGTGACTGCGGTGCGCAACCCGCCCTTGGTGCCCAGGTCCGAGATGCCGAACGCGGCCGCGTGGAACGGGCCCTGGTCGACGGTGACCAGCGGCGGCTCGCCGCCGGAGAACGCGCGGTCGTAGGCCTCGTCGCCGCGACCGAAGTCCGGGTCGACGCCGTCCGCGACGAATCCGTTGAACCGGGCGACGGTGGCGACCAGGTTCTCGGCCGGCACGCCGATCTTCTCGGCCAGTTCCTCGAGGGTGTCCGCGCTGTGCCACAGGCCGGCGGCCTGGTACTTCTCGGCCTCGACCATGGAGACGTTGGTGGCCTTGACCGGCGGCACCTCGCCCTCCTTGTTGTCGTAGACCATCCAGTACGGCAGCGTGGCGGTGCCGTCCTGCATCTGGGCGATGATGTCGCGGCCGAGCCGGTCGTAGGGCGCGGACTCGTTGACGAACCGCTTGCCGTCCTGGTTGACGAAGATGCCGCCGGTGAACCACAGCGCGAACGCGGACCGTCCGTCCGGGTGGGTCATGCCCGGCGACCACCAGGCCTCGCCCATCAGGTCGGTGTCGGCGCCCGCGGCGATGCCGGCCAGGTGCGCCTTGCCGAGGTTGGCCCACGGGCCCATGGTGTCGCGGGCCTCGCCCGGGACGCCGTACTTCTGCCGCAGTTCGTCGTTGCCCTCGAAGCCACCGGCCGCGAGCAGCACGCCCTTGCGGGCGCGGATCGCGGTGCGCTCGCCGTCGCGCTCGACGATGCCGCCGACCACGGCGCCGTCCTCGACGACCAGCTCGGCCAGCGCGGTGTTCAGGTTCAGGTTGGCGTTCGGGTACTTCTCGATCGCCTTGAGGAACCGGGCGATCAGCGCGCGGCCGCCGATGAAGTAGTCGTCGGGCGCGGGTGCGCCGAGCCGGTCGACGTCCAGCGGGCCGCGGACGACGTCGCGCAGCTCGGGGGCCTCGGCCACCGGCAGCACCGACGGCATGATGTGGCGCTGGCCGTCCAGGCGCGCCTTCGGCGCCTTGCCGAAGTAGTCGGGCCACGGCAGCATCTCGAACTTGAGGTTCTCGTCCCGCTCGAGGTACTCGATCAGCGGCGCGCCGCCCAGGACGTACGCGTCCTGCAGGTCGCGCGGGGTGCGGTCCCCGACGACGGCGTGGTAGTACTCGAGCGCGTCCTCGATGGTGTCGTCGGTGCCTGCGCGCTTCAGCACCGGGTTGACCGGGAACCACACGCCGCCGCCGCCCGAGTACGCCGTGGTGCCGCCGAACTTGTCGGTCGCCTCGACCAGGATCACCGACAGGCCCTCGCGGGCCGCGGTGTAGGCGCCGGTGACGCCGCCGCCGCCCGACCCCACCACTAGGACGTCACATTCTTCATCCCACTGCGTCATGCCCACTGCCTCCTGGAGGTCTGTTCGATCGGAAGTATCCGCCACACGCTAGGTTCGTCCGGCACTTCGGTGGACCGTTTGTCCCGCCCAGAGGGACGGGACTCGACAGGCATACCCTGGTCGGCGTGAAGAAGGTGCTCCCCGCCCTGGTCGTCGACATCGTGCTCGTCGTCGTGTTCTGCGCGATCGGCCGCCGCAGCCACGACGAGGCCAACGCCCTCGCCGGGCTCGCCAGCACCGCCTGGCCGTTCCTCGGCGGGCTGGCCATCGGGTGGGCGGCGAACGAGGCGTTGTATCGGAACAAGTCCGTGCCCGCCTCGGTGTTCCCGGCCGGGGTGATCATCTGGCTCTGCACCGTCGCGGGCGGGATGATCCTGCGGGTGATCGGCGGCCAGGGCACCGCGTTCAGCTTCATCGTCGTGGCCACCTGCGTGCTGGCGCTGTTCCTGCTGGGCTGGCGGGCGATCTACGCCCTCGTGCGCAAACGTTCCACCGCGCACTGACCACGGCGCGGTCCGGCCGGCAACTGCGTTTCGACTGGGCGTGAGCCCGGCCCGCGTGGGACAGTTTTCCGATGAGCGAGCTCGAGTCGCCACCCCGGGACCCCAAGTCCGACCACGGGTTCTTCGGTCAGCCGTTCGCGCTGGCCAACCTGTTCGGCGTCGAGATGTGGGAGCGCTTCTCCTTCTACGGGATGCAAGGCATCCTCATCTACTACCTGTACTACTCGGCCGCCGACGGCGGGCTCGGCATCTCCCAGGTCGCCGCGACCAGCATCGTCGGCGCGTACGGCGGCACGGTGTACCTGTCCACCATCCTCGGCGGCTGGGTTGCGGACCGGATACTGGGGTCCGAGCGCACGCTGTTCTACAGCGCCGTGCTGATCATGTGCGGGCACATCGCGCTCGCGGCGATTCCCGGGCTCGCCGGCGTCGGCGTCGGACTGATCGCGATCGCCGTCGGCAGCGGCGGGCTCAAGGCGAACGCCACCTCCCTCGTCGGCGACCTCTACGCCGAGAACGACGATCGGCGCGACGCGGGCTTCTCCATCTTCTACATGGGCATCAACCTGGGCGCACTCATCGGCCCGCTGCTCACCGGGTGGGCGCAGAAGAACTGGGGCTTCCACGCCGGCTTCGCGCTCGCCGCGATCGGCATGGCGCTCGGGCTCATCCAGTACACCGTCGGCCGCAAGCGCCTCGCCGACATCGGTCAGCGGCCGCTGAACCCGATGCCGCACTCGCAGCGGCTGCGCTTCGCCGCCATCGGCGTCGTCGCCCTGCTCGTGGTCCTCGCGCTCTGCCTGACCGGGGTGATCACCACCGGCAACCTGTCCGACGTCGTCGTCGGACTGACCATCGCCGCGTCGGTCGTCTACTTCCTGGTGATCCTGACCAGCAAGAAGATCACCAGCACCGAGCGCAGCCGTGTCATCGCGTTCATCCCGATGTTCCTTGCCAGCGCCGCCTTCTGGTCGCTGTTCCAGCAGCAGTTCACGGTGGTCGCGATCTACGCCGACAAGCGGCTCGATCGCAATCTGTTCGGCTGGGACTTCCCGGCATCGTGGGTGCAGTCCATCAACCCGGTGTTCATCATCGTCTTCGCCGGCGTCTTCGCGACGATCTGGACGAAACTCGGCCCGCGCCAGCCGTCCTCGCCGCTGAAGTTCGCGGCCGGCACGATCATCATGGGCCTGGCCTTCCTGGCGTTCCTGCCGTTCTCGGGCGGCGGACCCAACAGTGCGCCGCTGCTGGGTCTGATGTTCATCCTGCTGCTGTTCACCTTCGCCGAGTTGTTCCTCTCGCCGGTGGGCCTGTCGCTGTCGACGAAGCTCGCGCCCAAGGCATTTCACACACAGATGGTGGCGCTGTTCTTCCTGTCGGTGGCACTGGGATCGTCGATGGCCGGCACCCTGGCCAAGTACTACGACGAGAACAACGAGGCCCCGTACTTCACCTGGATCGGCGCGGCGTCCATCGCGGTGGGCGTGGTGATGGTGCTGCTGTCCCCGTGGATCAGCCGGATGATGCGCGGCGTGCACTGAACCGAGCCCTTGTGCGTCCGAGCGCCGTGGGCGGACGATGGTTACGGAGTCACAGCAGGTGTGACCCGACAGCTATTTTCCAGCTCGAGGTGTGAGCACGATGTCCGCCAAAATCACGAAAATCCTCGCCGCCACCGCCGTCGTCCTCTCGATCGGTGTCATCGCGGCCCCCGTCGCCGCCGCCAGTGAAGTCTCGGGGGCGACTCCCGCATGGGGCTCGGTGAGCCTGTGCTTCAGCGTCCCGGTAGGGTCCGCCGCGCTCGTCTGGTGCATCTGATCCGCACGCCCGCTCCCCCATCGAGTGAACGGAAGCGTTCACTCGATCAGACCGAACGAACGATCCGTTCACTCGATGAGTCGGGGCCGAACGCGGGCCCGGGCTACCGGGGGATCTGCGCCTGAATCGGCCGGAGGAACCGGCCGGCCGCGTCCACGGCCGGACCGGAACTGTCCGCGCCGGCGATGAACACCGCGAAGGCCAGATCCTCGTCCGTACCGACGAACCAGCCGTGCGCCGGTCCGCCGGCTACCTCTGCCGTGCCGGTCTTGCCACGCAGGTCGGGAATGTCCGCGAGCTGTGTCGCGGTGCCGCCGGTCACCGTCTCGCGCATCATCGTGCGCAGCTGGTCGGTGACGGCGGGCGGGGCCGGCGCGGGGGTGGTGTTGGCCACCCCCGGTTTCCCGACGACCAGTTCGGGCAGCGGGGTGCCGCCGCGCGCGATGGAGGCCGCCACCATCGCCATCCCGAACGGGGAGGCGGTGACCTGCCCCTGCCCGATCGCGGACTCGACGCGCTGCGCGGGGGTGTCCGCGGCGGGCACGCTGCCGGTGACGGTGGTGAGGCCGGGCGTCACGTAGTCAACGCCGAGCCCGAACTGGAGGGCGGCGTCGTGCAGGGCCGCGGGCGGCATGCCCACGGCGAGTTGCCCCATGGTGGTGTTGCACGAGCGGGCGAACGCGGTGTGCAGCGGCACCGAGCCGAGATCGAACTTGTCGTCGTTGGGGATGGTGCGGCCCTCGATGTTCGCCGTGCCGGGGCACGGCAACACCGTGTCCGGGGTGACCGAACCCTGCTGCAGCGCAGCGGAAGTGGTGACGGTCTTGAAGGTCGATCCGGGCGGGTACAGGCCGGTCAGCGCGATCGGCCCCTGCGCGTTGGCGGGTTCGTTCTGCGCGACGGCGAGCACCGCACCGGTGGACGGGCGGATCGCGACGATCGCGGCCTGCTGCGGCAGCGACGCGATCGCGGCCTGCGCGGCCGACTGCACCGCCGGGTCGAGTGTGCTCGCGATGTCGGGGGCGGCGGTCCCGTCGCGCCCGACGACCTTGTCCGCGGACCCGTCGGCGTGCACCAGCTGCACGGCCCAGCCGGCGGTGGCGTCCTGGCCCTGCTGCCACAGCTCACGCAGCCCGTCGAGGGCCGGGGACGAGACGGCCTTGTCGACGGTGAGCAAGCGGGTCTGCTTGACGAGGGTGACCCCCGGGACGGCGGCGAGCCGCTCGGCGATGGGAGCGAGGTCGGCGTCGCGGAGCGTGATCGCGGTGACGGTCTTGCCCTGCGCTCCGGTGATGTCCGACTGCAGCGATGCGGCGGTGACGGGCGGCGCCACGGGGGTGAGCAGCGGGGCGAGCGCACCGGCGGTGGCGGCCGGGTCCGGGGTCTTGGCCGGGTCGATGTTCACCAGGGTGACGGTCTGCTCGGCCATCAACGGTGAGCCGTTGTCGGCCAGCACCTTCGGGGATCCGCCGGACAGAGTGGTGTAGCGCAGCGTGGTGTCCGCGGTCAGCCCCGGTGCGAGAAGTTGCGGGCTCCACGGGATCTTGCCGCCGTCGGCGACCGCCTGTCCGCCGCCGGTGGTGGTGTAGGTCCACGTCTCGGGCGGCTGCGGGGCGGGTGCGGCCGTGGTGGGGGCGCCGGCGGTGGTGGTCGGGGCTGTCGGCGCGGCGCCGAGGGCCCAGTTCGCGGCGATCTCGAACGTGCCCTTGTCGCTGTCGGTGGAGGCAACCGTGAACCTGGCGTCCTGCGGCGCCAGCCCGTCGAACATCTGCCCGATGGCGGCAGCCGCTGCGGTCGGATCCGAGGTCAGTGCGGCCGCGGCCTGCGCATTGCGCTGCGTGAGCGCGTCGGCGAACTGCTGCGCCGCCGTCTCCGTCGCCGTCGGCCCGCTGCTGCACCCCGCGGTCACCGCGACCAGTCCCGACACCGCGACGATCGCCACACCCAGCTTCATTCGCATGGCCTCGAGACTATGCGGCTTCGCCGCAGTGGTGTGGTTACGGAGGCCCTGCACTCCACAACCACACCACTGCGCCGTGGCGCCTCCCGGATGACGGGCGTAGCGTTGTAATCAAGTAATCAATGCAATTTACGAGGTGAGGACGATGGGACACACAGGACACGGCGGGCGCCGATTCGGCCGGCCCGGCGGATGGCAGCAGGCGCAGGCTCCCGACGCCTCCGACGCGACCGAGTGGTTCGCCGGGCGCCTGCCCGACGACTGGTTCACCGGCCCCGCGACGGTGGAGGTGGACCGGGAGGAGATCGTGGTGACCGGTGAACTGCCGGCGCCCGAGGACGACTCCCCCGCCGCGATCGACGGCCGGATCTCCCGGTTCCGGGAGAGCACCCGGGCCGACCGGATGCGGATCGCCGACGAGGCCGAGGCCCGGTACGGCCGCAAGGTGGCGTGGGGAGTGACCCTCGGCGCGCAGCACGTGCTGTTCACTCACCTCGCGGTCCCGGTGATGACCCGGCTGCGCCAGCCCGAACGCAAGGTGCTCGACACCCTGGTCGACGCGGGGGTGGCCCGGTCCCGGGCGGACGCACTGGCCTGGACGGTCAAACTGGCCGGTCAGCACGCCGAGGAGTGGCTCGCGGAACTGCGCGAGGCCATGAGCAAGGTGGACGACCTGCGCACCGAGGGCCCGCAGATCTGAGCGCCTTCCACGCCTAATTCGCTTGCCGCCCCCGCCCTGCCGCCCTAACCTGGTCACCATCCTGTTGTCGACGATCGGAGAAGGGCCCTTGCTCGCTTAGAGGTTGTGACGCGTTCCCTGCGCCGCGGTACTGGCAGTACCCGTGCGCCTCGCACCCATCCTCGAAGGAGCATCCGTGCCCTCATTGACCCTGTCCGACCTCGCCTTCTCCTGGCCCGACGGCGAACAGGCCTTCGACGGCGTCGACGCCGTGTTCCCGGTCGGCCGTACCGGTCTCGTCGGACACAACGGCGCAGGCAAGTCCACCCTGCTGCGACTGATCGCGGGCGCCCTCAACCCCGATCGCGGCTCGGTGACGGTCACCGGCGCCCTCTCCTATCTCCGTCAGGACCTCACTCTCGACCCTGACCGCACGGTCGACGCCGTTCTCGGCATCGCGGAACAGCGAAAAGCACTGCACCGCATCGAGTCCGGCGAGGGAACCGAGGACGACTTCGCCCTCGCCACGGGCCACTGGGACATCGAGGAACGCGCCGTCGCCAGCCTGGACAGGCTCGGCCTCGCGCATGTCGCACCGACGCCGGACGCGTTGGGCCGCACCGTCGGAACGCTGTCCGGTGGCGAGACGATGCTGCTCGGCCTGACCGCCGCGCTGCTCGGCGATCCGCAGGTGCTGCTCCTCGACGAACCCACCAACAACCTGGACTTGTCGGCCAAGGCGCGCCTGTACGCGGCGGTCGAGCAGTTCGGCGGTGTCGCCGTGGTGGTCAGCCACGACCGCGATCTGCTCGACCGGATGGACACGATCGCGGAACTGCGCCGCGGCGACCTGCGGTTCTTCGGCGGGAATTTCACGCACTATCGCGAGACCGTCGAATCCGAGCAGGAGGCGGCGCGGGCCGCGGTCCGGGACGCCCGCGCCGACGTGCGCAAGCAGGGTCGCGAGCTGGTCGAGGCGCAGACCAAGATCGATCGTCGGCAGCGCTACGGCAAGAAGATGGAGTCGAGCATTCCGCGGATCCTCGCCGGTGAACGCAAGCGGCAGGCACAGGTGTCGGCAGGAAAGCTGCGCAGCAACCACCAGGACAAGCTGGACGACGCCCGCCGCACCCTCACGGACGCGCAGGAGCTCGTGCGCGACGACCGCGAGATCCGGATCGACCTGCCGGACAGCGTCGTACACCCGGGTCAGCGGGTGGTCGCACTCGACGACGTCACCCTGCCGAGCGGGCAGACCGTGTCGCTGACCGTCGCCGGACCCGAACGCATCGCCCTGATCGGGCCGAACGGGGTCGGCAAGACCACCCTGATGAGGGCCGTCGCCGCCGCACCGCCCCTGGTGCCGTGGCGGGTACTTCCACAGCGCCTCAACGTCTTCGACGAATCCAGGACGCTCACGGAGAACGTCGCCGATGCGGCTCCGCACGCCACCGACGAGCAGGTCCGGGCCCGACTCGCCCGGTTCCTGTTCCGCGGCCGCGACTCCGACGTGCCTGCCGCGGCACTGTCCGGCGGTGAGCGACTGCGGGCCGCGCTGGCGACCATCCTGCTCGCCGAGCCGGGGCCGCGACTGCTGCTGCTCGACGAGCCGACCAACAACCTGGACCTGCCCAGCCTCCGACATCTCACCGAGGCCCTCGCCCAGTTCCGGGGCGCGCTCCTCGTCGCCGGCCACGACCTTCCGTTCCTGCGGGAGATCAGACCGACCCGATGGCTCGAACTCACCGCCGAAGGGCTGTCCGAGATCGACCCGCCCGCCTAGGCTGGCGAGCACCCGCACCCGCGACCCGTGAGGACGCCATGAACACCGACAGCACCAGAGTCCACGCCTTTCGCGACGACGCCATGGGCGAGCTCGACGCCACCGGCGTCGCCGAGCTGATCGCGTCGGGGCAGGCCTCGGCCCGCGAGGTGATGCAGGCGGCCGTCGAGCGGGCCGAGTCGGTGCAGGGGCGGCTCAACGCCGTGCAGTTCCCCGACTACGACCGCGCCCTCTCGCAGGCCGCTTCGCCGCGTCGGGGCGTGTTCGGCGGCGTCCCCACCGTCGTCAAGGACAACGTCGACGTCACGGGCCTGCCGTCCGGGCAGGGCAGCGCCGCCTTCACCCCGAAGCCGGCCGACCGCGACAGCGACGTTGTGACGCAGCTGCTGTCGACGGGGCTGGTCTCGCTCGGCAAGAGCCGCCTGCCCGAGTTCGGGTTCAGCGCGTCCACCGAGTACGCGGGCGCCGAACCGGTGCACAACCCGTGGAACCCCGCCTTCTCCTCGGGTGCCTCGTCGGGGGGCTCCGCGGCCCTGGTCGCGGCCGGGGTGGTGCCGATCGCGCACGCGAACGACGGTGGCGGCTCCATCCGTATCCCGGCCGCCGCGTGCGGGCTGGTGGGCCTCAAACCGACCCGTGGGCGCACGGTGGCCGACCCGATGGACCAGTCGATGCCGATCCGGGTCGTCGCGCAGGGCGTCGTCACGCGGACGGTGCGGGACACGGCCCGGTACTACGCGGCGGCCGAGAGCCACTACCGCAACCCGAAACTCCCGCCGATCCGGCTCGTCGAGGGCCCCAGCTCGACCCGCCTGCGGATCGGGGTGATCCTCGACTCCGTCAACGGTTTCCGGACCGACGACGAGACCCGCGACTCGGTCCGGGCCACCGCGGACCTGCTCGCCGAGCTCGGACACCACGTCGACGAGGCGCCGATGCCCGTCGGGCCGTCCTTCGTCGAGGACTTCGGCCTGTACTGGGGGTTCCTGTCCTTCGCGATTCACAGCGGGGGCAAGAAGATGCTCGGTTCCGACTTCGACAAGTCCAAGACCGACAACCTCTCTCGGGGACTGGCGACGATGTACCGCAAGAACATGGCGAAGACACCGCGAGCGCTGTACCGGTTGCGTCGCACCCAGCGGGCCTACACGGACGCGTTCGCGAGGTTCGACGTGATCCTCTCGCCCGTGGTCGCGCACACCACCCCGATGCTCGGATATCTTTCTCCGACACAGAGTTTCGACGATCTGTTCCGCAAGCTGGTCGACTACACGGCGTTCACCCCGTTGAACAACGCCGCGGGCGGCCCGGCGATCTCGCTGCCCCTGCATCAGACCGAGGCCGGACTACCGCTTGCCTCACACTTCTCCGCAGCGCACGGCGACGAGCGGACCCTGCTGGAACTGGCCTTCGAGCTCGAACAGGCACGGCCGTTCCACCGGATCCAGGACTGAGGATCGCGGCGGCCGCTGCGGGCGATCCGGCCGTGGTTGGCACCATGGTCGGGTGAACTCGTACTGGGACCAGTGGTCCGCCTACCTCCCGATCGCCGTCGCGGCGGCCCTCGTCCTGGTCGGACCGCTGTGGGGGCTGACTCGCCACGCGGTGACACTCGTGCACGAGGCCGGGCACGCCGTCGCAGCGGTGGCGACCGGGCGGCGGCTGACCGGGATCCGGTTGCATTCGGACACCTCTGGGCTGACTCTCTCCCGCGGCAAGCCGCGCGGGCCCGGAATGGTGCTGACCGCAGCCGCCGGCTACCTGGCGCCGTCACTGCTCGGCCTGGGCGGGGCGGCGTTGATCGCCGCCGGTCAACTCCGGGTGCTGCTGTGGGGTGCGGTCGCGCTGATCGTGGCGATGGTGCCGTTCATCCGCAACGTCTTCGGGCTGCTGGTGCTCGCCGCGTCCGGATCGACCATCGGCGCCGTCGCCTACTACGGATCGCCCACCCTGCAACTGCATTTCGGCTACGTGGTGATCTGGCTGCTGCTGATCGGGAACCTGCGCACCGTCGTCGAGGTCGCCCGAACCTGGTCGGGCCGATCGGATCTCGATCAGTTGCGCACCCTCACCCATCTGCCGCGATGGGTGTGGGTGGTGCTGATGGCGGGGGTGTGCGTGGGGACCGGGGTGCTCGCCTGGCGGGCGCAATACCTGTAGGTCCAGCCCGTGCCCGATCGGGCACGGGCTGGACGCCTGCCTGCAGCGACGTGCGTCAGGACATCGACACGAGCCCGGTGCCTGCCCAGATCGCGGCGAGCGCGACGGCGCCGAGCCCTGCGATGGAACCGATCTGACCGAGCTGATCGTTCGACGAACCCATGGAAGTACTCCTTTTGTCGAGGGGGTGTGTTGCCGAATCAGGGTGCTCCGAAATACGTTGCACGACTGAGTGACACCTCATTGGTACCCGCACGTCGAATCGGTTCGCAATGCTGGGAACCTTCACGTTTCCTGGCAGATCGATCCCGATCGGACATTCGGGGCGAAAAGCATCACTCGACACCCGCCGACCGCGAAATGGCCTGTGTCAGCGCTCACATCGCGACCGTCTCGGCGCCGATGTCACGCGCTCGCGGCGTCGACCGCGTCGTCGATTCCACGGGCACCGGAATCTCCGCGAGGGGTCGCGTGTGGCGCGAGCCGACCACCGCGCCACCACCGGGTACAGCACGGTGCCTCACCGTGCGGAGCCGATGAACTCGAGCCGCGGGGTACTACAGAAATCAGGCCCAGCGGTCGGCAATTGGCACCGGCGACAGAACCTGTCGGTGCCCTCTGTCAGTCTGTGCGGCTCTCGCAAAGTCGGGGGCGCGTCGCGCAATGACGGGACCAACCCGTTGGCGCGCGACCTCGTTCGTATGCACAGGAGCTCGACGTGACCGAGTACTTCCCCAGCGCGCAGCCGCCGGATCCCACGACGCCGGACGCAGACCCCACCAAGCCCCACCGGTGGCCGTGGGTCTGCGCGATGGTCGCGGCGCTGGTGGCCGGCGTCGTCGTCGGCGTTCTCGCGTGGTCGGACCCGTTCGGCGAACGCATCGCCTCGATCGAGCAGCGGGAGCAGGCCGCGACCGAGTTGGAGCAGTCGACGGCACAGCGCGAGCAGTCGGTCGAGCAGCGCGAGAAGGGGCTGACCGACCGCATCCGGACCGAGAACGCCGCACTCGACACCCGCAAGACTCAGCTGGACAGCCTCAGCGGACAGCTCGCCCAGCGTGAGCAGGCGCTGCTGCCGAAGGAACGGGAGGCGGCCCGGCACACCATCAAGGGAGACGGAATCTTCCTGGTGGGCAAGGACATCAATCCGGGGACCTACCGCAACAGCGGCACCAGCGGGTGCTACTGGCAGCGGTCGAGCGGCACCAGCGGCGACTTCGACGAGATCCTCGCCAACGGCAACGAGAACGGCCCCGCGGTGGTGACGATCCGCGCCTCGGACGTCGCCTTCACCGCGCGGCGGTGCGGCACCTGGACGCTGGTGACCTGAGAATCAGCGCCGCCCTCCCGGTTCCGGACATCGACGCTCACTTGTCTCCGATCCTCCGGTTGCGCCGGGTACGGGCCCGGACCACGGCCGCGGCGGCGCGCACCACCTCCCCGACCCGTTCCGCGGCCTCGGGCCCCCGGCGTCCGTCACCGGTCCGCACGGACTCCTCCGCGGCGGTCATCGCGTCCGCGACCACCGCAAAGCCGCACCGCTGGCCGTCTACCCGCGCGATAGTCGCGGCGCGACTGTTCGGCGTCGGTATCGGCGTCCTCGCGTGGTCGGACCCGTTCGGGGCGCATCGCCTCGATCGTGCAGCGCGTGCAGGCGTTGCTGCCGAAGGAACGGACCGCCGCCCAACACTCATCAGGGGCGACGGAGTCTTCTTGGCGGGCAAGGACATCGACCCGGGGACCTACGCAACAGCTCCGTGAACCGCCAACGGCACGTTCGCAGAGGTGATCTGATTGCGCGGCTGTGGAAGACTGGTCGGCGGGAACACGAGCTGACCCAAGATCTGCCTCTGGCACGGAGGAGAGCGATGTCCCGGTCGGTCCACGACAACAGTCATCAGGTGCGCGAAAGAGCGGCATATGAGCGCGTGCGCGGCGCACACATCGATGCGGTTCAAGCGGCGTTCGTGGACCACATCGGGCGCCTGGACTGGTCGCGGGAACAGATCGAGCGCTACCGCGACCAGCGGCTGCGGGCGCTGCTCGGATACGCCCGCGAGCGGTCACCCTTTCACTCGCGACGATTGCGTGACGTCGATCCGTCCTCCGCGACGGTCGCCGACCTGACGAGGCTGCCGGCGATGACCAAACAGGAAGCCCAGGACGAGTGGGACTCCATCGCGACGGTCCCCGACCTCGACCGCCATGAGGCAGAGCGCATTCTGGCCGAGCAACCGTGGTTTTCGTACACGCCGGGCGGTCAGCAGATCTTCAGCTCCGGCGGGTCGAGCGGTGTGCGGGGTGTGTACGCGTGGGATTGGGAGCTGTTCGTGTCCTTCGCCTGCCTTGCCTGGCGATTCCAGGCGCGGGAGGAGCGGCGGGGTCCGCCGCCGCAACGTGCAACCCGCCTCGCGGTGCTCGCCGCCGGTGAGCCGCCGCATGCCAGCACGCCGTTGTTCGACGTGGCGACCGCACCGGGGATGGACACGGTCGTGATCCCCGCTCGCGCACCGTTCGACGAGGTCCTCGCCGCGGTCGCGGCCGCCCGGCCCACCCATCTCGTCGGGTACGCGACGGTGGTGGGCCGGCTTGCGCGCGCAGCCCTGGCGGGAGACTTGGAGCTCCGGCTTGCCCGGGCTTGCCCGGGTCAGCACGAACTCCGAGCCGCTGCTCGACGAGGATCGACAGGCGGTGCGTGATGCCTGGCACGTGCCGGTCCACAACCTCTGGGGGTCGACCGAGATCGGCGTGCAGGCGGTCGGATGCGGGCACGCCGGCGGGCTGCACGTATGCGAGGACGAGGTGATACTCGAACGCGTCGACGAGGCCGGGGTGCCGGTCGGTGACGACCAGCCCGCCGCCAGGACGCTTGCCACGGGGCTCGCCAACCGGACATTCCCGTTCATTCGCTACGACCTCGGCGACCAGGTCACGATGCTACCTGGAAAGTGCTCCTGCGGAAGCGCATTCGTGCGGGTGGCCGACATCGCCGGCCGCCGTGACGACGACTTCCGCTATGGGGCGTGCACGGTACCCGCGAGCGCGTTCCGCCACGTGCTCGGCACCGATCCTCGTATCTCCGAGTACCAGGTTCGGCAGTCCAGCGCCGGGGCAGAGATCCTCGTGGTGGGCCAACCCGACACGGCCACACTGACTTCGTCGATGGTGGCCGCACTGCGCCGGCATGGGCTGCCGGATCCGGAGGTGCGCGTCCGCGTCGTCGGCCAGCTCGAGCGACACGAATCGACCGGAAAGCTCCGGCGGTTCGTCACGCTCGATGGTCACCCGGGAAGCGCCGGGTGACGACCTGCTCTGACGGGCCGGATCCGGCTTCGTCGAGCACCTCCTCGGCATCGCCGTGAGGACAGACGCTGCCTGCCTTCCGGACTGTGGCCAAGTTCGCCGGCGCCCGAGCACCGTGTCACCGCGGCGTCCACACCGCAACCACGGTGCGGTCGTCCGCCGACCGCGAGGACTCGAAGGCGACGCGATGCGCGAGCTCGGTCAGGCGCGGCGGATTGGTCCACCCGGCGGCGAAAGCTGCGGCGACGGGGCTGCCACCGTCGTCGAACGCGTCGGCGACGCCGTCGCTGCAGACCACCAGCAGTTCCTCCGGACCGATCTCGTAACTCGTCCCCGCGACGACCGCGTCGTCGGGCACCGGCAACGCGAGAGCCCGTGAGGTCGCGACCTCGCGGCGGGTCAATCGTCCACCGGACATCAACAGCCACGGTTCGAAGTCCAGCGCACCGGAGCGGGTGCGACGCCACCACGCGCTGCTGTCGCCGACGGTGGCGGCGTGGGCCAGCCACGGTCCGGGACCGTCGACGCCCTCGATGACCAGGGCCGTCACGGTGGTGGCCATGACGTCGGCGACCTCGTCGAGGCTCGGTGCGCGGTCGCCGAGTAGGGCACCCGCGGCCCGCGTCACCGCCAGCGAGGCAACCCGAAAGTGCGCGGTCCAGTCCCCGGAGACCTCCAGTTCGGCGGTGAGCAGGTGGTCCGCGAGTGCCGCGCTCGCCGCCTCCGCGGCCAGGTGCGAGTAATCCATCGCGCCGAGTCCGTCGCAGACGACCGCCACGATCCGACCGTTGCCCTGCCGCACGGCGTACGCGTCCTGGCGGGGGGTCAGGTCGGAAGGGTGCGTGCTCCCCCGTGTCGACGCTGCGCGCACCGCCCATCCCCGCACGTCGAGTGCGTCATGGACGGAGTCGGGTACGACCACGCCCGGTACCGGGCTCCCAGACATAGACATGCACCCATCCAACACCGAGCCGGGACCGGTCACCACGACGACGCGCGACCGGGCGACGATCTCCTGTTCGCTACCCGCGTACCTCGCCCAAACAGCCACCCCGTCCGCTCACCCGGTTCGCGGAAGGTACTTCTTGCCCTGCATCCAGGCCAGCACGTCCAGGATGCGCACCGCCGGTACCGACTCCGGCAGTCCCGCCCGCTCGCGCAGGGTGATCAGCCGGTGGTGCAGTTCCCCGTCGCGCGCCCGTAGTGCACACCTCATCGGTTCGAGGTGTGCGCCCTTCGTGCCGAGTTCCCGGCCGACGACCTCGTCGTAGACCGGGTGCAGGCGCGGTCGTTTGCGGGCTATCAGTTTGGACGCGATGGTGCGGCCGATGCCGTGAATCTCCCAGAGTGCGGTCTCGAGCCGCCATTGCGGGGCATCCTCCGTGAGAACCTCCGCCTCGTCGACGAGATCCCGGTCCGGACCGATCTCGGCGAGCAGATCACACAACTCGGAATGCTTCTCCCCCAACAGGATCAGCGCTCCCTGCGCCGGAACCTGGACCGACAACAGGGTCACCGCGACGAGGTCGTCGGCGGTGAAGACGTCGCGGTCGGCATCGCGGCGGCCACTGGGATCCCAGGTGTCCCACAGCGCACCGGTCCTCAGGTAACCGGTCTTGACGACCTTGCGGGTGAAGTACTCCTGCAGCACGTCCACGGCCGCGGCGTCGTCGCCGTCCCGCAGCACCCGCGGCAGCCGGATCGGCAGAGCATCGTTCGTCGACATGTGACCATCCAACACCGTAGTGGTGAGTGGGTTCGCGCGACATCAACCGCCTCACACACCTTGTGCCGACGTCACACCCCCACTGTGGGCGTAACGCCGGTGCGACCTCGTTACAAGGTGTGTGCCCTGCGAGACGCCAACCCGCAGCCGACCGACGGCTACTTCACCGTCGAGTACGAACGCATCTCGTAGTCACCCAGTGGAAAGCTCCGCGCCTCCCGGAACGCGTTGGCGGTGGAGGTGGGCCGCAGGATCGCCGCCTCACCGTGCTGGTTGAAGTAATAGCTGCGCGCGGTCTGGCAACTGCCGCCGTAGAACACGGAGTCGTCGAGCTTGGCGGTCATCCGGTCGAGGAACTTCGCGTTGGCCTCTTCGGTGACCTCGAAGACGTCGGCGCCGCGCCGCCGCAACTCCCCGAACAACCGGTCCATGTGCGCCATCTGCGATTCGATGGTGGTGAAGTACGACAGCCCGCTGTACGAGTACGGGCTGGCGAGGGTCAGGAAGTTCGGGAAGTGCGGCACCGCAACGCCCTCGTACGCCTGGAACCGATTGTCCCGCCACCACTTTCCCAGGTTCCGCCCCTCGCGTCCGATCACCTCGATGGCCGGGAAGTTCACATCCCACAGGTTGAAGCCGGTGGCCAGGATCAGGGTGTCGATCTCGGCGCGGCGACCGTCCGCGGTGACGACGGCGTCCGGCTCGACGCGCGCGATGGTTCCGGTCTCGAGATGCACGTGCGGCTTGGTGAACGTCCGGAAGTAGCTGTTGGAGAATGTCGGCCGCTTGCAGCCGAAGTCGTAGTCGGGGGTGAGCTTGCGGCGCAGGTCCTTCTCGCCCACCTGCGCCCGCAGGAAGACCCGCGACGCCAGCGCCGCCCCCTTGTTGAGGAGCTTCGCCTGCTTGAAGTGCAGCACCGCACTGACCATCAGCAGCTCCAGCAACGCCCCGCTGACGGCACGAGCCCCCTTCTGCACCAGTGGAACCCGAGCGAACAGTCGCCGGACGGGCCGCGGGATCGGCACGTCCACCTTCGGCACCACGTAGATCGGCGTGCGCTGGTACACGGTCAGCTCCGCCGCCCGGCGCGCCACCTCGGGGATCAGCTGAACGGCGGTCGCCCCGGTGCCGATGATCGCCGCCCGGGTCCCGGTCAGGTCGAGCCCGTCGTCCCAGGCGGTCGTGTGTACGACAGTGCCGGCAAACGAGTCGATACCCGGGATGTCCGGCAGGTGCGGCTGGGACAGGAATCCCGTCGCGGTGAGCAGGCACCGCGCGACGACCTGCTCGCCGCCCTCGATGGCGACCACCCAGCGCTGCGCGTCCTCGTCCCAGCGCGCACCCTCGACCACCGCACCGAAACGCATGTGCCGGCGCAGGTCGTACTTGTCGGCGACGTGCCCGGCATACCGCTCGAGCTCCGCGCCCGGCGCGAACAGCCGGGACCAGTTCGGGTTGGGCTCGAATGAGTAGGAGTAACTCACCGACGGGATGTCGACGGCCAGACCCGGATACCGGTTGACGTGCCAGGTGCCACCGAGCTCGGCCTCGCGCTCGAGGATCAGCAGATTCGTCAGGCCCAGCCGTTTGAGCTGTATCGCGGCTCCCATGCCGCCGAATCCGGCCCCGACGACGACCGCGTCGTACACATTCCCGTCCACGTTGTGCCCCTGTCCGCCGCACCCCAGATGTCTGTATCTCCCAGTATCGCCCCCAGATGCGCTGACGCGCAGTGGTGCGGTTACGGAGTCCAGGGCGTCCACAACCGCACCACTGCGGCGGAGCCGCCTCTTCCCCCGCTTCCGCCCGATGCAGGTTCCGCTCGGGCGCCGGCGGTGGTACGACGGATGAATGGCTCCCACCCCCGAAGACCAACTCGCCCGAGTCCTGGCCGACACGACACGGTTGGTCGCCGCCGTTCGGGACGACCAGTGGGACGCACCCACCCCGTGCACCGAGTGGACCGTCCGCCAATTGGTCGCCCACCTGGTCTCGGGCAACACAATGTTTGCCGAGGTCGTTAGCCGACGCCAGCCGGCTGGCATCCCCGGACCGCCACCAGTCGAGTCGCTCGGTTCCGACCCGGTGGCCGCCTACCGCGAGGCCGCCGACGCGGTGCTCGCGGCGTTTCGGCAACCAGGAGCGCATGAGCAGCAGATCACAGTCCCCTTCGGCACGGTCCCCGGCATCGTGGCGCTCCACCTGCGGATCACCGAGGTCCTCACCCACGGCTGGGACCTCGCCCGGGCAACCGGCCAGGAGGTCCACTTTCCGGACGCGCTGGCCGAGCAGGAGCTCGAATTCACCCGCAGCAAGCTGTCCGCCATCCCGCCCGACCGCAGCCCCTTCGGACCGCCCCAGGAGGTCGCGGACGACGCGCCCGCGATCGACCGGCTCGCCGCCTGCCTCGGTCGCCGCCCGTAACAGCCGACACCCCCACCCTCCTCCCTCTCCGTTCCACGAAGCGTTGAATGGGGGTTCATTGGCTCGTTCCGGGCCGAACCCCGCACATGAACCCCCATTCAATGGATGTGCATCACAGGATGCGCATTACAAATTTAGTTAGTGCGCGATCTATTCGTGTACGCTTCTTTCCATGACCGCAGTCGAATCGGACCCGCTCGCACTGGACCGTCAGGTCTGCTTCGCGCTGGCCGTCGCCAACCGGGCGGTGCTCGCCGTCTACCGGCCGCTGCTCGAGCCGATGGGCCTGACCCACCCGCAGTACCTGGTGATGCTCGCGCTCTGGGGCGAGGCGCCCATGTCGGTGAAGTCGATCGGCGCCGCGCTGCAACTGGACTCGCCGACGCTCTCGCCACTGCTCAAGCGGCTCGAGACCTCCGGCCTGATCACCCGCAGCCGCAGCGCCGAGGACGAACGGTCGTTGGTCGTCGACCTGACCGAGGCCGGACGCCAACTGCGCGCGCAGGCCGAACGGATCCCCCCTGCCGTCGTCGCGGCGCTCGGAGTGGGGCTGCCGCAGCTCGAGGAGCTGCACCGCGTTCTCACCGACATCAACAAGGCCGCACTCGAGGCAGGAGCACTGGAGAAATGAGCGCCACCCGACCGAACCCGTTGCAGTGGATCGCGTACGCCTGCGGCGCGCGCCTACCGGAGTCGATGAACGACTGGGTCGTCAACGACATCACCGGCGACCACTACGTGATCCGGCACCTCGTCCGAGCCCAGGTGCCGTTCGTCCCGCTGTACGTGGCCTTCATGTTCTTCCCCGGCCCGCTGTGGCTGCGCGGGGCGATGGTCCTGCTCGGGCTGTCGCTCGCGGTCTTCTACTCGGTGGTCTACATCCACCAGAACCGGGCCCGGCGGCTGCAGAAGAACGGACTGCCGATGGAACTCGACAACCCGAAGCGCCGCGCCGCCCGCGAGGCGGAGGAGAACGCCTACGACCGGGCGTGGCGCTGAGCCCGATTCGGACCCCGCACCGGGATTGCGGTCGTAGACTCTGCATCGGTCGATTTCGAAAGCCCACGCAATCGAAGGGATCCAGATGCGCTTCCTCAAGGCCGCACCTGCCGCCGCGGCCCTCGCTGCCGCGGCCGCCGTCGTCGCGGCGCCGTCCGCACAGGCGTTGACGCCGCAGACCATCTTCGGCACCGTGACCTGCCAGAACTCCGCGAGCCAGAAGTCGCGGCCGGTTGCCGCCTGGGTCGCCAGCGAGAAGGGCGAGTCCGGGCCGAGCAAGCTCAGTGACGGCGCCGGCGCCGGCTGGACCCAGAACTACACGTTCACCACCTATGACGCCGGACGCTTCAGGGTCGTCGTCGGATGCGGCGGCACTGCGCAGAATCCGGCGAAGGCCGTCGTCACCGGCTGGATGAACCCCGGCCGGCACAACCTGGTGCTGAACTACTGACACCAAGGAGCCCCCGCGGACCGCGGGGGCTCCGACTGTCAGGCCCCGGTCTCGACCGGCCGGCCCGAGGCGACCCACGCGTCGGTGCCGCCGACGACGTTGACCGCGTTGATGCCCGACGCATTCAGGAAGTTCGCAGCCTGCGCACTCCTGCCACCCATGGCACAGATCACGAACACGGTTGGCGCCGAAGGAATCTCGCCGACACGTCCGACGAACTCGCTGAGCGGGATCAGCGTCACGCCGGGCACGTGGGCCTGCGCGTACTCGTCGGCCTCGCGCACGTCGATCACCGGTGCGCCCGCCGCCAACGCCTCGTCCAGGCCAGTCAGATCCACTTGCTGCATGGGAGTCCCTCTCTCGTCGTCTCGCCCAAGCATACCCAAGGGGGTATGCATCGGGGCGTGGAGTCAGCCGCCACGGAGCGCCGACGACGCGTCGCGCGCGGCACGGACGACGGCAGCGGCCCAGTCCCGGCACTGGGCGACGGTGGCGTCCGCCCGCTCCGGGACCAGCGTCAGGGTGTACTGCTGCGCGCCGTGCCGGTCGAAGATCGGGGCACTGATGTTGGCGACGGGCAGAGTCGCCGCGCGGTCGACCGGCATCGTCGCGACGAACTCGGACCAGTCCACCGGCGGCAGGTGCCGGCGGAGCTCGTCGATCACCCTCCGCGGCATGCCGGAGACCAGCAGGCTGGCGAGGACCACGCTCGACGTGGTCGAGGCGCTCAGGCATTCGACGATGTAGCCGTGCCGGCGGCCGCTGGCGATGACGGCGCGGACCGCGTCCTCGCTCGCGGGCAGGGGTGCCAGCGGAGGGCGTTCGAGCCACGCGTCCACGATGCTGTCGTGTTCCCACGCGACGTTCACCAGGCCCAGCGGCGGCGAGAGGGGGAACCGTTCGCCGACGAGGTCGCGGCGGTCGCCCGGAATGGCGGGGCCGAGCCGGTCGAGGATCACGATCTGACCGCCGTGGACAGCCGTGAGGATGCAGCTCACTCCGAGCCGGTCGTGCAGGTCGGCCAGAAACGGGCGGACCAGATCGAGATTCGCCAGACCCGACTCGGCCGCCGACCCGAGGCGCAGCAGCGCCGGCCCGAGCCCGTACGACTTCGCGTCGTCGCGTGTAACGAACTCGGCCTCGGTCAACGCGCTGAGGATGCCCAGGCAGGTCGGCTTGTTCAGGCCGAGCGCGGCCGCGATTCGAGTGAGCGTGAGGCGCTCACTCGGCGTGTCTGCCAGCAGGTTCAGGATCTGCACGACCCGCTCGGTCGGCGGGGACTTCCGGTCGACCGAGGCCCGGGGCGAAAAGTCCACGGAACCGGCTCTTGCCGCGTCGCGTGGAGTGTGGTTAAGATCACGCGCTTCACTGAAATCTTGCATTCATATTTTGTAACACAGAGCCGCCGCGTACGGGTGGGACCTCAGCCCGAATGCCTTCCCGACTCGTCGAAGCGGCCGCCCCGACAGCTCAACCAACTCGACAACCTGAGGAGGTCCGATGAACCAGATCCCCGAACCCGCCATGCAGATCGGATACGTCGTCACCGATCTGGACAGCAGCGTCGCGCACTGGGTGGAACACGCAGGCGTGGGCCCGTGGACGGTCTTCCGGGACGTCGCACTCGAGGGCCGCTACGCGGGGCAGGACACCACGGTGACCATGGACGTCGCGATGGGCTACACGGGCGAACTCCAGATCGAGCTCATGCAGATCACCTCGTCGACTCCTTCCCCCTACGCGACCGAGTCCGGCGAGCCGAAGATCGGCCCGCACCACATCGCCTGGATCACAGACGATCTCGACGAATCCCTCGCCTCCGCACGAGAAAGGGGCCTCGAGGTGCTCTTCGCGGCGGAGGGCCCCGGCACCCGGGTCGCGTACGTCCATTCGCTCGCCCAGCCCGATGCCGTCTTCGAGTACATCCAGAGCGACGGGATGCGCGCGATGGTCGCGCACGGGATCGAGCAGGCACGCACCTGGGACGGCTCCGACCCCGTCCGACCCATCGCCTGACGTCCGCGACGCGGAACCCACATTCGACGTAAGGAACCAAGCATGACGTCCAACATCACCGACTCGGACGAGATCAGGGAGATCGAGTCCGGCAGCAATCCCACCCGCTTCGCCCGCGGCTGGCACTGCCTGGGCCTGCTGAAGACCTTCCAGGACGGTAAGCCGCACCAGATCGACGCCTTCGGCACGTCGCTGGTCGTCTTCCAGTCCGAGTCCGACGGCAAGCTCAACGTGCTCGACGCCTTCTGCCGGCACATGGGCGGCAACCTCGCACAGGGCACCGTCAAGGGCGACTCCATCGCCTGCCCGTTCCACGACTGGCGCTGGGGCGGCAACGGCAAGTGCACCGACATCCCGTACGCCCGCCGGGTCCCGCCGCTCGCCCGGACTCGTTCCTGGGTCACCCTCGAGCGCAACGGCCAACTGTTCGTCTGGCACGACCCGCAGGGCAGCAAGCCCACCGACGAGGTCGGCATCCCGGAGATCGAGGGCTACGGCACCGACGAGTGGACCGACTGGACGTGGAACACCCAGCTCGTCGAAGGCTCGCACTGCCGCGAGATCGTCGACAACAACGTGGACATGGCGCACTTCTTCTACGTGCACTACGCCTTCCCCAGGTACTTCAAGAACGTCTTCGAGGGCCACGTCGCCACCCAGATCATGCATTCCACCCCGCGCCAGGACATGGTCGTCGGCACCAGCTACGACGACCCGAACTCCGCGCTGCGGTCGGAGGCGTCCTACTACGGGCCGTCCTACATGATCGACCGCCTCTGGAGCGAGGCCAACGGGATGACGATCGAGACCATCCTGATCAACTCCCACTACCCGGTCGGCCCCGACTCCTTCGTGCTGCAGTACGGCGCGATCGTCAAGAAGATCCCCGGGCTCTCCGCCGAGGAGAACGACAGCATGGACGCCAAGTTCGTCGAGGGCGTCGAGATGGGCTTCGAGCAGGACGTCGAGATCTGGAAGAACAAGGCCCGCATCGACAACCCCCTCCTATCCGAGGAGGACGGCCCGGTCTATCAGCAGCGTCGCTGGTACCAGCAGTTCTACGTGGACGTCGAGGACGTCACCGACGACATGGTCCGCCGCTTTGAGTTCGAGATCGACACCACCCGCGCCGTGCAGAGCTGGGAGGCGGAGGTCGCCGAGAACATCGAACGCGCGGCGGCGGCGAACTCCGACGCCTGAACGCGCACCGGCGGCTCACCCGGGCCGCGCGAAGCACCTCGTTCCACATCCTCTGTCAGGAGAAACATCATGAAAGCCGTTGTGTACCAGGAGTACGGCACGCCCGCCGTACTCCAACTGTCCGAGATCGCCGATCGCCCGGTCGGCCCCGGTGACGTGCTGGTTCGCCTCGTCGCCGCGTCCGTCAATCCCGTCGACTGGAAAACGACAGCCGGGTACCTGGCGGACTACGCGCCGGTTCAGTTCCCCGCCGTCGCCGGCTCCGACCTGTCGGGGACCGTCGTCGCGATCGGTGACGACGTCACGGACTTCCGGGTCGGCGACGAGGTCATCGGGTCGGCTGCCCCCTTCGTCGGAGCGTTCTCCGAGCTCGTGCCCGTGCCGGCCGCGGTCACGGCTGCGAAGCCCACCGAGCTGAGTTTCGCCGAGGCGGCCTGCCTACCCACGGCCGGCCTCACGGCCCTGGCATGCATCCGCGCCGTCTCGCCGAAGGCCGGCGAGACGGTCGTGATCAACGGAGCCGCCGGAGGTATCGGCACCGTTGCGATCCAGCTGGCCAAGCTGGCCGGCGCGCAGGTCGTCGGAATCTGCTCGCCGCACAGCGTCGACTACGTCCGAGACCTCGGAGCCGAACCCGTCCCCTACGGCGCAGACCTGGCATTGCGCCTGCCCGCGGTCGACCCCGAAACCACCTCGCTCGTCGACACCTACGGCGGCGAGTGCCTCGCGGATCTCGTTGCTCTGGTGGGGAATCCGGAACGTGCGGTATCGGTCGCCGCACCCCAGACAGAGGCACTCGGTGGCCGCTACCTCGTTGTCACGCCGAGCGGCAACGACCTCGCGGAACTGGCCGACGCAGCGGCCGACGGACGGATCGAGGTGAAGGTGGCGCGCACCTTCCCGATTCGTGACACCCGCGCGGCCTACGAGCACCTTCTCGCGGGCGGCGTGCACGGCAAGATCGTGCTCGACGCCTCCTCCTGGTGACCCCGAGCCACAAAAGTCGAATCCACAGCTAGGAGGACCCATGCTCGGTCTGCGTCTGCACGGCGCTTCCGACGCCCGTCTGGACGAGATCCCGGAGCCCGAGATCCGTCCCGGAATGGTCAAGATCCGCATCGCCTGCACCGGAATCTGCGGTTCCGACCTCGCCCTCTACGAGACCGCTCCGGTACCGCTCGACTGGCCGCATCCGCTGATCGGCGAGCACGGACCGCACGTGCTCGGCCACGAGTTCTCCGGATATGTCACCGAGATCGGTAGCGGCGTGGCAGGAATCCCGATCGGTGCGCTGGTCGCGGTTCAGCCGAACCTGGAAGACGGCACCTGCCCCGCGTGCGTGCGAGGCGAGCCCAACCTGTGCGAGCAGAGCGCCTTCCTCGGCGTCAACGGGGGCGGCGGCGGATTCGCCGAGTACGTGGTCGCACCCGCCCCGAAGGTCTTCGTTCTCCCCGCCGGGTTCACTCCGGAGACCGGAGCCCTGATCGAACCGTTGAGCGTGGCGTGGCACGCCGTGCGTCAGAGCGGGATCGTCGAGGGCCAGACCGCACTCGTCGTCGGTGGTGGACCGATCGGCCTCGGGCTGCTCCTGTGTCTCGAGGCCCACGGGGCTGGGCGCGTCATCGTCAGCGAGGTGAGTGAGGGGCGACGCGCGCTGGCCGCAGCGCTCGGCGCCGACGCGATCGACCCGCGGGCCGTCGATCCCGTCTCGTACGCGCGAGAGGTGACCGCGGGCCAGGGCGTGGACGCGTCGTTCGACGCTGCAGGGGTGGGGAAGGCGACCTTCATGCCTGCCCTCGACGCGCTCCGGAAAGGCGGCAGAACAGTCGCGGTCGCGATGTACCACGAGGCGATCGACATCGATCCCGGCACGTTCATGGTCACCGAGAAGGTGTGTACCGGCAGCTTCGCCTACACCCGGGACGACTTCCGATCCGTCATCGACGCCGTCGCGGACGGCAGGATCGACCCGGCTCCCCTCGTCACCAGTCGCATCCGACTCGACGAGGTCCTCGACAAGGGCATCCACCTGCTCCGCGGCGAAGGACGTGACACGGAGGTGAAGGTGCTGGTCACGCAGCAGTGAGCGGACGGCGCACCCCGCCACGATCTCGGCGGGGTGCGCCCAGGGCCGGTGACTGTTCGAGAAGCGCCTCGGCTCCGCGTGGCCGCAGCCTATGGTTGCCTCAGCGGCCACCCCAACGAACAGCGTTGCCACGGAAGGAAAGTGCGATGTCATGGCTCGGGCCCGTCAGGCAGATCAGTTACACCACCGACGATCTCGACACGCTACTGAACTTCTGGGAGAAGCAGGTCGGGATCGGGCCGTGGAGCGTCTTCCGCGGGCTGACCCTCACCATGAACTACGGCGGCAGGAAGATCTCGTTGCCGGTCGACGTCGCGCTCACCGTCCACGCCGGCATGCTGGTCGAGCTGTTGCAGGCGAAGGGCGACGGCCCGTCGCCCTTCCACGACCAGGAAAATCAGCCGATCATCGGCCTGCAGCGGGTGGCAACCCTCAGCGAGAACATCGTCGAGGACACCGAGCACGCACAGCGAAACGGGCTCGAACTGTTCGCCGACGGCGCCGACGCCACAGGCCAGCGCTACTGCTACTTCCGCTCGGCCGCCGCACCCGGCATCATCCTCGAACTACTCGAGGACACCCCGTTCTTCCGCGAGTTCGTCGACCAGTTGACCGCGCGATCGCTGACGGATCGCCAGACCTGACGTCGCGGAACCGGAGCGCGTCCCGGTTCAGTACCGCGCAACCGCATCGTCGACGGCCTCCTGCAGCCCCGCCTGCACCAGTCGGGCGATCTCGGCAGGCTTGTCGGGCAGGTCCGTCACCGGCGCCGCGAAGAACACGCTGGCCCCCCGCACCGCCGCGTCGTCGGCGTGCCGGTCGACGCCGGGGCCGTAGCTGATCCCCATGTACACCAGGGCCGGACGCACGCCGAGCTTGACCGCCCGACTGGTGATGTGACCGATGCCGCTGCCGATCCGCTGGAGCCGGGCCGGGTCGTCCTCGTTGCAGGTGCCCTCCGGGAAGATGGCCAGGTCGTCGCCCCGGCGCAATCGTTCGGCGCACACGTCCATCATCCGCTGACCTGCCGCGTTGACCGCCCGCATGCCGTGGTTCTTGCCGCGGAAGACCGGGATGCTGCCCATCAGGTCGATGCGGTCCCGCCGCTTGGGCTCGGCGAACAGCTCGTCCTTTGCCAGCACCCGGGTCCGCCCGATGACAGGTCGCAGCGGGCTGCACCAGGCCGCCCCCGCCACCGTGTAGGGATCCCGCTCGGTCAGGTGATTGACGGCCAGCACAAGTCGGGTGTTCGAGCGCACCAGCTCGCGCAGCCGCTCCCGCGCGCCCTCGGCGTACCGGACCCGGGGGCGGAACCGCGCCGCGAGCGTCGCGTAGGCCGCCTTGGCGAGCAGCCGATTCTGCTGGTGGCCAAGGTAGTAGTCGTAAACCGCGTCGGAGTTCTCGAGTGTCACGCCGGGCTTGTCCATGCTCCCACTGTACGGACGCCCCGCGAATCGGCACGCTGGACGAATCCGGCTGCACACCAACCATATTCAAACCTACTGGTACGGAAACTCGGGGTCGCGGCCCTCCCCCCCTGGTGTCCCACCGTCGCCCGGCTCTAGCATCGGTGCATGAGCATTGCCTTCGTCCAGGCCACCTGGCACCGGTCCATCGTCGACCACGCGCGTGACGCCTTCACCGCGCGGTGGCGTGAGCTCGGCCACGACCCGTCCGAGATCGAGTACTTCGAGACCCCCGGCGCCTTCGAGATCCCGCTGCACGCGCAGCGCCTCGCCCGCACCGGCCGGTTCTCCGCGATCGTCGCCGCGGGCCTGGTCGTCGACGGCGGCATCTACCGGCACGAGTTCGTCGCGTCGGCCGTCATCGACGGTCTGATGCGAGTGCAGCTCGACACCGACGTCCCGGTGTTCTCCGCGGTGCTCACCCCGCACCACTTCCACGAGCATGCCGATCACGCCGACTTCTTCACCGCGCACTTCGACAAGAAGGGTGCCGAGGTGGCCGACGCCTGCTCCGGCACGCTCGCCTCGCTCGCAACCATCGAGTAGCCCCGCGCCACGCCTCCCGAATGGCCCATTCGTTCACTCTGACCGAACGAATGGGCCATTCGGGAAGGTCGCGGGAGGTCAGCCGGGCAGGCCAGTCAGGAACTCGAGCATCGCCGCGTTCACCTCGGCGGGCTTCTCCATCTGCACGAAGTGCCCGGCGCCGTCGATCACGTGGGTCGACACCAGTCCCGGTACCAGCCTCCGCATCGCGGCGAACGGATCCCGGCCCATCATCTCCAGCACTGGATCCTTCGCGCCGGCGATGAAGGTCACCGGCAACTCGATCGGACGGTCGTGCAGGCTCTCGTTCTGCGCCCACACCGCGTCCTCGGCGCGGTACCAGTTCAGCCCGCCGGTGAATCCGGTCCGGCCGAACTCGCCCACGTAGTACGCGAACTCGCCCTCACTGAGCCAGTTCCACGGCAGCGCAGGCGGTTCCGGCAGCACGTCGAGGTAGCCGTTGCCCTCGGACGGGAAGTCCCAGCAGTCGAGGTAGCGGTTCGCGCCGCTGAGCGCGTGGAAGATCTTCGCGAGGAACTCCCGCGGATGCTCCCCCAGTTCTCGGTCCGCGACACCCCGCTCCTGGAAGTAGTGCACGTGCGCGAAGTGCTGGGAGGCGAGGTACGCGAACCCGACGCTCGGCCGGACCGGCAGTCGCGGGGTGCGGGGCACGCTCAGTTGCATCAGCGCCGACACCCGGCCGGGCGCCCAGGCGGGCAGATCCCACACCAGGTGCGCACCGAAGTCGTGGCCGGCGAACACCGCCTGGTCGATGTCGAGCGCGTCGAGCAGTCCGACCATGTCCCCGACCGTGTGCGGACGGTCGTACTCGCCCGGGTCCACGGGCGCGCTGGTGCCGCCGTATCCGCGCATGTCGGGCGCGATCACCCGATAGCCGGCCGAGGAGAGCGCCTCGATCTGATGCCGCCAGGTGAACCAGAGCCCGGGAAATCCGTGGCACAGCACCACCGGCCGTCCCGTGCCCTGCTCGGCGACGTGCATGTCGATCCCGTTCAGCGCGACGGTGCGATGAGTCAACTGCGACACGGCGATACCTTCCTACGACCGGTTCAGTTCTTCAACCGCGGCCGCAGCCATCCGACCAGGTCATCGAGCACCTGTTCGCGCTCGGGCTCGTTGAACACCTCGTGGTACAGCCCCGGGTACTCCGTGTAGGTCAGGTCGTCCGAGCCGACGGTCGCGGCGATCATGCGACTACCGTTGACGTTGACCAGGCCGTCCTCGCTGCCGTGCAGCAACAGCAGCGGGATCCGCAGGGTCGGCAGCCGCTCGGGCAGCGACTCCGCGTTGACGATCAGCCCGCGCGCGATCCCGGCGGGAACCTTTCCGTGGTGCACCAGCGGGTCGGCCTTGTACGCGGCGACGACTGCCGGGTCGCGGGAGACCAGGTTGGCGTCGAGCGACTGCACGGGCAGCGACGGGAGGACGCGCCCGACGACCTTGCCGACCTCGACGACGACGCCGGGTACCCCGGTGGTCACGTCCACTGCGGGTCCGGACAGGATCAACCCGGTCAGCAGATCCTGGTGGTCGAGGGCGTAGGACAGCGCGATGGCACCGCCCATGCTGTGGCCGAGCAGGTAGAGGTCGAGGCCTCGGTGTTCGGTGGTCGCGATGCCGACGAGCCGGTGCAGATCGTCGGTGAAGTCCGTCCAGGCCTTGAGTTCGACGCGCTTGCCGCCGGACCGTCCGTGCCCGCGATGGTCGGGCGCGTACACCGCGAGACCGAGCCCGACCAGTCGCTCCACCACGTGGTCGTAGCGGCGGGCGTGCTCGCCGAACCCGTGCGCGAGCACCAGCACCGCGACGGGCGGGCCGTCCGGGGTCCAGACGTCGTATTCGATGCGGGTGCCGTGATTGCCGATGAACGAGGACTCGGTGTGTGCCACGGGTCGAGCTTAGGCCGCGATCGGCGGGGACGGCCGGTATTGACTCGCGCCCTGCCGAACTGCGCCGACGGTGGATAGACTCGGGTCGTCGAACCACGCTCCAGCTGAATCCGAACGACCGGTGACCGATCACCCGGACGGAGGCACGGTGAACGAGCACAACCCGACCACCCCGGCATGGCCCGCGCTACGCGTGGCCGACTGGACCGAGACCCGCGACACGTTGCACATGTGGACCCAGATTGTCGGGAAGGTCCGATTGTCTCTCTCGCCCCTGGTCAATCACTGGTGGCAGGTGACGTCGTACGTCACCGCGCGCGGACTGAGCACCGGCGCGATCCCGTACGGCACCCGGGCCCTGGACATCGAGTTCGACTTCTGCAGCAACCAGCTGCACCTGAGGACCAGCGACGGTGGCGCGGGTGCGGTTGCGCTGGAACCGAAGTCGGTCGCACAGTTCCACACCGAGACCATGCAGGCACTCGCCGACCTCGGGATCGAGGTGCACATCCAGTCCACCCCCAACGAGGTCGAGCCGGCCATCCCGTTCGCCGAGGACACCGTGCACTGCGCCTACGACCCCGATGCGGCGCGCCTGTTCTGGAGTCAACTGGTGCAGGCCGACCGCGTCTTCAGGACGTTCCGCTCCCACTTCGTCGGCAAGGTCAGTCCCGTGCACTTCTTCTGGGGTGCACTGGATCTGGCGTGCACCCGGTTCTCCGGCCGGTCCGCACCGACTCATCCGGGCGGGGCCCCCAACTGTGGCGACTGGGTGATGGTCGAGGGGTATTCGCACGAGCTGAGCAGCTGCGGCTTCTGGCCGGGCGGCGGCGAGGAGGGCGCCTTCTACTCGTACGCCTACCCGGCGCCGGACGGCTTCGCCGACTACCCGGTCGGCCCACGGGATGCCTTCTACAGCACCGAGTTCCAGCAGTTCCTGCTCCCCTACGAGGCGGTGCGGAAGGCGGCCGACCCGGACGCCACGGTGCTGGAGTTCCTGCACGACACCTACCGCGCCGCCGCCGACCTGGGGAACTGGGACCGGTCCACCCTCGAGTGCGATCCGGACCGGTGGGACGCGGTGCGCTGAGCCGAAGGGTCAGTCGACGTCGTAGACGACCTCGACGGTAACGGCGACTTCCTGACTGCCCGGCTCGACCGGCGTGGGAACGCGGTCGGCGGACATGGCCGCCCCCGGCATCGGCGTCGGTCCGCCTGCCGGCATCTCGGTGATCGACCGGACCGCACCGAGACCCACCCCGGCGGCCGACGCGATCTGATCGGCCTGCGCCTGCGCCTGCTTGACCGCCCGGGACCGGGCCTGTTCGCGCAGCTCGCCGTCGTCGGCGATGGAGAAGCTGGTCTGCTGCACGCGTACCGCGTCGCCCGCCGCGGCGGCCGCCGCGTCGATCAGCTCGCCCGACCGACCGATGTCGTGCACGGTCGCGGTCACCTGGTTACCGACCTGGTAGCCGGTGATCGTGCCGTCGGGACCGTAGGTCGGCTGCACGGACAGCCCGCTGGTCTGGATGTCCTTGGCGTCGACACCCTTCGACTTCAGCGAGTCCACGAGGGCGGTCGCCTTCTCCGCGTTGGCGGCCAGCGCCCCGTTGGCGTCGGCGCCCCGCGTTTGCACGCCGAGCGTCACCGTCAGGGTGTCGGGGGTGCCGGTCGCCTTCCCGGTGGCCTGGGTGCTGATGCCGGGCGGCGGTCCGCCGGCACCCACCGTCGCTTCGGTGCCGCACCCCGCCACCGTCAGTGCGCACACCGCGGCGGCCGCCGCCACGCTCAGGGTCCGGGTGGTCGCGTTCCGTGTGGTCGGCATTGCCCCACTATGACGCATCCACCGAGTTCGCCACGGGATTAACGGACACCGGGCGCCCGCGTCGCAGCGACCACACCAGGGCGCACGCGAGCAGCATCGTGGTGACGGCGAAACCGATCGCCGCATTGCGCGCGGTCAGGATCCCCGGGTCCGCGGCTCCGCCGGTCTGGACGACCGACACCGGCGAACTGAGCACTGCCGAAATCTGTTGCTGCTGAGCCGCATTGCGCACCGGAATTGCACCAACACCCTTGCCGAGCTGATCGCTGAGCTGAGCCGACACGGTCTTGAGCTGCGTGATGCCGGTCAGGATCTGACTCTTGGTCTCACCCAGCATCGCGGGCGCCTGCTCCGCGATCGGCCCGATCCCGGCCTGCAACTGCTCGCCCGCACTGCTCAGCTGCGCCGACACGTCCCGCAACTGGTCGAATCCGCTGCGCACCGCGTCACCGAGGTCGGTGTCCGGACCGACGCCCGCGCCCAGCAACGAGGTGACGGACTTCAGCTGTGCGGACACTTGGCCGAGGTCGGCGGCCGTGCGCTCGAGGGTCCCGGCCACGTTGGCGGTGTCCAGCCCGGATGCACGCAGGGCCTTCGTCGCCGCGCCGAGCCCGTCCTGCAGTCGTGCCGTGCCCGTGGTGAGGTCCCCGATGGTGACGCCGAGCGAGGACAGCCGGTCGGACAGCTCGCCCGCCGGTCCGCTCGCCTGCCCGACCATCCCCGACACCTTGCCCGCGACGTCCACCAGCTGGTTGGCGCCGTCGTTTGCGGTCTTCAGGTACGGCAGCACGGAATCGACGCTGCCGAGCAGCTGCTGGGCCTGCGTGTCCGCGGCGCCGGTCGCGGTCGCGAGCACCTGGGCGGGCAGCAGGGTCTGCTGCAGCTGACTGCGCGCCGAGGACATGCCGCTGAGCAGGTTCTTGATGCCGTTCGCGCCGGTCTGCTCCGAGACCGTCGTCATCAGAGCGGACATCGCGTCGGCGTCGCCGGCCGAGCCGCCGTTGCGGTGCACGGACAGCTGAGCCTGGCGGGGCGCGGTCGTGCCGAGGGAGGCCACCGTCGCGGAGAAGTCCTCGGGGATGGTCACCGACGCGAGGTACTTCGAGTCCGTGGCGGCCTCCGCGTCGACGACCTCCCAGTCGAACGCGTCCGACTCCTGCAGCGAGGCGACCACCTGGTCGCCGGTCCGCACCTGCTTGCCCGCCGTCACCGTCCCCGCGTCCTGGTTCACGATCGCGACGACCCTGCCCGCGGAGCGGTCCGACCCGATCCACAAGGCCGCACCCGCCGCCACGACCAGCAACGTCACGACCAGCGCCAGACCCGGCCACCACCGGCGTAGACGGGACGGATTCACATGTGCGGCAACCATACTCCCGAACCTACTGGGGATATGTGGGGCGACGGTGGCAGGGGTATGAGATTTCTCTGTGGCCGGTCGACCTACCGCCTCCGGAATCGCTCCTGCATCTGCGGGTCCTGTTCCCACCACAGGCCCGGAGCATCCGCCGTGACGGGAGTGCGCACGAGCTCCCCCGCGTCCAGTTCGGCGTCGACCGCCTCGGCCTGCGCCCGGTCGTCGAGACTGAACGCCCGCATCAGCACCAGCAGGAACGGGATGCCGATCACGTCGCCGAGCAGCCACAGGATGCCGGCGCCGATCGCCTGGTCGGTGCGCCGGTCCGGACCCCAGCTGCGCGCGAACTGCTGGTAGTACTCCGCCGCGATCTCCGGCCCGAGCCAGATGACGATGCCGAGCACCCCGTCCCCGAGCACCTCGACGACCGTGATCGCCAGCGAGATCATCTGGGAGTACCGGTGCGGCACCGGGTCGACCTGCAGCCGGGAGTAGAAGTAGCCGAACCCGACGCCCACCAGCACCAGCCGGGTCACCTGGTCCACACCCTGATGTTCGAGCACCGCCGGGTACCACCCGGTGAGGTAGAGCAGCCACGGCGTCGCGAGCATCGCCAGCGACGTCGTGGCGGGATAGGTGAGGGCTCGCGCGGCCCGGCTGCCCACGACCGTGTCCACCCGCGCCCGGCCGGTCTCGCCCAGGCTGGCGCGCAGGACCGTGACGGGCTTGCCCAGCGCCAGACCGAACGGGACCACGAACAGCAGCAGCACCACCTGCAGCGCCCGCACCCAGAACAGGGTGTCGGCGTACACCCCGACGAAGCTGAGCGCGGCGACCAGCCACACCCCGCAGCCGAGGAGCAGGAAGCAGAGCAACCGACCCCTGCCGACGCCCTCGCCGCGGCGCGCGGCCGTCGCGTACGCGCGCCAGTAGCCGGCTGTGAGTGCCGTCACCACCGCGAGGGTCGGGACGTCCCACCGCCAGGACGTGGCGGCGGTGGACAACGTCAGCGGGACATCGACGAACGACACCGCACCAGTGTGCCCGGTCGAGCGCGCCCCACCAATCCCCAGTTTCTCGGAATATCCTGTGTCACAGACTGATTCAACAGCACACCAACGCATCGTCAACGGATGGGCAACTCGCCTCGCGATTGTCGACGGTGGATCGTAAGGCCAGGTAAAGGAGTTCCCAGGCCCTGGCGACCACCGTCGCCCGCCCGGCCGAGGCCGTCGGGACGTCCCGACGTCGATGGGTACCGTGGCCTTCGTGTCGTACTCCTCCACCTCGGCGTCGCCGGGTCGCCCCGGGCCGCGTCGGGCCCACGGGCGCGCCAGGCACAGCCGGCAACCGAGGCGGAACGTCGAGCGCTCACCCGTCGGCCTCCGAGGGATGCGCATCGCGGCCGGAACGATGTCGGCCGTGGTGCTGGCCGGCGTCGGAATCGGCTGGGCCGCGCAGGCCGGCCTGACCTCGGGGATGTACACCTCCGACGCCCTGAACGCGCTCGCACCCGACGCCCCTCGGTCGGTGCACGGTGACACGAACATCCTGCTCATCGGCCTGGACAGCCGCAAGGCGATGGACGGCAGCGACCTGCCCGCACAGTTCGTCACCGACAAGCTGCACGCGGGCGACAGCGATGTCGGCGGATACAACACCAACACCCTGTTGCTGCTGCACGTGCCGGGCGACGGCAGCAGGGCCAGCGCGGCGGCGATCCCGCGCGACGACTACGTCAACGTCCCCGGCTACGGCATGCGCAAGATCAAGGAGGCGTACGGGCTCGCGAAGGCGGACGAGGAGACGCGGCTGCGCGGCACGGGGGTCACCGACCCCGCCGATCTCGAGCAGCGCTCCCGCGAGGTCGGACGGAAGTCCACGCTGACCACCGTGCAGAATCTGCTGCACGTGCCGATCGACCACTTCGCCGAGGTCAACCTCATCGGCTTCTACAACATCGCCCAGGCCCTCGGCCCCCTCCAGGTGTGCCTCAACGCGCCCGTGCACGACGACTACTCGGGGGCGAACTTCCCCGCGGGCAAGCAGACCCTCGATCCCTCGCAGGCGCTCGCATTCGTGCGGCAGCGGCACGGGCTCGACAACGGCGACCTCGACCGTACCCACCGTCAGCAGGCGTTCATCTCCGCCGTCATCTCCAACCTGAAGTCGACGGGTGTCATCGGCAACCTCGGCAAGATGCAGGGTCTGGTCGACGTGGCGAAGAAGGACATCGTCATCGACTCCGGGATGGACCCGGTGAAGTTCGCCTCGCAGGCGACCAATCTCACCGGCGGCGACCTGGACTTCTACACCCTGCCCATCGAGGGGTACGCGACGGTCGACGGCCAGGACGTCAACAAGGTGGACGTCACCCGGCTGCGCACCGAGGTGAGCCGGCTCTTCGCCACCGGCGACGCGACCGGCTGGCCGACCACGACCGCCGCGGTGCCCAAGCCGTCCGGGCACGAGACCGTCGACGTGGTCAACGGCACCGACCACGCGGGGCTGGCCGCCTCGACCGCGTCCGAGATGGCGAACCTCGGGTACCGGACCGGCACGCTGTCCACCGGCGCCGCCGTCACCACGACCAGCGTGCGGTACGGCGGCGGCGGCGAGGGCCTGGCCGGGACGCTCGCCGACCGGTACGGCGTCACCGCCGTCGCCGATTCCGCGCTGCCCGCGAACCGGGTCGCGCTCACGCTCGGGCCGGACAGCATCGGCGTCGACCTCACCCCGCCGACCACCCAGGTTCCGCCGACCACCCGCACGGCGGGTTCCGCTGCTGCCCCCGCGCCGGCCGCCCCGACCGCCGGTCCGCAGGGCGCGCCGATCGCCGCCGACCAGGGCACCCCCTGCGTCGACTGACGGGTCACGCTCCCCCGGTGAGTGCGCCCTCGGCCGCGGCCGATTCCGCAGCGGCGGTCAGGCTCGCGGCGCGCCGCCGGCGCAACCACCAGATCGCCACCGCGACAGCAACCCCCGCGATCAGGACACCGGTGCCGCCCACCGCCTTCTCGATCTTCTCGTAGGAGTTTCCGGCCGCGAACCCGAGCAGCACGTTCCCGGCACCGAAGCCCAGTGCCGCAACGGAATTGAAGGCCAGGAAGCGGCGATAGGACATCCCACTGATCCCCGCGAGCGGGGGCATCACGGTGCGGATGAACGCAACGAACCGTCCGACGAACACGGCAGGCCCGCCGTGCCTGCGCAGCAGCTCCTGCGCCCCGTCGAGCCGTCGGCGCCCGGTCAGGAACGGCAGCTGCAGGATGCGCGGGCCGACGCGGCGACCGATCCCGAAGCCGACGGTGTCGCCCAACACCGCCGCGGTGACCACGAGCACGATCATCAGCCACAGCTGCGCGTGGGTCTGACTCGCGACGACGCCGCCGACGATCGCCGCGGTCTCGCCCGGGACGAAGAAGCCGAGCAGGAGCGCGTCCTCGGTGAACACCAGCCCCGAGACCACCGCGTACACCACCAGGGAGTCGAGGGTCTGCAGTCGCTCGAGGAGGGCATTCACCGGGCCGCCTCAGATCTGTCCGGGTAAGCGATCGACGGGCGGTCCGCCGAGTTCGAGGAATCCGGCACCGACTGCCGCGAACCCGTCCCGGACCAGGTCGGTGAACTGGTCGGGACCCCGCCGCGGATCCCAGGAGCGGTACGCGGCGTGCACGATCGCGAAGGCGACATTGACCACCAGGGTGACCCGGTAGGCGTCGTCGTCCGCGGCCAGCCGCTGCGCCACCCAACCGCGAACGAAGGTCCGGAACGGTTCGCTCGACGCCCACGCGGACTGGAACAGTGCCGGGCACTGCTCGATCATGCTCTTGCGCAGCAACAGTTTCGAACCGTCGCGCCCGGCGCAGCCGACGACGATCTCCCGCAACGACTCCCACATCGGCTCGTCCGCGGGCCGGGCCTGCGCCAGCGTGCGCCAACGCACGGCGTCCTCGGGGTCCGGGTCGAGCAGCAGCGATTCCTTGGACTCGAAGTAGTTGAACAGGGTGCTCTTGGAGACGTTCGCCGCAGCGGCGATCTCCTCGACGCTCACCGCGTCGAACCCCCGGGCCGAGACGAGCTCCACGGCGGCGGACCGCAGCGAACGCCACGTCTCCAGCTTCTTCGCCGCACGCAGGCCCGATGGGGTGGTCATGGTTCCAGAATAGACCCGAACTTGCACCGAGTACAAAATTGTTCTTGGTGCAGGAAGATCGTCGGGTGCCGTGGTCCGGAATAGACCACAGCCGCCCGGTCGTTGGCCAGGACATGGCCAATTCGGTGGTAGCGACAGCGTTCGGAGGGCCCGAAGTCCTCACCGTGATCGACGATCAGGTGCCGGCTCCCGGCCCCGGAGAGGTGCAGGTCGAACTCCGCGCCGCAGGCGTCAACCCCTTCGACTACAAGTCGTACAGCGGCGCCTTCGGCTCCGACCCCGGCACCCTGCCGGTCCGCCCCGGGCTCGAGGGGGCGGGTGTGGTCGTCGCGGTCGGCGACGGTGCGGCCGGGCCCGCGGGACCGCTCTCGGTGGGCGACGAGGTGATCGTCAACCCCGGCAAGGGTTCCTACACGCAGCTGCTGAACCTCGACGCGGGTGACGTGCTGCCGAAGCCGCCCTCACTGTCGTGGGAGCAGGCCGCCGGACTTCTCGTCACCGGCACGACCGCAGTCGACGCGCTGACCACCGCCCAGATCACGTCCGGCGACACCCTGCTGGTCCACGGCGCGGCCGGCGCGGTCGGCGCGATGGCCGTCCAACTGGCGGTCGCACGCGGGGCCACGGTTATCGGCACAGCCCGCGAGTCCAAACACGACTACCTGCGCGGCCTCGGCGCGGTCCCCGTCGCGTACGGCGACGGACTGCTGGACCGGGTACGGGCCGCCGCCCCGAACGGGGTCGACGCCGCGTTCGACACCGCCGGCACCGACGAGGCGGTCGACGCCTCGCTCGCCCTCGTGCCGGACCGCAACCGCATCGTCACCATCGTCGCGTTCGGCCGGGCCGCGCAGGACGGCTTCCCGGCGATCGGCGGGGGCAGCCCCGAGAGCGCCCGGATCCGCCAGGAGGCCAGGTCCGAGCTGGTCGAACTCGCCGGACGAGGCCAGCTCGACGTTCTCGTCGCGAAGACCTTCCCACTCGAGGCCGCCGCGCAGGCGCACACCGAACTGCAGAGCCCGCATCCGAGCGGAAAGTTCGTGCTGCTGCCCTGACCCTGCCGCCTCTCGACCACACACACCTTCTGTCGAGATCACACGTGCGTTTCCCGTCCAGCGCGGGTGTGATCCCGACAGCGGGTGGGTGCTCGGGGCGGGCTCTCTCGCCCCGAGCATCGAACGCACGGGGTACTAGCCGCTGAGGCTGCCGAGGCTGCCGGTGCCCGTTCCGGTACCGGTACCGGTACCGGTACCGGTACCCGTTCCGTTGCTGTTTCCCGCGCCGGCCATCACGTCGGTGAGGAGCTGAATCAAGTCCTGGATGACAGTGGCATTGATCAATTTCTCGTCCAATCTCTCCGCGTTGAGACTCCCTGCGCTGCCGAAGAGCGGCGCCTCGCCATTGTCTGGACGCTTCCTGACACCGCCCCGGCATGCGCCTGCGAATCTGCTGTGACCTCTCCGGTCGCCTCGCCCGCTCAGCCCTTCGCCGAGTCGTCACACCGCCGCTATTGCGCGCGGAACGCGCCGGCGGGGGTGTGCTCGTCGTGGGTCGAGGCCTCTGCGGTTCGGTCGGGTCCGCGCGAGGGCCACCAGTTCGCGGCGCCGAACAGTCGCATGAACGCGGGCACCAGCACCCCACGAACCACGGTGGCGTCCATCAACACCGCCAGCGCCATGCCTGCGCCGAACAGGTCTATGAACGAGATCGACGACGTGGCCGCGGCGATGAACACGATCGCCATGATGACCGCGGCGGCGGTGATGATCCGCCCGGTCCGGGCCAGGCCGCGAGCGACCGCGCGCGTGTTGTCCCCGCTCGCGAGCCACTCCTCGCGAATCCGGGACAGCAGGAACACCTCGTAGTCCATCGACGCCCCGAACGCCAGGCAGAACATCAGGATCGGGATGGCCGCGGAGAGATAGCCGGTGGCGGTCACACCGAACAGGCCGGCGAGGTGACCGTCCTGGAAGATCCAGACCATCGCCCCGAACGTGGCCGTCAACGACAGCAGGGTGAGCAGCAGCGCCTTGACCGGCAGCACCACACTGCGGGTGAAGAAGTACAGCACGACCAGCATCGGCACGGCGATCAGCGCCGCGGCCAACGGTAGTCGGGAGACGAGTGCGGTTGTGGTGTCAGCGTTCTCCGCCGCGAGCCCGGTGACCTGCACCGGCCAGGGCGCGGGCACCGCCCGGACCTCCCCCACCAGCTGCTGCCCCCGCGACGAATACGGCTCGACGCCGTTCTCCAGGTACAGGTACGCACTGTCGCCCCGCGTCATCGGCGTGGTGATCGCCGCGGATCCGGCCGAGACCGACCGTCCGGACACGGCGACTCCCTCGGACGAGACCACCGCGGTGACGCCGGGAACTCTCGACAGCGCGGCGGCATAGGACCCGAGCGCGTCCGGGGCCGCGGTGGTGTCGGGCACGACGACGGTCAACTGGGTCTGGGGGCCGCCGGCGAATTCGGTCCGCACCGTGTCGCCCACCAACCGGGTCGACGCGGCCGCCGGCAGGGTGCGGTCGTCGGGTAGGCCCACTCGCATCGCCAGGACCGGCGCACCGAGGATCAGCAGAAACAGCAGCGCCGCCGCGCCGAACACGACCGGACGCCGCATCACCGTCTCGGCGACCCGCCCCCAGAACGGGGACTCCGACTCGAACGGCCGCGGTGGCGGTCGGCGCAGCGCGCGACGGACCGCGACCCGCAGGTCCCATGCGTTGACGCGATTTCCCAGCAGCGCCAACGCGGCCGGCAGCACCAGGACGGCGGTGGCGGCGCTGACCACCACGACGGCGAGCCCGGCATAGGCGAACGAACGCAGGAAGTACAGCGGGAAGATCACGAGCACCACCAGCGAGAGGGTCACCGCCGCCGCCGAGACCACCGCGGTGTGCCCGGCGGTCCCCATCGCGCGCACGATCGCCTCGGGCGTGTCCGCACCCGCCGCGAGTTCCTCCCGGTAGCGGCTGACGACGAACAGGCTGTAGTCGATGGCCAGTGCCAGCCCGAGTGCCGTCGTCATGTTCAACGCGTACACCGACACCGGGGTGACCTCGGAGATCAGCCGCAGCATCCCGAGCGTCGAGACAATCGACGCCAGCCCGAGCAGGACCGGCAGTGCCGCGGCGACGAGGCTGCCGAACACCCAGGTCAACGCCACGGCGGTGATCGGGATCGCGACCGCCTCGGCGACGAGTAGATCGTGCGAGATGCGCTCGCTGACCTCGTACATACCCAACGCCAGGCCACCGGCCTGCACGTCGACCGCGCCGATGCGTCCGGTCAGCGGAGCGGCGATCTCCGCCGCCCGCTCGGGAGCCTGTGCGTCGTCGCCGGCCACATGTGCCGCGACCACCCCGATTCGGCCGTCGGTGCTCCGCAACTGGGCGGCGAAGGGGGCAGGCATCGTCCAGTACGACACCACCTGGCTGACGTCGTCCTCGTGCTCGAGCGCGGCGATCGTCCGGTCCGCCGCCGACCGTGCCTCCGCGCCGTCGACCCCCGCGGGCGAGGTGACCAGGAAGACGAGATTTCGGTCCCCGGCCTGGAATTTCGATTCGAGCAGCGCATTCGCCTGGCTCGACGGTGCCGCCGGATCGGCAAATCCACCGCCGCGCAGGTGTTTCGGGGCGGACGCGCCGAGTCCGCCCAGCACGATCAATGCCAGCAGCGCGACGACCAGCACCAGTTTCGGACGCCGGACAACGGCGGCGGCCATACGTGTGAGCACAACCAACTCCCCTCCACCGCAACATGATTGCGACGGGTCCGTCAGGCAGGTGACGTTCGTGTTCCCTCGACGCTAGGTCTCGTCCATGTTGGCGTCGTCCTGCCGCGGTCGTAATCCTTCCTCCTACCCAGGTAGGAATCGAGTTCGGAACTTCAGCTGGTGCCGGGCCGAACGATGTTGTGGTCGAAGGTGTAGACGATCGCCGCGGCACGGTCCCTCAGGTCGAGCTTGGTGAAGATCCGACCGATGTGGCTCTTGACCGTGAGCTCGGAAATCACCAGCGCGTGGGCAATTTCGGCGTTGCTGCGCCCATGACCGATCAACCTGAGCACGTCCGTCTCGCGCGGGGTGAGCCGTTCGGGCGTGGCCTCGGCCGCGGGTTGCGCCGGCGGCGTCGCCCGGTACGCGGCGAGCACCCTGCCGGTCACCATCGAGTCGAGCCAGGACCGGCCCGCGGCAACCGCGCGGACGGCGCGGATCAGCTCCTCCGCGCCGGCGTCCTTGAGCACGAATCCGGCGGCCCCCGCCCGCAACGCGCCGGAGAGCAACTCGTCGTCGTCGAAGGTGGTGAGCACCAGCACCGGCGGATCGTCACCGCGCCGCCGCAACAGTCGAGTGGCCTCGATGCCGCCGACCCGTTTCATCCGCAGATCCATCACCACCACGTCCACCGGGTGTTCGGCCACTGCGTCCTGCACCTCGTCGCCGTCGGCGCACTCGGCGACGATGGCGAATCCGTCCCGCTGGCGCAGGATCCGGCGCAGTCCCGAGCGGACGAGTTCCTGATCGTCGACGAGCATGACCCGGATCGGATCACCGGAATCACTTGGTCCTGTTGACATCGCCGGTCACCACCTTCCACGCGCAGTCTGCGACACGGGTGGCGCCGCTGGCCGGCAGCCGCGCGTCGACAACCCATCGCGGCGCGTTCGGATCGGGACCGGCCTGGACGGTGCCGCCGAGCTGGGCCGCACGTTCGGCCATGCCGGTCAGTCCCGATCCCGCCCGCCGATGACCGCGTGGCCTGGTGGCCAGCCCGTTCTCGACTGTCACGCGAGCCTGCGCCGCGGTGAACTCCAACCGGACCGCCGCCGCGGACGCGGGCGCGTGCTTGGCGACGTTGGCCAGCGACTCCTGAGTGATCCGGTACAGCGCGAGTCCGGTACCCGGTGACACGTTCGGTGAGCCGTCGGTCCGATAGCTCACGGAAAGTCCCGCACCACGGACGGATTCGACCAGCGCGGCAATGTCCTCGACACCGGGCAGTGCCGCGGAGTCGGTCCCCTCGGTGGCGAGCAGGCCGACCGTGCGGCGGATGTCGGCCATCGCCTCCCGGCCGACGCGTTCCGCGTCCCGCAACGCGTCGATCGCCTCGTCGACGTCCCGATCGCTTTCCAGGGCGTGCCGCGCGCCGCTCAGATGCAGCAGTGTGACACTCAGCGAGTGCCCCACCACGTCGTGGATGTCCCGCGCGATGCGCTGGCGTTCGGCGATGGTGGCCCGTTCCCACTCGGCGCGTTGGCCACTGCGCTCGGCCTCGAGGGCCCGGTTCTGCCACAGCAACGCGAACCCGACCTCGAAACCGAGCAGCACGCCGCCGACGTAGATCCCGACGTCGGCCAGCTCCGCGGTGACCGCGACCGTGATCAGGGCGCCCATGCTCGCGACGCCGGCGGCGAGTCCCCACCACGCCCCGGCGGTTGCCGTCACGGTGCCGACCATCACTATCAGCAGTACCGGCGCGAAATCCTGCTGGACCGGATCGAGCAGTAGCCACACGACTCCGCCGATCGTTGCCGCCGTCATCACCGCCGGCGGCCACGGCTTGCCGGTGATCAGCTGACCGACGCAGGCGACGATGGTCATCAGCCCGGCCACCGCCGCGGGCCCCGGCGGAATCAGCTCGCCCCGCTGCGCCACGGCGATCACCGCGACCACGATCATGATCCCGGCCATGCAGGTCGGCAGCCACCACGGGTAGTCGCGCACCCCCTCGGGTGCCCGACTCTCGTATCGCGACCGCCACCACACCAGCAATCCCACCCCCTCAGCGTAGGGAGCAAACCCGGCCGGCGGATCCCTCCGGAGGAGCAGTCCCACTCCTACCGTGGTCGCAGGCCGATGCCTGCCGCGGTCGCAGGGCAGGTCCCTCCTCCGGCACGACGACGGCACCGCAGGGCGTCCATAGCGTTGGGCACATCGAAACGACAGCCGACGAGGAGCCCGTCATGAACACCACGCGCACGTTCACTCCGACTCGCACCCGCGAGCGCATCCAGCTCCTGCTCGAGATCTGCGACGAGATCGAACGGAATCCGGACGGCCACCTGCCCTGGAACCCGCGGTTCGCCCGGGTCTTCGACGACCGCGACGACCTCCTGCTCGCGCTGCAGCATCACTGGGACCGGATGGCGCAGGCGCAGGTCGACGACATGTTCGACGTCGGCGACCTGCCCAGCGACAGCTGGCACGAGCTCGCCGCCCGCCACCGCGGCCTGCGGATGATCCTCGATCGGCACAACCCGGACGGACGCGAGCGGATCGCGCATCCCGCCGCGAGCCGCGCACAGCTCTAGGCTCGGGTCATGGCCAGTCCCATCACTGTCGAGCAGTCGCGCGCGATTCCGGTCACGGTGGAGGGCGCCTTCGACGCCACGCTGCCGATCCCCCTGACCGTGATCTTCTCGCGGCGATACGGCCTGCTTCCGCCGATCAAGGAGGTCCGCGGACAGGACGGGGTGTGGGGTCGGGTCGGACAGTCGCGCACGGTCGTGACCACCGACGGTGGCACGATGCGCGAGGTTCTGACCGACGTCGACGGACCGCATTCGTTCAGCTACCGCCTCAGCGACATCACCGGCCCGCTGCGGCCGCTGGTCGACAGCATCGACGGACGCTGGGAGTTCGCCCCCAGCGGTACCGGAACCGCGATCACCTGGCGATGGGTCCTGCACCCCAAGGGCATCGGCGCCTACGCCATGCCGCTGGTCACCGCGATGTGGCGCGGCTACGCGAGGCAGGCGCTCGAGGTGCTGTCCGAGCAACTGCTGTCGCCGGAGTCCACGTAGATTCTCGGCGCTCCCCCGGGCCGGGAATATCGCCACCGGCACAGCGTTGAGCTACGGTGAACTAGTTGAACAATCAACTACTGACCCGGAGGAGTCCCCATGCCCGCCGTGACCGTCGACAACATCCTCGCGCTGCCCCGCGTCGCCGAGCCCGCGCCCGACGCGACCGCGCGTCCGGTGCTCGCCTTGACCACCGCCCCCATCGGCTACGAGGGCGAGGGTTTCCCGGTGCGCCGCGCCTTCGCCGGCATCGACCTGAAGTACCTCGACCCGTTCATCCACATGGACCAGATGGGCGAGGTCGACTACGCCCCCGGCGAGCCCAAGGGCACCCCGTGGCACCCGCACCGCGGCTTCGAAACCGTCACCTACATGATCGACGGGATCATGGAGCACCAGGACTCCAACGGCGGCGGCGGCGTCATCGGCGGCGGCGACACCCAGTGGATGACCGCAGGCGGCGGCATCCTGCACATCGAGACCCCTCCGGAGCACCTCGTGGTCAGCGGCGGACTCTTCCACGGTGTGCAGTTGTGGGTGAACCTGCCGCGCGACAACAAGATGGCCGCACCCCGGTACCAGGACATCACCGGCAACAAGGTGGCCCTGCTGTCCTCCCCCGACGGCGGCGCCCTGATCCGGGTCATCGCCGGTGAGGTCGACGGCCACCACGGCCCCGGCTCCACCTACACCCCGATCAGCCTCGTGCACGCGACGATCGCGCCCGGGGCCAGCCTGACCCTGCCGTGGAACCCCGAGTTCAACGCGCTCGCCTATGTCCTCGCCGGCGAGGGCACGGTCGGCGCCGAGCGCAGGCCGGTCCGGATGGGCCAGACCACCGTCTTCGGGCGCGGCGACACGCTGACCGTCGCGGCCGCGGACACCCAGGACTCGCGGACCGAGTCCCTCGAGGTGTTCATCCTGGGCGGCAAGCCGATCCGCGAGCCCGTCGCGATGGCCGGGCCCTTCGTGATGAACACCAAGGCGGAGGTCATCCAGGCGTTCGAGGACTTCCAGGCGGGCCGGCTGGGCTCGATCCCCGCCGCCCACGAGACCCTGGCGTAACGATGCCCTCGATTGCCGTCCAGCGCGGGGGCGATCGCGCGCACCAGAACTACGGCTGGCTCGACTCCAGGCAGAGCTTTCCCTTCGCGGGCAACTTCGACCTGGCTGCGAACGCGCACGGGCTGCTCGTGGTCAACAACGAGGACATCGTCGATCCCATGTCCGGGTTCGACATGCACCAGCACCGGGACGCCGAGATCGTCACCTGGGTGCTCAGCGGATCCCTGGTCCACCAGGACTCCGAGGGGCACTCGGGTGTCGTGTATCCCGGTCTCGCGCAGCGAATGAGCGCGGGCCGGGGCATCCTGCACTCCGAGCGCAACGACCGCTGGCGTGCGGACGGATCCCGCGTCACCGAACCCGTGCACGTGGTGCAGATGTGGGTTCCGCCCGACGAGGCCGGCCTCGAGCCGAGCTACCAGGAACTGCCGATCGGCGACGAACTCGATGCCGGCGCGCTGGTGGTCGTGGCGTCCGGTCTGCCCCGGCACCGCGGTGACGCCGCGATCGGCCTGCACAACCGGCACGCCGGGCTGTACGCGGCACGGTTGCGTGCGGGGCAGTCGGTCACGATCCCGGACGCCCCGTACGGTCACGTCTTCGTCGCGGCGGGAGCGGTCGACGTCGAGGGTGTCGGCCCCATCTCGCACGGGGACTCGCTGCGACTGTCCGGCACCGGCGGACATCGGCTGACGGCGACCGAACCGGCCGAGGTGTTGGTCTGGGAGATGCACGCGAGCCTGAACGGCTGACCGGCCCAGGTTCGGTTTCACGATCGTCACGGTTTCGCCCCTGCACGGCATCGTTCACGCATCGGGACGGTCAACGGTGACGCCAACTTGGCGGACGTCCGTACTGTTGAACACCGAAATACGAGGAGGAGGACCCATGACGGCACTGACGACCCCGCACGTCGACATCCGCCGCGCAGGCGATCGACTCGAGACGCGGGTTTCCTGGCTCGACTCCAGGCATTCGTTCTCCTTCGGCCAGCATTACGACCCCGACAACACCCACCACGGCGTGCTGATGGTCAACAACGACGACATCGTCGCGCCCGGTCAGGGCTTCGACACCCACCCGCACCGGGACATGGAGATCGTCACCTGGGTGCTGCGGGGATCCCTGGTGCACCAGGACTCGATCGGGCATTCCGGCGTCATCTATCCGGGACTGGCGCAGCGGATGAGCGCCGGCACCGGAATCCTGCACTCGGAGAAGAACGACTCCTGGCGGCTCGCGGGTTCGCCGAGCCCCGAACATGCCGAGCCGGTCCGCTTCGTGCAGATGTGGGTCCTTCCGGACGAGTCGGGCGTGACCCCCGGCTACGAGCAACTCGAGATCGACGACGAGTTGATGCGCGGCGGCCTGGTGCCGGTGGCCTCCGGGATGCGCAAGCACCGCGGGCAGTCCGCCATCAGCATTGCGAACTCCGACACCGCCCTGTACGTCGCACGGATGCGGGCGGGCGACACGGTCACCCTTCCCGAGTCGCCGTACCTGCACCTGTTCGTGGCGGAGGGCGAGGTCACCCTCGAGGGCACCGGCCGTCTGACGGAGGGCGACGCGGCGCGATTCACCGCGACCGGCGGGCAGCGACTGTCCGCCGACGCCCCCGCCGAGGTGCTGGTGTGGGAGATGCACACCCGCCTCGGCGGCTGAGCTCGCCGCCACAGTTCACCTCCCGACGACCCCGGTGCGTCCCGGCGTCCGGGACCCGGTCTCCCCACGACGAGCCGCGGGCTGCTACTGAGTAACCATGACGGCAACCCCGACCCGCCCGCGTGGCGTGGACCCCCTGAACACGATGATGGGCGTCCGAGTGCTCGCCATGTCGCCCACGGGCACCGTCCTGGAGGGCGAGACTGGTCCGCGGTTCCACGACCACCGCGGCCTGTCGGGGCTGGCGTCGGTCGGCGTACTCGCCGACACCGCGGTCGCGGGCGCGTTCTTCGCCGCCCTCCCCCCGGGCAACCGGACCGTCGTCTCACAACTCACCGCCGCAGTTGCCGCGCCCCTGCCCGCCGCGGGCGCGCTCACTGCGCGAGCCAGTACCGAACACCTCGACCTCGATGCCGGCACCGGGCTGTCCACCGGGCGCGTCACCGCCGCGGACGGCACCACCGCGGTGAGCCTGCTCGCCCGCAGTGTCGTCGTCACCCGCGCCGCCCGAAACGACGACCGTTCGGGCCCGGCCCCGGCACTGGTGATACCGGCCCCGGAGCCGGCGGACCCGGAGTCGGTCGCCGGACTCGACGGACGCGCCGTCGTCCGCGGTATCGCCGCGGGGACCATCCCACGCGGCCCGCTGGCGGGATTGATCGGGCTCGAGGTGGAATCGGTTTCCGACGCAACCATTTCCGCTCGATTCACGCCCGCGCCGTGGATGAGCAACCAGATCGGATCGGTGCAGGGCGGCGTGCTCTTCGCCGCCGCGGACCTGACCACCGGACTCACCGCACAGATCCTGACCAGCGCCGGGAAGTCGTACCGACTGCTGGACCTGAAAATCGACTTCGTCCGCTCGCCCGCCACGGACGGCCGGCCGATACGCGTCGAGTCGGAGATCGTGCGGGCCGGGCGCCGGATCGCGCTGATCGAGACCCGGCTACTCGGATCGGGCGGAGAGCTATTGGCCCGCAGTGGGTCCAGCGTCCAGCTCTGGTGATAGAGAGATACCCATGACGACCCCCGATACGCTGCGCGAGGACCGGCTCAACGCACTGATGGGCGTCCGGCCACTCGAACTCGAACCCGGACGGCTCCGGCTCGAGCAGGAAGTCGGCCCACGGTTCCACGACCACCGGGGCCGCACGGTCCTCGGCTCCGTCGGCGTGCTCGTCGACGCGGTCCCCGGCGGCGCGGTGGGCACGGCCGTCCCACCGGGAACCCAGGTGGTGCTCTCCCAGGTGAGCGCGGCGATGGCGACACCCCTGCCCGACCACGGGACGGTCGAGGCCAGTGGTCACGCGGTGCAGGTCGACCTCGACACCGGAATCGGACTGGCCGCGGGCGAGTTGCGCGCCGCCGGCGGCGAGGTGTTCGCCGTGCTGGCCTCGCGTGGCGTCGTCGTCAGCCGCGGCTCGACGCACGCCGAGGAGGTGCTTCGGGGACGGCCACTGCCCGTCGCCGAGCCGGAACCGGTCACGGACGCAGCGGAATTCATCGATCGTGGCGGGCTCGATGTGGTCGAGGCGATCGCCGCGCGCACGATCGCGCGCGGCCCGCTGGCCGGGCTCCTGGGCGTCGAGCTCGCGGTGGTCGAGCACGGCCGGGTGGTCGCGGAGTTCACACCCGCCGACTGGATGGCCAACCCGATGGGGTCGGTCCAGGGCGGCGTGCTGATCTCGGCCGCGGACCTGCTGACCGGGCTGGCCGGGCAGACCCTCACCGGTCCCGGACAGGGTTACCGAGCACTCGACCTGCGGATCGACTTCGTGCGATCTCCCGCAGCCGACGGCCCCGCGGTCCACGTCGAATCGGCGGTGGTGCGAGCCGGGCGCAGGCTCGCACTCGTCGAGACCAAGCTCGCCGACACCACCGGCCGGCTCCTGGCCCGGGCCTCGGCGAGTGTCCACTTGCTCTGATCCAGCACCCGATCACTTTTACTTCCCTTGAACGACAGACAGAGCGGGTGATCTGCTCTACGGTGGGCGCGGCAGTGCGTCCGCCGGGCGCCGCCGCCCAGCGACGTCGAGGAGAAGAATGAAGGCGCAGACCACCATCCGGATGGCCCTGACCGGCATGGGAATCCTGGCCGGGGCAGTGCTTTCCACCCCCGCGGTGGCCGGTGCCGAGCCGACGGCGGCCGCGTTCGCGGTGTCGGAGAACTCCCCGATTCTCACCGCCGACGTGACCGGACACGACGCGCTCGTGACCGTGGCCCCGCCTGCGGACGCCCGGGTCGTGTGCATGACACCGGTCGTGGTGAAGGGGAAGCTGGATGCGAAGGCGATGCAGAAGTCGCTCGACTCGTCCGGGCAGAAGCCGACAGTCTTCCCCGGAGTCAAGACGGACGACGGCTCCGCGATGGTGTATCCGAAGGTGATCCCGGCGGCGACCGCAGGCGGTAATCCGACGTTCGATCCCGCCATCCGCTTCCTCAGCAGCGGCATCGAGAAGTCCGCCGTCGCGACGTTGAACGGCCTCGAGGACGGTGCCTACGGTGCGCTGACGAACTGCATCACGCCCGGCACCACCACGGTGTCGACCTACATCCGCAACTTCCGCATCGGGGCCGAAGGCGGCCTCTCCTCCGGCAGCGCGAGCAGCTCCGACCTCGGCAGCTCCGACAGTGGCAGCTCCGAGAACGGCAGTTCGTTCGGCAGCACTGTCGGCACCGTCGGCAGCGTCGAGAACCTGTTCGGCAGCTCGTAGCCCAAAGACCTCGACGCCACGCGGCGGCGGAACCCGGGCACGGCAGAGACGGGCGGGCTAGTCTGCGGGGACGATCGTTTGTCTGGTGCCCACGGTTCACGCCCGAGGAGAAACTGATGACGACTCCGCCGCCCAACCCTCCCGACGAGCCGAGCCCGCCCGAGGGTCAGCCGCCGCACGGACAGCAGTATCCGCAGTTCGGACAACCCGGGTACCCCGGCGGCCAGCCGCCCCAGTACCCGGGAGGACAGCAGTATCCCGGCGGGCAACCCCCGTATCCGGGAGCGCAACCCCCGTACCCCGGCGGGCAACCCCCGTACCCCGGCGGACAGCAGTATCCCGGCGGGCAACCCCAATACCCCGGCGGACAGCAGTACGCGCCGCAGCCCTACCCCGCGGCACCGGTCTCGCCGCGAAACGGTGCAGGCATCGCCGCCCTGATCCTCGGCATTCTCGGCGTCGTCACGGTATGGACGATAATCGGCGGATTCGTCTTCGGTGTCCTCGCGGTGATTCTCGGCGTGATCGGCCGGTCGCAGTTCAAGAAGCAGACCGCGACGAACGGCGGCATGTCGTTGGCGGGCATCCTGCTCGGCATCGCCGCGGTGATCATCACGATCGTGCTGATCGTGGTCGGCGTCGGGTTCTTCAACCGGATCGGCGGGCGCGATTACGTGGACTGCGTGCGCGACGCGGGAAACAATCGCGCGGAGCTGCAACGCTGCGAGGACGAGTTCCGGCAAAACATCGAGGACCGGTACTCCATCACCCTCGAGGTCCCGACCTCCATCCCCGTCCCGCCCCGCTGACGTACTCGGAAACCGACCGCTCACGCCCGCGATTCCTGGTCCATGATGGAGTGCATGACTCGCTCCGGAATCGACCTCACCCACCTCGACGACGGCGTCCGCGCCCAGGACGACCTCTTCGTACACGTCAACGGGCAGTGGCTGGACGACTACGAGATCCCCGCCGACCGCGCCGTGGACGGCGCCTTCCGCACCCTCTACGACCAGGCCGAGGTCGACGTTCGCGCGATCATCACCGAGGCCGCCGACACCGGTGGCGCGGACGGCACGGACACCCAGCGCATCGGCGACCTGTACCTCTCGTTCATGGACACCGACGCGGTCGACCGCGTCGGCCTGGACCCGATCGCCGGCGAACTGGCCGCCGTCGACGGCGCCGCGGACCTGTCCACCCTGGCCGGGCTGCTCGGCAGCCTCCAGCGCACCGGAGTCTCGGGGGCGATCGGCAATTACGTCGACACCGACGCCAAGAACTCGGCGCGCTACCTCGTGCACCTGACCCAGTCGGGGATCGGCCTGCCCGACGAGTCGTACTACCGCGAGGACTCCTACGCCGAGATCCGCGACGCCTACCTGGCGCACGTTCAGCGGATGCTCGAGCTCGCGGGACGGCCCGATCCCGCGGGCGACGCCGCGCGCATCCTCGACCTGGAGACGGCGATCGCCGCAGGTCACTGGGACGTCGTCAAGCGACGGGACGCCGAGCTGAGCTACAACCTGGTCACGCTCGACGACCTCATCCGCGAGAATGCCGGATTCGACTGGGACGCCTGGGTTTCCGGCATCGGCGGCACACCCGACACATTCGCGGAACTGGTGGTCCGCCAGCCCAGCTTCCTGACCTCGCTGACCACACTGTGGACGCAGCGCCCGCTGAGCGAGTGGAAGGCCTGGGCCGCGTGGCAGGTGATCCATTCGCGCGCACCGTATCTCACCGAGGACGTGGTCGCCGAGAACTTCGCGTTCTACGGCCACACCCTCACCGGCGCCGAGGAGAACCGCGAGCGCTGGAAGCGCGGGGTGACCCTGGTGCAGGACCTGATCGGCGAGGCGGTCGGCAAGCTCTACGTCGAGCGGCACTTCCCGCCCCAGGCCAAGACGCGGATGCAGGAGCTGGTCGCGAACCTGCAGGAGGCATACCGCCGCAACATCTCCGAGCTCGAGTGGATGAGCCCGGACACTCGACAGGCCGCGCTCGCCAAGCTGGAGAAGTTCACCCCTAAGATCGGCTACCCCGACAAGTGGCGTGATTACAGCGCACTGACGATCGACCGTTCCGACCTGGTCGGCAACTACCGGCGCGGCTATGCCGCCGACCACGACCGCGACCTCGCCAAGCTCGGCGGACCGGTCGACCGCGACGAGTGGTTCATGACCCCGCAGACCGTCAACGCCTACTACAACCCGGGGATGAACGAGATCGTCTTCCCCGCCGCGATCCTGCAGCCCCCGTTCTTCGACGCGAACGCCGACGACGCCGCGAACTACGGCGGGATCGGCGCGGTGATCGGGCACGAGATCGGCCACGGATTCGACGACCAGGGCGCCAAGTACGACGGCGACGGCAACATGATCGACTGGTGGACCGACGCCGACCGCGCCGAATTCGGCAAGCGGACGAAGGCGCTCATCGAGCAGTACAACGACTTCGAGCCGAAGGCGTTGCCCGGCCACAAGGTCAACGGCGAGTTCACCATCGGCGAGAACATCGGCGACCTCGGCGGGCTGTCGATCGCGATCGAGGCGTACCGGATCGCGCTGGACGGCACGACCCCTCCCGAACTGGATGGACTCACCGGCCTGCAGCGGGTGTTCTTCGGCTGGGCGCAGGTGTGGCGGACCAAGGCCCGTAACGAGGAGGCGATCCGCCGCCTCGCCGTCGACCCGCACTCCCCGCCGGAGTTCCGCTGCAACGGCGTGGTGCGCAACCTGGACACCTTCCACGAGGCGTTCGAGGTCACACCCGGAGATGCCCTCTACCTGGAACCCGAACAGCGGGTACGCATCTGGTGATGCGCCTGCGGCGCAGTGGTGCGATTGTGGAGTCTCAGGACCCCGCGACCGCACCACTGCGGCGAAGCCGCACCTCGTGATAGTCGCTTCGATTCTGCTCGGCGTATGCGGCCGCCCAGCGTTCGATCGCGCCGTCGAACACCGTTCCGCTGCCGAGGTATCCGGATATCGCCACCGGATCTCCGGTACGCGCGTGCGCACGGGCCAGCGCGGTCGCACACAGGCGCGCGTACACCTGCATCCCCGGCGGTCGCATCGACGCGATGTCGAAGCCGCCCTTCTTGTCCCGCAACTGACGGACGTAGAAGTCGCGGCCCAGCGGGCCCGACCCGGTGAACCAGCCGAGGAACGGGTCGGACGCACTCTGGATCAACCGTTGGCCGTCCACCACCCGCTGCCCCTGATCCGTGTAGTGGGTGCCCTCGACGTACGGCGCGAGCACCGACTGCCCAGCCTCCTTGATCTGGAGAAACAGGGGGTCGCGTGCGGTATCCCCGATGAACAGTGCGATGAAGCACATGGTGCCGACCGAGCCGACCCCGACCACCTTCCTTGCGATGTCCTGGAAGCGGTACCGCGTCACCAGCTGTCTGCGGTCGGTGGCGAGGGTGGCGAGGTAGTTCTCGTACGCGTCGGTGAGCAGCGTGGTGACCTCGACGTGCCGTTGGTACGGCAGCCGGACCACCAGTGGCGGGTCCTCCTTGAGCCGGAATCCGCCGTCGGTGGGCCGCGCGAAACGCTCGAGCGAACCGAGCTGGGTGCGCCGCTCGGCCTTCGCCATCGACGCCTCGGCGACACCGAGCTGGCGCTTGCCGAGGTCGTCGCGCAGCTGGTCGATCACGGCGTCGGCCTCGAGCCGCGTGTACCAGACGTCCAGTGCGGTCATGCTGGTCGCGCGCGCCATCACCTCGCGGTAGGTCTGCGCGACCGTCCGCGCCGCGGTGCGAGCATCGGCGGCGCTGTGCCCGTTGTCCTCCGACGCCACCGCCACCGACACCGCGAGTCGCTTGACGTCCCACTCGAACGGGCCCCGGTGCACCTCGTCGAAGTCGTTGACATCGAAGACGAGTCGCCGGTCGGGTCCGGCGAACAGCCCGAAGTTCGCCAGGTGGGCGTCACCGCAGGCCGCGACCATCAGGTCCGTGCGCGGCCCCTGGGCGAGGTCCCAGGCCATGATCGCCGCCGACCCGCGCAGAAAGGTGAAGGGCGAAACCAGCATTCGCTCGTAGCGGAGCGGTACGAGCTCGGGCACACGCTGCGCGTTCTGCTGGTCCAGGACGTCGGCGGGGTGGGGTCGCCCAGCGGGGGCCTGCCACTCACCGTGGGCGCCGCGCGGGACACGCGCGCGCAGCGCCTTGCCTCGTCTGCGCCGATCGTCGGCGGGTTCCGGCTTTTCGAAGGCGACGCCTACCATCGCCCGAGAGTACCGCCGGCCCGCCGACCCCGCAGCCGTACCGCGACTACACCGCGACCGGGACCGCGGGTCCGATCCGCAGCGCGGCGACCAGCTCGCGGTAGAGCGAGTCGGAGGCCATCAGTTCGGCGTGGGTGCCCTGCGCCCGGATCCGGCCCTCGTCCATGACCAGGATCTGGTCCGCGTCGATCACCGTCGACAGCCGGTGGGCGATGGTCAGCACGGCGCCGGTCTCCGCGAGCTCGCGGATCACCTCGTGGATGGCGGCCTCGGTGCGACCGTCGAGCTGGGCGGTTGCCTCGTCCAGCATCAGAATGTCCGGTCGACGAACGATGGCTCGGGCCAACGCGATCCGCTGTCGCTGCCCACCCGAGATGTTCGTCGACGACAGGTCACTGTCGAGGCCGTTCTCCAGCCCGCGGACGGTCTCGTCGAGGTGCACGGCGCGCAGCGCGTCCCACACCTCCTCCTCGGTGGCCTCCGGGTAGGTGAACAGCAGGTTCGATCGAACGGTGCCGGGGACCACCGGCGTGTCCTGCTCGACGTACGCCAGGTGCGAGCGCACCTGCTCGAACGAGAGCTCCGAGTACGGTGTGCCGCCCAGCCGGATCTGTCCGGTCTCGGGGTGCAGGAACCGCAGCAGCAGCGAGAAGATCGTGGTCTTGCCCGCTCCCGACGGTCCGACGATCGCGGTGTGACCCCGGGCCGGGATGCTGGCGCTGACGCCGCACAGCGCCGGCCGCGCACCGGGCGCGTACTTCGCGGTGACGTCGACGAGTTCGAGCAGCGGCACGTCGGGCGCGGCGCGCAACGGCAGGATCTCGGCCGACTCGTCGTGATCCTCGAGGTCGAGGGCCTGGACCTCGCGGATCCGCGCGGCGGCGGCGATTCCGGACTGGATGGTCGCGACGTTGCGCGACAGGCGCGAGACCGGGTCGAGCAGCTGGAAGGCGTACAGCAGGAAGGCGATCAGGCTCGAGACCGCGACGGCACCCGATCCGACCCGCCACGCACCGAAGGCCAGGATGCCGGCCAGCGCGATCTGCATGCCGCCGCTCGAGATCGCCCAGACCAGCGCGCCCGCCCGCACGGCCCGCACGGAGTGCAACTGCGACTCCTTGGCGTCGACGATGATCCGCTCGACCTCGCGCGACTCGGCTCGACTGGACTTGACGGTGCGAATGGCGCGCAGCGCGCCCTCGAGACCACCACCGAGCCGGCCGACGGACTCCTGCGCTGCCCGCTCGGACTTCGCGATCATCGGCATCACGGCGGCCGAACACCCCGCGACCACGGCGAGCGCGCCCAGCATCGCCCCCAGGAGAACGGGGTCGAGGAAGCCCATCAGGATCAGCGTGCCCACGATCGCGACCGCTCCGTTGACGAGTTCGACCAGGCTCGACGACGCCGCTTCGCGCAGCAACACCGTGTCCGAGGTGACGCGGGTGACGAGTTCGCCCGACGAGCGCTTGGTCAGGCTGCCGACGGTGGCCCGAAAGTACCGGCGCACCATCGACTCTCGCGCGTCGTACACCACCCGGGCCGCGAGCCGGCCCAGCAGGTTCAGCTCGATGTATCCGATGACGCCGGCGACGACGAGCATGACGACCAGCGCGATGATCAGCCCCGTCATGCTCTTGCCCTCGGCAATCGAGTCGAGGAGCAGTTTGACGACCATCGGCAGCGTGAGCCCCGCGGCGGTGAACACCAGGCCGAGCACGATGCCGAGGAACAGGGTGCGGCGGTGCGGCCGGATGAACGACCACAGGAGTTTCACGTTGACCCAGGAAGTCTGCGCGGGCGAGTCAGTCATGCCCATCAGTGGAACATCGGTGTCCCATTTCTGTCAATTGGAGTATCAGTTCGAACGTTCACGCTGCTAAAGTCGTGTCCATGTCGTCGGAATCCGCCCAGGAATCGGGAACTCGCGCCCGCACCCGCCGGGCGATCCTGGACGCCGCCGTCGAGGTCCTGAGCAAGAACGCGGCGGCGCCGCTGAGCGACATCGCCGCAGAAGCCGACGTCGGTCGAAGCACTCTGCACCGCTACTACCCCGAGCGCGACGACCTGATCCGGGCACTCGGCGAGGACGCGCTCGACAAACTCAGCGCGGCGCAGATCAGGGCCAGGCCCGAGGAGGGTCCGGCCGACGCCGCGCTGCGCCGGATGAGCCACGAGTGCTTCGACCTGGGCCCCCTGCTGGCGCTGATCTACGGCGATCCGCAGGCCCTGTCCCACGAGTCGTTCTGGGTCCGCCTGAGCACCATCGACGCGCCGCTGTTCGACCTCCTCGAGCGCGGCCGCGCCGACGGCACCTTCAGCAGCAACCTCAAGGTGCGCTGGGTGCGGCACATGCTGTGGTGGAGCCTGCTCACCGGATGGGAGAGCTTCGCGCACGAGGACTACAGCCGCACCGAGGCGATCGAGGCGATCGACGAAACCGTCGCCCGCATCACCAGCGCAACCGATCCGCGGCCCCTGCACGGTACGAGTAGGTCCCTCCCCGCGTCGGGCGCGGACCTGCACACCGGCGGCCCACTCCTCGCGCTACCGGTGTCCGAAACCCGTTGAACGTCATCCGAAGACGGGGAATGGAGATTCCAGTCCCCGAGTCCTGATTCCGCCGACGCGATGGTGCCGGCCCGGTCAGCGCGGGCCGAGATAGTCCAGCACCACGGGCCTGCGCGGGCCGGTCGCTATGTCGTGCGGCACCGCGGCCGGTGGCGGGCGGCGGCGGTCCCGGTCTGGCATGCGCAGGCGCGCCTGCGTCATGATCGTGCCCAGCACCATCCGCATCTCGTACCCGGCGAACGCGGCCCCGACGCAGCGCCGGTTCCCACCGCCGAACGGCGCGTACTCGTGCGGCGAGTAGCGCCGGCCGAGAAACCGATTCGGGTCGAAGCGGGCCGGATCCGGGAAGACCCGCGGGTCCGAGTGCAGCAGGCTCAGCGCCACGCCCGCGGTGTCACCCGCTTCGAGGGACACCCCTCGAACCGCACCGGGGCCGGTCAGCCTGCGCAGCACGACGGGAACCGATGGGTGCAGCCTGAGCACCTCCTGACAGATCGCGCCGAGGTACGGCGCGGCATCGAGTTCGTCGGGACCGGGGTCACGTCCCAGATCGTCGAGTTCGGCCAGCAGCCTCGCACGCACCCGCGGCTCGCGGTGCAGATGGCACAGCGCCCACGTGACCGCGGTAGCGGTGGTCTCGTGACCGGCGACGAGCAGGGTCCGCAGTTCCTCGACCAGGTCGGCGCCGTCGATGCCGGTGCCGTCCTCGTAGCGGGCCGCCGTCAACAGGCCGAGGAGATCACACCGACCGGCCCCGTCCCGCTCCCGACGGCTCTGGATCTCCGCTACGAGCAGCGCGTCGAACCTGGTCCGCTGCGCGACGAACTTGGCCCAGGGTCCCCTGCCGCGAAGCGGTCGCCGCAACACCGGAGCCAGCACCAGCGGCAGTCCGTACGCGGAGAGGAACCCAGTCACGGCGCGGGTGTACTCGTCGCGACGGCCCGGGTCGGTGACGCCGAACACCGCCCGCACGATCACGCCGAGGGTGATCGCGCGGGCGCACTCGCGGACCCGGATCGGGACGCCCGGCACCCAGTGGTCCATCTCGCCGCGCGCGGCGTCGACGGCGATCCGGCCGTACTCGCGCATCCGGTCGCCGTGGAACGCCGGCATCATCAACCGGCGTTCCCGGCGATGCCGGTCCCCCGAGAGCAGAATCAGCGAGTTCGCGCCGACCAGCGGCTCGATGGGATTCGGCAGTGGCGGCGTCGACAGCCCCGGTGGCAGACGGAAGAGTTCCTCGGCGCCGTCCGCGCTGCCGGTGAACAGGGTTTCTCCGTAGTGCGGGATGGCCAGCAGAAACGGGTCGCCGTCACGGTCGCGGCGCCAGCGCAGGTAGCGATCCAGGTCGAGGGCGCAGGCGGCGGCGTGCAGAGCGACCGGTCGCGGATGCGGCGGTGCCGTGCGCTGGTCCATGAAGTCGACACGAGCAGGCGGCCGGTCCGGTTCACCTCCGGCCGCGCGGCGGTCCTGATGTCGGTCTACAGCACGGTCGCGATCGCCTGAGCCTTCGCCGCGAGCCGGGCGAGCCGAAGATCACCGAGTGCGGTGAGGGCATTGCCCATCCGGTTGGTGACGAAGGCCAACGACAGCCCGGTGGCCGGGTCCGCGTATGCGCCCGAGCCGCCGACCCCGTAGTGCCCGAACGCGTCCCGCGGCTGGACCCGGTTCGCGACGACCACCGGGTGGTAGCCCAGCCGCCAGTTGACCGGTGCGCCGAGAACGTAGTCGCGGCCGCGGGTCTGCACGGTTCCCATCTGCGCGATGGTCTCCGGTGCCAGGAAGCGCACGCCGTCGATGGTGCCGCCGTTGGCGATCGCCCCGTACATCTTGGCCAGGGCGCGCGCCGTGAAGACCCCGTTCCAACCCGGCATCACCGCGTCGTGGACGGCCGGGTCTCGGACCAGTTCGTCGAAGCCGTCGGGCATCGCCGCCTCGGCGAGCCCGCGCAACGGGCGCACCCGCGACAGCACCGACGACGTCAGTCCCCACGGCACCCCGCCGGGTGCGATGTGCGGGAACAGCTTCGCGATCCGGCCACGCTGGTCCACGGGTACCCGATACCAGAAGTCGCTGACCCCCAGCGGTTTCCCGATCTCGTCTCGCACCACGTCCACGAAGTCCCGACCCGTGGCCCGGGTGATCGTCTCGGCCACCAGCCACCCGAAGGTGACCGCGTGGTAGCCGGGCGCGCGCAGCCGCCGCGGATCCGGCGCCGCGGCCGCCAGCGCATCGACGACGGTGTCGTAGTCGAGCAGTCCACGGCGCCCGGGCACCAGCCCGCGCACCCGGTGCAGACCGGCGCGATGAGTGAGCATGTCCCGCACGGTGATGCCCTGCTTGCCTGCCGCCGCGAACTCGGGCCAGTAGCTGGCGACCGGCTCGTCGTAGGCAAGCACGCCGCGCTCGGCGAGGCGATGCGCGACGGTGCTGGCGACACCCTTGCCGGTGGAGAAGGACAACGCCATGGTGTCCCTCGTCCACCGCCGGTCCCGGTCGGCCCAGCCCGCCCAGATGTCCAGCACCGGCTCTCCGTACAGGTACACCGCGAGCGCACCGCCCCCGTTGTCCGGGGTTCGGTACAGCTCGAAGAACGCATCCGCCAGACGCAGGAACCGGGGGTCGACGTGCATCTGCGTCGGCGGCCGAGCGGCCTCACCGAATGAGCGGATGCGCGCCGACTTCTCGGTCACGGTCTCACACGACGCCTGCGCGTTTGCCCGCTGCGCGCACCTGGAATGCCCCGACCAGGAACAGGATTCCGAAGAGGATGGCGAAGCCGCCGACGAGCCACATCAGTCCGGTGATGCCCGAGCCCGGCCAGATCACCAGGATCAGACCGAACAGCAGGGCGAGAACGCCGGCCACCATCGACCCGATCCACTGCCCCCCGTTGGCCATCACCTGGAATGCCCCGATCACCTCGAGGACACCGAGCAGGATCGCCCAGAATCCCATCAGGTAGGCGAACGCGAGGGCGGTCAGGTCGGGCCAGACGAACAGGACGATGCCCGCGGTCACCGACACGAGTGCGGCAGCCAGCCACCACACCCAGCTCTGCACGACCTTGCGGGCCTGCACCGCTCGGACCGCGGAGACGATTCCGTCGACGATCCAGAACACACCGACCACCACGATCAACGCCTTGACCGTCACGTGCGGCCAGGCGATCGCGACTATGCCGAACGCGATCGCGACGATGCCGCGGATCAGCAGCATCCACCACACGTCCTTGGCGATCCGCAGGATCGCCTCGTTGCTGTCGACGATGGGGCTCTCGGTCATCTCATCCTCCGAACGTTCGCGTGTGAACTGCCGTGTGACGATGTATTTCCGATCGTGTTGAGCCTACTGTCGAAGTCCGGCGAAGGGGGACCGAAAACGCCCTACTTCCGGTCCCGATCGCGGCTCGGCTGCACCCGCTTCGGCTCGCCGGGCATCTTCGGGTACTGCGGCGGATACGGCATGTCCCCGAGCCCGTTCGCGGCATCCCGCTCGGCCATCTCGAGGAGTGCGTCGAGCGTGTGCGCGACCGCGTCGATGCCGGCGGCGGGATCCCCCCGCCGAGCCAGCAGGTCCGGGACCGTGGCGATGGTGAAGTCGTCCGGTTCGACGTCCGCCAGTTCCGTCCACGTCACCGGCGTCGACACCGTCGCTCGCGGGGTCTTGCGCACCGAGTACGCCGAGGCGACCGTCTTGTCCCGCGCGGTCTGGTTGAAGTCGACGAAGATCCGCTCCCCGCGTTCCTCCTTCCACCAGGCGGTGGTCACGCGGGCCGGATCGCGGCGCTCGATCTCACGGGCCAGCGCGATCACCGCGCGTCGCACCTCGATGAAGTCCCAGCGCGGCTCGATCCGCACGTACACGTGCACCCCGCGCCCGCCGGAGGTCTTCGGGTAGCCGACCAGCCCCAGCTCGTCGAGCAGCGGCGCCAGCAGGTCCAGCGCGACCGCCCGCGCCTCGGCGAACCCGGTTCCGGGCTGCGGGTCCAGGTCGATGCGCAGCTCGTCGGGCCGGTCGGTGTCCGCACCGCGCACCGGCCACGGATGGAAGGTCACGTTGCCCATCTGCGCCGCCCACACGATGTCGGCGGGACTGCGCACCAGCAGGGCGTCTGCCGTGCGGCCGTTCGGGTTGGTGACCGTGCAGGTGTCGACGAAATCGGGGTGCTTGGCGGGGATCCGCTTCTGGTACACCTCCTCGCCCTCGATGCCGTCCGGGAACCGCTGCAGGTGGGTGGGCCGCTGACGCAGCGCGGTCATGATGCCGCCGCCGCCGAAGGTGGCGACCGTCCGGTAGTACTCGGCGAGATGCAGCTTGGAGCCGCCCTCGGCGCCGAGCTGCGGAAACATGATCTTGTCGGGGCTCGACAGCCGGACCGGGATCCCGTCGACGTCCAGCTCGATCGCAGCCGATTTGGCCATCACTTCTCTCCTGCCAGTACGTCGCTCAGGTCGTAGCGCACCGGAACCTCCAGCTGCTCGTAGGTACACGACCGCGGGTCGCGGTCCGGTCGCCACCGTAGGAACCGTGCGGCGTGCCGCAGCCGGTCGCCCTCCATCTGGTCGTACGCCACCTCGATCACAAGCTCCGGCCGCAGCGGTACCCACTGGCGGTCCTTGCCCGCCGACCACCGGCTGGCCTCGCCGTCGTGCACCACGTCCTCGCCGAGACGCAGCGGGTCGAGGATGGCCTGCAGTTCGACGCGTCGGGTAGCGGTGAACGCCGAAGCGCCGCCGATGAAGTGCATGTCGTCGCCGTCGTAGAGGCCGAGCAGCATCGACCCGATCCCCAGCTGACTCTTGTGCGGCCGATACCCGATCACCACGCAGTCCGCGGTCCGCGAGTGCTTCACCTTGATCATCTCCCGCTTGTTCGGAAGATACGGTCCGGCAAGCTTTTTCGCGACGACACCATCGAGCCCCGCGCCCTCGAACTCGCTGAACCAGCGCTGGGCCTGGGCGGCGTCGGTGGTCGCAGTGGTGACGTGGCAGGACGGTCCGCCGCCGACCACGTCGAGGAGGGCGGCGCGGCGGTCCCCGAACGGCCGGCCGGTGAGGTCCTCGTCGCCGAGGGCGAGCAGGTCGAAGCCGACCAGCTGCGACGGCGTCTGCTCGGCGAGCAGCGACACGCGGCTGGCGGCTGGATGGATACGCTCCGACAGCGATTCCCAGTCCAGACGGGTGCGGCCGTCCACCTCGCGCGGGACCACCAGTTCACCGTCGAGGACGCACCGGTCCGGCAGTTCGGTTCGGATGGCGTCGAGCATCTCCGGGAAGTAGCGGCCCAGGTCCTTCCCGCTGCGGGAGCTGAGCACGACCTCGTCGCCGTCGCGGAAGACGATGGCGCGGAAGCCGTCCCACTTCGGCTCGTACGACCACTCGGGCTCTGCGCCGTCGGGCTGCGGCGGCACGCTCGCGGCGGCCTTCGCCAGCATCGGTTGCAGAGGCGGGGTCAGCGGCAGGTCCACCCACCCATAGTCGCCCACCCGGGACCGATTGGCGCGCCGAACTACTCGGTGTCGAGCCGGAACCCCAGTTTGAGGGTCACCTGCACGTGGCCGACCTTCCCGTTCTCGATGTGCCCGCGGGTGTGCACCACCTCGAACCATTCCAGGTTCCGGACGGTCTCGTTCGCCCTGGCCACCGCCCCCGCGATCGCGTCGTCGATACCCTTCTTCGAGGATCCGACCACCTCGGTGACGCTGTACACGTGATTGCTCATCGGCTCATCCTCACTCTCGAGGGACGGAGTCCATCCAGCGTATGGCCGCGTCGGCACGTCTGTACAGGCTAGAGCCATCCCCGGCGCTTGAACACGGTGTACAGGCCGAAACAGGTGAGCACCATCATCATCAGCGCCATCGGGTAGCCGCCGGCCCAGTGCAGCTCGGGCATGGAGTCGAAGTTCATGCCGTACACGGTGCCGATCAGGGTCGGCGCGAACAGGATTGCGGCCCAGGCGGAGACCTTCTTGATCTCCTCGTTCTGCGCGTAGCTGGCCTGGGTCAGCGCCGACATCTCCTCGTTCTGGGTCTGCGAGACGAGCGTGGCGTTGACGGTGAGGATGTTGCCGAGCAGCTGACGGAACCCGTCGGCTCGCTCGACGACGGTGGTGGCGTGGTCGGTGACGTCGCGCAGGTAGCGCTGCAGTTCCTCGTCAGTCTTGTACTTCTCGAAGCCGGCGGACAGACCGCTGAGCATGTCGAGCAGCGGACGGGTGGCGCGCTGGAACTCGATCACCTCTCGGGTGAGTTCGTAGATGCGCCGCGACACCTTCGGATCGCCGCTGAACACCTCGGTCTCGATCTCGTCGATGTCGTTCTGCAGACCGGCGACCACCGGCGCGTACCCGTCGACCACCGCGTCCAGGATGGCGTAGAGCACCGCCTCGGGCCCGAGCCTGAGCAGGTCCGGGTCGTTCTCCATGCGGGTGCGGACGGCAGAGAGGTCGGGAGACTCGCTGTGCCGCACGGTCAGGACGAATGTCGGGCCGCAGAAGATGTGCAGTTCACCGAAGTCGACGCGTTCGGTCTCGTCGACATAACGCGCGGCGCGCAACACCACGAACAGGGTGTCGCCGTAGCGTTCGAGCTTCGGCCGCTGGTGCGCGACGATGGCGTCCTCGACCGCGAGCTCGTGCAGGCCGAACTGCACCGCCGCGGCGAGCAGCTGCTCCTCGTCGGGGCGGTACATCCCGATCCACGCCATCGACGAGGCGTCGGGCAGGCTGCGCAGCGCGTCGGCCAGGTTCACGGGCGTCTCGATCCGGCGACCGTCGCGATAGACGGCGCTGTTGACGACGCTGGCTTCCACCGGCGCGACGACCACTCGGGCCGGCGGCGTGTGGTGGGGCGCCATCGAATGCTCGGGCGCGATCAGCTCGCGGGAGGGGTCGGCGGCGCGGCTGGGCAGCAGCGGGCGGAAGGGTCGCTTGTCACGCATGGGAAACGGCTTTCGCGTAAGTCGGATGCACGGGCAGCACGCTGGGTGTCGACGTGCGGTGTGGTGATCACGAAATCGCCGCTGCGCGAGTGCGCTGCGCCCTAGGACTCAGCGACGACTTCGGCAGGTACTGGGAGGTTGGCCCTTCACGACAAGCCACACCTCCCTCTTCCATCGACTCTGCTGGACCTCGACACCCTACTCCCGGCACCGATACCCCACCAATTGGACGAATCGCCGCGGTGACCCGCCAGAATATGAGAACCCGCTCAAGATCTTTTCGGGCCTGCTCAGCGGGGTGGACGCCGCGCCGACCCGCCGACGGTCGGCGCGCCCCGCGAGACACGCCGACACCGCAGTCGAACGGCCGACACCGACTCGTTCGGGTAGCTTACGGCCGTCGGCGCTGGACGAAGATACAAGTTTCTACAAACTGGACGCTTGGACTAATTCTTCAATTACGCTGCCGCAATGACCACCTCCATCAACACGCAGGGCGGCTTCACGCGGCTTGCCACTGCCATCGGCGGCGCAGTCGCAGCTCTGTTCCTGGCGGCGTTCGCCGCCGTGCTGATGCCGGCCGCCGCGCACGCCGATGCCAACCTCATCCAGTACTCCGCGGACAACTCCACCTGGGGCGGGACGGACCAGATCCCCGCCCTCCAGGGCACGCTGATCCCCGGCGGCGAGGCCACCTCCAAATTCTGGGCGAAGAACACCACCGCCACCGGCGGCACCCTGCAGGTGTACCTCGGCAACTGGACCAAGAACGCACCGGACGTCCAGGCCTACGTGCGGGCGGAGATCAACGACGCGACCGGTGGGATCGTCAACCTGGTCCAGGGCGTCGCGGAGCCGGGCACCGAACTCCAGTCGATCCACCTCGCGCCCGGCCAGAGCGCCAAGGTCCTGCTCGTGGTCGGCATGCCGACCACGGCGGGCAACGAGTCCCAGAACGCCTCGGTCGACCCCAACTTCACCATCGACTTCGAGGTCGATCCGGCGGGCGTCGCGACCACCACCACCGTCACCGGCCCGGCCACCGCGACCACCGGTGTCGCCGCCAACCTGACCGCGACCGTGACCCCGGCCGAGGCCACCGGCACCGTCCAGTTCAGGGACGGCACGACCGACCTCGGCGGCCCTGTCACCGTCACCAACGGCACCGCGACGCTCGCCCACACCTTCACCACCCAGGGTGCGCGCAGCATCACCGCCGTCTACTCCGGCGCCGCGGGCTTCGAGACCTCCACCTCCGCGGCCTTCACCGTGACGGTCGGCGCGCCCGCGCTCGGCCAGAGCAGCGTCACGCTGACCGTGCCCGCCACCGCCTTCACCTCGGCCGGCGTGCAGCTGAAGGCGGTCGTGGCCCCGGCCGACGCCACCGGCACCATCCAGTTCAAGGACGGCACGAAGAACATCGGCATCCCGAAGGCCGTGGTGGGCGGCGTCGTCGAGCTCACGAACATCTTCCCCACCGCGGGTGACCACGTCATCACCGCCGTCTACTCGGGCGACGCCACCCACGCCGGCGCCACCTCGGACCCCAAGACGATCACGATCACCGATCCGGCCCCCGGCGGCAACACCGGTTCCGCCGGCTCGGTGGGCAGCATCTTCGGCAGCTGATCGTCCGACCAGTAACCCAGCTCCGCGACGAGCGCCTGCGGTGACCGACCCCGGTCACCGCAGGCGCTCGTTTCGTTTGGCGCGCGGCGCAATTGGCGCCGCCACGGCACCCCGCGTTTCGGTAGCGTGCAGGGATGACCGTTGCCCGCATGGGATCGATAACCCTGGACTGTGACGAGCCGTCGAGCCTCGCGGCGTTCTGGTGCGGGATGCTCGGAGGAGGGATCGCGCACTCCAGCGACAAGTACGTCACCGTGAAGTTCCCGCATGGATTGTTGACCGCGATCCGCGTGGCCGACTACCGGGCACCGTCGTGGCCGGACAGCGCCGTGCCGAAACAGATCCACCTGGACCTCGTCGTCGACGACCTGGACTCCGCCTCGGCCGAGGCGGTGCGCCTGGGGGCTCGGGTCGCGTCGGTGCAGCACGCACCCGCCCTGTGCCGGGTGCTGCTGGATCCGGCGGGGCACCCGTTCTGCCTGTGCCTTCCGCGGGGTGTGCTGGGCGACGCCTGATTCCGCTCAGGAACACACGAACGCCCAGACGGTTCGACTCTCCGCCTGGGCGTTCGGGGCGTACCGGCGAGATCGAGTCCTCGCCGTTTCGTTCGCGATCAGGGTGCTCGGTGTCGGCTTTCGATCCGGGGAATGACGATGGTGTCCGCGTCGACGAACCGCTGGTCCGGCGTCGCGGGCACCCGCGGCGCGAAGCGGACCGTCGCGGCGGCTGCAGGATTCGCGTTCGCCACAGGGTTCGCGGTCGCCACCGGGTTCGCGGGGCCGTCGGAGCCGGACCCGTCGTCGTCGCCCTTGCGGGGGCGGTCCCGGAACGCACCGACGAACATCCAGCCGGCGTAGAGGAACAGGCCCCCGACGACGACCGTGATCATCAGCGCCCGCTGCTGGCCGGTGATGACATTGTTGACATAGCCGAGATACGGGACGCTGTACCAGACCTTGCCTCGAACCTGTTCCGGGACAACAGGGTTCTTGTCCCGTGACGGATTCGCGTCACCCTGGGTGACGAAGCTGCGTTCGCCCTTCGAGTTCTGTCGCGACTCGATGATCCGGTGCGTCACGACCTCCGGGTTCCCGGACTCCTTCTGGAAGGTGATCGCGTCCCCCACCCCCAGCGTGAGCGGATCCTGCGGCTTCACCACGATCAGGGTGCCGGGCGGGTAGGTGGGCCGCATCGAGCCGGTGAGCACGGTGTAGGGTGTCGACCCCGTCAGCCGGGGGACCACGATGGTCAGGGCCAGGATCGCCAGCAGCACCAGGAGCACGAGCCAGGAGACGATGCTCTTGACCCACCCCCAGGCGCTGAGATCCTGGTCCCCGGTCTTGCCCTGCACCGTGTCACTCATCGAACCTCACTCAGCGAGACTGTGCGGAGAACGTGAACGTGGCCGTGGTGCTCTGGCTGGGCGCCGCGGACGCGCCGACCGTGCCGCGCAGGCACAGCACCTCGGTCCCGCCGGGCTGCACGGTCCGCTCGGCGAACGACGCTCCGATCAACGGACCGCTGTAGACCTGCGTCGCCCCGGTCGGGTTGCCGGTGGTCGGGCAGGCCGCCTCGTTCGCGACGATGGAGGCCGTGAGGTCCAGAGGCACAGCCGAATTCGACTGGACGCCGTTGAGGAGCTTGTATCTCATCAGCACGTTGCCGGAGTTGAAGACTTTCACCGGCGCCTGCGCGTAACCGCCGGGCATCAGGTTCGCGCCGGCGAGCGCGGTGAACGGGTACGAGCTGAGCCCGCTGCCACCGACCGACAGGTCGAGGATGCCGGAGTGGATGGTGCCCGCGTCCACGGTCTGGCTCTGGGTCCACAGCGCACCGGTCTGCTGCGCCGAGAGCAACGCCACCCCGACAACGGCCGCACCGCCGATGGCCAACCAACGAGTCTTGTTCGACATGGTGCCTACACCTGCTTCAGGGTGATGTTGAAGTTGGACAGGTCCAGCTGGGCGGTCTGCGCCACGTATCCGGAGGTGGCCGGGTTGAACGTGAACACCACCTTGACATTGACGGTCTTGCCGTCCTGCGCGGGGGTGATCACGGCACCTCCGGCGTTCGACGGCAACGACACCCCGTTCGTGCTGGCGGTGACGGCGGTGGCCATCGCCGCCTTGAGCGCCGGGTCACCGGTGATGGTGCCGCTGTCGGCGCCCAGGTTCGCAACGAGGTTGGTGCCCTTGGCCGTCACCGTGAAGGTGGCGGTGTAGGTCACCTTGTCACCCGGCACCGCCCGGTAGGTGGCGACGTCGATCGCACCGTTCTGGTCGGTCCAGGCCGGAGCCCCGGACTGCGACAGCGCCAGGCTGCCTGCGCCGACGGTGCCGCCGCCGACGCCACCGCCGGCGTTGAACGCGGCCATGGTGCCCGCGCCGCCCGCGAGCAGGACGGTTGCAGCGCCCGCCGCGATCGCGCCCTTCGTCTTCATGTTCATCTGCTGGTCAGCTTTCGTAGTACCCATTGCGGGGCAGAGGAATACGGCAACATTGCTGGACCCTCCTACTTGGCGACCAGTGCGGCAACCTCGGCCGGCACCGTGCTCGAGGACGGGTCGACGGACGTCTGCTTGCCGGTGGCCGCATCGACCACCGACAGCTTCGAGCCGTCGACGATCCACAGCTGATCCGAGCCCGACGCCCACTGCACGATCGCCTTCGTGCCGACCGTGCCGGAGAAGGTCTGTGCGCCCGACTTGTCGGTGATCGTCGCCGACGTGCCGCTCACCGCCGCCGTGTACTTGCCGGACGTCGAGACGTTCGTCATCGCGAGATCGCCCGACGGGGCGGAGACCGCCGCCGCGGTCTCCTCCGTTGTCGTGGTGGTGGTTTCCGTTGCCGCCGCGGACTTCTCGGTCGAGGTGGTCGGCGCGATGGTCGTGGTCGTGGTCGGTGCCGCCGGGGTGGTGGTCGTGGTCGGTGCCGCCGGGGTGGTGGTCGTGCTCGGTGCCGCCGGGGTGGTGGTCGTGCTCGGTGCCGCCGTAGTGGTGGAGGTAGCCGTCGTCGTGGTCGGCTCCGCAGTCGTGGACGGGGCGGGCGCCGCCATCCGAGCCGCCATGGTGTCGGTGCCACCACCGCTCGGGGCGGTGAGCGAGCTCTGGTCGGAGCCGCCCACATGTGCGCCGTTGCACCAGGCGCTCCAAATAGTGCTCGAATAGATTTTTTCGCCGATCCACGACGTGCCGGTCACGCCGTTGCGGATGGTCCGGACCTCGACGTACGAAGTCGCTGCGGTCTTGTAGATGTTGTTGTAGGTGCTGATGTCGAGGGTGACGGTATCGCCCTTGTTCGCCGGGATCGACGGTGCCACCGTACTGCTGTACGCGTTGATCAACTGCACCTGGTAGGTGTATCCGGGACCGAGGTGCTTCCACCGCAGTGTCTGGCCGCTGTTGCTACCCCAGGTCGAACAGCCCAGGTACTGTGGCGCCGGGACGAGGGTGCTCCGCGAGGCGAACGAGCTCGCCGCCCCGGCGGTGTCGGTGAATGCCGCGCTGGTGCCGGCGGTCATCCCGAGCATGGCAGCGAGGCCGAGCGCCCCGGCCGCCAGCGCAGAACGGGCGGGCACGAGGCGGCGCAGCGAGAAGTTCGGCGCGCGGAACTGCTCGGTCGGTACCTCGAATCCGCTGTGCGCGTCCATAACCGGCTCCGGCTCCGGCTCCTCAATGCTCTCGTGCGCCCCGGGCATTCCCCCGCCACCATTTCCGGCATCCGAGTCGGAGTCGTTGTCGTTCTTACGCTTGGCCGACGGCCCAAACGCGAGCACCATGACGCCGCCGACGAGGCTACCGCCCAGGAAGATCGCGACCGGCGAGGACAACCAGGACACCGCGTAGCCGAGCCCGGGCACACTGAAAAACACCCGATCGGCCTCGGTGACCGTGTACGGCGAGATGTCGGCATCCTTGTTGGCGTCACCCTTGAGGATCAGGACCGAACTGACCCCGTCGGTCGAGACGATTTCCTTGATGCGGTGCGTGATTCGGATGCCCTGGTCATTCTCGACGCTGACCACGTTGCCGACCGCGAGGTCAGCTGCGGGGGTGGCCTTCGACAGGGCGAGGGCGCCGGTCGGAATGTCCGGAGACATCGAGCCGGAGCGGAAGACCAGCGGCTTGATACCGAACAGAAAGGACGCCGCTGCGGCCAGCACGCAGATCAGGCCGGCGATGGCACCGACGTTGAGGGCGATCTCACGGCCGCGGGAGCGGCCGGAGGCGGGAGGGTTCTCGTGAATCGTCATGGCGCGCTCAGGCCGTCGTCGCGTTGAAGTTGAAGGAGGTGTTCACAGTTTGGTTCTGGACGGACACCGGGGCGTTCGGGTCCAGGGTCACCTGGAAGCACAGCGTCTCGCTGGCGCCGGTGGCCAGCGGGCGCGCGGTCTGGATCAGGTTGGTCGCACCGCCGGAGGTGAGAGCGAGGTTGTTCGCGATCACGCTGCCGCCGCTGCAGGCGGTGCCGTTCGAGGTACCGGTCGAGACGAGGACCTTCAGCTGCGGCGCCAGGGCCGAGGACGTCGCGTTTGCGACCATGGTGTAGTTGAACGGCGTCGTGCCGGTGTTCTGTACCGGCAGGGTCGCCGCCACCGAGTCGCCCGGCATCATGCCGGTCTTAGTCAGCGACGCGAACGCGTACGCGCTCGGGTTGCCCTGGTTTCCGTTGAGCTGCAGGTCGATCGAGCCGGTGCTGAACACGCCGGAGGTCGCGGTCGCCGAGTCGCTCCACGCGGCAAGGGTGCCGATCGCGCCGAGGCCGAGCACGATGCCCAGGGACGCGATGGCCCGCGGCTTGCCGCCGGACAGGAATGATCGCGCCCGGGCACCGAACCCTGACGGAGTGTTGGGAACCTCATGACGCGACATTCGGTGGGCCTTTCGTGCGTGGTCGAGCAGGTGGGCGCGGCGCGCGCATGGAATCGAACTCGTTGGCTTCAAAGGGTTTTCGTGGACGCAGGCCGAACGAACCCGATCGGGGGTTAGGTCGTTCGGCCGGCGTCCACGAAGCTCGCCGCAGTGCAGCGAGCGGTTCGGGCGACTAGTCCTGCGTCAGGTTGACGTTGAAGTTGGCCAGGCTGACGCTCTGTCCCTGCGCAGTGGTACCTGCGGTGGCGGAATTGAACGTGAAGACCGCATTCACCGCGACCGTCTTCCCATCCTGCGCGGTGGTGATGGCGGCGCCCGAACCGTTCGACGGCAGTGCAACACCATCGACGGTCGCGGTGACGGTCGGGTTCAGTGCAGCCTTCAGGTCGGCGTCGCCGGTGATCGAGTTGGCATCGGCCTTCAGCGTCGCGTGCAGGTTGTTACCCTTCGCGCCCACGAGGAAGGTGGCGTCGTAGGTGACGACATCGCCGGGAACGGCCTTGAACGTGGTGATGTCGATGGCGGTGCCGTTCGCCTTCCACGCACCCGCTGTGCCCTGCGAGAGCGAGAGAGTACCGGAGCTGACGGCTCCGCCGCCGACGGTCTGGGAGGAGTTCCACGCGGCCATGGTGCCCGCACCACCGGCAAGGAGAAGTGCGGCCGCGCCGGCGGCGATGGCGCCCTTGGTCTGCTTGTTCATGTGCTCAGCTTTCGTCGGACCCCCGATCGGGGGGTCGAGGACAGTACGGGAGATCGGATCGGGTTACGTGCGCCCAGGTCGGGTGGGCTCGGTTTCGTACATCCGTGCTCTGTTCAAGTCGCGACGTCGTAACTGGCGTCCATCAAGCCTGCGCCCATGGCCGGATTCCGGTTCGCGATTGGAAGTGTTTATCACAGCCGAGGGACGCGATCGTGCGTTTTCTGGTCAAACGTTCAAATGATCTTGGTCGCCTGTCCAGTTGCCCCTTCATCCTTCGCCTCCCTAACGGCGACACCATCGCCTACCAGCGGATATTTGTTACATCAGATACCAAACCCATGTCCCTCATTCGGCAGATACCGACTTCCGGATTCATGCCGTAGCGTCGATTCACCGCGCCTCGATACCGATTTCGGCCATCCGCCGTCCGACGAGTCGGCCCGTCCTAGAATCGTCTCGATTCATCCGAATTTCGCCGTCCGAGTCGACTGTTGCGGTTTGCTGCAGACTTCCCGAACGGAACGGCGATGTGCATGGCGTGCGAGGACTCACAGATGACAGAAGACGCGGCGAACACTGACGACCGATCCGACACAGGCCCCCGCCGGATCGGCATCGTCGAGGACCACGAATCTGTGGTGATCGGACTCGAGACGATGCTCGCCGACCAGCCCGACCTCGAGATCGCCGCCTCGGCGGCGACCGTGCCGGAACTGCTCGCACAGGCCGCCCCCATGGACCTGGTCATTCTGGACCTGCGACTGTCGGACGGGTCGTCACCCAAGTCGAACGTCGAGCAGCTGCGCGACGCCGGCCTCGAGACCCTCGTGTTCACCGGCGCGGAGAACCCCTACCTCGTTCGACTCGCCGCCAAGGCCGGGGTGCTCGGAGTGCTGCGCAAGTCCGAGCCCAGCGCCACCGTCGTGGCGGCGATCACCGCGGCCGCACGCGGCGAGCAGGTCGTCACCACGGAATGGGCCGCCGCGATCGACGGCGACCCCGGACTGCTCGATGTCGGGCTCAGCCCACGACAGCGAGATGTGCTGGCGCTCTATGCATCCGGAGAGAAAGCCGCTCGAGTTGCCAGCCTCACCGGACTGGCCCCGCACACCGTCAACGACTACCTCGCGCGCATCCGTGCGAAGTACGCGGAGGCGGGCAGGCCCGCACGCACCAAGACCGACCTGTACAAGCGCGCCGTGGAGGACGGCTGGCTGCCGGTCCCTCAGCACCCCGACCACGGATGACGGCAGGGGCCGTCGCGGTCGGGACCCGCCGCGAGGCCACCGACCGGATCCTGCGGGTGTTCGCGCGCTTCACCAGCGTCGGGTACGTCTTCTACCTTCTCCTCCTGTTGCCCTCGATTCTCGGTCAGGCCGAGCTGCTCGACTGGTGGTGGACCCCGCTCGCGGCGGCGGCGGTGTTCGGATCGGGACTTGCATTCGGTGCGGCCACGATCGCCGTCGACACCCGTGCGCTGCGCGTCGCGGGGGCGGTCGCCGCGGTCGCCTATCTGGTCGCGATCGCGACCTGGCCGCTGGCGTGGAACGGCCCGCCGTTGATGAACGGCCAGGGCGTGTGGCTGTCCACGTTCCCGGGAGTGGCGAGCCTCGCCGCGGTCGCCGCCTGGCGACCCGCGATTGCGTTCGGGTACATGGTGATCGCCTGCGCCGGAGCACAACTCATGAACTACGTGGCCCGCGACCCGGCCATGACCAGTCCGCTGATTCCCGACATCGCCTTCGCGATCATGTACTGCACGTTGTTCGTCGGTGCGGCCGTGATGGCACTGCACACCGGCCGACTGCTCGACGAGACCACCGACGCAACCCACCGTGCCGCCGCCTCGGCAGCAGCCCGACGCGCGCGCGCCGTCGAGCGGGAACGGTTCGACGCCCTCATCCACGACGGCGTCATGTCGACCCTGCTGTCGGCCTCCCGGCTGGGCGCGACGGCGAGTGTCAGCAGGCAGGCGACGATCACCATGCGGCAACTGGACGCGCTCCGAACGGGCACCGGTCTGCACGAACGCTTCGACAGCGCCGAAATCCTCACGCACCTTCGGACCGCCGCGACGGAAGTAGACGAGAACGTCGTCCTGAAGGTCAATCGCAGGCAGCACTCCGACGCGTTGACCATGCCCGCCGAGGCCACCCGCGCCGTCGGAGCCGCTCTGGCGGAGGCGCTACGCAACAGCATCAGGCACGCCGGCGACGACGCGGACCGGGCCGTCGAGGTCGCGATGACCCCCGACCTCCTGTCCGTCCGGGTCTCCGACAACGGGAAGGGGTTCGATCCGCGAACGGTTCCTCCGCACCGGCTCGGCGTCGCGGTCAGCATCGTCGGACGCATGCGGCAACTGCCGGGCGGTTCGGCGCGAATCGACTCCCGCCCCTCCGAGGGCACCCGGGTGCACCTGACCTGGAGCGGGCCGTGACGCGCCCCGACGTCGACCAGGACGTCCCGGACATGCTGGGGATGAAGAGCACCGCCGCGCGGATCATCGTCGGGTTCTATTCGCTGACCTACCTGATGATCGCGATCGTCTCCCACCAGGGCATCGAGAGCTTCGGGCCGGTACTGGTCGCCGTGCTGATCGTGAGCCTGGGCGCGATCACCCTGATCCGGGTACCCGGCGACCCGCTTCCCCTCTATCCGACGCTGGCGCTGACCGCGATCGGCCCGGTCGCGAGCGCCCTCGTGCTGGGCGAGCTACCCATCCCGATCGAGAATCCGATGCAGACCTGGCCGCTCAGCGCGGCCACGGCGATCCTCGCCTTCATGGGTGTGCGCGGACGGGCCGGCTTCGCCTGGCTGGGGATGGCCTCGATGATGACCACCTGCGCGGTGTGGTCGGCACTGACCGGGCAGGGCGTCGCTCACGGGCTCGCGATATCGGTGATCAACGTCGCCCCGTTGCTGATGGCGACCTTCTTCGGCTACACCATCCGCCCGTCGGCGAGCGCGATCTTCCGACTGCGCGAGCAGACCACCCGGCGGGTCGCCGCCGAGGCCGCGGACTCCGCCGTGCTCGAGGAACGCGACCGTCAGCTGGGCAGACTCGACGAACTGGCGAGGCCGCTGCTCGAGCGAATCGGCAGCGGCGCCGACCTCGACGAGGACGAGCGCCTCGCGTGCCGGTTGCTCGAGGCACATCTGCGCGACCTGCTGCGGGCCCCGGGCCTGTCCGATCCCGCGGTGGACCTGGCCGCCCGCGCCGCCCGCGGCCGCGGTGTCGAAGTGATCCTGCTCGACGACGGGGCTTTGGACGGCGCGGACGAGGCCACGCGCGACCGAGTCCTCGCGGCAGTCGCCGAGGAGCTGGCGGCGGTGCCCGACGGGGCGGTCACCGTTCGGGTCCTGCCGCCGGGCCGCACGTCGATGGCGACGGTCCTGGTGAACAGCGAGGACGGAGTCCGGCGCATGGAGTTCTGTCACAACGGTCACCCCGCGGCCACCGAGATCTCGGGGCAACCGCGCACCGAAGGGTCACAACGCTGAGCCTGCCCCTATTTCTACGGGCACGAAAGTGCTGTCTCGGCAATCGGCGAGTAAACCCCTACCGTTGCACTGCGAAGGGGACTCGTGACGCGGGGTCGGGCCCCCGTTTTCGGTCGTAGCCCCAGGGAGTACAGAAATGACTGCTGCACTGGACCAGTACCGCCATCGATCGGTCGCACCTGCGGTCCGACCGACGGCGCACGTCGCGCGACCGAATCCCCTGCGGAAGCCCTCCCTGTCGCCGCGCGAGATCGAGGTGCTGCTGCGGTGGCTGCGCTGCGACTCCAAGAACACCGTCGCCGCCGACCTGTTCCTGTCCATCGGCACGGTGAACACCCACCTGTCGCGCATCCGCGCGAAGTACAGCCAGGTCGGCAGGTCGGCCCCGACGAAGGCCGCGCTCGTCGCCCGTGCGGTGCAGGACGGGCTGATCTCGCTCGACGAGCTGTGAGCCACTCCCCGCCGGACCGGCACGAATGACCGGTCACGACTGCCAGGTAGGCGACGCAGAAGCGTGGGTCATCCGCACCTTCGCCCGCGTGCTCGGCAGCGGGGCCCTGTTCTTCTGCGTGGTGCTGATCCCCGTCGTCGTCGTCCAGTCCCGCGCACTGGCGCCGTGGTACACACTGCCTGCCGTCGTCATCGTCTTCGCTCCCCTTCTGGCCCTCTGGCCGGCCAGCTACGCCCCGGACCTGCGGTGGGTGCGCGCGTTCGCGTCGCTCGCCGCCGCGACGTATCTCGTCGCCATGGCCGGCTGGCTGCCCGCGCTGCAGGGGCACATCCCGGCTACCCGTGAGATATGGATGTCCGCGATCCCCGGGCTGGTGGGGATGGCGGCGGCGGCGTGCTGGCGTCCGGCCCCCGCCGTGCTGTATCTCGCGGTCAGTTCCGTGGGGGCGGAAGTGATCCGGCACGTCACCCGGGACGGCCCGACCAGCACCCTGCTGCCGGAGATCTTCAACGTCGTGATGACCAACAGCATGTTCGTCGTCGCGACCATCGCCGCAGTCCAGTCCGGACGCACCCTCGACCGCACCCGCGCCGCCGCGATGCGGCAGTCCGCGGCCGCCGCCGCCATCGCCGCGCGGGACGTCGAGCGCAAGCGCTTCGACGCGCTCATCCACGACAACGTCATGTCGACGCTGCTCGGAATCGCGCGGCACGGCAACACCGACCAGCTCGGCGCGCAATCGGGCGTCGCGCTCCGCGAACTCGACCGTCTGCGCGCCAGCGACGTCACCACCGAGGCCCTCGACGCGGACGCAGCGGTCGCCCTGATCCGCTCCGCGCTGATGGAGGTCGACCAGGACGGTGCCGTCGACGTCGACCTCCGAATCGCATCGCCCGTCACCATTCCTCGCGAAGCGTGTCGCGCGATCGCGTCCGCCGCCGCCGAGGCGCTCCGCAACAGCATGCAGCACGCGGACGGTGCGAACGGGACCGCCGACCGGATCGTCGCCGTCGACGTCGACACCGACGGCGTGCAGGTGCTGGTGGCAGACAACGGCCGGGGGTTCGACCCCGACCGGGTTCCGCCGTACGGGCTGGGGATCAGCGTGAACATTCGTGCGCGCATGGCGGCCGTGACCGGCGGCAGCGCCGAGATCCACTCCGCTCCCCACCGCGGAACCCGGGTCGTCCTGCGCTGGACGGCACCGTCGTGACCGGCACCGGGCCCCGCGACCTCCGAGACTTCCGCGACGCGCGCGTCCTGCTCGGCATGGACCGGCCCGCCGCGAAGGTGCTCGTCGCACTGTTCTGTCTCAGCTTCACCATCGCGGCGCTCACCAATCTCGAAGGGGTGCACCGCGTCTGGCCGACCGTCCTGGCCGCGGTGTTGGTCACCGCGGGGGCCGCCGTGATCATCCTCGTGCCGGGCGACCCCTTACCGACGGTGCACACCCTTGCGCTGACCGCGTTGGGCCCGATCGCATGCGTGCTGGTCCTGTGGCAGCTACCCGTGCCGGGCTGGACGCTGGACTCCGCCTGGCAGATCCGCGCGGTGACGGTGGTGCTGGTCTACATGTCGGTCCGCGGCCGCGCGGTGTACGCCTTCACCGGCGCGGCGCTGATGATCGTCACGAGCGGCGCCTGGGCCGACGCCACCGGGCAGGGCTGGGGCACCGGGATCCGACTGGCCTCGATCAACCTCGCCCCCGTCCTGATGTCGGTTTTCTTCGCCTACAGCATCCGGAAGGTCGGGTTCGCGGTGTCGCGGCTGCGCGAGCGGGAATCCGATCGAGCCACCGACGAGGCCATGACGCAGGCCATGCTGCGCGAACGCGACACCCAGCTCTCCCGGCTGGACCGCCTCGCCCGCCCGATCCTCCAGGCCTCCGCCGACGGGCACGAGTTCTCCCCGCGGGAACGCGAGGAGTGCGCGGTGCTGGAATCCCGGCTGCGCGACACCCTGCGGGCGCCGGTGTTCGCCTCGGACGAGGCGGTGTGCGCGGCGGCCGACTCGGCGCGGCGACGGGGCGCACGAGTCGTCCTGCTCGACGACGGCGGCCTCGCCGCCGCGTCCACCGAATCGGTCGCTCGGATCCGGTCCGGGCTGGTCGCCGAACTGGACGCGTGCGAGGACGGAACCCTCACCGCCCGCGCCCTACCCGCCGGCCGGGAGGTCCTGGCCACCATCGTCACCGAACTCGGAACCCAGGTCCGCCGCGTCGAGTACGACCGGTCCGGGCGGGTCAGCGTGACGGTGCGTTCCGACGACGATTCTCCCGAACCCGCTACACTCGCCGGTCGGGGGTAGACGCGGGGGGGATTTCAGCGGCTTTCGGCCGCAATCGCATCGACCAGGTCCACGGCGCCGACGGCGCACGTGGGTGGTCGCGCGTCTCGATACACACCCCCGCGACAGAACTGAACATGACAGCACCATCGGGGGGAACCATGGGGAAACACACGTTCACGAGTCGGCTGCGTCTCGCGGCCGAACGGGTGGCAGTTGCGGGCACGATTCCGCTCGCCATCGCCGTCGCGGGCGCCGGCACCGCGCTGGCCGCGCCGGTACAGCCCGGTGTGATGGCGGACGAGGCCGAACAGCCCGGCGTCGGCGAGTCCACGCCGGCGCCGGCGCCCGAGGTCGCGCCGCTGCCCGAACCGGCACCTGAGCCCGCCGAACCCCGTCAGTACTGGGTCGCGCCGCCGGTCGAGTACGACAACGTCCCGACCCGGGCCGTGCCCACCTACGACGAGGCCCCGGTCGCGCCCGCCGCCACCGCGCAGCTGCACCTGCCCGAGTCCGTCGCGCCCGTCGCCCCCATCGAGGCCCCGCGGGACATGCTGCGGCTCGGTGACTTCATCGCCGCGAAGCCGAACTGGCTCAGCAGGGACGACATGGACAAGACCAACAACACCGCGGCCGTGGCCGAGGCGCAGGTGTCCACGTTCTGGCGCTCGATCGGTGTCGAGGCCGCACGCTCGGACAAGGTCGCCGCGGCGACGATCGCCGGTGCAACGGCGGGTGGAGTCATCGGTGCGGTCGGTGCAGGGGTGCCCGCCGCGGTGGTCGGCGGGCTGATCGGCGGAACGATCGGTGGCAACATCGGGATGGGCATGGGCACCGTCGTGTGGCCGGGCGTCGGGACGGTCACCAACGGCGCAATCGGCACCGGTGTCGGCGCCGCAGCGGGCGCAGCCGCCGCCGGAATCCCCGTGGCCGCGGTCGCCGGCACCGTCGGCGCGGTCCTCGGTGGGGTGGCCGGCACCGCGTTCGGCGCGGGCGACACCAGCACCGAGCCGGCCGAGTTCGTGATCCCGGACGCCCCGGTCGTCGACCCGGCCGCGATCACCGCCGCCACCGGGGAGGCCGTGACGCGGGTCGAGACGGCGCCCGGCGGCCCCGAGGTCGTCGCGGTGGCGCGCACCGCCGCCGATGCCGCGCCGCAGCAACTGGCTCAGCTGACCGCGGACACGAACGCGCAGGTCGCCGTCGCCCGGGCCGCCGCGCTCGCGCACCCGGCCGGTGCGGATGCGGTGGCCCGGATCGAGACCGCGGGCGCCGACCTCGGTCGGGCCGTGCAGCCGGCCGCCGGTGCCGTCGCCGACGTCCTGAACGCCGTCCACGCCGGGCTAGCCCCCTGAGAACCCGCACGCGGGGTCCGGTGAGGAGACATCGTGGGTACCCGACCGTCGTCGCCGTACAGCAACGACGCCTGGATCGCCGCCGGCGACCAGCAGGCGTCGGTCGATGTCCCGATCCCGGATCCCGCGGCCGCCGAACGATCGAGTGACTGGCTCGCCCCGTCGCACGCGGCCGCAGACGATGCCGTCGAGCCCTTCGACGACCCGCCGCCGACGGACCGCGCGCCCCGTCGCCGACGCCGGGCGCTGGTCGCGGCGGTCGCCTTCGTCGTGCTCGCCGTGGCCAGCGGCACCGCCGTCTCCCTGATCCTGCATCGGGACCACAACCCGGAACCGGCTGCGGCCGTGGAGAGTCCGTGGTGCACGGGCCTGGCGGCGGGGGAACCCGCGGCCCTCGACTCCGCCGACGCGGGCGCAGCCACCATCGCCGCATTCGAGGACGCCTACTACCGGGCCCGCGACGGGGCCTTGGCCCGGACCTTCGTCGCGACCGGCGCCCGCGTCGGTTCGGCCGAGCAGATAACCACGGGAATCGCCCAGATCCCGCTCGGCACAACGCATTGCGTACTCGCCCGCAAGGCCGGGCCGGGCGCCTACGCGGTGGACCTGTTCGAGCGTCGCCCGGACGGCTCCGCCGAGCACTACCGGCAGACGATCATGACCTCGAACTCGGCGTCCTCCCCCACCGGCGAGGCGATCGCCGGCATCAGCGCCCGCGACGAATAGCCCACCCCGACCTCCCCGATGTCACAGTGGTTCGGCTCACGAAAATCAATGTGACATTGGGGAGGTCCGAGGGGGCGGGCGGCTACGGCAACAGCCCGCGCCGACGCGCCTCGAACACCGCCTCCTGACGGCTGCTCACCTCGAGCTTGCCCATCAGGTTTCGCATGTAGGTCTTGACGGTTTCCACACTGAGCGAGAGCCTCTCGGCGATCTCGGCGTTCCGGCAGCCGAGCGCCACGTGGGCGAGCACGTCCGACTCCCTGGGCGACAACACGATCGGTGGAGCGCCTGCGGTGCACGCGGTCAGCGAGCGCAGGGTCTTTTCGACCGACCGCAACTGCTCCGCCACCGACTCGTCACCGACCTGCTCCGCGAGCGCCCGCAGCGTCAGATAGCTCTCGGTGATCCGCTCCGACTCCGCCGTGCTGCGGCCGGGTCCGGTGGACTCGGCGGCGTTCGCGATCAGCCCGACCCTGCGGTCCACCTCGTCACGGATCTCGATCTCTCGGGCCAGCCGCTTCGCGGACGTCAGCACCGAGTCGGCCATCACGTCACCGATCGGACGCCGCGACCGCAGCCCGCCGTAGATCGCTGCGCGGGTCACCCCACGCACCACGACCGGCACGGACAGCAGCGACTCGATGCCCTCCCGCGCGACCTGTACGTCGTAGTCGTGGGTGATGTGGCTGGAATTGAAGTAGTCCGGGGCTGCCTCCGGCCGCTGTTCCGCGATCGCCCGACCGCCCAGCCCGCAGCGGGCGTCGATCGTCAGGCCGCGCAGAATCCGACTGCGGGTGCCCGCGAACCCCGACAACACCATCCGTCCGTTCGCCACAGATCCACCGAACAGGACCGGAAACGGCGTCGACGCGCGCAGTGCACGCAGCTCGCCGCGCAGCGCGTCCTCGTCGCTCGGTCTCAAGGTCTCGTTCATCGGCATACCCACTTCGTAGGGTAGCGGGCCGCTCGAGGTGGGCCATACCGTCGTCGGCGACCACCTGTAAGCCCCGTCACACGGAGTCGTCACATGCCCGCCGCACAGACCGCCAACCATTCCGAGCTGAGCCCGCTGCGTTTCCTCGAGCGCTCGGCGGCGGTGTTCCCCGACCGCACCGCGATCGTGCACGGCCACCGCCACTACACCTACCGCGAGTTCGGCGCGGAGGTCGAGCAGCTCGCCCATGCGCTGCGCGAGCGCATCGAACCCGGCGACCGGGTGGCCTTCCTCTCGCCGAACACCCCCGAACTGCTGATGGCGCACTTCGCGGTGCCGCTGGCCGGTGGCGTGCTGATCGCGCTGAACTCACGGCTGGCCGGGCCGGAACTCGAGTACATCCTCGACCACTCCGGCGCGGCCATCCTGTTCGTCGACGCGGAGTTCCTCGGCTCGGTCGCGACCGTGCGGGACCGGGTGCCCTCGGTGCGGGAGATCGTGGAGATCCCCGATTCGACGATCACGCTCGACGCGCCGGTCGCCGGGGTCGCGACCTCGGTCTACGACGACTTCCTGCGCACCGCCGACGCGGCGAACGCGGAGCCGCTGGTGTGGGGTGTCGCCGACGAGCAGCAGCCCATCGCGATCAACTACACCTCCGGCACCACCGGAAAGCCCAAGGGCGTCATGTACTCCCACCGCGGGGCGTACCTGAACTCGCTCGGCGAGACCTTCCACAACGGCTTCACCGGCGCGACGAAGTACCTGTGGACGCTGCCGATGTTCCACTGCAACGGCTGGTGCACCCCCTGGGCGGTCACCGCCGCGGGCGGCACCCACGTGTGCCTGCGCGCCGTGCGTGCCGACGCGGTCTGGGATGCCATCGACGACCTCGGCATCACCCATCTGTGCGGCGCCCCCACCGTCTGCTCGACCATCGCCGACGCCGACCGGGCGCATCCGCTGACCACCCCGCTGCGGATCACCACTGCCGGCGCGCCCCCGTCTCCCACGATCATCGGGCGGCTCGAGGCGCTCGGCGTCACCGTCGTCCACGTGTACGGGCTGACCGAGGTGTACGGGCCGTACACGATCTGCGAGCCGCAGGAGTCGTGGGTGGCGTTGGATCCGGCCGAGCGCGCGGTCCTGATCTCGCGGCAGGGCGTCGGGATGCTGCAGGCCGAGACGGCCCGGGTGGTGGATCCGCAGATGTGTGACCTGCCCGCCGACGGCGTGTCGATGGGCGAGATCGTCCTACGCGGCAACAACGTCATGCTCGGCTACTACCGAGACGAGAAGGCGACCGCCGAGGCGTTCGACCGCGGCTGGTTCCACACCGGCGACCTCGGCGTGATGCACCCGGACGGCTACATCCAGCTCAAGGACCGCGCCAAGGACATCGTCATCTCGGGCGGGGAGAACATCTCCACCGTCGAGGTGGAGCAGGCGATCATCTCCCATCCCGCGGTCGCGGACGTCGCGGTCATCGGCGTACCGGACGACAAGTGGGGTGAGCGTCCGAAGGCATTCGTGCTGCTCCGGCCGGGTGCGACCGTCGGTGCGGAGGAACTCGTCGACTACGCCCGCGGTCTGCTCGCGGGCTACAAGGTGCCGCGCGACATCGCCTTCGCGTCCGACCTCCCGCGCACGCCCACGGGGAAGATCCGCAAGAACGAGTTGCGGACCGCGACGAGCGTTGTTACCGGCACGTAGCAGAATGACCTCCCGAGACAAGACGACCGACACGGGTTTGGAGAGATGACAGTGGAGCTAGTCGGAGTGATCGGTGGCGGCACGATGGGTGCCGGCATCGCAGAGGTGTGTGCCAAGGCCGGAAGCTCGGTCCTCGTGCTCGAGACCAAGCAGGAGTTCGCGGATGCGGCCACCAAGCGGATCGCGTCGTCGATCTCCCGCGGCGTCGCGAAGGGCAAGATCACGCAGGAGGAGGCGGACGCCGCCATCGCCCGCGTGCGCGTCACCCTCGACATCGAGGAGTTCGCGGACCGCGACCTGGTCATCGAGGCCGCCCCGGAGATCGAGGCGCTCAAGTACGAGATCTTCGGCAAGCTCGACAAGATCGTCAAGCCGTCCGGCATCCTGGCGACCAACACCTCCTCGATCCCCGTCATCAAGGTCGCCGGCGCCACCTCGCGCCCCGACCGGGTGGTCGGCGTGCACTTCTTCAACCCGGTGCCGGTGATGCCGCTGGTCGAGATCATTTCGACCCTGGTGACCGCGCCCGAGACCGCCGCCGCCGTCACCGAGTACGCCAAGAACACCCTGCGCAAGACCACCGTGCAGGCGGGCGACCGGTCGGGCTTCATCGTCAACGCGCTGCTGATCCCGTACCTGTGCCAGGCCGTGCGGATGCTCGAGTCCGGCTACGCGACCGCCGAGGACATCGACGCGGCCATGAAGGGCGGCTGCGGTTACCCGATGGGCCCGCTGACGCTGCTCGACACCGTCGGCCTCGACATCGCGCTGGCCGCGTCGGAGTCGCTGTACGGCGAGTTCGCGGAGCCGCACTACGCCCCGCCGGCCCTGCTGCGCCGGATGGTCGACGCCGGTCGCCTCGGCAAGAAGACCGGCCGCGGCTTCTACGACTACAAGTAGGCGCTTCGCGCCTGTGCGCGGTTCACGAGTCCAGGCACTCGTCAACCGCGCACAGTGCGGCGCAGCCGCATGTAACCTGCGGTGCATGGACTCGCCCGCCGCGACGGTCCGCCTGCGCTCGGCCACCGGACGCTGGGTGCTGTTGGCGACCGTCCTGGGGTCGTCGATGGCGATGCTCGACTCGACCGTGGTCAACATCGCGCTCCCCCGGATCGGCGAGGACCTCGGTGCCACGGTCGCGGACCTGCAGTGGGTGCTCAGCGGCTACACCCTCGCCCTGGCGTCACTGATCCTGCTGGCGGGCGCGCTCGGCGATCGCCTCGGCCGCCGCAAGGTGTTCGTCTGGGGCACGGTCTGGTTCGCGGTCGCGTCGCTGCTGTGCGGCGTGGCGCCGAACATCGAACTGCTCATCGCCGCGCGCATCCTGCAGGGCGTCGGCGCGGCCCTGTTGACCCCCGGCAGTCTGGCGCTGCTCTCCGCGGCGATCGACCCCGACGACCGGGGCTCGGCGATCGGGCTGTGGTCCGGCCTGGGCGGGGTCGCCTCGGCCGCGGGGCCGCTGCTGGGCGGATGGCTGGTCGAGGCCGCGAGCTGGCGGGCGGTGTTCCTGCTCAACCTGCCGCTCGCGCTGGCCGTCGTGCTGGTGTCCGCGCGGCACGTCCCGGAGAGTCGGGATCCGCTCGCCCACGGCCGGCTCGATCTGCCGGGCGCGGCGCTGGCCGTCCTCGGCCTGGCCACCCTCACCTACGGCCTGATCGCCGCCCAGTGGGAGTGGGCGGTCGGCGGCGCGGTGCTGCTGGTCGCGTTCGTGCTGGTGGAGATCCGTTCCGAGAATCCGCTGGTCCCTCCGTCACTGTTCCGCTCCCGGGTGTTCACCGCGGCGAACCTGGTGACCCTGACCGTGTACGCGGCACTGGGCGGCGTGTTCTTCCTGCTGGTTCTGCAGCTGCAGCTCGCGGTGGGGTTCTCGCCGCTGGCGTCCGGGCTCGCCACGCTGCCGATCACCGTGCTGATGCTGTTGCTCTCGGCACGGGCCGGACGGTTCGCGCAACACCACGGCCCGAGACTGCCGATGACCGTGGGGCCGCTGATCGCGGCGGCCGGGCTGCTGTTGATGCTGCGGATCGGCCCCGGCTCCTCGTACGTGCAGGACGTGCTGCCCGCCGTCGTGGTGTTCGGCCTGGGCCTGTCCGCACTGGTGGCCCCGCTGACCGGCGCGGTGCTGGGCGCAGTGTCCACCGACCAGGCCGGTATCGCATCGGGCGTCAATAACGCCGTGGCCCGCACCAGCCAGCTGTTGGCGGTCGCGGCGCTGCCGGGACTGGCGGGCATCGCCGGCACGAACTACACCGACCCGCAGACGTTCTCGGACGGCTTCCACGTCGCAATGCTGATCTGTACGGGACTCCTGCTCGCCGGCGCCGCGATCGCGGCGGTGCTGATCCCCGCCGCGAAGCCCGTTGTGGAACACCCGGACTCGATCGAATGCCGCCCGCACTGCGACGTCGCCGCGCCGGTACTGGTCCCGGACGACCACCGCTGACCCCTTTCCAAACTGGCCGCGGGCTGGAAACGTGACCGGTGGATCGATTCCTCTCTGCGAAAGGACATCGTCATGCCCGAACGGTCGAGCTACGTGCAGGGCACCCCCTGTTGGGTGGATCTGTCGGCCAAGGATCCCGACACCGCGAAGACCTACTACTCGGCCCTGTTCGGCTGGGATTTCGAGGACATGCCCAACCCCGGCGGGGGCGTGTACTCGATGGCGCGGTTGCGGGGCAACTACGTCGCCGCGGTCGGCGGCCAACCGCCGGGCGTCCCGGACGGCACACCGTCGATGTGGAACACCTACCTCGCCACCGACGACGCCGCCGCGGCAACGGCCAAGGTCGCAGGCGCCGGCGGCCAGGTCCTGATGGGACCGGACGACGTCGGGGAAGCGGGCCGGATGTCGTTCGTGGCGGACCCGACCGGCGCGGTGGTCGGCCTGTGGGAGGCGGGCCAGCACATCGGCGCGTCGCTGGTGAACGAGGCCGGCACCCTCACCTGGAACGAGCTGATCACGCCCGACCCGGCCAAGGCGATGGCGTTCTACCAGGCGGTGCTCGGCACCGGCTCGTCGGAGCAGGAGATGCCGGGCGGCGAGAAGTACACACTGCTCCTGGTCGGCGATGCGCAGGTCGGAGGCTGCACACCCCCGCGGATGCCGCAGGTCCCGACCCACTGGCACGTCTACTTCGCCACCGACGACACCGACGCCACGGTCGCGGCGTCGAACGCTGCGGGCGGCAGCGTCATGGTCGAACCGATGGACGTACCCACGGTCGGCCGGATGGCCGTGCTCACCGACCCGACCGGGGCCGTGTTCAGCGTCATCAAGCCCGCACCCGCGCAGTAGGGCAGACGCGGTGGCACTCGAATGGCTCGCGCTCGCCCGCCGGGCGATGCAGGAGTTCGGGTCGCGGGTCGACGCCGTCACCGACTGGGACGCGCCGACCCCCGACACCGAGTGGGACGTGGCCGACCTGGTCCGGCACGTCGTCGTCGAGCAGCAGTGGATTCCGCCGCTCCTGAGCGGCCTGACCCTCGCGGAGGCCGGCGACCGGGTGCATCCGCTCGGGACCGATCTGGCGGCGGAGTGGCACCGCTTCTCGGGGCTGGCGGCCGCGGCCTGGGAGGTGGCCCCGCCGGCGGCCCCGGTGCACCTGTCGTACGGCACCGTCACGGTGGAACACTATCTGCGCGAACAGGTTTCCGACATCGCCATCCACAGCTGGGACCTCGCCCGCGCCGCGGGCCTGGACGAGACGCTGGACCCCACGCTGGTCGAGGCGGTGTGGGAGGTGCTCGACGCCCAGCGCGAGATGCTGAGCGCCAGTGGACTGTTCGCCGCGCCTGTGGAGGTGTCCGCGGACGCTCCGCTGCAGACCCGGCTGCTGGCGTTGACCGGCCGCGATGCCGATTCGCCGCGCCGCGCAGACCCGACCGGAGGATGATGAGCAGCGTGTCCCAGGATCCGAACGGCCCCGACATCAAACCCCGTAGCCGCGACGTCACCGACGGCCTCGAGAAGACCGCCTCGCGCGGCATGCTCCGCGCGGTGGGCATGGGCGACGACGACTGGGGCAAGTCCCAGATCGGCGTCGCGTCCTCGTGGAACGAGATCACTCCGTGCAACCTGTCCCTCGACCGCCTCGCCAAGGCGTCGAAGGACGGTGTCCACGCGGCGGGCGGCTACCCCCTCGAATTCGGGACCATCTCTGTCTCCGACGGCATCTCGATGGGGCACGAGGGCATGCACTTCTCGCTCGTGTCCCGGGAGGTCATCGCGGACAGTGTCGAGACCGTCATGCAGGCAGAACGGCTCGACGGTTCGGTGCTGCTCGCCGGCTGCGACAAGTCGCTGCCCGGGATGCTGATGGCCGCCGCGCGCCTCGACCTGGCCAGCGTGTTCCTCTACGCGGGCTCGATCCTGCCCGGGATCGCCAAGATGTCGGACGGCTCCGAGCGGGAGGTGACGATCATCGACGCGTTCGAGGCCGTCGGCGCCTGCTCCCGCGGTCTGATGAGCCGGGAGGACGTCGACTCGATCGAACGCGCCATCTGCCCGGGCGAGGGCGCCTGCGGCGGCATGTACACCGCGAACACCATGGCCAGCGCGGCCGAGGCGCTCGGCATGTCGCTGCCCGGCAGCGCCGCCCCGCCGGCCACCGACCGTCGGCGGGACGGGTACGCCCGGCGCAGCGGCGAGGCCGTCGTGGCGATGCTGCGCCGCGGGATCACCACCTCGGACATCCTCACCAAGGAGGCGTTCGAGAACGCGATCGCGGTGGTGATGGCGTTCGGCGGATCCACGAACGCGGTGCTGCACCTGCTCGCCATCGCACACGAGGCGCACGTCGACCTCACGCTCGACGACTTCCGCCGCGTGGGTGCCAAGGTCCCGCACCTCGCCGACGTCAAACCGTTCGGCAGCCACGTGATGGTCGACGTCGACCACATCGGCGGCGTCCCCGTGGTGATGAAGGCGCTGCTCGACGCGGGCATGCTGCACGGCGACTGCATGACCGTCACCGGCGCGACGATGGCCGAGAACCTCGCCCACATCGCCCCGCCCGACCCGGACGGGAAGGTGCTCCGGGCGATGAGCGATCCGATCCACCCGACCGGCGGCATCACCATCCTCTCCGGTTCGCTGGCGCCGGGCGGGGCGGTGGTGAAGTCGGCGGGCTTCGAGTCCGACGTGTTCACCGGCACCGCAAGGGTTTTCGACCGCGAGCGGGCCGCGCTCGACGCGCTCGAGGACGGCACCATCACCGCCGGCGACGCGGTGGTGATCCGGTACGAGGGCCCCAAGGGCGGGCCCGGCATGCGGGAGATGCTGGCGATCACCGCGGCGATCAAGGGCGCCGGGCTCGGCAAGGACGTGCTGCTGCTGACCGACGGGAGGTTCTCCGGCGGCACCACGGGCCTGTGCGTCGGCCACGTCGCACCCGAGGCGGTGGACGGCGGGCCGATCGCGTTCGTCCGTTCCGGTGACCGGATCCGGCTCGACGTCAGCAGCGGCACCCTCGACCTGATGGTCGACGCCGACGAACTCGACCGGCGGCGACAGGGCTGGGAACCGTTGCCGCCCCGCTACACCCGCGGCGTACTCGCCAAGTACGCGAAGCTGGTCGGGTCGGCGTCGAACGGGGCGGTGTGTGGCTGAACACGCGAGCGAACGGCGGCAGGCCCGCGAGTTCGCGATGATTCAGGCGGAGGTCGAGCGGAACCTGCTCGGCGGCGAGATGAAGTACACCCGGGAGCAGGTCGCCGAGTTGTCGGGCATCCCCCTCGAACGGGTGCAGCGGCTGTGGGTGGCCATGGGGTTCGCCGCGGACGTGGGTGCGGAAGCAGCCATGTTCACCGACGCCGACGTCGAAGCGCTGAAGGGCATCACCTCACTCGTGGACCGCGGCATCATCGATCCCGATCTCGAGGTGTCCGTGACCCGCGCTCTGGGACAAGCCTTTTCACGCCTAGCCGAGTGGCAACTCGGACTGCTCAACAGTCACATCCTGGACCGGCTCGAACATCGCGACTCCGGCCAACCCCCCGACGTGCACGCGGTCGCGGCCCAGGCCACCCTCGTCGCCGAACAGATGCTGCCGACCCTGCAGAGCCTGCAGTCGTACGTGTGGCGCAGGCACCTGGCGTCGAATGCCGCCCGGTTCCTCGGCAATCGCGGTGAGGAGGTGGACAGCCGCAACCTGGTGATCGGCTTCGCGGACATGGTCGGCTACACCAGCCTCACCCGCCGCATCGACATCACCGAGCTCACCGAACTGCTCGAGTACTTCGAGTCCACCGTCACCAACGTGATCAGCCAGGGTCACGGCTGGGTGATCAAGAACGTCGGTGACGAGGTCATGTTCGCCGTCGAAGAGCCCGCCGACGCCGCCGCGATCGCGCTCTCCCTGCAGGACGCGGCCGCCAGCACCGAGGAACTGCCGAACCTGCGGGTGGGCCTGGCTCGCGGCGACGTCCTGGTCCGTTTCGGCGACGTCTACGGCTCGGTGGTGAACATCGCTGCGCGCCTCACCAGTTCGGCCAGACCCGGCACCGTGCTCGTCGACTCCGCACTGGCCGACGCGCTCGGCAGCAACCCGCGGTTCCACCTCCGGTCGTTGCGCTCGCTGCGGGTGCGCGGGTTCAGCCGGCTCAAGGCGTACGCGCTGCGACGGAGTTGAGGCCTACGACGGTTCGCGCAGTCGCTCCTGTTCCGCCTCGAACCGTCCCTGGTATTCCGATGCCAGGTCGCGCAGCGCGCCCGCGCAGTCCCCGGTGAAGGCCGGCCCGTGCATCAGGCCGAGGGTGGTCGGCTCGAGGTCTGCCAGCGACCGGATCGTCGGACCGAGGGCCGGAGTCAATGCCGTCGCATGGCCCATCTCCTCCCCGGCCATTGCGGGGCCGACGATCTCGCTGTCGCTGACGTCGGGATGCCTGCCGAAGGCCGTGAACAGGTCGCCACACAGCAGCGTCGACGTCGACTCCTCGAACACCAGGCAGGCGTCCCAGCCGTGCGGCACGTGCGGGGTGTCGATATGACGGACCCGCCGTTCGCCCACGTCCAGCACCTCGCCGTCCTGCAGGGATCGGGGCGGTCGGTCGGCCAGGTCTGCCACCTGGACGAAGCACGACAGCGCGCCGTGCGCCACCTGCGCGTGCGGTGCCGCCTCGAGCCACGAGTTCATCGATCCGCACTCGTCGGCCTCGACGTGCCCGAAGGCGAGCCACCGGAGCCGGTGGAGCGGGACCACCCGGTGGACGGCGGCGGACGTGTTGGGGAACAGCGCGCGCTGGCCCATGTGGAAGAGCAGCGGTTCGTCACCGTCGATCAGGTACTGGTTCATCACCAGGTTGGCGTCGTCGACGTAGGTCGAGAATCGGTAGATGCCCGGTGCGATCTCGGTCGTCGTGGTGTCCATGTCCGGCTCCGCTCAGGTCACGGCCCCCTCGACCTTCACACTGCCTCGCGGCAAGCGCTCCACGCAAGAGCGGCTAGCGAAACGCGGAGGACCCGGTCAGCGCTTGGCCGATCACCAGCTGGTGCATCTCCGAGGTGCCCTCGTAGGTGAGCACCGACTCCAGGTTGTTGGCGTGCCGGATCACCGGATACTCGAGGGTGATGCCGTTGGCACCCAGAATGGTTCGGCACTCCCTGGCGATGGCGATCGCCTCCCGGACGCTGTTCAGCTTGCCGAGGCTGACCTGCTCGGGCCGCAGCGCGTGAAGATCCTTGAGCCGTCCGAGGTGCAGCGCCAGCAACTGGCCCTTGCCCAGTTCGAGCGCCATGTCGGCGAGCTTGGCCTGAGTCAGCTGGAAGGCGGCCAGCGGCTTGTCGAACACCTCGCGAGAGCGGGCGTAGTCGATCGCGGTCTCGAGGCAGTCACGGGCGGCGCCGAGGGCGCCGAACACGATGCCGAACCGGGCCTCGTTGAGACAGCCGAGCGGCCCGGACAACCCCCGTGCCTCGGACAGCATCGCCGCGGCGGGCAGCCGGACGTCGTCGAGGACGAGTTCCGCGGTGACCGAGGCGCGCAGTGAGAGTTTGTGCTTGATCTCCGGCGCGCTGAAACCTGGGCTGTCGGTGGGCACCACGAAGCCGCGGACCCCGTCATCGGTGCGCGCCCACACCACGGCAACGTCCGCCACCGACCCGTTGGTGATCCACATCTTCGTTCCGCGCAGGATCCAGTCGCCGCCGTCCCGGCGGGCGTGGGTGCGCATCCCCGCGGGATTGGATCCGAAGTCCGGCTCGGTGAGCCCGAAGCAACCGAGTGCCTCACCCGACGCCATCGGCGGCAGCCACCGCTGCTTGTGTTCCTCGGAGCCGTACCGGTGGATCGCGAACATGGCCAGCGATCCCTGCACCGAGACCAGGCTGCGGATCCCGGAGTCGGCGGCCTCGAGCTCGAGGCACACCAGTCCGTACGCCGTCGCGTCCATGCCCGCGCATCCGTAACCGTCGAGATGCATGCCGAGGACGCCGAGTTCGCCGAGTTCGCGGGCCAGCTCCCGAACAGGGAGCCGGCCGGCCTCGAACCAGTCGGCGATGTGTGGACGGATCCGATCGGCCGCGAATCTCCTGGCACTGTCACGGATCTCTCGCTCCTCGTCCGAGATCAGCGATTCGAGCGCGAACAGTTCTGCGACGGACTGGGTTTCGGCCATCCTCGGGTCCTTCCTTCGATCAGGCGCCGTCCGCGCCGAGCGATTCGAGTGCGCTCTTCGCCTCGGCCAGTTGACGACTGAGCTCCTCGACCCGCTGGGCCGCCGCCTCGCGGGCCGCGGAGAGCACCGCCGCGACCGCCTGCTGCGCGGCGGCGTCACCGAGTTCGGCGACGGCGCGCTCGACCGCGTCCGCCGTCACCGGCGCGGCCTTGCCCGGACGCCGCTCGCCGTGCGTGACGGTGACCGTCCACTCGTTGCCGGCCTCGGCGTGCAGGGTCACGCTCACACTGGCGGGATCCTTCGCGCGGCGCGCTCGCTTGGCGGGGGCCGGGGTGCCGGCCCCGGCGGGGTCGGTGCTGGGTGTGGTCACGGGCGCCTTCGGTTGTGCGGTGAGGGTGGTTGCGGCAGGAGGTTCGGCCGCCGTGGTCACGGTCTTCGGCGTCGCGCTCTTCGGCGAGGAGACCTTCGGCGCGGCGGCCGCCCGCGACGCGGCGGCCCGAGCCTCCACCTCTTGGACGGTGCTCGACCGCGGTTTCGCGGCAGACGCCGCCGCCGGTTTCACCGGGGCCGCCTTCGCCGGCTGGCGGGTCAGACGCAATTCGTCTGCCTCGTAGGGCAGTTCGTCGTTGACGCCCTTCGGCCGGATCAGCACGGTCCGGCCGTCGATCGACACCACCTTCGCCGAGCACCCGGCGGGAATCCCGAGGCTCGGCGTGGCGTCGATCAGGTAGACGGTGGCGCGCTTGCCTGTGGCCAGTGCTTCGGAGAGATTGTTCAGGTCCTGCTCGGTGAGATGGTCACCGCTGCGTTTACGAGGTGGCATCTGCGGCTAGATCGGCCTGAAGCCCGCACCGACACCGCCGTTGGCGTTGATGTCGTTCATGATGCTGTCGAGGTTGGTACCGAGTTCCGGGCCGAGGCACGCGAAACCCACATAGGCGTTCACCATGCCGACCAGAGTAGTACCGCGTACGACGGGACTTCCCGAGTCACCCTCGATAACGCACATCTGGGTCCAGGTCTCGTGCGACTGCAGCAGGTCACCCCAGGCGATGCCGCACGTGTTGCCCGTGCGCAGGCCCTCCTTGCAGACCACGTCCGGGAAGCTCGCGGGCGCACCGATATTGGTGATGGTGACCTTGCCGACGTGGTTGACCGGCGCGACCTTCGCCGGGTCGAACTGGATCACCGCGTAGTCGAGCTCGGGGTTCTTGCCGACGATGTGGCCCACGACGCCTGCGTCCTCGCGGTACTCCGGCACGATCGCGCCGCCGGGCTCGCCGCAGTGACCGGCGGTGATGCCGACGAGCCTGCCCGCGTTGTCGTGCCCGATGGTGGTCAGCGTGCACAGGGCTTCGTTGGCGATGATCATCCCGGACCCGCCACCGAGCACCGCCGGCGACGCAGCGGCCGCGGGGCCGACGCCGAGATATCCGAGAGCCGCCGCCGCCATCGCGATCAGCACTACAACCTTCTTGGCCATGTTCGTCCCTCCCGGAGGGGTTCGCCCTCGCAGGCGACCGCCGTACGCGGTGCGGATCGGACACCCACTACGAGCGGACCTGCGATTGCGATCTGTGGCGTGCGCTGAGTAGACGCGCTGGATCCAGTATCCGCGCCCCCGACCGTCCCGCGCACGCGAACGAGTCGATTGATCGGCGAAAGGCGTCAGTGCGAGGTGGCCCGCGCCGCCAGGAAGTCGTCGACTATTCGTGCGCACGCTTCCGGTCCGAGCGGCGGCAGCGTGGCCAACCGGGTGAAGACGAGCGGTCCGAGCAACTGCGCAAGGGCCAGCTCGTAGTCGCCCCCGGCGAGCACTTCCCGACCGGCCGCGCTCGCGAACACCCGGTCGAACGGCGCCTTGTACTGCTCGGCGATATGTCGACGCAGCGAGCGCAACTCGGGGTGGTCGGCCGCGTCGCCGGCCTCACCGAGTCCCGGCCCCATACCCAGCCAGCACATCGCGGTGAGCTGCATCGGTGCCTCCTCGATCAGCCGGGCCTGCCGGGTGAGCAGCGAAACGAGCTGGTCGCGCAGGTCGAGGCCGTCCGGAACATCCGAGGCGGGTGGGATCAGCCGGCCGAACGCCGCGGCGAGCAACTCGGTACCGCTGTCGAAGTGACGGTAGAGGGTTGCGCGCGCGACCTTGGCCGCCCGGGTGACCGCGTCGATGGTGACGGCCTCGACGCCGCCGCGCGCGAGGAGCGTGGTCGCGGCATCGAGCAGCCGTGCCCGGGATCGGGCCTTGCGTGGGTCCTCGCGCGGATCGGCGTCCACGACATCTCCCCGGTCCATGTCACCTCCGAACGAATCTCGGGGTTGTGAAACCCCCGTTCTACAAACAATACTGACAGTCTCGTTTGGATCGGGGAGGCCACACATGACCGCACGCACCGAGTCCGGCAACGTCCGCATGTCGGCGCGTGAGGTGTGGACGCTGACAGTGGTGTGTTCGGCGGTGGCGATGGTGATCGCTGCGGCGGCCGCCCTGAACTCCGCCCTGCCTGCAATGGCGCTCGAGACCGGGGCGACCCAGAGCCAGCTGACGTGGATCGTCGACAGCTACACCCTCACGCTCGCGGCACTGCTGCTGCCCGCGGGCGCGCTCGGCGACCGGTTCGGGCGGCGCGGCGTGCTGCTGGCTGGGCTGGCGATTGTCGCGGTCGCGTCCGCCGGACCGGTCTGGCTCGATTCCCCGACGTGGCTGATCGCGTTCCGGGCCGTCGGCGGCATCGGAGCGGCGCTGGTGATGCCCGCGACGCTGTCCCTGCTCACCGCGACCTTCCCTCCCGAGCACCGGGCCCGCGGCGTCGCGATCTGGTCGGGGGTCGCCGCATCCGGAGGCATCGCCGGCCTGCTGGTCTCCGGGCTTCTCCTCGAGCACTGGTCGTGGCAGTCGATCTTCGTCGGGTTCACGGGCGTGGCGGTTGCCCTGTTCGCGGTCTCGTGGACGATCGCCCCGTCCCGGGAGCAGAGTCCCCCGCGCTTCGACCTGCCCGGCGCCGCGTTGGCGATCGTCGCGGTCGGGTTGTTCGTGCTCGGCATGCTGGAGGGCCCGATCCGCGGCTGGACCGATCCGCTCCCGATGACGGCGCTCGTGGTCGGCGTGCTGTGTGCGGCGGTGTTCACCGTCGTGGAGCTGCGGCGGGCCGAACCACTGCTCGACGTGCGACTGTTCGGAAACCGGGAGTTCGGTGCCGGCGCCGCCTCGATCACGCTGCAGTTCCTCGCGTCGTTCGCACTGTTCTACCTGATCGTGCAGTACATGCAGCTCGTGCTCGGATACAGCCCGCTGCAGTCCGGTCTCGCGCTGGCACCGATGATCGTGCCGACGATGCTGCTCTCGGCGGCTATCCCGTGGCTGCTGCCCCGCGTGGGTTTGCGCTGGCTGAGCGTGGCCGGGCTGGTGTTCGCCGGCCTGGGCATGTTCGTGTTCGCCCGGGTCGACGCCGACAGCGGCTACGGCGCCACCGTCCTCGCCCTGTTGATCTACTCGGTCGGCGTCGGATTGTGCACCGCACCGGCGACCCACGCGATCGTCGACAACACCCCCGACGACAAGCAGGGCGTGGCGTCGGCCGTCAACGACACGACCCGTGAGATCGGTGCCGCCGTCGGCATCGCGCTCGCGGGCAGCCTGCTCGCCGCGACCTACAGCCGGGGGATCGAGCCGGCCGTGCAGGCGGTGCCGGAGCCGGCGAAGGAACCGGTCGGCTCGTCGCTCGCCGCGGCGCTGCAGGTCGCGAAGATGGCTGGGCCGCAAGGTGATCAGCTCGCCGCGTTCGCGCGATTGGTCTTCATGGACGGGATGTCGGACGCGGCGCGCGCGCTGGGCGCCATCTTGCTGATGGCAGCCGTCGTGGTCGGGGTGTGTGCGCCGGGACGGAGGCGAACCGACGACGCGATCCCGGACGACAGTTCGGATCTCGTCTCGCTCACCGATCGCGACTGACCGCGGTCAGCCGAAGACGGTGAGCACCAGCAGCGCGACGTTGAGGGCCACGATCACCGCGGTCGCCGCCCACGCCGCGATCGCGGTGCCGCGACGGTTGACGTGCTCGCCCATCAGCCCGGGCTCGGACGTCATCCGCACCAGCGGAACCAGTGCGAACGGGATGCAGAAGCTGAGCACCACCTGACTGATCACCAACGACATCGTGGGGTCCGCGCCGATCGCGAGGATCACCAGCGCGGGAATCAGCACGAGGATCCGGCGAAGCGGCATGGGAATGCGGAAATGCAGCAGCCCCTGCATGATCTCGGCGCCGGCGGCGCAGCCCACCGAGGTGGACGCCAGCCCGGAGGCGAGCAGGCCGACCGCGAAGATCACCGCGACCGTGGGGCCGAGCGCCGAGGAGATCGCGGCGTGCGCACCCTCGATGGTGTCGGTCCCGTCGACTCCGCGCAGCGCCGAGGCGGCGAGCAGCAGCATCGCGATGTTCACGGTGCCGGCGACGACCAGCGCCGCGCCGACGTCGAGCTTGGTCGCCTTGAGCAGTCGCGGCAGCAGCGCGGCCTTGATCCCCCTGCCGTGCCGGTCCCGCGCGAGCGCGGAGTGCACGTAGATCGCGTGCGGCATCACGGTGGCCCCGAGCATGCTGGCGGCGAGCAGAACGGTCTCGGTTCCCTCGAAGCGCGGCACGAGGCCCGCGATCGCGTCCCGCCCGGACACGTCGGTGAACGCCAGACCGCTGACGAAGCCCAGGGTGATGATCGCGAGCAGTCCCATCACCACGAATTCGAAGGTCCGCTGGCCGCGAGCCTGGGTGGAGAGGATGGCCATGGACACCGCGCCGGTGATCAGGCCGCCGAGCGGCAGCGGCACTCCGAAGAGCAGGTTCAGCGCGATCGCGCCGCCGATCACCTCGGCGAGATCGGTCGCGACGGCGGCCAGTTCGGCCTGCAGCCAGAACGCCTTCCGCTGGGCGGGGCGCAGCCGGTCGCCGAGCAGTTCCGGCAACGAACGTCCCGTCACCAGACCGAGCTTCGCCGACAGGTACTGCACGAGTACCGCCATCGCGTTGGCCATCACGAGCACCCAGATCAGCAGGTAGCCGTACTTGGCGCCGGCAGTCAGGTTGGCGGCGACGTTGCCGGGATCGACGTAGGCGATGGCCGCGACGAACGCCGGTCCCACCAGTGCGATGAGTCGTCCGAGACCCGGCCCCCTGCGGGTGGGCGGGGTCGCGAGATCGACCGTGCGCACACTTTCCACGTCAACCCCCGCAGCCGGAACCGTTATTTGCCTCACCATATCAAGAAGTTCGGCAACCCAAACTTTCTTGCCTCGAGCTGTGCGCGGTGACAGTTGTCACAGGCGGGCGGCGCGAGTACAGTCGCATTACCTGTTACTCGTTGTCACATAAACGCCGTCGCGCGTCTCGTGGCATGAAACGAAGGGCCGACATGACCACCGCTCTCCCCGTGCAGCGCCCCGCGGTCTCCGATCGCGAGGAGACCGCCCGCCGCCTGCTGGCGTCCTCCGCCCGCAAGTCGTACGACCCGATGATCGAGGTCGACTGGGAGGCGCCGCTGCCCGAGGACAAGTTCGGGCTGACCCCCGAGTGGAGCACCCTCTACGGCACCGCGCTCTGGGACGAGATGACCATGGCGCAGAAGGTCGAGCTGACCAAGCACGAGGCCGCGAGCGTCTCGAGTGTCGGCCTGTGGTTCGAGATCCTGCTCATGCAGATGCTGCTGCGCGACGTCTACGGCCGCGACAAGCACTCCCGGCACGTCCAGTTCGCCCTCACCGAGGTCGCCGACGAATGCCGTCACTCGGTGATGTTCGCCCGCGCCGGCGAGCGCTTCGGCATGCCGAGCTACGGCCCGCACCCCGTCATCCACAAGCTCGGCCGGATCTGGGGCAGCTACTTCCGCGGCGCCAACGCGTACGCCAGCGTGATGGCCGCCGAGGAGATCCTCGACATGATGCAGCGCGACTTCATGAAGGACGAGCGCGTCCAGCCGGTCACCCGCACCGTCAGCAAGATTCACGTGCTCGAGGAAGCCCGGCACATCCGGTTCGCCCGCGAGGAGGTGGGCCGGCGCCTGCAGGGTGCGAGCCGGGCCCGACTCGCCGTCGAGCGGGTCAACACCGCGGTGGTCGTGTACTTCGTCATGAAGTCGATGATCCGCAAGGACGTCTATGCGAACGCCGGCCTCGACCCGCAGCGCGCGATCGCCGAGGCCAAGAACAACAGGCACTACCAGGACACGGTGCGCAGGTCCGGCGCCAAGTTGATGCACTTCCTCACCGAGTCCGGTCTGGTCGGCGGCCCCAGCAAGATCCTCTACAAACGGGTCAACCTGCTCTGACGGCGGTGCCGCCCCCACGCCCCAGCTCCTGCACAGAGGAACGACTCCCATGGCATACGTGATCACCCAGGCGTGCTGCAACGACGCCTCCTGCGTCGCGACCTGTCCGGTCAACTGCATTCACCCGACACCGGACGAGGCGCAGTTCGCGACCACCGAGATGCTGTACATCGAGCCCGACACCTGCATCGACTGCGGCGCCTGCGTGGACGCCTGCCCGGTTGCGGCGATCTTCCCGGCCGACGAGCTCGGCGAGTCCGACGCCCGGTACGCGGAGATCAACGCGAACTACTACGACCGGTACCCGCTGCAGGAGGGCTGGAAGCCGCTGCAGCCGGCCGAGGCCAAGCGGACCGACCTCGGGACGCTGCGGGTGGCGATCGTGGGCGCGGGCCCCGCCGCGTGCTACGCGGCGGAGGAACTGCTCATCCACTCGGACGTCGAGGTGGAGATGTTCGAGAAGCTGCCGACCCCGTGGGGCCTGATCCGGGCGGGCGTCGCGCCGGATCACCCGGGCACCAAGGTGATTGCCGAGGCGTTCGAGTGGACCGCGGCCAAGGACGGCTTCCAGTTCCACCTGGGCGTGGAGATCGGCAAGCACCTCACCCACGAGGACCTGCTGGCGAACCACCACGCGGTGATCTACGCGGTGGGCGCGTCCAGCGACCGTCGGCTCGACCTCCCCGGCGAGGATCTGCCGGGCAGCCACGCCGCGACCGAGTTCGTCGCCTGGTACAACGGGCACCCCGACCACGCGAACGCCCGGTTCGACCTGTCCGGTGAGCGCGCCGTCATCATCGGCAACGGCAACGTCGCGCTCGACGTGGCCCGCGTCCTCACCATGGACGTCGACGAGCTGGCGAAGACCGACATCGCCGACCACGCGCTGGAGGCGCTGCGCCACAGCAATATTCGCGAAGTGGTCCTGCTGGGCCGGCGCGGACCCGCACAGGCGGCGTACAGCACGCCGGAGTTCCTGGCGCTCGGCGACCTGGCCGGCGTCGACGTCGTCGTCGACCCCGCCGAACTCGAACTCGACGAGGCGACGGCCGGGCAGCTCGCAAGGGGTGAGCTGGAGCCGTCGACGGCGTTCAAGGTGCAGCTGGCACGCGAGTTCTCCGGACGGACGACCGATCCCGGTCGCAAGCGGATCGTGTTCCGGTACCTGGCGTCACCGACCGCGGTGCTCGGCACCGACCGTGCCGACGCCGTCACCGTGGTGCGCAACGAACTCGTCGCCGACGAGCACGGCACGCTGAGCGCCCGACCGACCGGGGACACCGAGACGGTCCCCACCTCGCTGGTGCTGCGGTCGATCGGCTACCGCGGGGTCCCGGTACCGGGCGTCCCGTTCGACGAGCGCCGCGGCACGATCCCCAACGACCACGGCCGGGTACTCGCGGGGCCAGGCGGTGCGCCGGTCGACGGCGTCTACGTCACCGGCTGGATCAAGCGCGGGCCGTCCGGTGTCATCGGCACCAACAAGTCGTGCGCCAAGGACACCGTCGCCCGACTGTTCGAGGACTTCCAGGCGGGCCACCTGGTCCGACAGGTCGGCAGTCGCCGGGAGCTGACCAAGCTCGTCGGGCAGCGCCAGCCCGCCCGCATCGACTACCGCGGCTGGCGGGCGATCGACTCGGCCGAACGGTCCCGCGGGGCGGCGACGGGTCGGCCGCGGGTCAAGATCACCGACGTCGACGAGCTGCTGGCCGCGGCGAAGCCCCGCCGCCGCCTCCCCCTCGTCTCCCGCTGACCCCGGCTCCCCACACCTGCCCCGACCTCCCCGATGTCACATTCGGTAGTCGTCGTCGAACGACTGTGACATCGGGGAGATCGCTGTGGATGGGTCTGTCGGTGTGGCCGGGTACGGTCCTTACATCTGAGGACGGCACTAAGGAGTCATGTGAGCGGGCGCGCTGTGGGGCTGTTCGCCGGCATCGGCGGACTCGAACTGGGTTTGAGCGAGCACGGCTGGGACACCGAGCTCTACTGCGAGATCGACGCCGGCGCCCAGGCCGTGCTCGCCGCCCGGTTCCCGGAGGCCGACCTGCACTCCGACGTGACCGCCCTGCGTTCGCTGCCCGCGGGCATCGAGCTGGTCACCGCGGGCTTCCCGTGCCAGGACCTGTCCCAGGCCGGTAAGACGGTCGGCATCACCGGCTCCCGCTCGGGCCTGGTCGACGAGGTGTTCCGGCTGGTCAAACGCAAGAAGGGCCCGCGCTGGCTGCTGCTCGAGAACGTCCCGTTCATGCTGCAGCTCGGCCGCGGCGCCGCGATGCGGCACGTCACCTCCGCGCTCGACGACCTCGGCTACATGTGGGCGTACCGGGTGGTCGACGCCCGCGCATTCGGCCTGCCGCAGCGTCGCCAGCGCGTGCTCATGCTCGCCTCCCGCACCGAGGACCCGCGCGAGGTGCTCTTCGCCGACGACGCGGGACCGGCCGCAGAGGGCGAACCCGGCGACCACCCGTGCGGCTTCTACTGGACCGAGGGCGTCCGCGGACTCGGCTGGGCCGTCAACGCGGTGCCGACCCTCAAGGGCGGGTCGACCATCGGCATCGCCAGCCCGCCCGCGGTCCGGCTGCTCACCGGCGAGATCGTCACCCCCGGCATCGTCGGTGCCGAACGCCTGCAGGGCTTCGACCCGGACTGGACGCTGCCCGCACTCGAGGTTCCGGGACTGCGTTCCGGGCACCGGTGGAAGCTGGTCGGCAACGCGGTCAGCACCCGCATGTCGTCGTGGGTCGGCGAGCGACTGGCCGATCCCGTGCCCTACGACGGCGCCGCGGACAAGCCGTTGAAGCCCGGCGACCCCTGGCCGACCGCCGCCTGGGGTCGGGGCGGGGCCGCGCACCGCGCCGACCTGAGCACCTGGCCGGTCCAGCACCCGTACGAGGATCTCGGCGGGTTCCTCGACGACTCGAAGCTGCTCTCCGCCCGCGCGACGGCCGGGTTCCTGCGCCGCGCCAACGCCGGGAACCTGCGGTTCGTGCCCGGTTTCCTCGACGACGTCGCCGAGCACCTCGAGCGCATGGGCGGCGACCCGGCGAGGGCCGCGTGAGCGAGTACCTCACCGAGGACGCGCTACTGAGCGAGGCGATGCTGCGCGAGAGCCTCGGCAGCACCCCGTTGCGCCGGGCCCTGGACGGCGCGGGCGACAAGCCGGACGCGCGGGCCGAGCGCGACGCCAAGAAGAACTACGCGCAGCGACTGTCCAACGAGCTCGCGCAGACCGTGGCGGACGCGCTGCGCCCCACCTACCCGGACATCACCCCGACCGCGACCGGCGCGGGCCAGGAAGCCCAGATCGACGTCGTGAAGGGCCGGAAACGGTTGGACGTCAAGACGATCGACCCCACCCTCGGCCTGGTGCTGTGCGTGTCCATCAAGACCTACAGCTTCCAGGACTACAGCCCCAAGTCCGGCCGGCTCGGCCGGTGGACGAAGAACGTGGTGCGCAACGACCACGAGCTGCGCGGCGAGGCGATGGTGCTGCACCAGCGTCAGCCCTACAGCGTCCTGATCGCGGTGATGTTCGAGCCGTACGCGACGTGCGACGACGGCGACCCCGCGAAGACCAGCGACACCGGCAAGTCGTCGTTCGCCCACCACGTGATGACCCTGTCCAAGCGGTCGGGCCGCGGGAAACGACCGGTGCACGGGCTGTCGGAGCGGGCGTGGGTGGACCTCGGCGCGGAGGACACTCGCTACGACCTGTTCGAGCGGGTCTTCATCGGGCTGTACGAGACCGACGGACCGGATCGCGGCGCGGTGCGGTTCTTCGACGTCGAGGAGGCCCCGCCGCGCAACGGACGCCCGACGGTCAAGCAGACGCTCTCGTTCGACGAGTTCGTCGCGATCGTCCGGGGCGAGGTCGAACGCCGCAACCGGTTCGCACCGTCCTGGTCGGATCCGGACGACGACGGCGACGACTGACGCGCTGCGAGACAATCGGGGCATGCCCTCGCCGGTCCCCGACTCCCCGTCGACCCGTGAGCGGATGCGGACCCAGCGCCGCCGCGACACCGCCCCCGAGATGGCGCTGCGCCGCGAGCTGCATCGCCGCGGGCGCCGCTACCGGGTCGACCGGGCGCCGCTGCCCGGGATGCGCCGACGCGCCGACCTGGTGTTCCCGGCCGCCCGGGTCGCCGTCTTCGTGGACGGCTGCTTCTGGCACCGCTGCCCCGAGCACGCGACGCAGCCGAGGAACAACGCGCAGTGGTGGGCCGACAAGCTGGCCGCGAACGTCGCGCGGGACCGGGACACCGACGTCCGACTGGCCGAGGCGGGCTGGGTGGTGGTCCGGGTGTGGGAGCACGAGGACCCGGCCGCGGCCGCCGACGCCGTCGAGCGCGCGCTGACGCCCGACCCCTAGGAGGAGACCGACTCGCGCGGGGCGGAACGCGTCCGAGCGCGGACGGGCATGTATCGCTGCACCAGCATCGTGGTCACCGGCGTCAGGAACACCGCGAAAGCCAACGCGATGCAGGTTCCGAAGACCAGTCCGGCGGCGACGTCGTGCGGGTAGTGCACGCCGCTGACCACGCGGGAGACACCGACGACCAGTGCGGTCACGACAGCCAGCACCGACAGCCACACCCGCCCGGCCGCGTACGCGGTGAGCACCACCGCCGTCGCGAGCGCGGCGGCGATGCCCGAGTGGTTGCTGGGGAACGACCAGTCGCCGAGGGGCGGGCATTTCGACAGCGCGTGCACACCGGGGACGGCGGTGCAGGGGCGTTCCTCGGTGATCACGGACTTGACCGCGAGGGTCGCGATCGCCGACCCGACGACGCCGGCACCGGCCGCGAGGCCGACCCCGAGGGTGCGGGGACTGCTCCGCCCCCACCACAGCGCGAGCGCCAGCATCCCGGCGAGGGCGACCAGCCCTGCCTCGGCGACGAGATCACTGAGGGTGCCCGATCCACTGGGCCAGGTGGCGGTGGCCGATTCGACCGAGCGGTACAGCGAGGTGGACGCTCGGATGATCGGGTTGTCGCTCATGTCCCACGGCCCGAACACGCCGAGGATGCCCACCGCGACGATGAGGGCGGCGAGGCCGAGCGGCCAGTTGCGGGGCGCGGTGACGAGTCGAGCGTGCATTGAGCGAAATCTACTCAGCCAAACTGGCAGAACGCTGAGAGGCCCTCGCATCACCCCCAGCGGGACTGGCCGCCGTCGAGCGGGACGGTGGCGCCGGTGAGGTAGCGGGCGTCCTCGGAGCACAGGAACACCACCGCGCGGCCGATGTCGGCCTCCGGGTCACCGACCCGGCCCAGCGGAATGCCGGCGACGAACTCGGCGGCCTCCTCCGGGTTCTTGTCCATCCACCACTCGAGCGCGGGCGTCATCGCGTGCGGGGCAACGTTGTTCACCCGGATGCCGTCGCGTCCCCACTCGGCCGCGGCGGCACGGGTGAGCACCCGCATGCCCTCCTTGACGGAGCCGTAGACGCCGTAGTTGCTGGCGTCCCACCGCACCGCGGCCGAGGTCACCAGGTTGACGATCGATCCGCCGCCACGCGCCACCATGTGGGGATGGCAGGCCCGCATCATCCGCAGCGTGGCCAGCGGACCCGAGGCGAATGCCCGCTCGAAGTCCGCGTCGACCACGTCGAGGAGCCGACCGGGCTTGGAGTCGTTGGCGTTGTTCACCAGGATGTCGACGCCGCCGAGCTCGCCGACGGTCCGCTCCACCGCCGCGACGATGTCGTCGCCGGAGGAGACGTCGCAGCGGACCGGGATCGCGCGGCCACCGAACTCCTCGATCTCCGCGACCGTCTTGTGCAGCTTGGACTCGGTGCGACCGGCCACCGCGATCGCGACGCCCTCCTTGGCCAGCGCCAGCGAGATGCCGCGGCCGATGCCCTGTCCCGCTCCGGTGACGAGCGCAACCTTGCCGTCCAGGATTCCCATGCTCATGCTCCGATCATGAAGTGATTCAGCCGATTTCCGGATGGGTGGCCAGGTAGCGCGCCGGGTACTCGCCGCCGCCGTGGACGGCGATGTCCGCACCGTTCACGTACGCGGAGAGCGGTCCGGCCAGGAACAGGCACGCGCCCGCGATGTCCGAGGGCACCGCCATCCGCCCGATCGGCAGTGTCTTGGTGACGGCGGCACCGCCGTCCGCGCCGTACACCGCGGCCGCGGCCTCGGTCCGGATCAGCCCGGTGGTGATGTGGTTGACACGCACCTTCGGCGCCCATTCGAGTGCCAGCGCCTTGGTCAGCACCAGCAACCCGCCCTTGGCCGCCGAGTACGCGGCGGTGCCCGGCTGCGGGTCCTGGCCGGACACCGACCCGATGTTGACGATCGAGCCGCCGTTCTCCCGCTGCATCAGCCGGTTCGCGGCCTGCGCGACGTAGAAGGGTGCCAACAGGTTCAGCGCGACGACCTTCTCGACGAACCGCGGCGAGACCTCCGCCGCGTCGGCGTCGGGCGAGCCGCCGGCGTTGTTGATCAGCACGTCGAGGCCGCCCATCGCGGCATGAGCGGACTCGACCATGGCGCGCACCGCGTCCGCGTCGCGGACGTCCACCGGCACGAACGCGGCCCGGCGACCGTCGGCCTCGGGCACTGTCTCGGGTTCGCTTCGCGCGCAAACGGTCACCTGAGCGCCGGCCCCGAGGAAGGTCTCCGCGACGACGCGGCCGATTCCCTTGGTACCGCCGGTGATCAGGACCGACGTGCCGGTGAAGTCGGCGGGGTTGGCGACGGCCATCCCGGTCAGCCCGCGAACCGGGCGCGGGCGCCCGCGATCGCCACGGTGTCCGCGCCGACCTCGAACTCGACCGCGTCGCCGTCGCGCCAGCCGCGCACGGGCAGGACCTGGCCGGGGAACACCGGCGCGGAGAACCGTCCCGACAGCTCCACCAGGTCGGCGGGGTGCGCACCCAGTGCGCGTGCCAGCGGCAGCGTGCTCGCGGCCAGGGTGCACAGGCCCTGCAGGATCGGCCGCGGCTGGCCGATGCGCTCGGCTGCGGCCGGGTCGATGTGGATGTGGTGGAGATCGCCGGTCAACCGGTAGAGCGCGGCCTGGGTCTCGAAGGTTGCCAGGTCCGTCGACAGGTTCGGCTCACCCTCCGGCGCCGGGGGCTTGGACGGGCCCCGCTCGCCGCCGAATCCGCCGTAGCCGGGCGCGAACAGCGACCAGGTCGCCACGAAGTACTCGCACTCGACCTTCACCTCGAACACCGCGGCGGCGCCCTTGTCCCACACCTCACCGACGGACGCACGCAGCTCGAGTTCCCCGCTGCGCGGCAGCGGGCGCAGCACCTTCAGCTCCTGGGAGCCGTGCAGCGCGGTCTTGGTGTCGAACGCACCCCGCGAGCCCAGCTCGTCGGGTGCCCACTGCGCCAGGGTCAGCGCGAAGGTCGGCAGCACGCGCAGCCGGTCCTCGAACACCAGATCCAACTCGGTGGCCTGAGCCCCCACCGCGAGCGCGTACATGATCGCGTCGCGTTCGGTGTAGCTCACCGTGCGGGTGCCGAGGTCGACCCCACGCCACGCACCGGCCGGCTTCTGCTCCACTGCCGTCATTCTTCGGTCCCTTCCAGATGTTTCGAGTCAGGCGGCGCCGAGAATCAGGCCGCTCGTGGGAACCGCGGTTCCCGCCGTCACGATCACGTTCTCGACATCCTCGGGTTGATTGGTCGACGTGCCGCGCAGCAACCGGACCGCCTCGGCGATGCCGTTGACGCCGTGCAGGTACGCCTCACCGACCTGGCCGCCGTGCGTGTTGCTCGGCAACCGTCCACCGATCTCCAGATTGCCCTCGCGGATGAAGTCCTTGGCCTCGCCGGGGCGGCAGAAGCCGAGTTCCTCGAGCTGCGGGAGCACCAGAGGAGTGAAGTGGTCGTAGAGGATTGCCGCGTTGATGTCGTCCGGCGTCAGACCGCTCTGCCCGTAGAGCTGACGGCCGACCAGACCCATCTCCGGGATACCGGTGATGTCGGGGCGGTAGTAGCTCGTCATCATGTGCTGGTCCTTGCCGCTGCCCTGCGCCGCGCCCTTGATGATCGCGGGCTTGTGGCGCAGGTCCTTGGCCCGCTCGGCCGAGACGATGACGAGGGCCTGGCCGCCGTCGGTCTCCTGGCAGCAGTCGAGCAGGTGCAGGGGCTCGGCGATCCACCGGGAGTTCTGGTGGTCCTCGAGCGTGATCGGCTTGCCGTAGAACCACGCGGCGGGGTTGTTCGCGGCATGCTTGCGTGCCACGACTGCAACCCGGCCGTAATCCTCACTCGTCGCACCGTACTGGTGCATGTACCGCCGGGCGAACATCGCGACCCACTGGGCGGGAGTCGCCAGGCCCTGCGGGGTCAGCCACGCGTACGCGGCCCGGTCGGCGCTGCTGTCCATCGGGCGGTCGTGCTGGCCGAGACCGAAGCGGACACCGGAGCGCTCGTTGAACGCGCGGTAGCAGACCACCACGTCGGCGACGCCGGTCGCGACGGCCATCGCCGCCTGCTGCACCGTGGCGCACGCCGCGCCGCCGCCGTAGCCGATCCGGGAGAAGAACTTCAGCTCCCCCAGACCGCAGTTGCGGGCCACGAGGATCTCGCCGTTGGTCTCCATCGTGTACGTGGCCAGGCCGTCGACCTCGGACGGGTCGATCCCGGCGTCGGCGAGCGCGGCGGTGACGGCCTCGCAGGCGAGCTGCAGCTCGGAGCGGCCGGACCTCTTCGAGAACTCGGTGGCACCGATGCCGACGATCGCGGCGGCACCCGAGAGCGGGCTGACGGCCATCAGGCGCCCTTCCCTTCACCGGCGGGGTACGACACGGTGACGGTTCCGGAGAGGTGGTTGCCGAGGCTGTTCGCACCCTGGACCTTCACCTCGACGAGCCCGTTGTCCTTGGACACGACCGCACCGGTCATCGTCATGGTGTCGCCCGGGTAGTTCGGGGCACCGAGGCGGATCTTCACGCGGCGCACCGTCGCGAAGGGTCCCGCCCAGTCCGTCACGAACCGTCCGGCCAGGCCGTTGCTGGTGAGGATGTTCATGAACACGTCCTTCGAGCCACGCTCCCGTGCCAACTCCGGATCGTGGTGCACGTCCTGGAAGTCCCGCGTCGCGATGGCGGTGGCCACGATGAGCGTGCGGGTCAACGGGATCGCCACCTCGGGCAGCACCTCGCCGACCGCGATGTCGTGGTAGCCGCGCCCGGTGAGCGCGGGTGCGGTGGTGGTCATGCGACCACCTCGACGCCCGCCGCGAGCTGCGCGCCCAGGCGAGCGAGGTCGGACGCGGAACCACCGAGGGTGGCGCCGATCTGCTTGCCCCACAACAGGTGCCGGTGCACCGGGTAATCGGTGTCAACCCCCATGCCGCCGTGGACGTGCGTGGTGCGGTGCACCACGCGCTGGCCGGCGTCGGTGGCCCACCACTTCGCGACGAGCACCGACGTACCGGGCTCCTCGCCCTGGGTGAGCAGCCACGCGGCCTGCCACAGCGTCACACGCATGGCCTCGAGGTCGATGTAGCAGTCCGCCAGCTGGTGGTTCACGGCCTGGAACGTCGCGAGTGGGCGCCCGAATTGCGTGCGGCCGTTGAGGTATGTGACGGCCTGCCGCACGGCGCCGGAGCCGACACCGAGTTGAATCGCGGCGAGCGCGAGCTCGACACGGTCGAGTAGCCACCGGGCGGCGCCCCCGTCGGCGGGGCCGAGCAGTTCGGCCGGCGCCGACTCGAACGTGACGTTGCCGCAGATCTCCCAGTTGGTCGACTGCGTCTGCTCCACCGAGACGCCGTCCGCGGCCAGGTCGACGACGAACAGCGCCGCACCGGTCGGCGTGGTCGCCGAGACGATCGCGCGGTCCGCGACGTGCGTGATCGGGACGACGGCCTTCGCGCCGGTCAGGGTCCACCGGCCGCCGGCCTCGGTCGCGACGGTCTCCGGGTCGCCTTCGACGTACGGGCCGAACTCCTCGAGACCGATCGTCAGGAAGGTGGTGCCCTCGGCGACACCGGGGACGAGCGCGGTCCGCTGCTCGTCGGTGCCGAACTCGGCGACCGCGAGCGCCGCGAGGGCCGACTGCCAGATCGGCACGGGCGCGACGTGGCGGCCCTGCTGCTCGAGGAGAACGTACAGCTCGGACAGACCCAGCCCGCCGCCGCCGAGGTCCTCGGGCAGCGCGATGCCGAGCAGGCCCGTGTTCGCGAGTTCGCGCCACAGTTCGCGGTCGATGCGCTCGTCGCTCAGCTCGACCTGCTTGACGCGGTCGATGCCGGCCTTGCTGGTGAAGACCTCGTCGGCGAGGGTGCGGATCGCCTCTTGCTCTTCGCTGAAGTTGAAGTCCATCAGTGCTCCTCCCGTGCGGCCGGCCGGAACGCGGGCAGCGTCAGATCCGGGTCGGCGTCGATCCAGTCCAGTTCCACCGGCATGTCGATCTCGACGTCGTCCGGCGCGACGCCGGTCATGTTCGCGACCAGTCGGGTGCCCTCTTCGAGTTCGACGGTCGCCACGACGAGCGGGTACTCGAATCCGGGGATCTGTGGGTGGTGGTTGACGACAAAGCTGTAGACGGTGCCGCGGCCCGAGGCGTCGACGGTGTCCCAGTCGAGCGAACGGCACTGCCCGCACATCGGCCCGGTGGGGTGCCGAAGCGTGCCGCAGGCGGTGCAGCGCTGGATCACCAGGCGGTGCTCCTTGGCGGCCTCGAACCAGAAGGCGTTGTCGGCGTTGAGCGCCGGGCGCGGCCGTAGGCCCGCGGGCTTCTCGGCTGCCTCGGGCCGGAAGCGCAGCGTGCGCCAACGCTGGGTCGCGACCACCTGGTCGTCACCGTTGCGGTACGTCTTGAGCGTCGTGACGAAGTGACCGACGCCCAGTCCGGTCTTCTTCTCCGCGGAGATGTCCTCGATCACCTCGGTGAGCGAAACCCGGTCGCCGGGGCGCAGTTCCACGAAGAACTCGAAGTCCGAGTCGGTCGCCACGACGGACGTGAAGCCCGCGTCGTCGAACGCGGCGATCAGATCGGTCCACACCCGAGACGGATCGTTGTTCGTCATCTTGTCGGTGAACGTGCGCATGGTCCAGACCTGCGCCATGAGTGCGGGTGCGACGGCACCGTCCCGGCCGGTGGCCCGGGCGGCCTCGTCGTCGAGGTAGATCGGGCTGGTGTCGCCCATCGTCTCGACCCAGTGCCGGATCATCGGGGTGTTGACCTCGTCCGGTCCCCACGTGGTGGGCGTGAGGGTCTGCCCCTCGAATGCTTCGAGTGCGGTGAGGAATTCGCTCACTTGACCCTCTTCTCACGCACCAGGCCGAGGCCCATCGTGCCGACCATGTCGCGCAGGACCTCGTTGACGCCGCCGCCGAACGTGTTGACCATGCCCTGACGGGAGATCTGCTCGATCTGACCTGCGAGCAGCGCGCCCGGCGACTCGGGGCGGATGCGGCCCGCGGCGCCGAGGATGCCGAGCAGCGTGCGGTAGACGTCGATGTGGGTCTCGGTGCCGTATGCCTTGGTGGCGCCGGCGTCCGCACCGGACAGGGTGTCCGCGGCGACGGCGGCCGTCATCTTCCAGTTCAGCAGGCGCATCGCCTCGAGCTTCGCGTGCGTGCGTGCGAATTCCTGCTGCACCCAAGGAATCTCGATGGTGCCGTTCTCCTTGGCCCAGGCGAGCACCTGGTGCCACAGCCCGTAGGTGCGGCCACCGATCGCGGCCAGACCGATGCGCTCGTGGTTGAGCTGCGCGGCGATCAGCTGCCAGCCGCCGTTGACGTCACCGATCACGTCCTTGTGCGGGACGCGGATACCGCTGTAGTACGTCGAGGTGACCATCAGGCCACCGACGGTGTTGATCGGCGACCACGAGAAGCCGGGATCGTCCGTGGGGACGACCAGGATCGAGATGCCCTTGTGCTTGGGGGCATCCGGGTCGGTGCGGCACGCGAGCCACACGAAGTCGGCGGTGTTGGCGCCGGAGGTGAAGATCTTGTTCCCGTCGACCACCCATTCCTCGCCGTCGAGGACGGCGCGGGTCTTGAGCGACGCGAGGTCGGTGCCGGCCTCGGGCTCGGTGTAGCCGATGGCGAAGACGATGTCGCCCGCGAGGATGCCCGGCAGGAAGCGTTCCTTCTGCTCCTCGGTGCCGTACTTCATCAGCGTCGGGCCGACGGTGTTGACGGTGACGAACGGGAACGGGAGACCCGCGCGCTGCACCTCGTCGAAGAAGACGAACTGTTCCTCGATGGAGCGGCCCTGCCCGCCGTACTCCGTGGGCCAGCCGATGCCGAGCCAGCCGTCCTGCCCGAGCAGTTTGACGACCTCGCGGAAGTACTCGCCGCCCACGCCCTGCTCGCCGGCTGCGCGGCGCTTCTCGGCAGGCAACAACGCCGCGAAGTACGCGCGCAGTTCCCGGCGCAGCTCGAGCTGCGCGGCCGACTCCCTCAACTCCATCGTTGGCTCTCCTCAATCCCGCTGTCCCGCGAAATTCGGACGCTACGGGGTGATCCGGATGCGGTCCCGATCAGTCTCACTCAGCGGTAGAGCGGCTGTCCCGACATCGATGTCAGTCCCGCCTTCCGGGGTGCCCGCGCGCGGGACGAACGCACCGACGACGAGGGCCAGCAGCGCCGCGCCCGCCGCTATCGCGAAGACCGCGGCGTACGCGTCCGCGGTGGGGAACTCGACCCCGGCGACGTACATCACGGACGCGGTCGTGACGGCGGCGACGACCGCGCTGCACACCGAGGTGCCGATCGAGCGGGCGAGGGTGTTGAGGCTGTTCGCGGCCGCGGTCTCGGTCACCGGCACGGCCTGCATGATCATCGCCGGGATCGATCCGTAGGCGAACGCGGCGCCGATCGAGGTCACCGCGGTCGCGAGGATGACGACGACGAGCTGGTGCGGGGCCGCGACGCGAACGAGGTTGGCGACCATCAGAATCGCGGTTCCGACCAGGAAGCTGAACCGTGGCCCGCGGCGCCGGGACAGGAGGGCGGTCACCGGCGAGAAGGCGATCATCATCAGCCCGCCGGGCAGGAGGGCGAGCCCGCTGAGGGTCAGGGACATCCCGTAGCCGTAGCCCGTGTCCCGCGGCGCCTGGAAGATCTGGGCGCTGACCATGAACGAGGTGAACATCGCGAATCCGACGAGCACGGACGCGATGTTCGTCAACAGCACCTGACGGCGAGCGGAGACCCGCAGGTCCACCAGGGGCTGGCGGGCGGCGTCCGCGACGCCTGCCCTGCCGATCCGCAACTCGTACGCTCCCCAGGCGAGGAACAGCAGCGCCGAGGCGCCGAACAGGCCGAGCACCGGACCGCTCCCCCAGCCCCACGCATTGCCCTGGGTGACGGCGAGCAGCAGGCAGACCAGCGCGACCGACAGTCCGACCGCGCCGCCGAAGTCGAACCGGCCACCGGATCGGACCGGCGACTCGGGGACGAGCCGCCACACCGCGACCAGCTCGACCAGACCCAGCACGGCGGCCCCGCCGAAGAGCCAGTGCCAGCTGAAGTGTTCGGCGATGACACCGGTCATGGGCAGACCGATGGCGCCACCCGCCCCGAGCGTCGAGCTCATCAGCGCGATGCCCGAACCTACCCGCTCGGGGGGCAACTCGTCGCGCATGATGCTGATGCCGAGTGGGACCACCCCCATTGCGGCGCCCTGCAGCGCGCGGGCCACGAGCACGACGCCGAACACGTCGGAGACCGCGCCGAGCAGGCTCCCCGCGACCATCAACGCCAACGCGACGAGCAGCAGGCGGCGTTTGCCGAACATGTCGCCGAGTCGGCCGAGCACCGGCGCGCAGACGGCGCCGGCGATGAGGTTCGCGGTGACGAGCCATGCGGCCGCGGAGTGGCTGGTGTGCAGCAGCCGCGGGAACTCGGGCAGGAGTGGCACCACGATCGTCTGCATCAGCGACACGACGATCCCGCCGAGGGCCAGCGCGACGACCACGACTCGGGCGGATGACGGCGCCCGACCGGCGTGCACTGGTGTGGGCACTGCTCTTCCCCGTTTCATGTGTTAGTCCGCGTGTCCGCATCGTCTCACGCAGTTCGCGGGCCAGCTCCCCGCGTTCCCGCTCAGCGGATGGGTGCCGCCACCGCCGAACTCCGCACCGCATACTCGACGCATGAGCGATCTCCCATCCGACCTGCCCGGGCGCTACGCGGTCGCCGTGGACACCCGCGACGCGGCCGCGCTCGCCGCACTGTTCACCCCCGACGCCGAGTTCGTGCAACCACCGGCGGTGACCCGCGGGGAGGCCGTGGTGACCGTCGGCGGCGACTCCATCGCCGCTGCGATCCTCGGCGGCACCGCCCATCTGCACTCGACGCACCACGCCGTGCACCAGCAGGTCCTCGACACCGACGGGGATACCGCGACCGGGCAGGTGTACTGCCTCGCCCACCATCTGTACCGGAATCGTCGAGGCGAGCTGCGCGACAACGCGATCGCGATCCGCTACCAGGACAGCTACCGCGTGGTGGACGGGCGCTGGGCGATCGCGCGGCGCGAACTGGTCGTCGACTTCGCCGAGGACCGCGAGGTGACGATCCCGGGCGCCTGAGAATTCCGCGGGGTACGTCGGGGTCAGGGCACCCCGAGCAACCGCAGACCCGCCGCCGTCCCGGCGGCCGCGATCACTGAGACGACGAAAGGCGCCTTGCGCCAGGCGAGTATGCCGCCGACCAGCACACCGGACGGTCGCGCGATGCCCGCCACACCGCCGCCCTCGGTCAGCGCGCCGGTCGCCGCGACCGCGACGAGGAGCACGACCGCGCCGGTGGAGAGCAACGTCTCGAGCCGGTCGGGGACCACGCCACGCGAGCGCAGCGCCGGTCCCGCCAACCGGAACGCGAGGGTGCCGGCGCCGAGTACCAGCACCGCCACCACCAACACCGGGCTCCCGCTCATACCGTGGCCGCCTCGTCCGATGCCTGGACGGCAGTCGGGCGTGGCTTCATCCAGATCAGCGCCGCGAGAGCGGCCGGCGCCAGCAGGACGGGAATTCCGGCCGGCAGGAACGGGGTCGCGGCCACCGCGATCACTGCACCGAGGACTGCGACCGACGCGGTGGTGCGGTCTCGAAGTGCCGGAAACACCAGCGCGAGAAGAACAGTCGGGAACATCGCGTCGAGACCGAACGCGTTGACGTCGTCGATGAAGCTGCCGGCGGTCGCGCCGATCAGGGCGCCGAGCGGCCAGCAGAGGCCGATTCCGATCGCGCACAGCCAGTAGGCGGCCCTCCGCCGGGCGGGGTCGGACTGCGCCAGCGCGAACACCGTGCTCTCGTCGTTGAGGAGGTGGCCACCGACGAGCCGACGCCACCCCCGGCCGGTCACGTCGCCGACCGCCAGGCCGAACGGCAGGTGCCGTGCGTTGACCAGCAGACCGCCGGCCAGCGCGGCGAGCAGGCTGCCACCGGTGGCGACGATGCCCACGAACAGGAACTCCGAGGCCCCGGCGAGCACGACCACCGACATGAGCACCGGTACCCACGGCGCGAAACCCAGACCGACAGCGAGCGCGCCGTACGACACCCCGACGAAACCGTCGGCGAGGCACACCAGGGCGATGTCGCGCCGCAGCGCGGTGTCGAGTGTTCGCCATATCGAACGCATGGACTTTATGGTGAACACCGGACAGGCTGTTCGTCAAGTCGAACATTGAGGTCGATATAGTGAACGGCATGGCATCGGACGGGAAAGCGCCCCTGGACGTCATCGCGTCCTCACTACGCCGCGAGCGCGAACGGGCAGGCCTCTCACTCACCGAGGTCGCACGCCGCGCCGGGGTCGCCAAGTCCACTCTGTCCCAGCTCGAATCGGGCACCGGCAACCCGAGCGTCGAGACGTTGTGGGCGCTCAGTGTCGCGCTGGACATCCAGTTCGCCCAGCTCATCGACCCGCCGAGGCCGCGCGTCCAGGTGATCCGGGCCGACGAGGGTCCGGTGCTGCGCTCCGAACGGACCGACTATCAGGCCACCCTGGTGTCCTCGTGCCCACCGAACGCCCGGCGCGACGTCTACCGGCTCGCCGTGGAGCCGGGCCCCGCACGCGAGTCCGATCCGCACCTGCCGGGGGTCGTCGAGCACGTCGTGATCAGCGCGGGCCGCGCCCTGGTCGGCGTCATCGAGGATCCCGTCGAGCTCGGCCCGGGCGACTACATCTCGTATCCGGGCGACGTCGCGCACGTGTTCCAGGCGCTCGAACCCGGAACCCGGGCGGTCCTGATCTCCGAGCACCCCTAGCGGTTTCGGAGGCGCTACCGCTGGCGCGCCCGCCGGCCTCCGCCGCCGCGGGACGATTCGACCGACCGCCTGGCCTGCCCCTCGGTGACGTTGGGGCTCACCCGCAACTCCGACAGTGGCACCTCGCGACCGGACTCGCTGCGGACCTCGACCCGAACCGGATCGCCGGTCGTGTCGTCGCTCAGCCCCAGCGGACCACCGCGCCCATCTTGCAGGTACTTGTCACCCCACTGCATCAGGGCCAGGACCGCAGGCAGCAGGTCGCGCCCCTTCTCGGTGAGCACGTACTCGTAGCGGGTCCGCTGACCCGGCTCCTTGTACGGCGTCCGCTCGAACAATCCCTCCGCGGTCAGTTCCCGCAACCGGGACGCCGCGACCGCCTCGGTGATCCCGACGCGACGAGCGAAATCATCGAATCGTGTTGTGCCGTAGTAGGCCTCGCGCAGGATCAGCATCGCGGAGCGGGTGCCGACCACCTCCATCGCCCTGCCGATCGAGCAGTGCGTGGCCTGCCACGCCTCGCGGTCGGCGAGGAATCCGTCAAGTCGTGCCGCATCCATACGACCAGACTACCCCTGGCTTGCCAAAAGCAGAGCCAGTGTCTAACTTGCTGACTATGGCAATCAATAGTCAGATGTCCGAGCGCCGCACCCCGGAGAGCCCTCGGGTCGGCCCGCTGCTCGCGGTCCTGTCCGGAGCGTCCTTCCTCGCGAGCCTCGACCTCTTCGTCGTCAACGTCGCCTTCGCCGACATGGCCGCGAGCTACCCGGGACACACCCTCGGCCAGCTCAGCTGGGTGCTCAACGGCTACGCGATCGTGTACGCCGCCCTGCTCGTCCCGCTCGGACGCTGGTCGGACCGCATCGGGCGCAAACGAGGATTCGTCGCCGGTCTCGCCCTGTTCACCGCCGCGAGCGCGGCCTGCGCCGTCAGTCCCACGCTGTGGCTGCTCGTCGTCTGCCGCCTACTGCAGGCGGTCGGAGCCGCGGCCCTCACCCCGGCCAGCCTCGGGCTCGTGATCAGTGCCGTCCCCGAGGCCGCCCGCGCCGGCGCCGTGCGCATCTGGGCCGCAACCGGTGCGGCGGCCGCGGCGCTCGGTCCGGTGATCGGCGGACTTCTCGTCGAGGCATCCTGGCGGTGGGTGTTCCTGATCAACATCCCGATCGGCCTCGCCTTCCTGGCCGCGGCGGGACGGGTCGTCCCCGACGTTCGACCCGCCGCCGACCGCACCGGCCTCGACCTGCTCGGCGCCGCACTGCTGACGATCGGGATCGGCGCGCTGGCCCTCGGCCTCGTGCAGGGTCCCGACTGGGGCTGGTCGGACGCGCCGGTCCTCGCCGCCTTCGCCGTCGCCGTCGCGGCCGCCGCGGCGTTCTGGCGACGAAACTCCCGGCACCGCGACCCGCTGCTGGAACCGGCCCTGCTGCGGGTGCGCACCTTCGCCTGGTCGAACGCCGCGGCCCTCCTGTTCAGCGCAGCTTTCGCGGCCGGCTTGCTGGCGAACATCCTGTGGCTGCAGCAGGTTTGGGGGTACTCGGCGATGCTCACCGGGCTGGCCATCGCGCCCGGACCGCTGCTCGTCCCGGCGTTCGCCGCGGTCGGTCAGGCGCTGTCCCGACGGCTGCCGCCCGGGACCATCACGGCGGCGGGATGCGCCCTGTGGGCCCTCGGCACCGTCGCGGTCCTCGTCTCCGTCGGCCCGGAGCCGAGCTATGCGACGCAGATGCTCCCCGGGTGGCTGCTCGCGGGGGCCGGGGTCGGGCTGGCCCTGCCGACCATCCTGTCCGCCGCCACCGCCGATCTGCCCGCCGACCGGTCCGCCACCGGCAGCGCGGTCGTGAACATGACCCGGCAGATCGGCGCGGTGCTCGGCGTCAGCATGGTGGTCGCCGTGCTCACCCTCGTCCGGCCGGCCGACGAGGCGCCGACGTCGGCCGCGTTCGAGCACACCTGGTGGGTGATCGCGGCGGTGGCCGCCGGCGCAGCCGTCGTCGCCGTCGGGATGAACCGCCGGTAGCCACGCATTTCGGCAGGCTCGGCCCCGGAATCCGGGGCCGAGCCTGCCGAGGTTGCCGGAGGACAATGGTCGACATGACCGAACGCAAGCCGTGGGACGTGCCGTTCGAGTCGTGGATCGAGCGACAGATCCGCCTCGCACAGGAACGAGGCGAGTTCGACGATCTGCCCGGTGCCGGAAAGCCGATCCCGCACCTGGGCGACGACGACGAACTGTGGTGGGTCAAGAACAAGCTGCGGGCCGAGGGCCTGTCGACCGAGGCACTGCTGCCACCCTCGCTGCAACTGCGACGGGAGGTCCAGCGACTGCCCGACGAGATCGCCGACCTGCCGAGCGAGCAGTCGGTCCGCGACGTGGTCGCGGACCTGAACCGCCGCATCGCCGACTACCTGCGGGCGCCGAGCGCGCCGGTGGTGCCGGTACACCGGGTGGACGCCGACGCGGTTGTCACCGCCTGGCGCGCCCGCAGGGGTCACCCGCCGAACGGGTGACCCGGAGTCGACCGTTCAGGCCAGCCCCATCCTCGCCGAGCACTCGGCCATCTCCTCGAGCACCGCGTCGAGGGTGGTGGCGCGCCGGGACGCCGAGAGCAGGATCCGATCGGAGCCGAGCGAACGCGCCCACTCGACCTTCGACTCGTCCATCCGCGGCAGGACGTGCCCCAGCACCAGCGCCACCTCGGACGGGTCGCGCCCGGCCTCGGCCGCCGACGAACGCATCAACGCAATCGCCCCGTCCAGCTCCTCGCCGCCGAGGCCGAGCGGCTGGAAACCGTTGCCCAGCCGTCCCGCCCGCCGCGCCGCGGCCTTGCTGTGCCCGCCGATGTAGAGCGGCACCCCGGACTCACGGGCCGGCTTCGGGAACGAGTACGCGCCGGAGAACCGGTAGTAGTCGCCGGCGAAGTCGACGCCGTCCGAACCACCCGCCCACAGCGCGCGCATCACCGCGACGGCCTCGTCGGCGACCTTGCCGCGGCGATCGAAATCGCCGCCGCAGGCCTCGATCTCCTCGCGCATCCAGCCCAGCCCCAAGCAGATCCGGGCCCGCCCCCCGGAGAGCCGGTCGAGGGTGGCCAGCCGCTTGGCCAGCACCACCGGATTGTGGTTGGGCAGCACCAGCACCCCGGTCGCCAGGCCGAGCCGCGTGGTGGCGCCGGCCACGAACGAGAGCAGCTCGAGCGGATCGGGCAGCGGGCAGTCGTCCGGCAGATGCGACTTGCCGGTCGGTGAGTACGGGTACTCGCTTCCCGTGTTCGCGATCACCACCGAGTGCTCCACCGCGGAGATCTCGTCGAATCCGAGAGACTCTGCCGCCCTGGCGAACTCGAGCACCTTCTCCGGATCGCCTGCCATTCCCAGTTCCACCGGGAAAACCACACCGAGCTTCACGTCACGCCCTTCCGTCGTCATCAGTCCATGATGGCGTCGACCAGTTTCGGCGCCCACACCACCTTGCCCAGAAATCTGTCCGCCCCGGGATCTGTGGCCAGCCATACCGCGGCGCGGGCGGGAACCGTTGCGGGAACGGCATCGAAGCCGCTGTCGACGATCGCATCGGTGCCGCCCCGGGCCCGTCCGGACTCGGTCACCACGAACCCGGGGCTGAGGTTGAACGCGCGGATCCCGCTGTCGCGATACTCCGCGTTCACCGCGCCCGCGAGTCGGCCGAAGGCGGCCTTCGACGCCGCGTACGACAATCCCCAGCCACCCTCGCCGGGTGCCGCGGGCGGGTCCATGCTTGCCGAACCCGACACCAGATCGATCACCACTCCCGATCCACGCGCCACCATCTGCGGCAGCACCCGCTGGACGAGCGCGAGTTGGTGCAGGAAGTTGCCGCGCACCATCGTCTCGGCGTCGGCCGCGTCGATGTCGAGGATCCGGTCCATGTTGCCCGCGGTCTGCGCGTACGCGTTGTTGACCAGCACGTCGACCCCGCCCCATTCCTCCAGCACCCGATCGGCCGCGGCCGTCACCGAGTGCCGGTCGAGCAGGTCCATCGGCACCGGAAGGGCCCGCACCCCGAGGGCCTCGAGCTCAACGGCGGTGGTCGCGAGGCTGCCCGGAACCGGGATCGAGTCGCCGTGCGTGCGCGGGGCGACCCGACCGTCACCCTCCCGCACGGTGCGCGCCGTGAAGGCAACGTCGAACCCCGCGCGAGCGAAGGCCAGAGCGGTCTCCCGCCCGATCCCCCGGCTCGCGCCGGTCACGAGGGCTACGCGACGATTCGTCGTCGAATCAGACACCGAGGAACCGCTCCCGCCCGGATGTCTGGAAGTCGGACTCCAACCGTCGCTTGTCGTCGTCGGACATCGGGCGGTAGTTCGGACCGCCGCGCCCCTCCCACCTGAACACGGGCTCGTCGGTGCGCCACAACTGCGCCTGCAGTTCGCGCTTGAGCACCTTGTTCGACCCCGTCACCGGTAGGTTCGTCGACACCCGCACGAATCGCGGCGCCGACTTGGTGCCCAGGTCGTCCTGGGTGCCGAGGAACGCGGCGAACTCCTCCGGGTCGAAATCGGTGTGGTCGGCGACCTCGATCGCCGCCATCACCTGGTCGCCCGAGCGGGGGTCCGGGACCGCGTACACGCCGGTCGCGATGACCTTCGGGTGCCGGCGCAGGACCCGCTCGATCATGAGCGCGGAGGTGTTCTCACCGTCGACGCGGATCCAGTCGCCCTTGCGCCCGGCGAAGTAGATGAATCCCGCCTCGTCGATGTAGCCGAGGTCGCCGGTCCAGTACCAGCCGTGCTTGATCCGGTCGGCGATCGCCTGCTCGTTCTTGTAGTAGCCCTCGAAGCGCTTGGCGCCGCCCTTGTCGATCATCTCGCCGATCGCCTCGTCCGGATTGAGGACGCGGCCGTGCTCGTCGAGCCTCGCGCGCGCACACTCGACGCGGGTGTCCGGGTCGACGACGGCGATCTCGTCGTGCGCCGGCCGCCCCAGCGCGCCCTCGGGCGCCTCCGGGTCGAGCTTCACCGAACCGGCGCCCTCCGACGAGCCGTAGCCCTCGAACAGCTCGGCCCCGAACCGGCGCACGAACTCGGTCCTGTCCTCGGGGGAGGCCTCGGTGCCGAATCCGCGGACGAGGGCGTTGTCGATGTCGTCGGCCCGCTCGGGCGTGGCCATCAGGTAGGACAGCGCCTTGCCGACATACGTGAAGAACGTTGCACCGAAGAACTTCACGTCGGGCATGAACCCGGACGCGGAGAACTTCCGCGCCCGCGGCAGGCACACGGTCGCGCCGTTGGCCAGCGCCGGTGCCCACAACGCCATCAGGGCGTTGCCGTGGAACAGCGGCATGCAGCAGTAGTCGACGTCCTCGCGGACGTGCCCGTACTTCTTCGTGTTCGCGTGCGCCAGCCTCGCAAGGCGGCCTTGGCTGCACCGGACAGCCTTCGACATCCCGGTGGTGCCGGAGGTGAACAGCAGCAGGAACAGGCTCGACTCGTCCACGGACGGATCCGCGGCGGGCTCCTCGACGCGGTGCGCGGCGACGGTGTCCGCGTACGCCGGGTCGTCGACGAGGACGAACCGGTCCGGGGTCAGCCCGAGGTCCAGGCCGGCGAGCTTCGCCATGCCCTCGGCGTCGGTGACGATGAGCTGGCAGTCCACGTAGCGGATCTCGGCCTCGAGTTCCGCCCCGCGGCGGGTCGGGTTGATGCCCACGATCGTGGCCCCGGCCAGGGCTGCGCCGCCGAGCCAGAACAGGAACTCGGGGGTGTTGTCGAGGAGGACGCCGATGTGGAAGGGCCCCTCGACTCGGAGCGATGTCGCCAGGGCGCCGCGGGCAGCGCTCTCCCGGACGGTCTCGTCCCAGGTCCAGTCCCGCTCCGTCGTCCGGGTTCCCAGGTGCTCGTCGCCCAGACGGTCCAGCAGCATCTCGGCAATGGTGGCGCGTTCCAACTCGACTCCTGTACTCGTTACCTTGTCGCTCTGTCGCAGTGACGACACAGCGACATGGTGCCCTCGTCCTCGCGGATCCCGCGCGAGAACCCGACGCTATCGGCGCCGTTGTGCCGCGAACGCGCCTAGTCTCGGTCAGTGGAAAACCCGTCCGCGTCTCTCGTCGTGCATGAGATGTTCCTGTGCAATTCGAGCACGTGAGAAAGGCCAACCGCATGACGACTTCTGCCGACCCGCAGGCCTACCTGGCTGCCGTGATATCTCGGCTGACGGGACCGGACGCCCCGTTCGAGCTCGTCGAGGAGGACGTGCTCGGCGCACGGATGCCGGTCATGCGCCATCGCCGCACGGGCGTCCACGAGCTGCTCGCCGCCTCGCTGGCGTACGGCGACCGCGACTACCTGGTCACCGAGGACCGCCGGGTGTCGTTCGCCGAACATGCCGCGGCGGTGGCCTCGCTGGCGCAGGCGCTCGAACGTGACTACGGCGTCGGCAAGGGCGACCGGGTCGGGATCCTCGCCGCGAACACGATCGAGTGGGTGGTCGCGTTCTGGGCCACCCAGACGCTCGGCGCCATCGCCGTCGGCCTCAACGCCTGGTGGGTGCCGCGTGAGATCGAGTACGGCGTGCAGCACAGCACCCCGAAGGTGCTGATCGTCGACGCCAAGCGCGCCGCGCTGCTGGCCGAGATCGACGCCGACATCCCGGTGCTGACCATGGAAGAAGACCTGCCGCGTCTGATCGCAGCCCACCCGGATGCGCCGCTGCGGGCAGCCGACGTCGCCGAGGACGACCCGGCGGTCATCCTGTACACCAGCGGTACGAGCGGTAAACCCAAGGGCGCCTTGCACTCTCAGCGTAATCTCCTGGCCGTGGCGGACTACCACCGGTACAGCGACGCACTCCTCGATGCCTTCGCCGGCAGGGAGTACGACCCGTCTGTTCCGAGCGACCGGCGCTACCTGCTGACCTCGCCGCTGTTCCACATCGCCAGCCTGCACAACCTGGTGGTACCGCGACTGGCGACCGGCAGCGCGATCATCATGTACCAGGGCGGCTTCGACGCGGATCGGGTACTCGCGTTGATCGAGCGCGAGAAGGTCACCAACTGGGGTGCGGTACCGACGATGGCGTCGCGGCTGATCGAGCACGGCAACGTCCGCAAGTACGACACCTCGTCGCTCACCGCGTTCTCGTTGGCTTCGGCGCCGTCCTCGATCGCATTCAAGGCGCGCCTGCGCGAGGAGGTGCCGTTCGCACACGACTCGCTCGTCGACAGCTACGGGCTCACCGAATGCAGCACCGGCATCGCGGTGGCCACCCCGGTCGACGTGGACCAGTTCCCCGGCACCCTGGGCAGGCCGATCTTCGGGGTCGCGCTCGAGATCCGCGACCCGCTCGGCGAACAGGTCCCGGACGGCGTCGAGGGCGAGGTCTGCGTCCGTAGCCCGTACGTGATGCTCGGCTACTGGAACAACCCGGAGGCCACCGCCGCGTCGATCCGCCCCGGTGGCTGGCTGCACACCGGGGACTTCGGCAAGCTCGAGGACGGTCGGCTCAGGCTGACCGGACGACGGTCGGACCTGATCCTGCGCGGCGGCGAGAACATCTACCCCACCGAGATCGAGCAGTGCCTCGACGAGCATCCCGACGTGGTCGAGTGCGCGGTCGTCGGGGAGCCGCACGACGACCTCGGCCAGGAGGTCGCCGCAATCGTGGTGGTCGCCAACGGCTCCACCGTGAACGAGGAGGACCTGCGCCAGTACGCCGCCGAGCGACTGTCGTACTTCAAGGTTCCCTCGCGCTGGCGCCTGACCACCGAGCCGTTGCCGCGCAACGCGACCGGCAAGATGGCGCGCGGCCAGATCTCACTGTAGGAAGTACGCCATGGACCTGCGCCACACCATCGAGCGCCTGTCGGCGGCCGAGTCGATCCGCGACCTGGTGTACCGCTACTCGCACCTCATCGACCGCGGCGAACTCGCCGAGGTGGCGGAGCTCTTCGCCGACGCCCGGTACGGCCAGTGTGACGGGGACGGGGTCCCGGTCGGCGTTCTCATCGACCGGGACCCGGCCGCGGTGCTGCGCGCCAACGAGTCCTTCATCCGAATGCACGGCGACCCGCCGTCTCCCCGTACCAAACACCTGACCACGAACGTGCGTGTCACAGTGGCGGACAACAATATCGAGGCGAGCTCGCTCGCATACGTCACGGTGCTGCAGGGCACCGGCGAACTGCCGCTGCAGCCGATCCTCACCGGACGGTACTTCGACCGCTTCGCGCTCCTCGACCGGCAATGGCGGTTCACCGAACGACTGTGCTGCATCGACCACGTGGGAAACCTCTCCGAGCACGCCCGGAGAGCCCTCGCCTGACGTCAGGCCGTGTTCCACCCGGCGGCAACGGACCTCCCGCATCCAGTCGACTCGGTGGTAGGACTGACGACGCCGGTGGCAATCCCGGCAGACCACGACCAGCAAGCCGACGCAACCGAAGTGGAAGGCCACAGATGACGAGCGGACAGGAGCCGACCGGCCCGGACATCGATCCGAACGCACTCGCCGAGTTGCTCGACAAGCAGGCCATCTACGAGGTGGTGATGCGGTACTGCCGCGGCATCGACCGGCTCGACTTCGACCTGGTGCGGGACGCCTATCACCCCGACGGCGTCGACCACCACACCGGTTTCGACGGCAACGTCGAGGAGTTCATCGACTGGGTACGCCCCAAACTCGAGGGGCTCGGCGGCACCATGCACACCCTCGGGAACCATCTGGTCGAGTTGCACGGCGACCGCGCGATCAGCGAGTGCTACTTCGCGGCGACGCATTGGGGCCATCCCGACTTCGGAGACTTCACCAGCGGGTCGCGTTACGTCGACTTGATGGAGCGGCGCGAGGGTCGATGGGCCATCGCGGAACGCTGGGCCGTGCGCGAGTGGACCCGCTCGGACGAAGGTCGGATGATCGCGCCGGAGGCCGCCGGTCCGCGCGGCCACCGCGACCGCACCGACCCCCTGGTCGAACTGCAGTCGCGGCTGACCGCGCGGTAGTCGCGTGCAGCCCTGGTGACGATCAGCTACCGAAGATCCGGTCCACGCTGCCGCCCTGGAATGTCACGCTGCCGATGCTGCTGCCGCCCCCGCTCGCCCGGTCCGCGTCCAGCGTGACCGACTGCCCGGCGGCGGGGGTGAGGAACGTCGACCCGCCGCCGTCAAGGCAGAAGGCGTAGACGGTGTACGTTCCGTTCGCGAGCCGCTGCGTGGCGTAGACACCGTCGCCGGGGTTCCCGGTCGGGAGCACGAAGCCGCCTGCAACCCCGTTTCCTCCGGCCTCCGTCACCTGCACCGCACAGCCGGTCAGGGTCGGCGACGCCACGCCGGCGAGCTTGACGACGATCACGTTGTCGTTGGTCGTCACGGTGGCGGTACCGGTCACGGCGGCTGAGCCGACGGCAGGGTGCGTGATCAGGGCCAGTGCGGCGAAGCCTGCGACGGCGCCCAGGCGGGCAATGCTCTTACGGGATTTCAACACGGCGTGTCCATTTCTCGAGGATGGTGTTCGTTCCGATGGCGTGCGGACGCGCAAGCCAGGGGACATCATGCATGGCTCGAGCCACACCATCCGGCCTTCGCGAAATCTGGTCCGTTCCGTCCAATCATTCTGTCTAACAGTACGGTTGGGTGACTACCGGGCGACCCCGTCGGGGACGCATCAGCTGCCGGGGAAGAAGGACCTCAGATACCTGCCGGCCTCCTCCCCGAGCACCGACCTTCCCTGTTCGACAACGGTTCCCGAACCGCCTCACACACAGTGTTCACTACCGCACAACGGCCGTAGTATCAGCGAGTGCCCAGCTCCCAGGCCATGCCGTCCGCCCTGACTGCATTGCGCGCGCGCATCGCCGGCGAGGTCGACGCCGGCACGAGGCGCCGAGCCGAGTACTCGTCCGACGCCTCGAACTACCGGGTGGTCCCCACCGCGGTGGTCTTCCCACGCTCCGCGGAGGACGTCGCCACCACTCTCGACCTCGGCCGCGAGCACGGGCTACCGGTCACCGCGCGGGGGGCCGGAACCTCCGTGGCGGGCAACGCAATCGGTCCAGGCCTGGTGCTCGACTTCGGCCGGCACATGAGCCGGATCGTCGCGCTCGACCCCGATGCCCGCACGGCACGCGTCCAACCCGGCGTCGTGCTGGGGTCCCTGCAGCGGGCGGCAGGCCCCCACGGGCTGCGCTTCGGCCCCGACCCGTCCACCCAGGACCGTTGCACCCTCGGAGGCATGATCGGCAACAACGCCTGCGGGCCCCGCGCCGTGGCCTGGGGGCGCACCGCGGACAACGTGCGCGAGGTCCGAATCCTCGACGGCTCGGGCACCGAACGTACCCTGGCCACCGGACTCGACGTGGTGCCCGGACTCGACGCGTTCGTCACCGCGAACCTCGCCACCCTGCGCACCGAACTCGGCCGTTTCGACCGCCAGGCCTCGGGCTTCGCGCTCGAACACCTGCTTCCCGAGCGCGGCGGGCACCTGGCGAAGGCGTTCGTCGGCACCGAGGGTTCCTGCGGGTTGATCCTGGACGCGACCGTCGATCTCGTCCCGATCCCGGCCGCGACGGCCCTCGCCGTCCTCGGCTACCCGGACATGCCGACCGCCGCCGACGACGTGCCCGCACTGATGGCCGTGGCCCCGCTCGCCGTCGAGGGCATCGACGCGCGACTGGTGGACGTGGTGCGTCGGCACAAGGGCGCGGGCGCCGTACCGGACCTGCCGCGCGGCGGAGGCTGGCTGTTCGTCGAGCTGCCGGGAGACACGCCGGCCGAGGCCGCTGCGGCCGCGACCGCACTGTGCCGACGCTCTGGCGCCGTGGACTTCCGGGTCGTGCCCACCGGCCCCGAATCGGCCGCCCTCTGGCGCATCCGGGCAGACGGGGTGGGGTTGTCCGGGCGAACGCGCGGCGGCCGACCCGCCTGGCCTGGCTGGGAGGACGCCGCCGTCCCCCAGCACCGGCTCGGGAGCTACCTGCGAGAGTTCGAGGACCTCACCCGCGAGCACGACGTCGACGGGCTGCTGTACGGGCACTTCGGCGACGGCTGTGTGCACGTGCGCCTCGACTTTCCGTTCGACCGTGCCCCGCAACGCTTCCGCGCCTTCCTGGTGGACGCCGCCACCCTCGTGGCGAGCCACGGCGGCTCGATGTCGGGTGAGCACGGCGACGGTCGCGCCCGCTCGGAGCTGCTGCCGCTGATGTACTCCCCCGACGCACTGTCGTGTTTCGCCGGCTTCAAGGCGCTCTTCGACCCGGACGGCACCCTCAACCCCGGAATCGTCGTCGATCCGGCTCCGCTGGACGCGAACCTGCGGGTTCCCGCCGCGCGCCCGGTCCCACAGGCGGGCGGTCACGCGCTCAGCCGCGACGGCGGCGACCTCTCGGTGGCCGTGCACCGGTGCGTCGGCATCGGCAAGTGCCGCGCCGACACCTCGGCCGCGGGCGGCTTCATGTGTCCGTCCTATCTGGCGACCCGGGACGAGAAGGACGTCACCCGCGGCCGCGCCCGGGTGCTCCAGGAGGTGGTCAACGGTTCGCTGATCACCGACGGGTTCCGCTCGTCGGAACTGGCCGAGTCGCTGGACCTGTGCCTGTCCTGCAAGGCCTGCGCCTCGGACTGCCCGGCCGGGGTCGACGTGGCGACCTACAAGTCGGAGGCGCTGTACCGGAGGTATCGCGGGCGCATCCGCCCGCCGAGCCACTACACGCTCGGCCGGCTGCCCCGGTGGGTGCGGCTGGCCGAGCTCGCACCCCGGTTCACCAACGCCGCGAGCGCCTTCGGCCCGCTCCGTCGGTCCGGCCTGCGCCTGGCCGGACTGGACCCCCGACGTGACGTTCCCGCCGTTGCGACGCAGGGGTTCCGGCGGTGGTGGCGGCAACGCCCGGCAACCGCCGCGTCCGGAAGGTCCGAGGTGCTGCTGTGGATCGACACCTTCACCGACGCCTTCTCACCCGAGGTGGCCCGTGCGGCCGTGACCGTCCTCGAGAGGGCCGGATACCGGGTTCTGGTGACCGAGCGACGCGCCTGCTGCGGTCTGACCTGGATCAGCACCGGCCAATTGGATGGCGCCCGAAAACAACTCACCGCCACTCTCGATCAGTTGCAACCACACCTGGAGGCCGGCCGGCCGATCGTGGGACTCGAACCGTCGTGCACGGCGGTCCTGCGTTCGGATCTGCTCGAGCTACTGCCCGACGATCCGCGGTCCACCCTCACCGCCACCTCCACCCACACCCTGGCCGAATTCCTCACCGCGACAGTCGGCCCCGACGGCACTCCGTGGTCTCCACCCCGGCTGGACGGGGTGGATCTGGTGGTCCAGCCGCACTGCCATCAGCACGCGGTGATGGGCTTCGCGGCGGATCGGGCCCTGCTCGAGCGTGCCGGCGCACGAGTACGTCAACTCGCCGGATGCTGCGGTCTCGCAGGTAATTTCGGCATGGAGCGCGGCCACTACGAGATCTCGGTGGCGGTCGCCGAAACCGGGCTGCTGCCCGGGCTCGCGCAGGCTCCCCCGGGGGCGGTCCTGCTGGCCGACGGCTTCTCCTGTCGCACCCAGGCGGCACAGCTCGCGGGCCGCGACAGCGTGCATCTGGCGCAACTGCTCGCGAACGGATAGTCGCGCCAGGGCCGCCGATCGACGTACGAGCGGGATTGCTGGCTATTGTCTGAGGACACGTCCCGAACCCGGGACGCCGAGAGCAAGGGGAAGCCTCCGTGTTGGATTCGATCTGGGATCTGTTGTGGTACACGCTCGTCGTCTTCGCATTCGTCGCATACCTGCTGATCCTCTTCCAGATCCTCACCGACCTGTTCCGCGACCACGCGATGTCGGCCGTCGCCCGCATCCTGTGGATCATCGGCCTGATCCTGTTGCCGTACGTGACGGCATTCGTCTACCTGCTCACCCGTGGCCGCGGGATCGCCGAACGCAACCGCGCATCCAACCTCGAAGCGAAGCGCGCCGCCGACACCTACATCCGCGAGGTGGCGGGACAGTCCGGTGCCGGCCAGATCGCGGACGCGAAGGCATTGCTGGACGCCGGCACGATCTCCCAGGCCGAGTTCGACCAGCTCAAGGCGAAGGCGCTGGCCTGATCGGGCTGTGCCACGGTTCGGCGGTGCAGTAGCCGGAACATAACTTGCGCCGTCGTGGGCGTTGGTCGCGCCGATCGCGACCGACTCTCTCGGACCTACCGCGGCGGGTCGGACCCCAGTTCGGGTCCGGCCCGCCGTCGGCGCTGTTAGCGTCGATCGAGAGTGATCACTCCACTGCGGCTCGCCGGGTATGGAGGACGGATCGTGCTGATCGGACGCAGGGCAGGCTTGCGCGGCCCAACTCGCCACCGCCGGCGTCGCCGCCAGTCGCTCCCGGTCGTGCTCGCCACCGCTCTCGCCACGACCGTCGCCGCGTGTTCGGCGGCGACCACCAGCGATGCGGTTGGTTCGTCGACCGCCGCGGGGCCTGAGCACCAACAGATCGAGACCATTGCCCGCGACGCGATGGCGAAGTACAACCTGAAGTCGCTGATCGTGCGGGTGACCACCGACGGGCGGGACACCTACACCGGCGCGCTGGGCGAATCGATGACCGGCGTCCCCGCAACGACGGATATGCAGGTACGCAATGGTTTCGTCGCGTACACCTACCTCACGACGATGTTGCTCGAGTTCGTCGACCAGAAGAAGATCGCCATGGACGACCCGCTCTCGAAGTACCTGCCGGACCTCCCCCGGGCGAGCGACGTGACGATCGAGATGCTCGCCAACTCCACCTCCGGGTACGCCGACTACGTGTACCAACCTGCGGTCACCGACGGCATCTACCTGAACCCGTTCCGCCAGTGGACGACCGACGAACTGATCACCATCGGCACGTCGGCCCCGCCGACCTTCCCGCCCGGCACCAACTGGGCGTACGCCCACACCAACTACGCGATCCTCGGCAAGGTCCTGACGAAGGTCGGCGGCAAGCCGCTCGGCGAGTTGATGACCGAGTACATCTTCGGGCCGATGGGACTGAAGCACACCCAGGGCTCCGACACCCCGCAGATTCCCGAACCGGTGCTGCACACGTTCAGCTCCGAACGCCGCACCACGCTCGGCGTCCCACCGGACAAGCCGTTCTACGAGGAGTCGACCTTCTGGAATCCGTCCTGGACCACCCCCGAGGGCGCCTCCCAGACGACCGACGTCGCCGACCTCACCGCCTCGATCCAGGCGGTCGGGGAGGGCACGCTGCTCTCCCCGGAATCGCATCGCGCGCAGGTCGACCCGAACCTGGTCGGCTTCGGCCACCCGGCACCCGGCTGCGCCGCGTGCGCCGCGAACACGACCGAGCACTCGTTCGGACTGGCGGTCCTGCTGCAGGGTCCGTGGATCACCGGGAACAAGATGTACGCCGGCAGCGGGGCGATCGTCGGGTATCTGCCCTCGAGCAAGCTCGCGATCGCGGTCGTCACCAGCTATCAGCCGGCGGGGTTCGACAACGAGGGCAACGTCGAGGACGCCGGAGCGGCGATCCTGTCGACACTGAGCAAGGCCCTGGCGCCGGACAGTCCGATCCCGGGCTGAACCACCTTCCGGCTCAGTCCACTTCCGGCGCCCACTGCACGCCGTTGATGTGTCCACCGCCATCGACGAACAGGGTGTTGCCGGTCAGGTAACGAGCATCGTCGCTCGCCAGGAATGCGGCGACGGGTCCGATGTCGTCGAGTGGATCACCGACGCGCCCCATCGGGTTCGCCGAGGCCATCGACGCCGCCATCTGCGGGTTGGCCTCCGCCACCCGCTGGTAAGCGGCGCTCTGCGCACCGGGACAGATCACGTTGCAGCACACCTGTTTCGGAGCCCACTCACGTGCCGCGGTGCGGGTCAACGCACGCAGCGCTTCCTTGGCCGCGTTGTACGCGACCGAGTACATGTGGGCGTTGACGCCGTTGAGGCTCGCCAGGTTGACCACACGACCGGTACCTCGCCTCGCCAACTCCGGAAAGGCCCGCTGCATGGCCCAGAACGCCGCCATCACGGCCATGTCGAAGCCCGCCGTCATGGCGTCCGGGTCGGTCTTCTCGAGTCGAGCGAAACCCACTGTGCGCCAAGCATTGTTGACGAGAATGTCCAATCGGTCGAACTCAGCGACGGCGGCGTCCACCATCGCCTCGACCTGCACCCGATCGGTGACGTCCGTGCGCACGAACGTCGCGCGCACGCCCCAGGTCTCGGTCAGCCACCCCGCGGTCTCGACCCCGGCGGCCTCGTCGATCTCGGCGACGAGAACGTTCGCGCCCTCACGCGCGAGAGCACCGGCAATACCTCGTCCGATCCCCATCCCGGCACCGGTGACGATCGCGACTCGGCCGTCCAGCTTGCCCATGAAACACACGCTCCTTCGTTGGTGCCGTGAGTCCTTTCGGCCCCCAGCGGGCCGAAAGGACTCACGGGCGGCGGAGCCGCCTACCGCGGCCGTGGCACCGCCGCGTCGATGAACAGCCCCTCCACCGACACGCAGACCTCTCCGGCGGCGTTCCTGATGTCGCCTACGGTGTGAATCTTGCGGCCCTCCACCGACATCTGCTTGCCGGTGATCGTCAACGGTTCGAACAGCGGGGTCGGCTTGTGGTACCGAACGTTGAGCTGTGCGGTCATGCCGGCCTTGCCACCCCACGCGTTCGCGACCCCGAGCACGTGATCGAGGAGCAGCGACGAGACGCCGCCGTGCACGCACCCGGGCGGCCCCTGGTACGGCAGGGTCAGGGTGACCACGCCCTGGACCGAGCCGTCCTCGAGCCCCTCGAGGACGAGCGGCGGCGCAATCGCATTCTCCGGACCGGTGATCGGGTCGTGTCGGGTGACGCCCTCACCGCTCCACATGTCGATCATCCGCTCGGCCACCTCGGGCGCGTGCTCCTCGAGATGGTCGGCGATGCTGTTCAGTTCCTCGGCCACACGGTCGAGGTTCGCGTTGCCGCGATCGGTCCGCAGCATCGCGTCGATCACCCGGCGGGCCGCGGCGGTTGCGCGGTCCACCGGCGCGTCCTGCGGCGCGGACGTCAACACCGTGCGGTGCGGATGGGTGTGGGCAGTCGGGTGGTCACCGAGTTTCAAGAGCGAACCTCCATGCTCGCGTGGGTCAACACCGGCTGACCGTCACGCTCGGGACACGTCGCGCGCAGCGTCAACCGGTCCCCGTCCTGCCAGACGGAGGTCTCGATCGTCTCACCCGGGTGGATCGACCCCGAGAACCGCACCGAATAGCTGCGTACCCGCGTCGGGTCACCGCCGAGCATGCCGTCGACGACGGCCTTGCACACCACTCCGTACGACGCCAGGCCGTGCAGGATCGGCCGATCGAACCCGGCCGCCTGCGCGAACGAGGGGTCCGCGTGCAGCGGGTTCATGTCGCCGCTGAGGCGGTACACGAGCGCCTGCTGCGTCCCGGTCGGCGAGACCAGGACCCGGTCGGCTTCCCGCCCGGGAACGGAGCTGGAAGCTTCCGGTCCGGCGTCGCCGCCGAAGCCGCCCTCGCCCCGCGCCCAGATCTGCATGCCGGTGGTCCACAACGGATTTCCGTCGAAGTCCGTCGCGGACTGCTCGAGCACGATGACCGCGGCCTTGCCCTTGTCCCACACGTCGGCGACGCGCGAGGAGATCCGCGCCGAACCCGTCGACGGGATGGGCGCGTGCAGGGTCAGCGACTGCCCACCGTGCAGAATCCTCCGCAGATCGATGTCAATGCCGGGCATGTTCATTGCCGCCGGCTTCAGGGCGCCCGCCGACACCCCCTGGCCCGCGACCATCGCGAACGTCGGCAGCACCCGCAGGCCCTTCTCGTACACCCAGCCGAGCTCGGCCGGATCCAGCGAGTTCACCCCCGCCCCGAGGCCCAGGTGGTACAGCAGGACGTCACGCTCGGTCCAATTGGCCTCGCGCACGGTCGGTTCGGCCGACAGCGCGGCATTGACATCGATCATCGGTTACGACTCCTGGGAAAGGGTGCCGGCCTGGTAGAGCGTGACGACGCATGCGCCACCCAGACCGAGATTGTGCTGGAGGCCGACCCGGGCTCCGTCGACCTGGCGGGCGTCGGCCTGGCCGCGCAGCTGCCAGGTCAGCTCGGCGCACTGCGCCAGACCGGTGGCACCGAGCGGGTGGCCCTTCGAGATCAGGCCCCCGGACGGGTTGACGACCCACTGACCGCCGTACGTGGTGGCGCCGGACTCGACGAGCTTGCCGCCCCCGCCCGGTTCGCACAGGCCCAGGCCCTCGTACGTGATGATCTCGTTGATCGCGAAGCAGTCGTGCAACTCGATCACGTCGACGTCCTCGATGGTGAGGCCGGACTCGGCGAACACCCGCTCGGCCGCGGCCCGCGTCATCGGGGCACCGACGACGTCGATCATCGACTTGTCCGCGAACGCCTCCTCGGTGTCCGTGGTGAGCGCCTGCGCGACGATCTCGATCGCCTGGTCCTCGAGGCCGTGCTCGCGCACGAAGCGCTCGCTGACGACCACCGCGGCGCCCGCACCGTCCGAGGTGGGCGAGCACTGCGACCGGGTGAGCGGGGCGTGGATCATCTTGTCGTCCAACACCTGCGCCAGCGTGTACTCGTCGCGGAACTGCGCGTACGGGTTGTTCACCGAGTGCTTGTGGTTCTTGACCGCGACGGCCGCGATCTGCTCGGCGGTGGTGCCGTAACGGTCCATGTGCTCGAGCGCGGCGTTGCCGAACAGCTGCGCCGTCATGGGGCCGCGGCCCCAGTCGTGCTTGGCCGTCATGACCTTCAGGTGGTCGTCGAGCGTGGAGACCTTGGGCATCTCACCGGTGCCGGTGAGGGCCGTCTTGGTCATCTTCTCGAAGCCGACCGCCAGTGCGACGTCGACGATGCCGCCCTGCACCCACTCGCGGGCCATCATCAGCGCCGACGACCCGGTGGCGCAGTTGTTGTTGACGTTGACGATCGGGATGCCGGTCAAGCCGGTCTCGTACAGTGCACGCTGGCCGGCCGCGGACGGCTGGAAGACGTATCCGACCGCGGCGCGCTGCACCTGGTCGTAGGAGATCCCGGCGTCGGCGAGGGCGGCGCTCACCGCCTCGGACACCATGTCGGGGTACTCCCAGTCGCGGGACTCGATCTTCTCGAACTTGGTCATGCCCACGCCGACGACGAAGGTGCGATTGCTCATGTGAGAGGTCACTTTCCGGGTTCAGGATCGCGCGGCAGACCGAGGATCCGCTCGCCGATGATGTTCAACTGCACATTGGTGGTACCACCTGCAATCGACATGCACTGCGAGTTCAGGAACATTTGCGTGGCCGACCGGCGGTCCTGCTCACCGAGCAGTGCGCGCGGACCTGCCCAGTCCATGGCCACCTCCCACACCTGCTGGATGTGCTCGACTCCGAGGAGCTTGGCGATCGAGGACTCGGCGCCGGGCTGCGCACCGGTGAGCGAACGCAGCGTCGTGCGCAGGCCCATCAGGCCCCCGGACTGCGCGTCGCACAACACCTTTCCCAGAACCGTGAGCTGCTCGTCGTCCAGACCGCCCGGGATCTCGGAGGCCAGGTCGAGCAGGGCTTCGCCGCCGGAGCCGAGGGACGAGTCGTGCGAGAGCGAGACGCGCTCGTTGGCGAGCGTGGTGCGGGCCAGCTTCCAGCCGTCACCGGGCTCGCCGACCAGGCACTCGTCCGGCACGAAGACGTCGTCGAGGAACACCTCGTTGAACAGCGCCTCGCCGGTGATCTCGCGCAGCGGACGGATGTCGAGGCCACTGTTCGCGATGTCGATCAGGAAGTACGACAGGCCCTTGTGCTTGGGCGCGTCGCCGTCGGTCCGAGCCAGGCAGATGCCCCAGTCCGCCTCCCGCGCCATCGAGGTCCACACCTTCTGGCCGTTCAGCTTCCAGCCGCCCTCGACCTTGGTGGCCTTGGTGGACAGGCCCGCGAGGTCGGAGCCGGCACCGGGCTCGGAGAACAGCTGGCACCAGACGAAGTCGCCGCGCAACGACTGCGGGACGAACCGTTCGATCTGCTCGGCGTTGCCGTGCGCGATGAGGGTGGGGACCACCCAGTTGCCGATGATCATGTCGTGCGGCTCGATCTTCGACGCCCGCAGTTCCTCGGCGATGACCAGCTGGGTGACGGCATCCGCGCCCTTGCCCCACGGTGCGGGCAGATGCGGTGAGGTGTAACCCTTTTCGGCCAGGTACGCGTTCCGCTCAGCGACCGTCATCGACGCGGCAGGGGCCAGTTCGGCGCGCACATCGGCGCGGATCCGCTCCGCCTCCGGCGGCAGGTCGATGCTCAGGACACGGCGGGCGCCCCCGAGCGTGAGGCTGGCGACCCGACGCTTCCAGGACGAGGTGGAGCCGAGCAGGATCCGCAGCGACTGGGCGCGGCGCAGGTAGAGATGGGCGTCGTGCTCCCAGGTGAAACCGATGCCGCCGAGAACCTGGATGCAGTCCTTGGTCGCCTGGAACGCCGATTCGAGTGCCACCGACCCGGCCACCGCGGCCGCGAGGGAGGCCTCGTCCGCGGTCACGTCGGCGCCCATCGCACGGGCCGCGTCCCACGCGGTGACGCGCGCCTGCTCGGTGAGGCTGAACATGCGGGCGGCCTTGTGCTTGACGCCCTGGAACTGGCCGATGACCCGGCCGAACTGCTGACGCACCCGCGCGTAGTCCGCCGCGGTGGTGGTGGCCCAGTCCGCGAGACCGGCGGCCTCGGCCGCGAACAGCGTCGCGGCGATGTCGAGGACGCGCTGCGGATCCAGCTCCAGCACATCGCCGTCCGCCAGCTCGAGCCCGTCGGCGGTCACCTCGGCATTGCGGCGGACCACGTCGTGGCTCGGCAACGCGGTGACGTCGAGGCGATCGCGCTCCACCACGACGAACGCGAGCGCACCGGCGTCGTCCGCCGCGAGCACGAACACGTCGCCCACCTGGCCGCCGAGGACGTGGCTGGACGTGCCCGAGAGCGTGACCTTGCCGCCGCCGCGGACGATCTTCAGATCACCCGGCTGCAACGCGACCGCGCCGAGCACGGTGCCGTCGGCGAGCCCCACGAGCTCACCGGTGCGACCGGCCGCGCGGAGGACGGTCGAGACGACGGCGGTCGGCAGGAACGGTCCGGGAACCATCGAACGTCCGAGCTCCTCGGCGACGATGGCCAGCTCGACGATGCCGTAGCCGGCGCCTCCGACCTCCTCGGGAAGGTGCAGGCCCAGCATCCCGAGCTCGGCGAGCGAGCCCCAGTAGGTCGGGCGCACCTCGGCCTTGGACTCAACGGCCGCGCGGATCGCGGCCGGGGTGGCGTGCCGGGCGGCCCAGCCGCGCACGGAGTCGCGGAGCTCGCGGTCCTCGTCACTCAATCCGATTGTCATGAAGGATCCTCAGAAGTAGAAGGGAGGCGCTACGCGCCCGTGCGCGGTTGGTGAGCGTCGGGACTCGCTAACCGCGCACGGGCGCCGGAGGCGCCTAAATCCGCTCGATGATCGTGGCGGTCGAGAGCGCGCCACCGGCGCACATGGTGATCAGCGCGGTCGAGCGGTCGGAGCGCTCGAGCTCGTGCAGCGCGCTGGTGATCAGCCGGGCGCCGGTGGACCCGACCGGGTGGCCGAGCGCGATCGCGCCACCGTTGACGTTGACCTTGCTCATGTCCGCCTCGTGCACCTGCGCCCACGACAGCACGACCGAGGCGAACGCCTCGTTGATCTCGACGATGTCGATGTCCGACAGCGACATGCCGGTGCGGTCGAGCACGGCCCGGGTGGACTCGATCGGGCCGTCGAGGTGGTAGTACGGGTCGGATCCGACCAGGGTGGACGCGAGGATGCGGGCGCGTGGACGCAGGCCGGCCTCCCGTGCCTTCTCCTCGCTCGTCAGGAGCACCGCGGCGGCGCCGTCGCTGACCTGCGAGGAGTTGCCCGCGGTGTGGATGCCGCCCTCGACGACCGGCTTCAGGCCCGCCAGGCCCTCGACGGTGGTCTCGCGCAGGCCTCCGTCGCGGGTCACGGTCGCGACCTCCCCGGTGGGCTCGCCCTCCTTCGTGACGACCGGAGCCTGGACCGGGACGATCTCGCGATCGAAGCGTCCCTCGGCCCAGGCCTGCGCGGCCCGGCGCTGCGACTCGAGGCCGAGGGCGTCGACGTCGCCGCGCTTGATGCCGCGCCTGGCGGCGATCCGCTCGGCGGAGGTGAACTGGTCGCCCATGTCGATGGTCCAGTCGTCGGGGTACGGGTTTCCGGTGCCGGGCGCGTTGGCCTGACCGAGGAACACCCTGCTCATCACCTCGACGCCGCAGCCGATGCCGGCGTCGATCTGCCCGGACGCGATCAGCCCGGCGACCATGTGCACGGCCTGCTGCGAGGAACCGCACGCGCAGTCGATGGTCGTCGCGGCGGTCGAGTACGGCAGGCCGGCGTGCAGCCAGGCCTGACGGGTGACGTTGTTGGACTGCTCGCCGGCCTGGGTGACGGCGCCGCCGACCAGCTGGCCGACCCGGTCGGCGGGCAGCCCGGTGCGGTCGAGGACGGCCTTCTGCGCGGCGCCGAGCAAGACCGCGGGGTGCACCCCGGCCAGCTGGCCGCGGCGACGGCCGATGGGCGTCCGTGCGGCCTCGACGATGACGACGTTGCTCATGCTCACTCCCCTGACGACAACAGTTTCTGAAATGTATTCTATTTTTCTCGAGGGCGCGGGGTGCCGACGGTCCCACCCAGCGGGAGCAGCGAGATCAGGAAGGTGGAGCAGACTGCCGAGGGCAGCCTCGGTCAGACCGGCGTGCCCGACAGGTCTCCGAGCAGCAGATCGCAGGCGATGCGCAGGTCGGACTCGACCTCCGGGACCGACGCGCGGCTGTTGAGCGCGGACTGGATCAGTCCGAACCACAACACCACCACCAGCCGCAGCACGGTGACGTCGCCGATCGTCGGCTCCTCGATGCCGGCCGCGTCCAGCAGCAGCTTGTCGAACTGCTGGTCGATCTTCGCGACGTCGGGGATCGTCGCTGCGTTGGAGGTCGCGGAGGACTGGATCATCGAGTTCGCCAGCAGCGGCGTACGCAGAAGCGCCCTGGTTGCCTGCAGCAATGCGTCGTACACGGCGTCCGCCGGCGACATCGACGCACGCGACCGCCGGGACAGCTGGTCACCCATGCGCTCGATCTGGCTGACCATGACCGCGACGAACAGGTGCGACTTCGACGGGAAGTAGCGGTACAGGGTTCCGATGGCGACGCCCGCGAGCTTCGCGACTTCCTGCATCTGGACCCGCTCGAGTTCCTTCTCCGCGCCCAGGTGTGCGGCGACCTTCAAGATCCGGCCGTAGCGCGCCCGCTGTTCCACCGAACTCGGCTCGGCCGCGTCGCGTACCTCGGCAAGTCTCGGCATCTTCGGTCCCCCACTTCGTTTACTTCGATCGAACTGACCCTAAATTCTGGCATCTGCAGAGGTCCGCCGGAGACCAGTTCCGGTCAGTGAGAGGGAATCGTCGACCCCCACCATCGCCTTCGGTGCTGGACGCGGCTTCTCGTTGGCGGTGTTCACCTGTGGTGGGTGAATCGATCGGGCTCGGTTGCTCCTAGCGTCGCTGGTGTTCGTCCTGTGTTCGATCGCGCGCGATGGTGAAGGTGGAGCGGGGATGTCTGGTGGTCTGAGCGGTTCGAAGATGACGGTCGAGTATGCGCGGGCGGTGGGCAGCGCGGCGTATCTGTTTGGTTGGGCGCTGGTGAACATGCACAACCGGCGGACCCTGATGGAGCAACTACCGGAACCGGGCCTGCTGGCCGGCATCGTTCCCGCCGGGCCGCCGGGGACCATCGGAATGCTGCACGATTACATCCGGCCGGAGGAACGGGTCGTCGCGTGTCCGAACCAGGACGTCGCCTACGGCTTCGGCGTTCTGGATGCCGCGCGCGGACCCTCGATCATCCAGGTTCCGGACTTCGGCGACCGGTTCTGGGTGTATCAGGTCGTCGACCAGCGCACCGACTCGTTCGTCGAGCTCGGCCAGATGTACGGGACGGCACCGGGGTTCTACCTGCTGGCGCACACGTCGTGGGACGGCGCAGTTCCGGACGGCATCACCGGCGTGTTCCGCTACGGCACCCGCGTCGGGGTGGTGATCCCGCGGGTGTTCATGGACGACACCGCGGAGGATCGCGCGGCGATCGCGCCGCTGGTCAGCCGGATCAGCATGTACCCGCTGTCGGAGTTCGACGGCGGGGTCAAGATCCGGGACTGGTCGAACGTCGCGTCGTTCGGCGGCGGCGATGCCACCAGCGGTCAGACGGAAACCCAGTGGGTCGACCCGGAGGCGTTCTTCGAAGTGTTCGGGGAGGTGCTCGACGAGGTACCGCCACCGCCGGGCGAGGAGGCGCTGTACGGCTGGTTCCGCTCAGTCCTCGACGCCGCCGACCGGGACCCGGCGATCGCAGACGCGCTCCGTCGGTCGGCGATCGACACCGACGCCGTCGTGCGTGAGCTGTTCGAGTTCCGCAACATCGGCATCCCCGTCGTACACAACTGGACCACCCAGCGCAACGGCGCCGCGTTCGGGACCGACTACCTCTCGCGCACCGCGATCGGCAAGTCGAACATCTTCGTCAACACGCCGAACGAAACTGTCTACTACTACCAGGATCTCGACGACACCGGCGCCCGCCTGCACGGGTCGAACACCTACACGGTGAGCTTCGCGGCCGGACAGGTCCCACCGGTTCGCGGGTTCTGGTCGCTGACCGTGTACAACCGGCACCACTTCTTCCACCCCAACGACCTCGACCGGTACTCACTCGGCACGAAGAACCACAACCTCATCTACGGCGACGACGGATCGCTGACCCTGACGGTCGGCGGACCGGCACCCACCGACCCGAAACTGCTGACGAACTGGCTGCCGGCCCCCGACGCCGACTTCACGCTCTTCCTGCGCGCCTACTGGCCTGAACAGGTGATTCTCGACGGGACCTGGGAGCCTCCGGCAGTGGTGAGGGGTTGAACCAACTGGTGATCGGAACGCGTTGACCTCGGTGGCGGCGATACGGTTCACCGCAGGTCTCACCGTGTCGCGGGCAGGATGCGGGCGCGGACCTCGCCGAACCCGATGCGGGTTCCGTTCGGCCCCGGCGCGGTCGCCGAGATGGCGACCTCGTCACCGTCCTCCAGGAACGTGCGCTGATCGCGCCCGACCACGACTGGTTCGGCACCACCCCAGGTCAATTCGACGAACGCGCCGCGCTGAGACTTCTCCGGGCCCGACACGGTGCCGGAACCGAACAGGTCGCCCGTGCGCGCGGCGGCGCCGTTGACCGTGACGTGCGCCAGCATCTGAGCCGGCGACCAGTACATCCGACTGTACGACGGACGGGACACCACGTGCCCGTTCCACTCGATCTCGAGATCGACGTCCAGGCCCCACTTCTCGCCGCCCCGCAAGTACGGCAGCGGCGTCGGGTCCTGCACCGGGGTGTCGATGCGCGCGGCCTCGAGGGCGACCAACGGCACCACCCACGGCGAGATCGACGTCGCGAAGCTCTTGCCCAGATTCGGACCCAACGGCACGTACTCCCATGCCTGGATGTCCCGGGCCGACCAGTCGTTGAGGATCACCACACCGAAGCAGTGCTCCGCGAAGTCGTCCGTGCCGATCGAGGTGCCCATCGGCGACCCGACCCCCACGACGAAGCCCAGCTCGGCCTCGATGTCGAGGCGGCACGTCGGGCCGAAGGTCGGCGCGGCATCCGCGGCGACCTTGCGCTGACCACACGGACGCACGATGTCGGTCCCGGAGACGACCACGGTGCTCGACCTGCCGTGGTAGCCGACCGGGAGGTGCTTCCAGTTCGGGGTCAGCGGCTCGGAATCGGGGCGGAACAACCGGCCGAGATTGGTGGCGTGGTGTTCGGAGGCATAGAAGTCGACATAGTCCGCCACCGCGATGGGCAGGTGCATCGTCACGTCGTCGACCGGGAACACGGCGTCGTCGGCAACCTCGCCGCCAACCAGCCCGGCGATCTGCGCCCGCACCGCCGACCACCGCCGCCTGCCCAGGGTCATGAAGGCATTCAGGGTCGGCTGCGCGAAGACGTCGTCACCGAGTAGTCGGGTGAGGTCGAGAACGTACTCACCGACCCGCACGCCGACCCGCGGATCCCTTCCGGCAGTGGAGAACACGCCGTAGGGGAGGTTGCCGACACCGAACAGGGAGTCCGCCGCGATCGGCAGGGTCGTCACGGTCGCCTCCCGAGGCGCAACGGCGGCACACCGTTCACCGCGCCGGCCCCCTGCCCGACCAGGTCCAGGCGTAACCGCGATCCTCGCAGGCCAGCGCGCCTTCGCCGAGGCCGAGCGGCCGGAAGGTGTCGACCATGACGGCGAGTTCGTCGAAGAACTCGACACCGATGCTGCGCTCGTAGGCGCCCGGCTGGGGGCCGTGCGCGCAGCCGCCGGGGTGGACCGACACCGAACCGGGGCCGATACCGGATCCCTTGCGGGCCTCGTAGTCGCCGGCGACGTAGAAGATGACCTCGTCCGAGTCGACGTTGGAGTGGTAGTACGGGACCGGGATCGACAACGGGTGGTAGTCCACCTTGCGTGGAACGAAGTTGCAGACCACGAAGCCGGCGCCCTCGAACACCTGGTGTGCCGGTGGCGGCTGATGCACGCGACCGGTGATCGGCTCGAAGTCGGCGATGTTGAAGGTGTACGGATACAGGCAGCCGTCCCAGCCGACGACGTCGAAGGGGTGCTGCTGGTACACCATTCGGGTGCCGACGACCCCGGCGTCGGTGCGGTGCCGCACCAGGACCTCCACCTCGGGTTCGGCGGCCGCGAGGAGGTCGTCGGGGCCGTGCAGATCTCGCTCGCAGTAGGGGGCATGCTCGAGCAACTGCCCGTACCGGGACAGGTACCGTTTCGGCGGAGCGATGTGTCCGGTGGCCTCGATCACGAATGCGCGCAACGGTTCCGAACCGGCCGGGATCCACAGGTGGGTGGTGGACCGCGGGATCAGCACGTAGTCCCCCGCCCTCGCCTCGAGCGGGCCGAAGACGGTTTCGATCCGGGCCTCACCCGACTCGAGATAGACCAGCTCGTCTCCGATCGCGTTGCGGTACAGCGGCGATTCCTCCGCGGCGACCACATAGGACAGTCGCACGTCGGCGTTGCCGAGCAGCAGCCTGCGACCGGTGACCGCATCCGTCCGGACGTCGTCGTGCGGGAGGTCGTGCAGGCGCAGGTGCCGCGGAACCAGCGGATGGTTTGGGGCGAGCGTCTGGTCCGGCAGGTCCCACTCCGCCGCGTCCACGATCGCGGTCGGAATGTGCCGGTGGTAGAGCAGCGACGAGTCGGAACTGAACCCCTCCTCGCCCATCAGCTCCTCGTAGTAGAGCCGGCCGTCCTCGTCGCGGTGCTGCGTGTGCCGTTTCGGCGGGACGCTGCCCACTCGCCGATAGAAGGTCATCACCCACCTCCGGTGTCGGTGCTGCCCTCATTGAACGCCGGTTCGCGGCGTGTCGGGAAGCCCGGCGGGGTTTCGGAAACCCCCACCGAGGGGAATACTCGCCAGTAGGTTCTTCGATCGTCCTTCCAGGAGGCGGATCATGGTTGCACCGGCCCAGGTCACGGAGGAACAGGCGCGAGCGGTCGCCGAAGAGGCCCGCGAGAGCGGCTGGGACAAGCCCTCCTTCGCCAAGGAGCTCTTCCTCGGCCGATTCCGGCTCGACCTGGTCCACCCCTTCCCCCGGCCTGCGCCGGACGAGGCGGACAGAACCGCCGCGTTCCTGGCGAAGCTGGAGCGGTACTGCGCGAGCCTGGACGGCGCGGTGATCGAGCGGGACTCCCGCATCCCGGACGAGTACGTCGCGGGATTGACCGAACTCGGCTGCTTCGGACTCAAGGTGCCGACGCAGTACGGCGGGCTGGGGCTGTCCCAGGTCACGTACAACCGCGCGCTGATGCTGGTGTCGTCGGTGCATCCGAGTGTCGGCGCGCTGCTGTCCGCGCACCAGTCGATCGGGGTACCGGAACCCCTCAAGCTGGCGGGCACGCCCGACCAGAAGGAGAAGTTCCTGCCGCGCTGCGCCAAGGGCGCCATCTCGGCGTTTCTGCTCACCGAGCCGGACGTCGGTTCGGACCCGGCGCGAATGGCCTCGACCGCGGTACCCGTCGAGGACGGCGCCGCCTACCAACTCGACGGCGTCAAGCTGTGGACCACCAACGGCGTCGTCGCCGAACTGCTGGTGGTGATGGCGCGCGTGCCACGCAGCGAGGGGCACCACGGCGGGATCTCCGCCTTCGTGGTGGAGGCGGACTCCCCCGGTATCACCGTCGAACGCCGCAACAGCTTCATGGGCCTGCGCGGAATCGAGAACGGCGTCACTCGGATGCATCGGGTCCGGGTGCCGGCCGAGAACCTGATCGGCCGCGAGGGCGACGGTCTCAAGATCGCCCTGACCACCCTCAATGCCGGACGTCTCGCGATTCCCGCGATGTGCACGGCCGCGGGCAAGTGGGCGCTGAAGATCGCCCGCGAGTGGTCCGCCGAGCGCGTCCAGTGGGGCAGGCCGGTCGGACATCACGGCGCGGTCGCCGCGAAGATCTCGTTCGTCGCCGCGACGACGTTCGCGTTGGAGTCGGTGCTGGAACTGTCGGGGCAGATGGCCGACGAGGGCCGCAACGACATTCGCATCGAGGCGGCGCTCGCGAAGCTGTGGGCCAGCGAGATGGCCTGCCAGATCGCGGACGAGCTGGTCCAGATCCGCGGCGGCCGCGGCTACGAGACCGCCGCGTCCCTCGCCGCGCGCGGTGAACGGGCGGTGCCGGTCGAGCAGCTGCTGCGGGACCTGCGGATCAACCGGATCTTCGAGGGGTCCAGCGAGATCATGCGACTGCTCGTGGCCCGCGAGGCGGTCGACGCGCACCTGGCCGCGGCCGGCGACCTGGCCGACCCCAAGTCGGACCTGCAGCACAAGGCGAAGGCCGCCCTCGGCGCCAGCGGCTTCTACGCCAAGTGGCTGCCGCACCTCGTCGCCGGCAAGGGGCAGCTCCCGCACTCGTTCGACGAGTTCGGTCCGCTCGCAACACATCTGCGTTTCGTCGAACGCAACTCCCGCAAGCTCGCCCGGTCCACGTTCTACGGCATGGCCCGCTGGCAGGCCGGCATGGAGAAGCACCAGGTGTTCCTCGGCCGGATCGTGGACATCGGCGCCGAGCTGTTCGCGATGTCGGCCAGTTGCGTGCGCGCGGAGATGCAGCGCGCAGAGGAGGCCTCCGGAGACGCGCCTGCGGGCACGGGCGCCGCCGCGGGCGAGCTGGCCGATGCCTTCTGTGTCCAGTCGCGGCTGCGGATCGACCGGCTTTTCGCGGCACTGTGGGACAACTCGGACGAGGTCGACCACACCCTCACCGAGGCGGTGCTCGACGGTCGGTACACCTGGCTCGAGGCCGGGGTGATCGACCCGAGCGAGGGCACCGGGCCGTGGATCGCGCAGTGGTCGCCGGGTGCATCCACGGAGGAGAACGTGGCGCGCAGGTTCGCACCCGCGCCGACCGCAGACGCCACGGAGGTGGGCCCGCCGACCTGACGCCCGCCGAACCGGCGCCTCGTCAGACCATGTTGTCCTCGACCGGCAGGCCGAATGCCCCGCGCCCGTACAGGGCGAGGGCTCGCTCGGTCTCGTTGGCGACGTGCACCCCACCGGCGTGCGCGTCCCGCCAGGCCCGCTCGATCGGGTTGCCGCGCTCGAGGGACTGGCCGCCCGCGGTCTTGAACAGCTTGTCGATGGCGTCGAGCGCGCGTTCGGTCCCGAGTACCTGATCGCGGCGCGCCCGCAAACGAAGCTGCATCGGAATCTCCCGGCCCGACGCCGCCGCGGTCATGAGGGCGCGCAGGTTGCGATCCATCTGCAGGATGGACGCGTCGATCTCCGACGACGCCCGCCCGACCGTCACCTGCGCGAACTGGTCGTCGGCGAATCTGCCGCCGCCCAGACTCAGCCGGACGCGGTCCCGCATGGTGGCCAGGTACGTCTCGTAGCAGCCGGACACGACGCCGAGCACCGGCGCCGCGATCGCGAACGTGAACACCGTCGCGAACGGAATCCGGTACAGCGGACCGGTGTTCACGGCCTGACCCGGGCCGCGCAGCTGCGAGAACTCGAAGTTGCGCATGACTCGGTGGTCGGGCACGAAGGCGCGTTCGACGGCGATCTCGTTGCTTCCGGTGCCGCGCAGGCCGACGGAGTCCCAGACGTCGCGGATCTCGAAGTCCGAACGGGGCACGAGCATGGTGGTGGTGTCGAGCCGTTTCCCGTCGTCGGCCACGAGCATGCCGCCGAGCAGAGCCCATCCGGCGTGGTCGACGCCGGACGAGTACCGCCACGCCCCCGAGACCTCGTATCCACCCTGGACGCGGGTCATCGTCCCGACGGGCGCGTACGACGAACTGATCAGCGTGTCGGGATCGGGGCCCCACACCTCCGCCTGTGCACGATCGTCGAAGAGGGCGACGTGCCAGGGGTGTACGCCCAGCACCGACGTGACCCACCCGGTGGACCCGCAGGCCCCGGAGATCGCCCGCACGGCCTCGTAGAAGCGGACCGGGTCCGATTCGGTGCCGCCGTAGCGCGCGGGCTGGAGCATCCGGAAGACACCGGCGTCGGTCAACGCCCGGATCGTCTCCCGGGGTACCCGGCGGGCCTCCTCGGTGTCCCGTGCCCGCTTCGCAACGACGGGGAGCAGCTCCAACACCCGCTCGAGATCCTGGTTCTCCATGCGTCCGATGCTAGTTGCGGCGCGGTGGCCGGTCGACGACGGATGTGGCTGGTCAGCCGGTCCCGGCCAGTGAGATCGACGAGGTTGCGGGCGAATCGGGCTCACTAGCTTCGGGAGAACTGATCATCAGAGCCGTCGCCGCCGCGGGTGGCATCGTTCGAAGGGATGGATGAACCGTGACCAGCACGCAGTCCGCAGCCGAAGAAGTTCGCGTGATCGATGCCGGCGCCGCACCGGAGAGGTTCGCGCGGGGGTGGCACTGCCTCGGCCTCGCCGAGGACTTCCGCGACGGCAAGCCCCACGGCATCGAGGCGTTCGGCACGAAGCTGGTGGTGTTCGAGGACAGCGAGGGCCGGCTGAACACCCTCGACTCGTACTGCCGGCACATGGGCGGCGATCTGAGCCAGGGCACCGTCAAGGGCGACTCGGTCGCGTGCCCGTTCCACGACTGGCGCTGGGGCGGCAAGGGCAAGTGCACCGCGATCCCGTACGCGCGGCGCGTCCCCCCGCTGGCCCGTACCCGCGCCTGGACGACCATGGAGCAGGACGGCCTGCTGTTCGTGTGGAACGACCCCGAGGGCAACCCCCCGCCGGCCGACGTCACGATTCCGCTGATGCACGAGCCGGGCACGGAGTGGACCGACTGGGTCTGGAACTCCATCGTCATCGACACCAACTGCCGCGAGATCGTGGACAACGTGGTCGACATGGCGCACTTCTTCTACGTGCACTTCTCCTTCCCGACCCGGTTCAAGAACATCTTCGAGGGCCACACCGCCATCCAGTACTTCGAGGGTCTGGCCCGTGAGGACGTGCGGCCCCCGTCGAACGACCCGACCCAGCCGAAACTTCTGGGCAGCCACTCCACCGCCGCGTACCACGGCCCGTCCTTCATGATCGACGAGCTGATCTACCGCTACGACACCTTCGACGTCGAGTCGATCCTGATCAACTGCCACTACCCGATCTCTCCCGACAAGTTCGTGCTGATGTACGGCGTGATGGTCAAGAAGACCGACCAGCTGCCCGCGGGCGAGGCGGAGTCCATGGCCAAGGGGATGACCCACTTCATCGCCACCGGTTTCGAGCAGGACGTGGCGATCTGGCGGAACAAGACCAGGATCGAGAACCCGCTGCTCTGCGAGGAGGACGGGCCGGTCTACCAGCTCCGCCGCTGGTACGAGCAGTTCTACGTGGACGTCGCGGACATCGACCCGGCGATGACCGAACGGTTCGAGTTCGAGATGGACACCACCAAGGCCAACGAGGCGTGGCGCCGGGAGGTCGACGCGAACATCGCCTCGAAAGCCGCCGCCGCTGCCGCACAGCCGGTCTGACGTGCAGCCCATCGACTGCGCCCGGTGCGGGAACCGGGTCCTGGTGGAGAAGAACAGCTATCACCACACCTCGATCCAGTGGACGTCCGACTCCGAGACCTCGTGTGCCGAGTTCCGGGAGGGCAGACCTTCCCGGGCCCGTACCGTGAAGGTGAGAGTCTGTGGCGTGCTGCAGGATTCGATCAACCAGGCCGTGATCGAGGGGCGTCTCGACGTCCCCGACAACCAACAGACCCGTCAAGGAGAACAATGATCGACAAGGACCAGTACGGACCCTGGGCCGTCATCGCGGGCGGATCCGAGGGCGTCGGAGCCGCCTTCGCGGACGAGCTTGCCGCCGCCGGACTGAACCTCGTGCTGATCGCACGCAAGCCCGGACCGCTCGAGGAGACCGCCGAGAAGGTCCGTGCCCGCGGCGTCGAGGTCCGGACCCTCTCGCTCGACCTGCTCGCGCCCGACGCCCTCGACCGGATCCGCCGGGTCACCGCCGACGTCGAGGTCGGCCTGCTCATCTTCAACGCCGGCGCCAACTCCTACGGGCACGAGTTCGTGACGAGCGACCTGGAGAAGGTGCAGGGCGTGATCGACCTGAACGTCACCTCGCAGCTGCACCTGTCGCACCACTTCGGCGCGAAGATGAGGGAGCGCGGCCGGGGCGGCATCATGCTGCTCGGCTCGATGTCCGGCTACATGGGCGCCGAGCAGCAGAGCATCTACTCGGCGTCGAAGGCCTTCAGCCGCGTGTTCGCCGAGGGACTGTGGCTCGAGCTGAAGCCGTTCGGCGTCCACGTGCTCGAGCTGGTGCTCGGCGTCACCCGCACCCCCGCGATGGCCCGCGCCGGACTGAACTTCGACGTTCCGGGCATGCTGGTCGCGGAGCCGGAGGACGTCGCACGCGAGGGCCTCGAGCATCTCGCGGAGGGTCCGGTGTGGGTGGCGGGCGGCAACTACCCCGCCGTCGTCAAGCGTGCCGGGTTCCCGCGGGACAAGCTGGTCCAGGCCGCCGCGGACGGACTCCGGAAGCTCATGGGCCGCGCGTAGGTGCGTACGGCCGTGGTCGCAACCGAGTCGGGCTACGACCACGGCCGCGCCGCTATCGACCCGAGCCGTACGGCCGGGTGATGATCTCGAGATAGTGCCCGGCAGGGTCGAGGAAGTAGGTTCCCCGGCCCCCGTCGTTGGTGTTGATGCCGTGCGCCGACTGGCGCGGATCGGCCCAGTGCTCCATGCCGATGTCGCGGATCCGCCCGTAGATGCTGTCGAAGTCGTCCTCGGAGACCAGGAACGCGTAATGCTGCGGTTGGACCTCGAGGTGCGGTGGGGGCTCGGCGAAGTCCAGGGTGACTCCGTTGTCGAGCTGGACGGCGAGGAAGTGGCCGGCCGGGATCGGGTCCGGGAGTCCGAAAAGCCGGGTGAAGAAGTACGCCGAATGCTGCTTGTCCCTCGCAGCGACGATGGTGTGGTTGAACGAGATGGTCAAGGAAACCCCTTGCGGTTCGACGCCTCCATGCCTGACGCAGCCCGTCACCGGCACGCGACGCTGTTCCCAGAACTACCGTTTCGCGGCCGGGTCCGCAAGAGGCTGCCTCCCGCCGCCGTGCCCGTTACCCACCCCGATGTCCGGTTCCGGTGTATTTTCGGTTCGCTCCGTTCACTAAATTGGGGGACCGATCGATGCACGATGCCTGTTCGCGACGGCCGGCGCGGCCGCGCGGCTTCCGGGTCGGCGTCGTCGGCCTTGCGCTCGCCTCGCTCATCACCCTGCCGACCGGCGGCGCGGCGACGGCTGCACCCGACGCCGGCAGCTCCGGCAGTGCAAGCGGGAGTCTGGTCACCGGCAGCGGAGGCGCCAGTTCCGACGGCGGCAGCGTCAGCGCCGGATCGACCATCCCGGGTCCGCTCCAGAACACGCATCCGCCGCTGCCCCCACTCCGCGACGACATCACCACCGCGGCGATCGTCGGAGAGGAACGCAAGTCCGAGCAGCTCGTCCGCTTCACGGTGGCCTCGCCCGCGTTGCGCCGCATCGTCGGCGTGGAGGTCGCCCTGCCCCGGGACAACTCCGTGCCCAGGCCGTCGATCTACGCGCTCGAGGGTGTCGATGCGCGCGAGGACACCAGTGGCTGGGTGACCATCGGCGGCGTACCGAAGTTCTTCGCGGACAAGAACGTCAACGTCGTGATGGTCAACGGCGGCGTGTCCGGCATGTACACCGACTGGGACCGGATCGATCCGAATGTCGGCCTGCACAAGTGGGAAACGTTCGTCACCCGGGAGCTGCCGCCCCTGCTGGACGCCCGCCTGAAGACCAACGGCGTCAAGTCGCTGTTGGGCGCGTCCATGGGAGCGCAGGGGGCGATGATGCTCGCGCACCGGCACCCCGAGATGTTCCGGGGCATCGCCGTGTTCAGCGGTTGCTACTCGACGACGGACGACCTCGGGCGCATCAGCGTGCAGTCGACGGTGTCGTCGAGGGGCGGCGACCCGGGGAACCTCTGGGGTGCGGTCGGCGGGCCCGGCTGGGCGGCACACGACTCGGTGCGCAACGCGGAAGCGCTGCGCGGCAAGGACATCTACGTCTCGGTGGCGTCGGGGCTTCCCGGCCGCTACGAGACACCGGGCATGTCCGGCTACGCCGAGCGGGTGCTGGTCGGTGGATCCATCGAGGCGGCCGCGAACGCCTGCACCCAACGATTCCAGTCCAGGCTCGGGGACCTGGGCATCCCCGCGACCTTCGATTTCGAGTCGAGAGGCACCCACGCCTGGGCGTACTGGGTGGACCAGCTGCCCAACGCCTGGCCGACGTTGGAGCGCTCGCTCGGGCTCGCCTGACGCACCGGACCGTCGGTCGGTGGGCTACCGGTAGTCGGGATTCGCGAAGTCGGGGCGACACCCCGCGTCCCACAGCGATCGCTGGTTGGCGAATGCCGGAATTCCCCCGGCGCGCTTGATCATCGACGCCACGTGCATGAGGTTGTAGGTCATGAAGGTGGTGTTGCGGTTGGTGAAGTCGTTCTCCGGCCCGCCGGACCCCTCGTCCAGATAGGACGGGCCCGGGCCCGCCTCGCCGATCCAGCCGGCGTCGGCCTGCGGCGGGATGGTGTACCCCAGGTGTTGCAGGCTGTAGAGCACGTTCATCGCGCAGTGCTTGACGCCGTCTTCGTTGCCGGTGATCAGGCATCCCCCGACCCGCCCGTAGAAGGCGTACTGCCCCTTGTCGTTGAGGATCGACGAGCAACCGTAGAGCCGCTCGATCACCCGTTTCATCACGGAACTGTTGTCACCGAGCCAGATCGGGCCCGCCAGCACCAGGATGTCGGCCGCGAGGATGCGCTCGAACAGTCTCGGCCACTCGTCGGTCGGCCAACCGTGCTCGGTCATGTCCGGGTACACCCCGGTCGCGATGTCGTGATCGACGGCGCGGATCTGGTCGACCGCCACCCCGGCCTCGCGCATCAGCCCGACGCTGCGGTCGATCAGCCCCTGCGTATTGCTGCGTTCCGGCGAGCGTTTGAGCGTGCAGTTCACATACACCGCGAGCAGCCCGTCGAAACGTGGCTCCTCGTCCGGCATCGACGGACTGGGCATCAGACTCCTCCCGAAAGGTGGATCCTGACAGTCCACGATATGCGAGCGGGCCCCACGTGAGTAGGCCTCGCCGAAAATGCGAAACGCGGCGGCCGCATCGTGTGCGACCGCCGCGTTCGGCAGTGTGCTCGATCCCGGCGGGGCTACGCCTTCGGGGTGAAGGCCGCGAGCGGCTCGCTGCCGGACCAGTCGTGGCCCCAGTAGCTGTCCGCGGTGATCTCCTCCGCGGTGAAGTGGCTCTCGTCGACGAGCATGCCGTCGGTGCCGAACTCGAGGTCCCAGCCGCCGGGTGCGCGGACGTAGAACGAGACCATCTTGTCGTTCGTGTGCCGGCCCAGGGTCGAGGAGATCGAGAACCCGAGCTTGTTCACCCGGTCGAGCGCCTGACCGACGGCGTCGAGGGTGTCGACCTCCATCATCAGGTGCACCATGCCGGGTGCCTCGGTGGGCGGCGCCGGGCAGATCGCCAGGCTGTGGTGCCGCTGGTTGACGCCGAGGAACCGCACTCGGCGGGCGGGGCCCGGCGCGTCCGGTCCGCCGAGTCGGATCGCACCGCGGGGCAGGAATCCGAGCACCTCGGTGTAGAAGTCGTAGGTCTCCTGGAAGAACGGTGTCGGCAGCACCACGTGCCCGAGACCCGATCCACCGGTGACGAATCGACCGCCGTGCGGGGTCACCACCGGACTGTGGTCGAGCACCGGCCCGAAGAACACCTCGACGGTCGTGCCGGCGGGATCGACGAACGTGATCGCCCGCTCGACGCTGCGGTGGTCCGCCTCCTCCGGAGAGAGCTCACGGACCTCGACGCCTGCCTTCTCGAGCTGCTCGCGCACGGCCCGCAGCCCGAACTGGTCACGCACCTCCCAGCCGACGGCCAGCACCTTGTCCACCGGACCCGGCAGGACCTTCAGCCGCGAGCGTCGCTCGTCGATCCGCAGGTACAGGCCGTCCGCCTCCGGACCGGAGCCGACCGCCATTCCGAGACCGTCGACCACCAGCTCGCGCCAGCGCGCGACGTCCTGCGTCTGGACCTCGAGGTATCCGAGTGACCGGATGTCAGACATGTTCTCCATCAACCCCTTTAGATCATCGAGCGGTGGATGCCCTGCGGCTCACCACCGAGCTGCGTCAGTGCCGACGAGTGGAAGATCGACCCGGGCACGTGGATGGCATGCGCGATGCCGGCGTGCGCGTCGCGGAAGAAACGCTGCATCGGGAACTTGTAGTGCAGGGCCCCGCCACCGGACCGGGCGAAGATCTCGTCCACCGC
>NZ_JBHXVP010000014.1:0-33350 GCF_042672245.1 Rhodococcus sp. NPDC127527
GCGGTGGACGAGATCTTCGCCCGGTCCGGTGGCGGGGCCCTGCACTACAAGTTCCCGATGCAGCGTTTCTTCCGCGACGCGCACGCCGGCATCGCACACGCCATCCACGTGCCCGGGTCGATCTTCCACTCGTCGGCACTGACGCAGCTCGGTGGTGAGCCGCAGGGCATCCACCGCGCGATGATCTGACGCCTCGACACGAACAATCGAGGCAGTGCGCCGAATGCGGCGACCACCCACCGGCGGTCGCCGCATTCGGCGTTTCGCGATGTCCGGGCGACTACGACCCGACCGAACCGGTCCGCAAGGCCTCCGCCGCCACGCTCGGCAGGCCCGCCAGCCGTCGGTGCATCGACGTCGCGATCCGCTCCCCCTGCACCCGGGCGCGGTCGGCCATCGGTCCGGCGTACATCTCGTCGAGCGCGCCGTGCCACAACGCCAGCCAGCGCTCGAAGTGCTCGGAGTGCAGCGGGTGCTGCGCACGCACGCGCAGGTGCACGCGCATCGCGCTGCCGCGATAGGTCCCGGCCCCGAACAGGATCGTCTCCCAGAAGTCGCACATCACCGGCAGGTGCGCGTCCAGCCCCTGCTCGCGCACCTCTGTGAAGGGCTCGGCCAGCAGGTCGTCGACCAGCGCGCGGCCGTAGAACCGGCGCAACAGCGCCTCGACGTCGGCGCGGGTCGCAATGTCCGCCGGCATGGCGCGGACCTCCTCGAACGGGCCGGCGGGCGGCCGGCTGGGCAGAAACGACAGTCGCCATTCTGACCGTCCGATCCACGCGCCACGTCCGACTGTGCGGACTCTCACTCCCGCGTGCCGGCACCCGCCTCCGCGAGCGTGTCCGACCGGTGGGCGCGGGTTCCGACGTGCGCCTCGGCGCGCATCCGCTCGACCATGTGCGGGTAGTGCAGCTCGAACGCCGGGCGCTCCGACCGGATCCGGGGCAGCTCGGTGAAGTTGTGCCGCGGCGGCGGGCAGGTGGTGGCCCACTCGAGCGAGTTGCCGTAGCCCCACGGGTCGTCCACGGTGACGACCTCGCCGTAGCGGTAGCTCTTGAAGACGTTCCAGATGAACGGCAGCGTGGAGCCGCCGAGGATGAACGCGCCGATCGTGGAGACGGTGTTCAGGGTGGTGAACCCGTCCGAGGGCAGGTAATCCGCGTAACGCCGGGGCATGCCCTCGGCGCCGAGCCAGTGCTGGACCAGGAACGTGGTGTGGAAGCCGATGAAGGTGGTCCAGAAGTGCCACTTGCCGAGCTTCTCGTCCATCAGCCGCCCGGTCATCTTCGGGAACCAGAAGTAGATGCCGGCGTAGGTCGCGAACACGATGGTGCCGAAGAGCACGTAGTGGAAGTGCGCGACGACGAAGTAGGTGTCGGTGACGTGGAAGTCGATCGGCGGGCTGGCAAGCAGCACGCCGGACAGGCCGCCGAACAGGAAGGTCACGATGAAGCCGACCGAGAACAGCATCGGCGACTCGAAGGTCACCTGCCCCTTCCACATCGTGCCGATCCAGTTGAAGAACTTGACGCCCGTCGGCACGGCGATGAGGAACGTCATGAAGGAGAAGAACGGCAGCAGCACGGCGCCGGTGGCGTACATGTGATGCGCCCACACCGCGATCGACAGCGCCGCGATGGACATCGTCGCGAACACCATGCCGGTGTACCCGAACAGTGGCTTACGGGAGAACACCGGGATCACCTCGGTGATGATGCCGAAGAACGGGAGCGCCACGATGTACACCTCGGGGTGACCGAAGAACCAGAACAGGTGCTGCCACAACAGGTTCCCGCCGTTGGCCGGGTCGAAGAGGTGCGCGCCGAGGTGCCGGTCCACGAACACCCCCATGAGTGCCGCGGTGAGGATCGGGAACGCGAGCAGCACCATGATCATCGTGATGAAGATGTTCCAGGTGAAGATCGGCATCCGGAACATGGTCATGCCGGGGGCGCGCAGGCAGATCACCGTGGTGATCATGTTGACGCCACCGAGGATGGTGCCGACGCCCGCGACCGCCAGACCCATGATCCACAGGTCCGCGCCGACACCGGGCGAGTGCACCGCGTCCGTGAGCGGGCTGTACGCAGTCCAGCCGAAGTCGGCCGCGCCGCCGGGGGTGAGGAAGCCGGACATGGTGATCAGCGCGCCGAACAGGTACAGCCAGTAGCTCAGCGCGTTCAGCCGCGGGAACGCGACGTCGGGGGCGCCGATCTGCAGCGGCAGGATGTAGTTCGCGAAGCCGAACACGATCGGCGTCGCGTAGAGCAGCAGCATGACCGTGCCGTGCATGGTGAACAGCTGGTTGAACTGCTCGTTCGACAGGAACTGCATGCCCGGGACCGCGAGCTCGGCACGCATCAGCAGGGCCATGAGACCGCCGGCGAGGAAGAATCCGATCGACGTGACCAGGTACAGGATCCCGAGCACCTTCGGGTCGGTCGTCGTCACCATCTTGTAGAGGGCCGTGCCCTTGGGCCCGAGCCGCGCGGGATAGGGACGGGTGGGACGGACCTCGAGGTCCGGGTTCGGCCGCACCGCCGTCATCGCGCACGCCCCCGCGGGTCCGGCCGACCGGCCGGAGGCCGTGTCGACCGACGACAACTGACGAACTTCGCGACCGGATGCGCCATGGTGCCCCCTCGGTTGACCGATTCGCACTCGCTCCCCAGTAAACACCGATCAGCATCGTCGCGGGCCACGATCGTCACCGCCCGGGGCCAGTAAAGATTCCATTACAGCGCGCGGCGACCACCCAAAGCGCGCGGTTCGCCGCGCTCACGACATAGGGTCGACAACTATGACGAACGCGGGTGAATCGGGGGCTGGCGCGTCGACCGCCACCTCCCCCACCATGATCTCGATGAGCGCGGTGCAGAAGCACTACGGCGACCTGCACGTGCTGCGGGACATCGAACTCGAGGTGCCGTCCGGTCAGGTCGTGATCGTGCTCGGGCCGTCCGGTTCCGGCAAGTCCACCCTCTGCCGGACGATCAATCGCCTCGAACCGATCGACTCCGGCACCATCATGGTCGACGGCAAGGCGCTGCCCGCCGAGGGCAAGGCGCTCGCTGCGCTGCGCGCCGACGTCGGGATGGTCTTCCAGTCCTTCAACCTGTTCGCGCACAAGACGATTCTCGAGAACGTCATGCTCGCTCCGGTGAAGGTGCGCAAGACGAGCAAGGCCGAGGCGAAGACCCGGGCGCTCGAACTGCTCGAGCGCGTCGGCATCGCCAACCAGGCCGACAAGTACCCGGCGCAGCTGTCGGGAGGCCAGCAGCAGCGCGTGGCGATCGCGCGGGCGCTGGCGATGAGCCCGAAGGTGATGCTGTTCGACGAGCCCACCTCCGCGCTCGACCCGGAGATGGTCAGCGAGGTGCTCGACGTGATGACCACCCTCGCCAAGGAGGGCATGACGATGTTGGTGGTCACCCACGAGATGGGCTTCGCCCGCAAGGCCGCTGACCGGGTGATCTTCATGGCGGACGGGGCCATCGTGGAGGACACCACCCCGGACGACTTCTTCACCGCGCCGAAAACCGACCGCGCCAAGGACTTCCTCAGCAAGATCCTCGGGCACTGAACGACAGGGCAATCCGGTGAGACTTCGAAAGACACTTCCAGGCGTGGCGGCGCTGCTCGCGGTCGTGCTGACGCTGTCCGCGTGTGGCAGCAGCGAACCTCGCGACGTGCTCGCCGACGCCGCCGACGGCCACCTGACCATCGGCACCAAGTTCGACCAGCCCGGGCTCGCGCTGCGCGAGCCGGACAAGACCATGACCGGGTTCGACATCGAGGTGGCCAAGTACATTGCCAACTACCTCGGCGTCCCCGAGAGCGGTATCACCTGGCGCGAGGCCCCGTCCTCGCAGCGCGAGACGCTGATCAAGAACGGTGAGGTCGACTACGTCGTCGGCACCTACTCGATCACCGACAACCGCAAGAAGGTCATCGACTTCGCGGGCCCGTACTACGTGGCGGGCCAGTCGCTGCTGGTCCGCGCCGACGACGACTCGATCACCGGCGCCGAGTCGCTCCAGGGCGGCAAGAAGCTCTGCTCGGTGGCCGGCTCCACACCGGCGCAGAAGATCAAGAAGTCGTACCCCGGCGTGCAGCTGCAGCAGTTCGACAGCTACTCCTCCTGCGTCGAGGCCCTGCACCGCGGCAAGGTCGACGCGCTGACCACCGACGACATCATCCTCGCCGGCTACGCGGCCCAGTACCCCGGCGAGTTCAAGCTCGCAGGCAAGCCGTTCACCACCGAGCTCTACGGCGTCGGACTTCCCAAGGGGGAGACCGAGGCCCGGATGAAGATCAACGACGCGATCACCCAGATGATCGACACCGGCGCCTGGCAGGCAGCGCTCGAGAAGACCATGGGCCAGTCCGGTTACCCACTGCCACCGCCACCGACCGTCGACCGCTACTGACCACCGCATCCAAGGGAGGTGAACATGGGACACCTGCTCGACACGTACGGCCACCAGTTGGTCAGTGCCTTCTGGACCACCATCCAGCTCACGTTCTGGGCCGCGATCGGTTCGCTCGTCTGGGGAACCCTGCTCGCGGCGATGCGGGTCTCCCCCGTGCCGATCCTTCGCGGATTCGCCACCGCGTACGTAAACATCGTCCGCAACACCCCGCTCACCCTGATCGTGATCTTCGCCTCGGTCGGGCTGTACCAGAACCTCGGCGTCGCGTTCGCCCCGGAGGGCGACCCGGCCTTCATCGACCACAACAACTTCCGCCTCGCCGTGCTCGCGTTCATCGTGTACACCTCGGCGTTCGTCTGCGAGTCGTTGCGGTCGGGCATCAACACCGTGCCCGTCGGACAGGCGGAGGCGTCGCGGTCGCTGGGCCTGACGTTCAGCCAGGGCATCCGGCTCATCGTGCTGCCGCAGGCATTTCGCGCCGTCATCGCGCCGCTCGGCAGCGTGCTGATCGCGCTGACCAAGAACACCACGATCGCGTCGGTGATCGGAGTCGCCGAGGCGTCGCTGTTGATGAAGACGATGATCGAGAACGAGGCGGATCAGTTGTTCGTGGTGTTCGCGATCTTCGCCATCGGCTTCATGGTGTTGACCCTGCCGGTCGGATTCCTGTTCGGCTACCTCGGCAAGCGGATGGCGGTGAAGCGATGAGCGCGCAGGCGAGCGTCCTGTACGACATCCCGGGCCCGCGCGCCCGGGTCCGGAACCGGCTCACCGCGATCGTGTTCGGGGTCGTGCTGATCGCGGTGGCGCTGTACGTGATCCGGGTGCTGGCGGAGAACGGGCAGTTCGAGTCGGACAAGTGGTCGCCGTTCCTGGACCGCTTCACCTGGACCACGTACCTGCTGCCGGGCCTGAAGGGCACGCTGGTCGCGGCGGGGCTGTCGATCGTGTTCGCCCTGATCCTCGGCGCGGTCCTCGGCATCGGCAGGCTCTCCGACCACCGCTGGGTGCGCGCGGTGAGCGGGGCGATCGTCGAGTTCTTCCGGGCGATCCCGGTGCTGATCCTGATGATCTTCGCGTACCAGGTCTTCGCCACGTACGGCATCTTCCCGTCCAGCCAGCTCGCCCTCGCCGCGGTGGTCGTCGGGTTGACCCTCTACAACGGGTCGGTGATCGCGGAGATCCTTCGCGCGGGCATCCTGTCGCTACCGAAGGGACAGACCGAGGGCGCCGTCGCCCTCGGTCTACGCAAGGGGCAGACGATGCGGATCGTGCTGTTGCCGCAGGCGATCACCTCGATGTTGCCGGCGCTGGTCTCGCAGATGGTGGTCGCGTTGAAGGACTCGGCACTCGGCTACCAGATCGGCTACATCGAACTCATCCGCAGCGGGCAGCAGGCGGCCTCGTACTACCGCAACTTCTTCGCGGCCTTGGTCGTGGTCGGCGTGATCATGATCGTCATCAACTTCACGCTGTCGAGCTTCGCGACCTGGCTCGAGAAGCGGCTGCGCACCGGCCGCCGGGGCGGACGGCCGCCAGTCGCGCCGCTGGACACCGACGTCATCGAGGGCGCCCCCGGGATCGACGACATCATGGACTTCACCGACAAGCGGACCGCCTGACCGCTCGCGCCGCTGTCACCGTCCGGAACCGACCGATGCCATACCCCATGTCCATGCCCGGCGCACCTCCCAGGTTCACCAGATCGGACAAATTGATAATGACGATTATCACTCTTCCGCTGCGGGCGTGATCCAGGATTCAATATTGCGTCGCCTCAATCGAGGCGACGCAGCGTTTCGCTGCGCATGCACACAGAAAAGGGATCTCCATGACCTCCTCGGACACCGTTCCCCTCGCCCTGATCGGCCTGATCGGCAACGTCTTCGCGGGCTTGGCTGCGGGCTCCAGCAAGTAGCTAGCAGCGAGCGCGCTTTTCAACCGGGGGCCGTCGAGGGGTTGAAAAGCGCGCTCGCCGGTTCGTCGGCCTACCCTTCGGTCAGGTCCTCGGTGTCCGTACCGGCCCGCGCGAGCGCGGTCTTCACCACGTCGAAGGCCATGCCCTGCGGGTAGCCGCGGCGGGCGAGCATCGACACCAGCCGGCGCACCACGCGGTCGCGCTCGGCGCTCCGCCCGCCCGGGCCGTCCGCCTCGAAGTCGAGCGACATGGTGCGGAGCTTGCGCTCGACCAGTTCGGTGGCGCGGCCGCGCTCGTCGTCGCCGTCGATCTGCTCCAACGCCAGCGCGGCGACATCCGGCGCCACGCCCTTGGTGCGCAGCTCCATCGCCAGCGCGCGCTTCCCCTTGCCGGAGAACGTGTGCCGTGAGTGCACCCATTGCGCGGCGAAGGCCGCGTCGTCGATCAGCCCGACCTCGGTCAGGCGGTCGAGCACCCGCTCACTGACGTCCTCGTCGTACCCCTTGTCCGCGAGCTTCTTCGACAGTTCCGCGCGGCTGCGCGCCCGGTCCGTCAGGAGGCGCAGGCACAGGTCCTTGGCCTGCACCTCCTGGGCCGCGGGAGTCCGGGGCTGCGTGCCGTCGGGCCGCGCAGCGGATCGAGACGCCACGACCCTAGAAGTCGGCCGGGGCCGCGTCCTCGGCCGTCACGTCGGCCCCGATGCCCAGCTTCTCCTTGATCTTCTTCTCGATCTCGTCGCGAATGTCGGTGTTCTCCAACAGGAACTTGCGGGCGTTCTCCTTGCCCTGCCCCAGCTGGTCGCCCTCGTAGGTGAACCAGGAACCCGACTTGCGGATGAAGCCGTGCTCGACACCCATGTCGATCAGCGAGCCCTCCTTGCTGATTCCGTGGCCGTAGAGAATGTCGAACTCGGCCTGCTTGAACGGAGGCGCCATCTTGTTCTTGACCACCTTGATGCGGGTGCGGTTACCGACCGCATCCGAGCCGTCCTTCAAGGTCTCGATCCGCCGGATGTCCATCCGAACCGACGCGTAGAACTTGAGCGCCTTACCGCCGGTGGTGGTCTCGGGCGAGCCGAACATCACGCCGATCTTCTCGCGCAGCTGGTTGATGAAGATGACGGTGGTTCCGGAGTTGCTCATCGCTCCCGTGATCTTGCGGAGCGCCTGGCTCATCAGGCGCGCCTGCAGACCGACGTGACTGTCGCCCATCTCGCCCTCGATCTCGGCGCGCGGCACCAGAGCCGCCACCGAGTCGACGACCAGGATGTCGAGCGCACCGGACCGGATCAGCATGTCCGTGATCTCCAGCGCCTGCTCACCGGTGTCCGGCTGCGAGACCAGCAGCGCATCGGTGTCGACGCCGAGCTTCTTGGCGTAGTCCGGGTCGAGCGCGTGCTCGGCGTCGATGAAGGCCGCGATGCCGCCGTTGGCCTGGGCGTTGGCGACCGCGTGCAGGGCGACGGTCGTCTTACCCGAGGACTCCGGACCGTAGATCTCGATGACACGACCGCGCGGCAGACCGCCGATGCCGAGGGCCACGTCCAGCGCGATCGACCCGGTGGGGATCACCGCGATGGGCTGACGAGACTCGTCTCCGAGGCGCATCACCGAACCCTTGCCGAAGTTCTTGTCGATCTGTGCCAGCGCGAGCTCGAGCGCCTTGTCGCGATCGTGTGCCTGGGGTGCCATCGGGTTCTCCTTAGTCAGCGACTCGTCGAAACTTGAGGTCTCTGAAACCTAGGTCTCGAGAATCTGGGTCTCGGCAGCGTCCGGGTGAAACTGTTCTGCGATGCCGTCACCGTAGAGCGGGGTACCGACAAACTTCGCCGACACGGCCTGACGAACACACCCAGCATAGGGGAACACCTGTTCGAGTCAACTGTTCGCCCCGGCGAGTCGCGCCCCGGCCCCGACCCTCACCAGCGGCTACGCGGCACCTCGAACTCGGCGCACAGGGCGCGCCACACCTCGCGCGGTTCCTGCCCGTCCTCGATCGCCTGGGCGGCGGTCCTGCCGCCCATGCTCAGCAGCACGTGGTCCACCAGCAGCGATTCGCCGTAGAGTCGGCCGAACTCGCCGTGCACCAATTCGTTGAACTCGGTCAGTCGCACAACGCCACGGTAGCGCGACCGCTCACCTGACCGCCGCCCTGCACACCGCCACCGGATCGGCCACCTCGGCGATCGACTCCGCGGCACGTGCGGCGGCCGCTCCGAATGCCGGGTCGTCGAGCACCCGCAGCACCGCCTCCCGCAGGGCCTCGGCGCCGAGGGGCCGGACCACCACCGCGCTGCCCTGCCGCGCCGCCCGGTTCGCCAACTCCCACTGGTCGCCGCCACCGGGCACGACCGCCGCGGGCAGGCCGGCGAGCAGGGTCTTGGCCAGCATGCCGTGGCCGCCGCCGCAGACCACCGCCGACGCGTCCGCCAGCAGGGCGTCCTGGCGGCCGAGGCCGGCCCGCGCCCAGGACGGCAGGTCGGCGGGCGGGGTGTCGAGCATCGAGGCGACCACCCGCACCCCGGCCCCGTCGAGTGCCGTCAGCGTGGTCTCGAGCATCCCCTCGGCGCCGGTGAAGGCGGTCGACGGGGCGATCATCACCAGCGGGTCGTCGCCGGGCGGAGGGTCGAGCAGTTCGGCCGTCGGCTCCCACAGCAGCGGGCCCACCACGTGCGCGTGCTCCGGCCAGTCCGGACGCGGCACCTCGAGCGCGGGCAGCGTGGCGATCAGCCGCGCGACCGGACCCGGATCCTCGGCGGGCAGCCCGACGGTGACCCGGGCCGCGGAGCGTTGCCGCAGGCCCTGCTTGATCGACCGGCCGGTCGCCGCCCGCATCATCGCGTCCCGGGCCCGACCGCGCACGCCCTCCCCCGGCGCGAGGCCGCTGCCGATCGGCGGCAGCCCCTTCGACGCGGCGTAGAGCGGGTGCGGGGACAGCTCGACCCACGGCACGTCGAGCCGCTCGGCGGCCATCCCGCCGCCCGCGGTGAGGATGTCGGAGACCACCAGGTCGGGCAGCATCGCGCTCAGGTCTGGCAGCAGCTCGGTGGAGATGTGCGCGGCCCGCGAGTGGATCCGCTGGCCCGCGTCGAGATCGTCGTCCTCCGGTCGCGGCGCCAGCCCCTTGAGCTTGCGTGCGGTGAGACCGGCCGCCCGGGCCGGCCCGAGCCAGCGGTCACCGGTGAACAGCACCGGATCCTCGCCCGCGGCAGCCAGTTTCAGGCACAACGCGATGGCGGGGAAGGCATGACCGGGATCGGGTCCGGCGACGACGGCGACTCGCATCCGATCAGGGTGCCACAGCGCCCGTTCAGCCCGTGACGAGCGGGCGCAACGCAGCTCCCGCCAGCTCGACGATGCCGGGCTGATGACCGTTCGCGACCAGGTTCACCACGATCCCGTCGACGCCGTGGTCGAGCACTCGGGTCTGGATCTGCTCGGCCACCTCGTCGGGGCTGCCGACGAACTGGCGGTCGGTGGCGGCCGCGCGATCGGCGTCGGAGAGCAGCGACAGGTCCACGCCACGCGAGAGCAGGAACTCGCGCTGCAGCTGACGGGCGCGATCACCGTCCTCGTCGATCATCACGAACGCCAGGAAGCTCGTCTCGAGGGTGTCGCGGTCGCGGCCGGCCTCCGCGCAGCGCTGGGCGAGCGCGTCGAGCTTGCGGGGCAGCTCGGAGGCATTGCAGATGATGTTCAGGTGGTCGGCGTACCGGGCCGCGTAGCCGAAGGTCTTCTTCTCGCCACCACCGCCGAGCAGCACCGGAAGATCGTCGCGGATGCGGGGCTCGTTGATCGCCGTCTCGGTCCGGTACCACTTGCCCTCGACGGTCGGCCGCCGTCCGCGCAGCATCGGGACGATGATCTCGAGCGCCTCACCGAGCCGCTCGAACCGCTCGGTGAAGCTGCCGAACTCGTAGCCGAACTGCCGGTGCTCGAGCTCGAACCAGCCGGCGCCGATGCCGAGTACCGCGCGCCCGCCGCTGACCACGTCGAGGGTGGTGACGGTCTTGGCCAGCATCGGCGGGTTGCGGTAGGTGTTGCCGGTGACCAGCGCGGACAGCTGGATGTCGGTGGTGGCCATCGCGAGTCCGGCGAGGGCCGTGTACGACTCGAGCATCGGCTCGTCGGGTTCACCGATGCCGGGCAGTTGGTAGAAGTGGTCCATCACGAAGGCGGTGTCGAAGCCGGCCGCCTCGGCCTCGCGGGCCTGGGCGACGACGGTCGGGAACAGTTCCCGCACCGGTGTCCCGTAGCTGAAGTTGGGCATCTGGTAACCGAGTCGAATGGCCATGTCGCCCAACGCTACTCCGGATCGATGAACCCGTCGCCGCCTGCGAGGTATGCGAGCTTCGCCCGGCCCGGGTCAGAACTCCATGCCGGCGTCGGCACCCATCGTCATCGTGGTGTTCGCACCGTCGAGGGACTCACGGATGATGTCCGCGTGCCCCGAGTGCTGGGCGGTCTCCCTGATCAGGTGCAGCAGGATCTTGCGCGCGGACCACCACTGCCGCTCGGGCGACCACGGCGCGGTCGGCAGCGGCACCGGCGTGTCCAGGTCCGCGAGTCCGGCGACCGCGGCCTCGGTGTCAGCGGCGACTCGCTCGTAGTCCGCGAGCAGCGACTCGAGGGTGTCCTCCGGGCCTACCGTCCAGGACGCCATGCCCGCCGCCATGTCGAACTCCGCGTTCTCGTCGCGCTCGAGCATGGTCTTGATCCAGCCGCGTTCGGTGCCGGCCACGTGCTTGAGCAGTGCGGCGAGGGTGAGTTCGCTGGCCGTGGACCGGGTGCGCGCACCCTCCTCGTCGAGCCCACGGAAGGTGATCAGGAAGGTGTTGCGCTGGTCCGCGAGGATGTCGAGGATGTCGGACTGCTGCGAGGTGGCCATGGCTGTGATGTCCCTTCGTTCGATGTCGGTAGTGATCACGCTACGAGCTACAGCGGACAAGTTCGGTCCTCAATAGATTCGGAGTCTCGAGTTCAGTTCGAGGCAACCGGGTCGTCGTCGGCGACGGACTCGGGCATGCCGGTGCCGTACCGGTCCAGCACCGCGGCCACCCGGGCGCCCCACCGCTCGTGTGCGGACTGTCGCGTCACCCCGGCCGCGCGGCCGATGAGGGCCCAGGTCACGCCCGATCCTCGCAGGACGATCACCGTTTCGAGACCGTCCAGGCCGGCTCCGAGTTCCAGGCGCAGGCAGGCCAACTGCCAGGCCAGCTGCCGCCGCGCCGGCAGGTCGGTACCGGACTCGGCCTCCCACTCCGGCGTGCCCGGCAACGGACCCACGCCGACGATCTCGTCCGCCTGCCTGCCCACCTCGGCCATGGCGGCCACCGCCACCGCGGGTACGCGGTCCGCGATCTCCGCGGTCAATGCGGTCTCGACCAGGTCGTCCATCACCCCTCCTTCGTCAGGTTTGTCCTGACATCCTTGTCAGGGTATCCCTGACGGACGATGTCCGCAACGTCATGGGAGAAACGCGGAACGCCCCGGACCTCGAGGTCCGGGGCGTTCCGCACGAGCCGATACGCCCGTCAGTGGCCGCTCAACGCGGCCTCGGCTGCGGGCGTTGCTCGTTCGCGATCGGCGGGCACGAGTCCGATCCGGGTGCGGCGGTCGAGCAGATCGCCGACGTCGAGCGCCCCCTCGTGACTGACCGCGAACGCGAATTCCGCCTTGGTGACGTCGATGCCCTCGGCGACCGGCTCCAGGTCGCCGCAGGCGGCCACCGCGGCCGACTCCGAGCCGTACCGGGCGACCAGCGACGCGGGCAGGTCGCCCGGCACCGGCCCGACTCCGACCAGCGGGAGGCGAGTGGTCGTACATTGCCCGGCCGCGAGGCCCCCCGCGCGAACCGCCGCGTCGACGGCGTCCTGAGCCATCTTGCGGTAGGTGGTCAGCTTGCCGCCGACCACGCTGATGACCCCGTTCGAGGAGGTCAGCACGGCATGATTGCGCGACAGGTCGGCGGTGTCTCCGCCCCCGGTGTCGAGCAGCGGTCGCAGGCCCGAGTAGGTGGCGAGCACGTCGTCGTGAGTCAGCGCGGTGCCGAGCGCGGTGTTGACGGTGTCCAGCAGGAAGTCGATCTCGAACTCCTCGGCCTGCGGCACGTCGGGGATCTCACCGTCGACCGCCTCGTCGGTCAGGCCCAGGTACACCCGGCCCAACTGCGCGGGCAGCGCGAAGACGAAGCGGTTGGTCTCGCCCGGGATCGGCACGGTCAGCGCGGCGGTCGGGTTTCCGAGCGCCTCGGCGGACAGCACCAGGTGGGTCCCGCGGCTCGGCTTGAGCGCGATGTCGGGGTCCACCTGGCCCGCCCACACACCCGCCGCATTGACGACGGTGCGCGCGCGCACCGTCATGTCCGCGCCGGTCAGTTCGTCGCGCAGCCGGGCCGAGCGGCCGGTGACGTCGTAGGCGCCGACCCGGGTCAGGATGCGCGCACCGTTGGCGGCCGCGGTGCGGGCGATCGCCACCACCAGCCGGGCGTCGTCGATCAACTGGCCGTCGTAGGCGAGCAGCGCGCCGCGCAGCCCGTCCCGCTCGACCGCCGGGGCGAGCGCGGCGGCCTCCTGCGCCCCGATTCGTCGCGACCGCGGCAGCACCCGCGACGGGGTCCCCGCGGTGGCCCGCAGCACGTCGCCGGCGAGGAATCCCACTCGCACCAACGACTTCTCGAACAGACCGACCGACGGCAACAGCGGCACCAGCTGCGGCATTGCCCGCACCAGATGGGGGGCGGTGCGGGTCATCAGGATCCCGCGCTCGACGGCGCTCTCGCGGGCGATGCCGACGTTCCCGGACGCCAGGTAGCGCAGGCCGCCGTGGGCGAGCTTCGAGCTCCACCGACTGGTACCGAACGCCAGGTCGTGCCTCTCGACGAGGGCGACCTTCAGCCCGCGGGTCGCGGCGTCGAGGGCGACCCCGACGCCGGTGATGCCGCCGCCGATCACCAGAACGTCGATCTCGGCGCCGTCGCCGAGCTCGGACAGTTCCCTGCTGCGTCGGTCGGCGTTCAGCGCCGACGAGGATTGCGTGTGCACGGGGCTCCTAAGTGTTCCGGGGACTGGAATGACTACCCGAGGGGCTGAGATACGCATCGACCGCGTGCGCGAGCTCGGCGTTCAACGCCTCGGCGGACAGCAGCTCGACGACCATCCCGGCGGACTGCACCGCGGACTGCGTCATCAGCAGCACCATGGTCGCGAGACCGACCGGGTCGCCGTCGCGGATCGAACCGTCGACCTGACCGATCTCGACGACCGGGGTGAGCGCGTCGATGATCGCGCGCTGGCTCGCGCCGAGACGATCGACGATGTAGGTGATGAGCAGTTCGGGATCCGAGCGCAGGATCTTGACGAACAGCGGGTGGCTGCGCACGGTCTCGGCGGACTCCGCAACGCCGCGCACCAACTGCTCCCGGGCGAGTCCCGCCCCGGACATCTGCGGCAGCGCCAGACGGATCTCCCGGGTGAGCAGGTCCGCGACCACGGCCTGGGTGTCCGGCCAGCGCCGATACACCGTGGGCCTGCTGACCCCGGCGCGGCGAGCGATCTCGGCGAGCGTGGTTCGCCGGAGGCCGAACTCGAGCACGCAGGCCCGGGCCGCATCGAGGATCTGGTCGTCGACGGTGCGCGCCACGGGCGACGCCTCGGCGTCGGCCGGCATTTCTGCGTTACGGATAGACATCGTGTGTAACACTGTAACGCATGACCGACTCAGCAGCGACGCGATCCGACGCACCCCTCGCACGCCCGGACGCCGCGGCGCCCACCATGGAATGGGACGCCTGGGGCGTCGGCGAGTTCCGCAAACAGCTCTCCCCGCAGGTGCTCACCCTGCTCAACGCGGCGCTCGGGGTCTCCGCCGAACAGGCACCGCCGCCGGCCGAGTCCGGCGCCACCCTGCGCCCGACCAACCTCACCGAGGAGCACCGCACCCAGGTCGCGGCGATCGTCGGCGCCGACCACGTGCGCACCGACGACGCCACCCGGCTTCGCCACGCCGGCGGCAAGAGCACCCCGGACCTGTTGCGCCGCAAGGACACCGATCCCCAGGATGCGCCGGACGCGGTGGTACTGCCCGGCTCCCACGACGAGGTCCTGGCCCTGCTCCGCTGGTGCGCGACCGAGTCCGTCGCGGTCGTCCCCTTCGGCGGCGGCACCAGCGTGGTCGGCGGTCTCGACCCCGAGCGCGGCGGCTTCGTCGAGGTGATCACCCTCGACCTGCGCCGGCTCGACGCGTTGGTGAGCCTCGATCCGATCTCCGGTATCGCCGTACTGCAGGCAGGCGTGACCGGCCCGCAGGCCGAGCAGATGCTCGGTGCGCACGGCTTCTCCCTCGGCCATTTCCCGCAGAGCTTCCAGTTCGCGACCATCGGCGGTTTCGCCGCAACCCGCTCGTCCGGCCAGGCCTCGGCCGGGTACGGCCGCTTCGACGACATGGTCCACCGGGTCCGGGTGGCGACGCCCGCGGGCGACCTGGACCTCGGCCGCGCCCCCGCGTCGGCCGCCGGCCCCGACCTGCGGGAGCTGTTCGTCGGCTCCGAGGGCACCTTCGGGATCATCACCGAGGTCGCGGTGCGCGTCCACGCCGCCCCCGAGGCCACCGTGTACCAGGGCTGGTCGTTCCCGGACTTCGAGACCGGCGCCGCCGCGCTGCGCACGGTGATCCAGACCGGCGCCACCCCGACCGTCATGCGCCTGTCCGACGAGGCCGAGACCGGGCTCAACCTCGCCCTGGCCGGCGACATCGGCGGCGACAGCCCGGCCGCCGGCTGCCTGGCGATCACCACCTTCGAGGGCACCGAGGCGCACGCGAAGGCCCGCTACGACGAGGCGTTCGCGCTGATCACGGCGGCGGGCGGCACCGCACTCGGCGAGCAGCCCGCCCGCGACTGGGAACACGGCCGGTTCGACGCCCCGTACCTGCGCGACGCCCTGCTCAACGCGGGCGCGATCGTCGAAACCCTGGAGACCGCCACCACGTGGTCGAACCTGTCGAACCTGCGCACCGCCGTCACCACCGCGCTGACCGAGTCGCTGACCGCGCAGGGCACCCCGGCGCTCGTCATGTGCCACATCTCGCACACCTACCCGACCGGCGCATCGCTCTACTTCACCGTGGTGTGCGCACAGACCTCGGATCCGCTGCCGCAGTGGGCGGCGGCGAAGAAGGCCGCGGGCGATGCGATCGTCTCCGTCGGCGCCACCATCACCCACCACCACGCGGTCGGCCGCGATCATCGGCCGTGGATGACGGACGAGGTCGGCGAACTGGGCGGACGCGTGCTGCAGGCGGTCAAGAACGCCGTTGACCCCACCGGGATCCTCAACCCTGGCAAGCTGATTCCGTGACGAGGTCTGTGACGGTCCTGACGAACCCGGCCGCGGGTAACGGCCATGCCCCCGAGGCGGCCGCCGCCGCGATCGCCCGGCTGCGCGATCTCGGCGTGCAGGTCACCGAGATCGAGGGCGAATCCGCGGCCGAGGCGCTCGAGCTGGCCCGCAAGGCTGTGGCCGAGGGCACCGACGCGCTGGTCGCGGCCGGCGGCGACGGCCTGATCAGCATCGCCTGGCAGGCCCTGGCCCAGACCGACATCCCGCTCGGCATCATCCCGGGCGGCACCGGCAACGACCATGCGCGGCTGTTCCACATCCCGGTCGACGATCCGTCCGCCGCCGCCGACGTCATCGCCCGGGGCACCACCTCGACGATCGACCTCGGACGCATCACCCAGCCCGAAGCCGGCGAGAACGGAATCGACCGCTGGTTCGGCACCGTGCTGTCCAGCGGGTTCGACTCGCTCGTCACCGACCGGGCGAATCGGCTGCGCTGGCCCCGCGGTCCGATGCGCTACAACGTCGCGATGGTCGTGGAACTGGCGCAGCTGCGGCCGATCCCCTACCGGATCGTGCTCGACGACCAGGAGATCGAGCTGGACGCCGCGATGGTGACGGTCGGCAACGGCACCTCCTACGGCGGCGGCATGCTCATCACCCCGAACGCCGAGGTCACCGACGGGCTGCTGGACATCACCGTGGTGTCCGCGGGCAGTCGGTTGCGGCTCGTGCGCCTGTTCCCGACGGTCTACAAGGGCACCCACGTCGAGCTGGACGAGGTGCAGACCTTCCGGTCCAGGCGAGTGCGGCTCGAGGCCGCCGGCATCACCGCCTACGCCGACGGCGAGCGGACCGCCCCGCTGCCGATCGACATCGAGGCCGTGGCGGGTGCGGGCCGGGTGATCGTGGGCGCACCGATCCGTTGACGGCGTCCGGCCGCGGACGCGTCAGTAGGTGAACAGCTCGAAGCCGACCGCCCGCTCGGCAGGGAAGTCGCCCTTCGGCCCGGTCGCCATCTCGATCTGTTTCGCGGCCTGCTGTGCCACGGGCACGTCACTGAGCGCGCGGAGGTACACCGCGTGTTCGGTCAGCGACGTGACCGCCACCCCGACGGTGGCGGTCACGTCGACCGCGTGGGTGTAGCCGACCATCACAGTGGCCGCCGCCCATCGCACGCCCGACCAGGGCGGCTGGGGAAGGTCCGGGAAGATCCACTCGTTGGCGGCGTCCGAGATCGCATCGAGCGCGGACAGTCCGAGCGCGCGGTGATCGGCGCTGTTGAGGTGCCCCGGCGCCCAGGTCTCGCGGAAGTTGCTCGTCGCGACGAACTCGGGCCGGTGGCGACGAATCGCGCCGGCCAGCGAGCGACGCAGTTCGACACCCGCCTCGAGGCGTCCGTCCGGGTGACCGAGGAACTCGACCTCGCGGACGCCGACACGCGCGGCCGAGCGGCGTTCCTCCTCCTCGCGCAGTGGCCCGCTCTCGGCGGGCGGCAGTCCCGCGATCCCCGCCTCACCACTGGTGGCGAGCACGTAGCGGATGTCCTTGCCCTGCGCGGTCCAGCGCGCCACCGCGGCGGCGCAGCCGTACTCGATGTCGTCGGGGTGCGCGACGATCACGATGCCGCGCTGCCAGTCCTCGGGCACCGGCGCGATGTGTGTCGACTCCATGGAAGTCAGCATGCCCCGAACCCGCCGGACACGCGTCGCGACGCGTCAGACGCGGGTCACGTCGTTGCTGTCGCTGCCCGACATCGCCTTGAACAGCAGGTACAACCCGAACACCACCGCGCTGACCGCGAGGATCCAGAACAGCCCCTTGACCAGTACGCCGACCAGCGCCATCGCGACCCAGATCAGGGCCACCACTCCGATGATTTTCCAGAACACGTCCGTACTCCATTCACTCCGGCGAACCAGCATTGGCGGTTCGATGCCTCCAACACTGGCACGCCGACGACCGGAAAGCACCAGCTCAGCAGCAAGATCAGGGAAAGATCAGGGTGATCCCCGAGAGCGGGGGCGGGCGGGGCCCCGGACCCTCCCCGGGCCTGACATAAGCTCGGTCGGTCCCCCGACGTTCAAGGAGCCGTGCCCCGCCGTGTCCACCCGTACTTCTGGCGCCCCGAAATTCTCCGCACGCGACCTCGCGCAGGTAGCTGTGTTCGCCGCGCTGATCATCGCCCTGGGTCTGCCGGGGACCATCAACATCGGCACCTCCGGCGTCCCGATCACCCTGCAGACACTCGGAGTGATGCTCGCCGGAGCGCTGCTCGGTCCCCGTAAGGGCGTGCTCGCGGTGCTCACCGTGATCGCACTCGGTCTGGCCCTGCCCGTGCTCGCCGGCGGCCGGACGTCGCTGACCTCCCTGTCGAGCCCCACGGCCGGGTTCCTGATCGGCTGGATTCCCACCGTCGCGGTGATCGGCTGGCTGACGGTCAAGTTGCTGCCCCGCTACAACGTGATCGTCGGAACGCTTGTCAACGTGGTCGGTGGGATCGTCGTGCTGTACGCGTTCGGTATCGCCGGAATGATGGTGCGCGCCGACCTGACGTTCGCGAAGGCGCTGAGCCTGAACGTCACCTTCCTGCCCGGCGACGCGATCAAGGCGGTCGTCGCGGCCGCTGTCGCAGCCCAGGTGCACCGCGCCTATCCCGCGCTGCTCACCGGCGCGGCGCCGGCACGTGCCGCGGCCCCGGCGCCCGCTCCCGACGCCGCCTGAGAAGACTCCATGAGCGAGATCCGTTTCGAGTCCGTCGCGCACCACTACGGCGAGCGCCCGGTGCTCACCGGAATCGACCTGACCCTGACCGAGGCCCGTATCGGGATCGTCGGGGCGAACGGGAGTGGCAAGTCGACCCTCGCGCGGATGGTCAACGGGCTGGTGCTGCCGAGCTCGGGCCGGGTCACCGTGGACGGCCTGGACACCGGCCGCGACGGCCGAAAGCTGCGACGCAAGGTCGGCTTCGTCTTCACCGACCCGGACCACCAGATCATCATGCCGACCGTCGCCGAGGACATCGCATTCTCGCTTCGGCGCAGCGGACTCTCCGGCGCCGACCGGGACGCGAAGGTCGCGGCGGTGCTCGACACCTTCGGCCTCGCCGGACATGCCGACCACCCCACGCACCAGCTCTCCGGCGGGCAGAAGCAGCTGCTGGCCATCGCCGCGATCATGGTCACCGAGCCGGAGGTGATCGTCGCCGACGAGCCGACCACCCTGCTGGACCTGCGCAACACCCGGCTGGTCGCGCAGACCCTGGCCGAGCTGCCACAGCAGGTGGTCGCCGTGACCCACCAACTCGATCTGCTCGCCGACTTCGACCGCGTGCTGGTGATCGACTCCGGCGGCGTGGTCGCGGACGGTACGCCCGGTGAGGCGATCGGCTTCTACCGCCGACTCGTCGGATGACCACGCTCGGGCTCTACCACCCGGGCCGCTCGGTCCTTCATCGCCTGCCGGCCGGGGTGAAGCTGGCCGGGCTGGTGGCGGCGTTGGTCTGCCTGGCCGTCGTGGTCCGCGAGCCGTGGCAGCTCGTTCCCGCTTCCGCCGTGGTGGTGGCGGGCTTCCTGGTGGCCCGGATCCCGTTGCGGCTGGCGTTGTCACAGTTGCGCCCGGTGCTGTGGATGCTGCTGTTCATCGGGCTGTTCCAGGCGATCTTCACCGGCTGGCAGCGCGCACTGGTGGTGTGCGGCGTGCTGCTGCTGTCGGTGGCGGTCGCGGCGCTGGTCACCCTGACCACTCGGGTACTGGACATGCTCGACGCGGTGCACCGCGGCCTGACGCCGCTGCGGCGCTTCGGCGTCGACACCGACCGGGTCGGCCTGGTGATGGCGATGACCATCCGCTGCATTCCCCTTCTCAGTGGGCTGGTCGCGAGTGTGACCGAGGCCCGCAAGGCGCGTGGCCTCGGCTTCTCGCTTCGCGCCCTGGCCGTCCCGGTGGTGATCGGGGCGCTGCGCACGGCGGATGCGATGGGCGAAGCGCTGGCGGCGCGCGGAGTGGACGACTAGAGGCGGCAGCATGTTACCGCCTCGTTACCTCAGGTTACGGGCCGTGACCTAGCTGTTGCTTTCAGGTAATGCCTTGTGCCACAGGGCTATTAGGCGTTGGAACTGCCGATTTCCTCGGGTAGACATGGGTCGAGCGCCGACAAAGGCGTCACAGTGAAGCAACGCTTCCCCGTCACTAGGAGTTCACATGGGTTCATCGGCAACGGAGCTCACCCAGGTCGCCGCGGGCGCCACCCTGCTCTCTGCAGTCGTCGCGCTCGTCGCGGGCGTCGCCGGCGTCGCATCCCTGTCGGCATAGGAAGCACACGCGTCACCACCCGAGCGGTAACGAGAAGGCCCCGCGGCTCACCCGAGCCGCGGGGCCTTCCCCGTGCCGCGCGACCCAGCCGTCCCGGTCCGTAGATTTATCTGAAACTCGCCGTTACACTCACATGAACCGACATCCGACCGCCGCACCCGAACCTCGGCGCCCGGACGTAACTGCGACACGGGAGAAGCGATGAGCCTCACTACCGGCACACCCACCGACACGGACCGGGCGCGCTACGAGGAATCCCTGACGATGCTCTCGGCGGCATCGGTGCACAAGCACTTCGACCCGTTCGAGGACATCGCCTGGGACGCCCCCGAGTTCGCGGTGACCCCGAACGATCCCCGATGGATCCTGCAGAAGGAGAGCGACCCGCTCGGCGGCCATCCCTGGTACCAGGCCCTCCCGCAGGAGAAGCAGATCGAGATCGGCATGTGGCGCCAGGCCAACGTGGCCAAGGTCGGCCTGCAGTTCGAGAACATCCTGATCCGCGGCATGATGCAGTACGTCTTCTCGCTCGAGAACGGCTCTCCCGAGGCCCGGTACTGCACGCACGAGAGCATCGAGGAGTGCAACCACACCCTCATGTTCCAGGAGATGGTCAACCGGATCGGCAAGGACACCCCCGGCATGGGTCCGCTGATGCGCTTCGTCTCCCCCTTCCTGCCCCTGGCCGGGTCGACGCTGCCGGTGATCTTCTTCATGGGTGTGCTCGCGGGCGAGGAGCCGATCGACCACATCCAGAAGGCCGTCCTGCGCGAGAACGGTGTCATCCACCCGATCATGAAGGGCGTCATGGCGATCCACGTCGCCGAAGAGGCCCGGCACATCTCGTTCGCGCACCAGTTCCTGCGCCGCCGGGTCCCGGCGATGTCCAAGGTCGGCCGATTCGTCGCCTCGCTGGCCATGCCGATCATCATGCGAATCCTGTGCGACGTCATCGTGATCCCGCCGAAGCAGTTCTGGCGCGAGTTCGACATCCCGAGGCAGGTCAGGAAGGACCTGTTCTGGGGCACCCCGGAGGCGCGGGAGTCCCTGCGCGACTACTTCGCCGACGTGCGCATGCTGGCCACCGACAGCGGGCTGATGAACCCGGCGTCCCGCCGGGTCTGGAAGGCCCTGAAGATCGACGGCGAGGTCTCGCGGTATCGCAGCGAACCCGCCCGCCGCGCGGCCTGACCGCACGTCCCCAGATCGGAACTCACCGCCATGCCCCACGTCGTCACCCAGTCCTGTTGCAGCGACGCGTCCTGCGTGTACGCCTGCCCGGTCAACTGCATTCACCCGACGCCGGACGAGCCCGACTTCCTGACCGCGGAGATGCTGCACATCGACCCGGCCGCGTGTGTGGACTGCGGCGCCTGCGTCTCCGCGTGCCCGGTCGACGCGATCGTCCCGCACTCGAAGCTCGAGCGGTCGCAGCAGGTGTTCCTGTCGATCAATGCCGACTTCTACAAGGAGGAACGCCCGCGGCCGACGCTGGCCCCGGTCATCGCCGCGGCCGCGGTCAGCCGGGACCGTGAGCCCCTCCGCGTCGCGATCGTCGGCTCCGGCCCGGCGGCGATGTACGCCGCCGACGAACTGCTCACCCAGCCCGGCGTGGCGGTCAACGTCTTCGACCGGCTTCCCGTGCCGCACGGCCTCGTTCGCGCCGGCGTCGCGCCCGACCACCAGAAGACCAAGCAGGTCGCGAGGCTCTACGACACCATGGCGGCACAGTCGGGCTTCGAGTACTACCTCGGCGTCGAGATCGGAAAGGACGTCACACACGACGACCTGCTCGCGCACCACCACGCGGTGATCTACGCCGTCGGCGCCTCGTCCGACCGAAAACTCGACGTGCCCGGCGCCGACCTGGCCGGCACGGCATCCGCGACCGAGTTCGTCGCCTGGTACAACGGTCACCCCGACCACGCCCACCACGACTTCGACCTCTCCCACGAGCGGGCGGTGATCGTCGGCAACGGCAACGTCGCCCTCGACGTCGCGCGGATCCTCACCGCCGACCCGGACCGGCTCGCGGGCACCGACATCGCACGGCCGGCGCTGGAGGCGTTGCGGCGCAGCCGGATCCAGGAGGTCGTGGTCGTCGCACGCCGAGGCGTCGCCCAGTCCGCATTCACGGTCCCCGAGTTCGCCGCGCTGCTGGCCACCGCGGACGCCGACGTGCTGGTCGACCCCGCCGAGCTGGCCCTCGACGCCGCGACCGCCCGACTGGCCGACGACGGCGCCCTTCCGCACGCGGTTGAGCAGAAGCTGCAACTGATCGACACCCTCCGCACCCGCGCCGCCGGGGTCCGGGTCGCCCCGCAGGCTCCGCTCGGCGCCCGTCGGCGAATCACGTTGCGCTACCTGCAGACCCCGACCCGGATCCTCGGCGCGGAGGCCGTCACCGGGGTGGAACTCGTCCGCAACTCGCTGACGGTCGGGACGGACGGACAGGTCCGCGTCGAGCCGACCGGGGACCTGGAACTGCTCGACGCCGGCCTGGTGCTCACCTCGATCGGATACCGCGGCGTGCCGATCGACGGCGTGCCGTTCGACGACCGGGCCGGCGTGTTGCCGAACGTGGACGGCCGAGTGCTCGAGGGGGTCGGCGGAACCGTCCTGCCGGGCACCTACGCGACCGGGTGGATCAAGCGCGGGCCGTCCGGGTTCATCGGCACCAACAAGTCGTGCGCGCAGCAGACGGTGCGCGGACTCGTGGAGGACTTCAACGCGGGCCGCCTGCGCGAACCGCGTTCGGCCGCACCGGCGCTGGCACAGCTGGTCCGCTCTCGTCAGCCTGCCGTGATCGACCGGGCGGGCTGGCTGGCGATCGACCGCGCCGAGCGCGAGCGCGGCGCGGAGTTGGCGCGAGTGCGGGAGAAGATCGTCGACCCCGTCGAGCTCCGGTCGATCGCGGCGGCGGACAGCGAGCGGGAAACGGGTCGACGCCGGAAGGATTCGCGGACCCTGCTGCGGTCTCGGCGGCGCTGACCTCGGTCGGCAACGCGAAACGGCCTGTCGGACACACGGTGTCCGACAGGCCGTTTCGCGTGTGTACGGAAACTACTGGGCAGCGGGTCCGGCACCATCGGTCTCGGGTGCCACCGGGGTGGCCGGAGCCGCGGGCGTGGCCGGGGCCACGGCGGGCGTCGCCGGGGCAGCCGCGGCGCCGCCGGACGGCAGGGCGTCGCCCTTCATCGAGGCACGGATCTGCTCGAGGCGGCTGTGACCTGCCATCTGCACGCTGGCCTGCTGCACCTCCATCATCCGACCCTGCACCGAGTTCTGGGCCAGCTCGGCCGAACCCAGCGCGTCGGCGTAGCGGCGCTCGATCTTGTCGCGGACCGCGTCGAGGCTCGGGGTGTTGCCGGGCGCCGCGAGGGTGCTGTCCATCGAGCGCAGCGAGTCGCTGACCCGTTCCTGCATCTTGGCCTGCTCGAGCTGGCTGAGCAGCTTGGTGCGCTCGGCGACCTTGGCCTGCAGCGCCATCGCGTTCTGCTCGACGGCCTTCTTCGCCTGTGCCGCGGCCTGCAGCGACTGGTCGTGCAGGGCCTTGAGGTCCTCGACGCTCTGCTCGGCGGTCACCAGCTGCGCGGCGAAGGCCTCGGCGGCGTTGGTGTACTGCACCGCCTTCTCGTTGTCGCCCGCCGTCGCGGCCTGATCGGCGAGGGTGACCGCCTGGCGCGCGTTCGCGTTGAGCTTCTCCACCTCGTCCAGCTGACGGCTCAGCTTCATCTCCAGCTGACGCTGGTTACCGATGACGGATGCGGCCTGCTGCGAGAGCGCCTGGTGCTGGCGCTGTGCGTCCTCGATCGCCTGCTGAATCTGAACCTTCGGGTCGGCCTTCTCGTCGATCTTCGAGTTGAAGAGCGCCATCAGGTACTTCCATCCCTTGACGAACGGATTAGCCATGGGTTGATCCTGCCTCCAATTGATGCGCCGCGTCGTACGCGACCCGATGCGCGACCGTCACGCACCGAACAAGGGCACTGCCCCTACCAGCTTGTTCGGATCCACCGGACGAGACCTGGTGGTCAATGTCGAATCTACCGTGGTGACACGGCCGAACGGGATATCTGCCTGCCGTGGGTCGCGGACGGCTACGCGGCCGCCAGGGCCCGCGCAGGCGCGGGAATTACCATCCGGGTGTCCCCGGCGATCCGGGTGGACCCCTCGCGCACCGACGCGGCCGGGCTCGTCCGCGCGGACTCGGCGCCGACCGCCTCACGCTGGTCGGAGACACGCACCGCCGCTCCGTCCGAGAGCGTCTCGCTCACGTCGAAGAGCACGTCGGCCAGCGGAACCTCGAGAGCGTCGCAGATGGCGGCCAGCAGTTCGCTGGAAGCCTCCTTGCGCCCGCGTTCCACCTCGGAGAGGTAGCCCAGGCTGACCCGCGCGGAACTCGAGACCTCGCGCAGGGTCCGGCTCTGCGCGACCCTCGTGCGCCGCAGACTGTCACCGATCGCTTCTCGCAACAACACCGTCATCTGGCACCTCCTTCATCTCCACCGACTGCTCATTCAACGCTCGATCGTGACTGAATGGTTCCCGATTGCGGGCAAAATCCGCTCGGTACACCGTTGACCGGACCGAGCCTATCCTCACGCCGATCCGAGCACGCGGGCGAGGAGCGCCGACACGGCCGCGTGAACCGCGCCCGTCCGGATCGCCCAACGGTCTCCCGGCAGGTCGAGTTCGCCCACACGAAGCCCGTCCGGGCCTGCGATTCCCAGGAAGACCGTCCCCACCGCCCGCCCGTCCTGGAGGTCCGGACCGGCGACACCGGTCAACCCGACCCCCCAGTCCGCACCACACCGGGCCACGGCACCGCGGGCCAGCTCGCCCGCCGTGCTCTCGGCGACCGGACCGTCGCGGTCGAGCACCCGTCGGTCCACGCCGGCCAGCGAGGCCTTGAGGTCCGTCGCGTACACCACCAGTCCCCCACGAAGCACGACGCTGGCGCCGGGCACCCCCGCGATGGTGGCGGTCAGCAGTCCCGCCGTCAGCGACTCGGCGGCCGCGACCGTCTGCCCGCGGGCGGTGAGCGCGGCGACCAGCTCCGCGGACTCGGTGCCGTCGGTCAGCGGGTCGGTCACGAGGACAGCGGGTTCGCGTGCGCTCGCGCGCGCGGTCGGATGGCCTGCACCAGGTAGTCGATGCCGGTCGCGACGGTGAGCAGCACCGCCGCCCCCATCACGATCGCGCTCGCGGTCGACCAGCTGTCCGGCAGCGGCAGCAGGTACATACCGATCGCGAACGACTGGACCAGCGTCTTGAGCTTGCCGCCGCGGCTGGCGGGGATGACCCCGTGCCGCAACACGACGAAACGCAGCAGCGTGATGCCGAGCTCGCGGGCGGCGATGATCCCCGTCACCCACCAGCTGAGGTCGCCGAGGACCGACAGTCCGAACAGCGCCGCACCGATCAGCGCCTTGTCCGCGATCGGGTCGGCGAGCTTGCCGAAGTCGGTGACCAGGCCGTACTTACGCGCCAGCTGCCCGTCGATGCGGTCGGTCACGGCGGCGATCGCGAACACGACGGTCGCCGCGATCCGCCAGCCGGTCGCGTGGCCTCCGTCGACGAACAGGACCACCAGGAACACCGGCACGAGCACGATCCTCAGGATCGTCAGGATGTTCGCGATGTTGAGCAGCGGGACCGGTCGCTCCACGTCGGTGGCCCCGTGCACGCGCTCAGCGCCGGCCACGACGGCTCCGTCGACGTCCCGCGACTGGGCGGTCAACCGAGAACCGCCGAGTCGGCGTGGGGGAAAGCGATTCGGACCGGCACACGGCCCAGAATATCGGTTCCACGCACGACTACTGTGCACCCCATGACTTCTGGCCCCCTCGGATCCGATCGGAACGCACCGATCGTGCGCCGCGCCCGTACCTCCGACGTCCCGGAGATCAAGCGCCTGATCGACATCTACGCCGGCCGAATCCTGCTCGAGAAGAACCTCGTCACGCTCTACGAGGCGGTCCAGGAGTTCTGGGTCGCCGAGCTCGACGGTGAGGTGATCGGTTGCGGCGCACTGCATGTGCTGTGGGCCGACCTCGGCGAGATCCGCACCGTCGCGGTCGACCCGAAGGTCAAGGGGCACGGCGCCGGGCACCTGGTGGTCGCGCAGCTGATCCGGGTCGCCCGCGAACTCGAACTCGATCGCGTGTTCGTGCTCACCTTCGAGGTGGACTTCTTCAGCCGACACGGCTTCGCGGAGATCGAGGGCACCCCGGTGACCGCGGAGGTCTTCGCCGAGATGTGCCGGTCGTACGACACGGGCGTCGCCGAGTTCCTCGACCTGAGCTACGTGAAACCGAACACCCTCGGCAACAGCCGCATGCTGCTGACCCTCTGAATCCGTCGATCCGAACACTCCCGAGAAAGCGAGCACCTGTGACCGTCATCGCCGTCGAGTACACCTATGCCACCGCAACTGCTGCCGCCCGCGACGAGATCCGACCCGACCACCGCAGCTGGCTCGGCGGCCTGGTCGAGTCGGGGACCGTGCTGAGCACCGGCCCGTTCGCCGACGGTAGCGGCGCGCTGATCCTCGTCTCCGCGGTCGACGCGGACGCGGCCCGCGAGCTGTTCCGGGCGGATCCGTTCCAGCGGGCGGGCCTCGTCGACGCGACCCGGTTCACCGAGTGGACGCCGGTGATGGGCGCGTTCGCCGGCACCTGATCGACGGCGTCCGGCACCGGCCCGTCCTGACTGCCCGACTTGCGGCTCAACCCTGCTTCGAAGCGAATTCGCTCCGGCGATACCAGCAAGTAGCTACAGTCGGTGCTTCGTCCGCCCGGGCGACGATCGCGACGAGGGGTCAGCGAAGCGAATGTCCACCGGGTTAGCACGCTCCACGGGGGGGAAGCGAAACACGATGCCGTTCATTGCCGTCCACTACGTCTACCGCAATGGGTCCGTTCCCGACCGGGACCGGATCCGTCCGGCGCACCGGGACTGGCTCGGTGAGCTGGTCAGACAGGGCCACGTCCTCACGGCCGGCCCCTACCTCGACGACAGCGGAGCCCTACTGCTCCTCGACGCCCCCGACACCGACGCGGCCGCGAAACTGCTGTCGGACGATCCGTTCACAGTGGCCGGCATCGTAACCGAGGCCCGCTATTGCGAGTGGAAGCCGGTGTCGGGGGCGTTCAGCGAGTTGTGATCGACCCGATCGGTCAGACCACGGTCGATTCCGACCTGTCTCCGCGGGTCTTGATCAGGCTCGCGACCGTCGTGACGACGAGGACGCCCAGGATCACCAGCAGCGACATCCCGGTGGAGATCTCCGGAACGCTCACGTGCTCGCCACCGTTGACGAACGGCAGGGTGTTCTCGTGCAGCGCGTGCAGCACCAACTTCACACCGATGAACGCCAGGATGATCGACAGCCCGTACGACAGGTAGACCAGCCGCTCGAGCAGTCCGCCGATCAGGAAGTACAGCTGCCGCAGGCCCATCAGCGCGAACGCGTTCGCGGTGAAGACGATGTACGCCTCACTGGTGAGGCCGTAGATCGCGGGGATCGAGTCGAGCGCGAACAGCACGTCGGTGAACCCGATCGCGACCAGCGCAAGCAGCAGCGGCGTGACGACCTTCTTGCCGTCGATCCGGGTGATCAGCTTGTCGCCGTCGAACTCCTCGGTGGTCGGCAGCACCTTCTTGACGAGGCCGATGATCCTGCTCTCGCGCTCCTGCTCGACCTCTGCCTCGTGGCCGTGGTCCTTGACCAGCTTGATCGCGGTGTAGACGAGAAAGAACCCGAACAGGTAGAAGACCCAGCTGTAGGCGTTGATGGCGGCGGCGCCGACGGCGATGAAGATGCCCCGCATCACCAGCGCCATCACGATGCCGATGAGCAGCACTTTCTGCTGGTACTCCCGCGGGATCGCGAACGAGGACATGATGATGACGAAGACGAACAGGTTGTCCACCGAGAGGGCCTTCTCGGTGACGTAACCGGCGAAGTACTCGCCGCCGTGTCCGCTGCCCCAGGCCCAGACCACCACCAGCCCGAACAGCAGGGCGATGCCGATGTAGACGGCCGACCAGAACGCCGATTCGCGGAAGGTCGGGGCGTGCGGGGTGCGCACGTGCGCGAAGAAGTCGAATACGAACAGGCCGAGGATCACCAGACAGGTGACGATCCAGACCAACGGGGACACGTGCATGAACTTCAGACCTCCGGTTGCCTATGACAGGGCACCGGAGGTCTCTCCCGCCGGCAATACACCGACCGACAACCCCGGAGCGGCGACGCTGCCGCTCGTGCTGACGAGATTGTCACAGGAATGGGGATACTCCCCTCCAAGCTGTCCCCATTCAACCACACGAACGGGGCTCGTCCCGCCTCCCACCGCCTGCCCCGCCCATCGACCGAATGTGCCGTTCGTTGCGTCAGACCGAGTGAACGCTTCCGTTCACTCGATCTGACCGAACGAATGTGCCGTTCAGTCGTCGGCGGACGCCTCATCGGGGTCGCCGCCGCGGATGGACCAGAGCAGCCCGTCGAGTTCGTCCGGCTTGATCAGCACGTCGCGGGCCTTGGACCCCTCGCTCGGCCCGACCACACCGCGCGTCTCCATCAGATCCATCAGCCGGCCCGCCTTCGCGAACCCGACGCGCAGCTTGCGCTGCAGCATCGACGTGGAGCCGAACTGACTGGTGACGACCAGTTCCACCGCTTGCAGCAGCACGTCCATGTCGTCGCCGATGTCCGGGTCGACGTCCTTCTTCTCCGCCGCCTTCGCCGTGGTGACGCCCTCGGTGTACTCGGGCTCGGCCTGGTTCTTGGTGAAGTCGACGACGGCGGCGATCTCCTCGTCGGTGATGTACGCGCCCTGCATGCGGGTCGGCTTGCCCGCTCCCATCGGCAGGAACAGTCCGTCGCCCATGCCGATCAGCTTCTCGGCGCCCGGCTGGTCGAGGATGACCCGCGAGTCGGTGAGCGAGGAGGTCGCGAACGCCAGGCGCGAGGGCACGTTCGTCTTGATCAGGCCGGTGACCACGTCGACCGACGGCCGCTGGGTGGCCAGCACCAGGTGGATCCCGGCGGCGCGGGCCTTCTGGGTGATCCGGACGATCGCCTCCTCGACGTCCCGCGGCGCGGTCATCATCAGGTCGGCGAGCTCGTCGACGATCGCCAGGATGTACGGGTACGGCCGGTAGACCCGCTCGCTGCCCAACGGGGCGGTGATCTCCCCGGAGCGAACCTTCTTGTTGAAGTCGTCGATGTGCCGGACCTTGTTGGCCTGCATGTCCTGGTAGCGCTGCTCCATCTCCTCCACCAGCCAGGCCAGCGCCGCCGCGGCCTTCTTCGGCTGGGTGATGATGGGCGTGATCAGGTGCGGGATGCCCTCGTAGGGGGTCAGCTCGACCATCTTCGGGTCGATCAGGATCATCCGGACCTCGTCCGGCGTCGCCCGCTGCAGCAGCGAGACCAGCATCGAGTTGACGAAGCTGGACTTACCCGAGCCGGTGGAACCGGCCACCAGCAGGTGCGGCATCTTCGCGAGGTTGGCGCTGACGAAATCGCCCTCGATGTCCTTCCCCAGGCCGATCACCAGCGGGTGGTGGTCCTTGCGGGTCGACGGCGCGGACAGTACATCCGCCAGCCGGACCATCTCGCGGTCGCTGTTGGGCACCTCGATGCCCACCGCCGACTTCCCGGGGATCGGCGCGAGCAGTCGCACGTTGTCGGTGGCGACGGCATAGGCGATGTTGCGGGCCAACGCGGTGATCTTCTCGACCTTCACGCCCGGGCCGAGTTCGACCTCGTACCTGGTGACGGTCGGGCCGCGGGTGTATCCGGTGACCGCGGCGTCGATCTTGAACTGCTCGAGTACCTCGGTGATGGCCTCGATCATCGCCTGGTTCGCGGAGCTGCCCGTCTTCGGCGGGTCGCCCTCGATCAGCAGCGAGGCAGGCGGCAGCGTGTAGTCGCCCTCGATGACCCGGTCCGGGATCAGCATCTCCGGCTCGTCGTCCGATTTCGGCGGCGCGGCCTTGGCCTGGGGCTTCGGCCGCGGCTTCGGCGCCGGGGGCGCCGCGACCGCCACCGGCGCGATCACCTCGGTGCGCGAGTCCGCGGTCTCCTCGACCGGGTAGTTCGACTCCGGGTCACCGAGATCGTGCACCGGGTACCCGTCGGCGTCGAACAGCGCCGGATCGTAGTCGGCAGGGTTCTTTCGGCGGGACGGTCGCAGGGTGCGCAGGTCCTGCAGGTAGTCCGGTTCGTAGCCGTCGTACTCGCCATGCTCGTCATCGTGACGGCCGTCGTCGTGGTGCTCGTCGTCGTAGGGCTCGTAGTCGTCGTGGTGCCGACCGGTCCCCAACAGCGATCGGACCCGTTCCGGCACCTCGCGCACGGTCGTCCCGGTGACCAGCAGGATCCCGAACCCCAACGCGAGCAGCAGCAACGGGACCGAGAGCCACATCGTCAGGCCCGTGGTCAGCGGACCGCCGGCCGCGTAACCGACGAAACCGGCCCCGTCCGCGCGGCCCGCGGCGTCGGTCGGTGCCCCGCAGATGACGTGGAAGATGCCGAGCGCGGGCAGCGCGATCAGCAGCGAGCCGAGGACCAGCCTCGGCCGGATCTCCGGCTGCGGCTCGGAGCGCATGAGCACCACCGCGACGCCGGCACCGACGACGGGCAGCAACGCCGCGGCACCGCCGAACACGGCCCGCACCGCGGTCTCGATCCAGTTCCCGACCGGACCGCCCGCCCCGAACCACACGGCGGCCGCGACGATCACGCTGCCTGCGATGAGACCGAGCGCGATGCCGTCCCTGCGGTGGCCGTGTTCGATGTCGGCGGCCTTGCTCAAGGTGCGGGTGGTGGCGCCGACGCCGCGCGCGGCCAGGGTCCATCCGCGACCGAGGCCGTTGCCGATCGCCTTCAGTGGCGTCGTCTTCGCCTTCGCGGGCCTGCGGGGGGCGGCGTTCGCGCGGGTGCGCGGCGCGGTCGCCTTACGCGGAGTGGAGACGGTCCGCGTGGTGCGACCACCCGAGCGCGGCTTCGACGCGCTTGCGGACGAACCGCCGGACCTCGCGGTCGCGGACCTGGAACCCCCGGACGCAGACGATCCCGCGCGGGCGGACGACCGCGGCGAGCTCGCCGCACTCTTGGTAGTCGAGGTTCCGGTCTTTCCTGCCATGGCTGTCAGGCTAGTCGCTCGGGCCCCATCGGGACCATCCGCAACACCCGTAACAGGCGGTCAGATGCTGCGACGACGCGCACTCACGGCCGCGACGGCCGCCGCGGGGCCGTCCGCCTCGAGCCGGACCGCGTCCCGCCCGAACGCGTGCAGGGCGAGCTCGGCGGGCTCGCCCCGGAGGACCACCTCGCCGCCCCCGGACCGGTGCACGACGGCGCGTTCACCGGTCGGCCGGACCAGCACGACCGTGCACGGCGCCTTGCGGTAGGTCATCCGCCCCATCCGGGTCGCGATCGCCCACACCGCATCCTGCCTGGGCGCGTCGAGCTCGCGCGGTTCCCACGCCGGTCCGGCCCGCCGCACGTCCTCGTGATGGATGAACATCTCGCCGAAGTTCAGCACCGCGTCGAGGGGCCGCATCGGCGACCACAGCGGCGGTCCCGTCCGCACCAGGTCGAGCAGGTCCGGAAAGGGCCGGGTGGCGATCGACGCCTGGACCCGCTCGGTGTACGGCGCGATGGCCGCGATCGTGATGCCCGGGGCCGCGTCCAACCGCCGCTCCCGCAGCACCAGATGCGCGGCCAGATCGCGCACGGTCCACTCCCCGCACAGGGTGGGGGCATCGGGTCCGACCCGGGTCATCGTGTCGACCAGTGCGAGGCGTTCGTCGTGGGCCATGCTCATGACCACACGCTACGTTCTCGGGGCGACGCCTCGGGCCACGGCGCTCGCAATCGGTAGGATCCACCCGTGGCACGAATCGGGTTTGCACTCGCGGACGGGCTGAACGCTGTTCGGCTCACCTGGACCGCGCTGCTCGCCCTCGTCATCACCGCGATGCTCGCGGTCCACAGTCCCGCGGCGATCCTCGGCGCGGCCGTCGCCGCCCTGCTGCTGCTCGCCGCGGCGGGGCGAGGATCGCGTTCCCCGCTCCACCTGCCGACGGAGCCCGGCCGCGGTCCACGCCACGAGGAACGTCGACTCCGTGGCGCCTTCCGCAGGCAGAGCGCTCCCGACAGCCCCGGCCGGCCCCGCCAACCCCGCGCGCCCGGACAGGTCCTGGTCGCCGCGTAACGCCCAGCGTTACGTCGGCCAACTCAGTCGACCCAGTCCATTCGCGTCCAGCCCACCGACACTCGGGCGGACGCACTACCCACTGTCACGACGCCGAGTCGATCGCGTCGTGCGCATGCGAGGTGCTCGATGCTCGATTTCATCTACAATCCCGTGTCCGCGATCCTGTGGTTCTGGCACAAGGCGTTCGGCGCAGTTCTCGGACCGGACAACGGGTTCGCCTGGGCGCTCGCCGTGGTGTTCCTGGTCTTCACCCTGCGACTGCTCCTGCTCGCGCCCGCGATCCGGCAGGTTCGCACGACCCGCCAGATGCAGAAGCTCCAGCCCCAGATGCGGGCCCTGCAGAAGAGGTACGCCGGGGACCGTCGGCAGCTGACGGTCGAGATGCAGAAGCTCCAGAAGGAGCACGGCTTCAATCCGCTGATGGGATGCCTGCCCGCGCTGGTGCAGGCGCCGGTGTTCATCGGCCTGACCACGTACTCAGTTCCTTCACCCGGACCGGAACAGGCGTCGGCCAGCTCGCGATGTCGCCGGCCGCCAACGCGAACACCCCGAACTACTTCTTCGGTGTCGGCGACGTGCAGTCCTTCCTGAACGCTCGCCTGTTCGGTGCCCCGATCTCCGTCGCAATCACGAGCCCGCAGAGCACGCTCGAGTCGTTCGCGTCGCACGGCGGCGTGCCCTCCGTCGCCACGATTGCCGCCGTCGCGATCCCCTTGATGGTGATCGCAGGTCTCGCCACCCACTTCAACGCGAGGGCGTCGCTGTCGAGGCAGAGCCCGGCGGCCGCGGAGAATCCGCAGACCGCGATCATGGGCAAACTCGCATTGTGGGTGTTCCCGCTGGGTCTCCTGGTCAGCGGACCGTTCCTCATGATCGCGATCCTGCTGTACTGGGTCAGCAACAACATCTGGACCTACGCCCAACAGCACTTCGTGTTCGCCCGGATCGACCGCGAGGAGGCGGCGAAGCTCACCGCCGACACCGACCGCCGCGCTGCTGCCGCGCCCCGACCTGGTGCCCGCCCCGTCCGGGGCAAACGGGACGCCCGTTCACTCCAGCGATGACCTGGAGGCCGACAAACGGGTCGGGCGCGGAATGCACCTACTGTGCAC
>NZ_JBHXVP010000014.1:33360-133771 GCF_042672245.1 Rhodococcus sp. NPDC127527
CCCCGGCGGGTTAATTGGGCCGGCCTTTAAACACCTGTGTTCACTGGTTGCCCAAACAGGGGGTGGGGGGTTCTTTGCACCTACTGTGCACTCCGCGCCCGACCCGGCTCGGCTTCGGTCGAGGTCAGACCCCGATGACGGTCGGCACGATCATCGGCCGGCGACGGTACTTGTCCGCGACCCACCGACCCACGACGCGGCGCACGGCCTGCGCGATCCGGTGCGTGTCCGTGATGCCCTCCGTCGCGAGCCTGCCGAGTTCCGCCTCGACGAGCACCGCGGCCTCCTTGAGCGCCGCGGGGTCGTCGGAGAATCCCCGCCCGTGCACCTCCGGTGTGCTCACCGCCTTGCCGGTGTGCTGGTCGACCGCGAGCGAAATCGAGATGAACCCGCCCTCCCCGAGGACCAGACGGTCCGAGAGGGTGGAGTCGCCGACGTCGCCGACGGAGTTGCCGTCCACGTAGACCATTCCGACCGGGACGCGTCCCACGATCTCCGCGAGGCCGTCGACCATGTCCACGACGACGCCGTCCTCGGCCAGCACCACCCGGTCCTCGGGAACGCCGGTCGCCTTGGCCAGCGCCGCGTTGGCGCGCAGGTGCCGCCACTCGCCGTGCACTGGCATCGCGTTGGTGGGCCGGACCGCGTTGTACAGGTACAGCAGTTCGCCGGCGGACGCGTGCCCCGAGACGTGCACCTTGGCGCTCTGCTGGGTCACGACCGTCGCGCCGCGCTTGGCGAGGCCGTTGACCACCGCGAACACCGAATTCTCGTTGCCCGGGATCAGCGAGGACGCCAGCACCACGAGGTCGTTGGCGCGGATGTTGATCTGACGGTGCTCGCCGCGGGCCATCCGCGACAGTGCCGACAGCGGCTCGCCCTGCGACCCGGTCGAGATCAGCACGAGCCGGTCGTCGGGCAGGTTCGCCGCGGTGTCGATGTCGACGATGACGCCGTCCGGGACGGTCAGGTAGCCGAGGTCCTGGGCGATCTGCATGTTCCGGACCATCGACCGTCCGACGAAGGCGATCCGCCGGTTGTAGCGCACCGCGACGTCCACGACCTGCTGGATGCGGTGCACGTGGCTGGCGAACGACGCGACGATCACGCGCTGCTTCGCCTTGCCGATGACGCCGTCGAGCACCCCGCCGATCTCGCGCTCGGGGGTGACGAACCCCGGAACCTCGGCGTTGGTGGAGTCCACCAGGAACAGGTCGACGCCCTCGTCGCCGAGCCGGGAGAACCCGGCCAGGTCGGTGAGCCGGCCGTCGAGCGGAAGCTGGTCGAGCTTGATGTCACCGGTGTGCAGCGCGATGCCCGCGGAGGTGCGGATCGCGACCGCGATCGCGTCCGGGATGGAGTGGTTGACGGCGAAGTACTCGCACTCGAACGGACCGTGCGTGGTGCGCTGGCCCTCGACGACCTCGACCAGCTTCGGCCGCTGCCGGTGCTCACGGCACTTGGCGGCGACCAGGGCGAGGGTGAACTTCGAGCCGATCACCGGCAGGTCGGGACGCAGGCGCAGCAGGAACGGCACCGCGCCGATGTGGTCCTCGTGACCGTGTGTGAGGACGACGGCCTCGACGTCGGCCATCCGGTCCTCGATGTGCGCGAAGTCCGGGAGGATCAGGTCGACGCCCGGCTGCTGGTCCTCGGGGAACAGCACCCCGCAGTCGACGATGAGCAGCTTGCCCTTGTGCTCGAAGACCGTCATGTTGCGGCCGATCTCGCCGATGCCGCCGAGCGCGACGACCCGGAGGCCGTTGTGCGGCGCCTTCGGCGGCAGCCCGAGACGCTCGGTCGGGTCGACCCCGACGCGGCCGTCGGGTCGGCCGGCGCCGCCCTTCTGCCGCTGCGGGCGACCGCTGCCGGCGCGCTGCGACCGGCCCGCGTCCGACTTCGCGGCCTCCGACTTGCGGCGACGCGGCGCGGACTCGGCCTGCGCGGCGGCCTTGGACTTGCCCTGCTTCGCGGGGGCGGCGGACTCCTGCTGGACCGGGGCCACCGGCTCCGGCGCCTGGACCTCGGCGACCGGCTCCGGCGTCGGCGCGGTCGGCGGGCCGGACGGGCGCCGGGCTGAGCGGCGACGCGGCGGGGGGGTCACGAGAGGACCCCGGCTGCGCGCAGGTCGGCCGCGAGGACCTCGACCTGCTCCGCGGTGGGGGCGACCTGCGGTAGTCGTGGGTCGCCGACGTCGAGGCCCTGCAGTCGCAGGCCAGCCTTCGACGCGGAGACGCCGCCGAGCCGGACGACCGACCGGATCAGCGGGAGCAGGCTCGCGTTGACCTCGCGGGCCCGCAGGACGTCGCCTGCCTGGTACGCGGTGAGCAGCTCACGCAGCCGTCCGGGTGCGAGATGTCCGATGACACTGACGAACCCGACCGCACCGATCGACAGCCAGGGCAGGTTGAGCGGGTCGTCGCCAGAGTAGAACTCGAGGTCGGTGTTCGCGATCAGTTCGGCGCCGGCGTTGAGGTCGCCCTTGGCGTCCTTGACCGCCGTGATCCGCGGGTGCTCTGCCAACCGGTAGATGGTCTCGGTCTCGATCGGCACCACCGAGCGCGGCGGGATGTCGTAGAGCATCACGGGCAGGTCGGTCGCGTCGGCGACGGCGGTGAAGTGCGCGAGCAGGCCCGACTGCGGGGGCTTCGAGTAGTACGGGGTGACCACGAGCAGGCCGTGCGCGCCCGCCCGGGCGGCGTCACGCGCGAGTTCGACGCTGTGTGCGGTGTCGTTGCTGCCGGCGCCGGCGATGATCTTGGCGCGGTCGCCGACCGCGTCGATGACCGCACGCATCAGGTCGAGCTTCTCGTCCTCGGTGGTGGTCGGCGACTCGCCGGTGGTGCCGGCGAGCACGAGACCGTCGCAGCCGCCGTCGACGAGGTGGGTCGCCAGCTTCACGCCCGCGTCCACGTCCAGCTTGCCGTCCACTGTGAACGGGGTCACCATCGCGGTCAGGATGGTGCCGAACGTACGCCCGACTGGGGCCGATTCACCGTTGGTCATGGTCGTCAAGGTTACCCGGTACAGGGGCGAAGACTGCACACCGCGGGGACGCGTCCGGGGCCGACCGATCAGCCCCCGAGGTCGAACTCGCTGAAGGCCACCTCGGTACCGTCCGACAGCGCGGCAATCTCGAAGTCGCCGAACACGTTTGGCGCGGCCGCGGCGAGTTGCCGCAGGCACTCCACCGCGACCTGCCTGATCTCCACGTCGGCGTGCTCGGTGGCGCGCATGGCGACGAAATGTCGCCAGGCCCGGTAGTTGCCGGTGACCACGAGCCGAGTCTCGGTGGCGTTGGGCAGCACGGAGCGCGCGGCCTGGCGCGCCTGGCGTCCGCGCAGGGATCCGTTGGGCACGTGCGCCAGCTTGTCGTCGAGGGCATCGAGCAGCTCGACGTACGCGGCGCGACTGGCGTCGGTCGCGGCGGCGAACAGCTCCTCGAGTTCCGGGTCACCCGCGATGGCGGGCGGCACCACGACCCTGGCGTCACGCTCGGACACCGACCGCTGCGAGAGCTGCGAATACGACAGGTGGCGGTGCCGGATCAGCTCGTGCGTGCACGAGCGGGAGATCCCGGTGATGTAGAAGCTCACGCTGCCGTGCTCGAGCACCGACAGGTGCCCGACCTCGAGCAGGTGCCGCAGATAGCCGGCGTTGGTCGCCGTCCGCGGGTTCGGCTTGGACCAGCTCTGGTAGCAGGCGCGGCCGGCGAACTCGACGAGCGCCTCGCCGCCGCCGGCGTCGGTTTCCCAGGGGACGTCGTCGGGCGGGACGAAGTCCGTCTTCGCAATGAGCTGCACCTTCAGGGACACCGCTTGCCGCACCGCACACCCTTCCTCGGTCCCGGCCCACCGGGCACCACCGACCCGCACCCTAGTCCCCGTCACCTCCGGCAGGGCGGGCGAGTCTGCTCAATCTCGCCCCGATGTTTCCCTGGACGGTGTATCAACTCGGTATACATAGCGTCAGTCGCACACCGCGGCCGACACCTCCGATCCCGAGATGGAGCGTCCTGTGGTCCACACCTCTACCCGCGTCCGCGTGATCCGCGCGGCCGCCGCCCTCACCGCCGGTGCCGCACTGTTCGTCGGCGGACCAGTCGGTGCCGCACTGGCCGCGCCACCCGCCGTCACCTCGGCGGACATCGACCACTCGCTGCACCTCGAGGGCGCCCCGAACGCCCGCGACGTGGGCGGTTACACCACTGCCGACGGCAAGACCGTCAAGACCGGCATGGTGTTCCGCACGGACGCGCTGAGCAAGCTGACCCCCGCGGACCTCACCAAGCTGGAGGGCTGGAACGTCAAGGTTGTCGACGACCTGCGCACGGTCTACGAGCGGATGCTCCAGCCCGACAAGGTGCCCGCCGGCGCGAAGTCGAACTGGTACGACGTGCTCGGCAAGGCACCGATCAACACGCTGACCGACCTCCAGTTGGCGTACGTCGCGTTCATCGAGGCCCCCGGCGCCAACGAGGCGTTCGCCTCCGTGCTGCGCGACATCCGCGACACCGACGGCGCCGTGCTGTACCACTGCAGCGCCGGCAAGGACCGGACCGGCTGGACCACCGCGGTGCTGCTGACGATCCTCGGCGTGGACCGGGCCACCGTGAACGCGGACTACATGCTGACGAACCAGTACGCCACCGACAGCGGATCGAGCAGCAGCTCCAGCCTGACCGGTGGCGGCGTGAAGCAGGAATGGCTCGACAGCGCCTTCGCGACCGCCGACAAGGACTACGGCAGCTTCGACAACTACGTGCACCAGGGTCTCGGCCTGACCGACAACGACATCGCGGCACTGAAGGTCAAGCTGCTCGCCTGACGTCGCCCGTCGTCAGTGTGACGTCAGAATGGCGGTTGACTGACGCCATACCTGACGTCACACTGACGGCATGGACCTATCCGACTACACCCAGACCCTGCGCCAGGACCTGACCACCGCCGCCGCCCTCGGCGACGAGAACACCCGCCGGATCGCCGAGGCCCTGGCCGGCGCCGCCGAGAACTCGGCCCGGCTCATGTTGCTGTCCGCGCTGTCCGACCTCGCCACCGAGATCTCCGACGTACTGGGCGACCGCACCGTGCACGTTCGCCTCGACGGGACACAGCTCGCCGTCGAGGTCGGTCGGGTCGCGGACGCCACCGAACCGTCCGACACCCCGACGGACGCCCCGCCGGAGGAATCCACCTCCGAACCCGGATCGGCCTTCGACGACGTCACGGGCGAGATCTCGCGGGTCACCCTGCGTCTGGTCGAGCAGATCAAGGCCCGCGCCGAGGAGTCGGCCGCACAGAACGGTGTGTCGCTGAACTCCTGGATCGGCCAGGCCGTCCAGGGAGCACTGCGGGACCAGGCCCGCCACGGCCGGTACGGCCTCTGACATCTGCGACGGATCCGGTGCCGGCACACGTCGTGCCGGTCGAACCCGCGCTCGAGGTGATCTAATGACGCGCACGTTCTGTTCGTCATCACGCTGATCTGCAATCACTCGAGGGGTGGACCCGATGGCCGTGTCTGGCACCAAGGAATTCGACATCAAGGCCGCACCGGCCGACGTCATGGCCGCGATCGTCGCGGTGGACCGGCTGGGTGAATGGTCCTCCGCGCACAAGAAGGTGGCGATCGAGAGCACCCATCCGGACGGACGCCCCAACCGCGTACGCATGACCGTGTCGGTCATCGGCATCACCGACGAGCAGGTCGTCGACTACACCTGGGAGGGCGACGAGAAGGTGACCTGGACCCTCGTCGAGAGCAGCCAGCAGAAGCAGCAGGACGGCAGCTACGTGCTCACGGCCAACGCCGACGGCAGCACCCACATCGTGTTCGACCTCATCGTCGACCCGAAGATCCCCGTCCCCGGCTTCCTGGTCAAGAAGGCGCAGAAGACGGCGCTCGAGACCGCCTCGAAGGGCCTGACGAAGTTCGTCGAGAGCCCGTAACTCCCGCGACGATGACGCGACGGCGGCGCACCGCTCCCGAGGCGAGCCCGGGCTCCCGGGCCCGCTGGACCTGGCGGGACTCCGCCGTCGTCGTGTCGGTGGTCGTGGCCGGCGTACTGGTCGCGTGGGCGCTGCCGCACCAATCCCCCAGCACCACAACGAGTTCGGCACTCTCGGACTACTACGTCGGTGAGCCCGCGCAGTACCCGGTCGAGATCCCCGGCTGCGACGTAGTGCTGCCGCCAACCCGGACCGTCGAGTTCGGCTGGGCGGGGTATGGCCCCCGGTACGGCTATGACAATCCGAAGTACTCCTGGTTCTCCGCCCCCAAGGCAACGGCCATGTCCGACGCCGCCCGCGCCGCACTGCCCGCCGGTGCCGAGCTCGCGTACGCCTCCCCCGCCCGAACACTGCTGTTCGACCCGATATACGACATTCCCGAGGACCAACTCCCAGAGGGAGTCGACCAGGAGGATGTCGGCGGCGACACCACCGCAAGCGCCGCCCTCTCCGTGGACGGGATCCCCGGCCAACTCAGCGTCACCGTCGGCCGTTGGGAGGTTCCGGTTCCGGCCTGCGTCGCCGGCATGCTGGACCGTCGCACGACCGCACCCGACGGCACCGTCGTCGACACCGTCGACACCTGGTACGAGTTCGGCGGCGTCCGCACCCTGGAGCGCACGGCGACGGCGTACGCCCCGGACGGCAGCCGGATCGTGGCCCGCGCGACCGACGGCGACTTCGCTGGTCACAGCGGCCGGGTGCCGTTGACCCTCGGCCAGCTCTCCACGATCGCCCTCGCATCCGGACTGCGGACCACCGCACCCGTCCCGCCGGGCACACCCTCCCCACGCCCGGGCTGCGGTGAGGGCATCGAACCGCTCGGCGGTCCCCTCGACCGAGCGACAGTCGCGCGCCTGAACCTCGCACTGGAGGACGCCTGGCGGACGTTCGTCCCCGCCGACGTCGCGCTGGACCGCCCGATCGGCTCGCTCGAACTCGCCGAGCCCTCCAACGGGGCCGCCTGCGAGGTCCTCGGCGTCACCGGGTCGGGAGGAGCAGGCGAGCTGAGCATCACGATCGACACCGACACGCCCGCGCCGGAGGAGTTCTCGCCGCCCCGGCCCGACGTGACGGCCACAACCGCGCCGGACAGCTCCCGGGTGCTGCGACACTCCCCTACCGCGGTGACGGTCGCGCGACCGTCGGGCACCACCGTGCGAATCCATGTGTCCGGCAACGGGACCGCACTCGCGCTCGACCAGTTGCAGGACATCGCGACCGCCCCCGGCCTGGACCTCTAGTGCGTCGTCCCGGTCACAAGCATTCCGCGAGTTGGGCTGCGAGGTCACCGCGGTCGCCGACGATGACATCCGCGAGGCCGAGCCAGTCCGCCATCTCGCGCAGGGCAGCCGCGAGCGCGGTCGCGACGGACCCCGGCACATGGCCAGGTTCGACGAATGCCGCGGCCACCCGCAGCCCGTCCGCCGCGCGATCGGCCTTGAGGTCGACCCGCGCGACGAGCCGGCCGTCGAGCAGGAACGGGAAGACGTAGTAGCCGTGTACCCGTTTGTGCTGCGGGGTGTAGATCTCGAGCCGGTAGTGGAAGTCGAAGATGCGCTGTGCCCGCGGCCGGAAGAACACCACCGGGTCGAACGGGCAGAGCAGCACGGAACCGCCGATCGAGCGCGGCACCCGCGCGCCGGCGAACAGGTAGGCGGGTGCGTCCCATCCCCGGACGGCGACGGGAATCAGGGCACCGTCCTCGACGAGGTCGGCGATCGCCGGCCGCGCCTGCGCGGCGGCCAGCCGATAGTAGTCCCGTAGGTCGGTCTCGGTCCCCACCCCGAGTGCTCGGGCGGAACGGCGGACGAGTTCGCGCACCGCATCGACCTCCTCGACGTGGGTCGCGACGACGGACGACGGCAGCACCCGCTCGGAGAGGTCGTAGTGCCGGACGAAGCCGACCCGCTTGTCGACCGACAGCGCGCCGGCCGAGAACAGTTGCTCGCACACCACCTTGGTGTCGCTGCGGCCCCACCAGGGTCCACCCCGCTCGCGCACCTCGATCTCGAGGTGACGTTCGACCTCTCCCGCGGAGGCCGCACCGACCTCGGTGATGACGTCGAGCACGTCGCGGCCGAGGCTGGGATTACGTTCGAGCACGTGCTGCGCGCCGGTCCACCTGCCGCCCTCGAACCGTCGCATCCGCCACCGCAGCAGCGGCCAGTCCTCGACCGGAACGAGGGCGGCCTCGTGGGCCCAGTACTCCACCAACGCACGGGGTTTCGCCGCGGTATGCCGCCACGAGGCGGAATCGAGCAGGGCGCGGTCGTATCCGCCGATACGACTGAACACCGGCATGTAGTGCGCGCGAACGGCGACCGAGACGGAGTCGATCTGGAGCAGTCCGGTTCGCCGCACGGTGGAGAGCAGGTGTCGACGCGTGGGCGCCACCGGGCGCCGATCGGCGAATCCCTGGGCGCCGAGCGCGATCCGCCGGGCGGTGTCGGCACTCAACTCCTGCATGTGCTCACCATGCCACCGGGGTACGACAGCACCGATGTCACCGCGATACGCGGGACCCCTGACCCCTTGGGCCGAGGGTCCCGGTGCGACTCGGGAGAAGCCGAACAGACTTTCCCTGACCGTGGAATGGTCGTCAGCCCTGGGCCAGCGTCACGGCGACCGTCGCACCCAACTCGTAGCACCGGTCGCGCGCGGCCGCGTCCACCCGGGCGGTGACCTCGACCGCCGCCGCGACCTTGGTCAGCGCCAAGCCCGTGACGATCTTCTGCACCGCCGTCACCGCCCCGGCGGTGTCGTTGTTGCCGTGCACCCACAGCCCGTACGGCCGGCCCGCGACCGCGTCCAGGCACGGGTAGTACACCGTGTCGAAGAAATGCTTGAGCGCTCCCGACATGTAACCGAAGTTGGCACTGGTGCCGAAGACGTACCCGTCCGCGGCCAACACGTCGGGGACCGTCGCGCCGAGGGCCGGCACCGATCGCACGACGACCCCCTCGATCTCGGGGTCGTTCGCGCCGGCGAGCACCGCCTCGAGCAGTTCGCGGGTCGCGGGCGAGGGCGTGTGGTGCACCACCAGCAGTACCGGCGCTCGATCGGCAGTCACAGCAGCAGACTACGGCAGGCACGCGCGGACACGTCCCGACTCCCGCGCCTCGCGTCATGGACTCGGGGTGAATGTGGTGCGGGCCAAGCGGTGTCGCCGCCGAGGGCACCAGAGTCACGGGACCTCGCCACCGTCGGCCGTGCCCGCCCCGGAAGCCTTGTCACCGTGCGCGGTGCCGGAGTGTCCGTTCCGTCGTGCCCGGTGTTGCCGCAGTTCTGTCTCTCGGCGTGCCCGGGCGCGTTGGAGCGCCTGGGCGAGGAGTTCGTCGAGGTGGTGGCGGTGGTTGATTCGGGGTTGTCGTTCGGGTTCGATGTGGGCGGGTGGGGTCCATTCGGTGCGGCCGGGGTGCTCGGATTCCGGTGGTGCGGTGCGGGTCTTCCAGCCTCCGGGTCCGTCGTGGACGAGGGCGTGGCACCCGTCGCAGGCGAGGTCGAGGTCGGTGATGTCGGTGCGACCGCCCTTGGTCCACTCGGTGAGGTGATGGACGGCGGTCATGGTGGCGGGGGCGTCGCATCCGGGTCGGGTGCAGCCCCGCGAGGCCGCGATCAGGGCCAACTGTTGGTCCGCGCTGGCGAGGCGTTTGGTCCGGCCCAGATGCAGCGGTCGGCCGTGGTGGTCGAAGAGCACGAGGACGGGGTGTGCGCCCTCGAACATCGCGAGGGCGTCGCGGATCGGGACGATGCCCCCAGACGCGGTGGTCGCGACGCCGGTCTCGGATTCGAGTTGGTCGAGCCCGAAGGTGACGATCGCGGTGACGGGCAGCCCGCGGTGGCTCCCGAGGACGCCGGATCCGAGTAGGTGCCGCAGGCCGGTCTTCAGGGCGTCGTGGTTGCGTTGTCCCGCGGTGCGGGTGTCGCGGGCCGCGGCCTTCGCCAGCTGATCGCGATCGAGGCTCGGTGATTCGGCGTCGCCGCTCGGCGAGCCGGGGTCGTCGGGATTGTTCATCCCGGGCCGGGCGAGTTTCGCCAACAGTGGTTCGAGCAGGGCCCGGGTCTCGGGGTCGATCAGACCCGAGACGGGTGTCATGAGATCCGCGTCCTGCCTGCCCATCCGGAAGCAGCGTTGCCGGGCGCGGTCCCGGTCGTCGGTGAGGTTGCCGTCGGGGTTGAGGTAGCCGAGCAGTTGTTGGCCGGCGTCGGCGACCGCCCTCGGCGTCGAGTGACGGGCCAACTCCGCCAATATCTGTTCGGCGACGTCTGCTTCGGCGGGGTCGACGCCGTGGGGGATCTTGCGGAGGACGCCCCGGATCTCGTGAACGTGATCGCCGCCGATGGTCCCGTCGCATTGCGCGGCGGCGGTCGCCGGCAGGTCCGGGGGTAGTTCGTCGCCGCCGGCGTTGTGCCAGGTGCCGGCCATTTTCACCGCCGCGACCCTGCGCGTCGCGTCCCCGACCGAGAGGCGCAGAGTGGCGATGAGGAAGTTCGTGATCGACGAGCAGTCGTGCTTGTCGGGAAGGGAACGCTCGACCGCCTCGACGATCAGTCGGTGTCCGACCGCCGACGCCTTCCGCAGCGACATTTCCAGGCGTTGCAGCGACCGGACGATCTCGGTGTCCGACAGCCCGGACAACCCGTCGTCGAGCAGCCCGTCGACGGCATCGTCCAGGTCGGTCAGGTGATCTGCCACCTGACCGACCCCTCGAACCCCGCCTGTCGAATGCATGTTCGAACTCTAGCGCGGGGCACCGACAAGTCGCGATGCGTTGATCTACCCCGACGACCGGGACGACTTCCCTACCTACCCTGCGCCCGCTCGGCCGCCTCGAGCGCCACCGCTCGACGCATGGTCTCGCGTGCCCGGCCACGATCACCCGCGTAGTCGTACGCCCGCGCCAACCGGTACGAGTTGCGCCAGTTGTCCGGATCGGCCTCCCACTCGGACTTGACCTGAGCGAACAGCACGTCGGCGGCGTCGCGGTCGATCCGGCCGGACGGACGCCGGGGCAGCTCCGACACGTCGAGCTCGAGCCCCTCCTCGCGAATCCGCGCGGCGAGATGCTGGTGCTGGAACCCGGCCCGCACGGTGGCGAAGACGATCCAGATGCCGATGATCGGCAGGATGAGCACGCCGATACCGAGCCCGATCGGCGCCAGTCCCCCGCTCTGGATCAGCTCGATGCCACGCTGGCCGAGGAGCACGAAATAGAAGGCGAGCGCGAGGACGATCGCCGCGATCGTGACGACGACCTTTGTCGTTCCGTTCTTCACAGGTCCAGCAGGGGGTCGATACCGACGGTCAGACCCGGCCGTCCGCCGATCTCACGGACACTGAGCAGCACACCGGGAACGAAGGAGTTCCGGTCGATGGAGTCGTGCCGGATGGTCAGAGTCTCGCCCTGAGTTCCGAGCAGGATCTCCTGGTGCGCGACGAGCCCCGCGAGCCGCACCGAGTGCACGCGGACACCGTCGACGTCCGCTCCGCGGGCGCCGTCGAGCTCGGTGGTCGTCGCGTCGGGGCTCGGTCCGCGGCCGGCCTTCGCCCGCGCCGCCGCGATCAGGGCCGCGGTCCGGTAGGCGGTGCCGGACGGGGCGTCGAGCTTGTTCGGGTGATGCAACTCGATGACCTCGACGGAGTCGAAGAAACGGGCGGCCTGCTCGGCGAACCGCATCGACAGCACCGCGCCGATCGCGAAGTTCGGTGCGATCAGTACGCCGACCTCGGGCCGCTCGGTGAGCCACCGCTGCACCTGCGCGAGCCGGTCCTCGTCGAAGCCGGTGGTGCCGACGACAGCGTGGATACCGTTCGCGACCAGGAACTCGAGGTTGCCCATCACGACGTCGGGATTGGTGAAGTCGACGACCACCTGCGTGCGGGTGTCGACGAACTTCTCGATCGGGTCGCCCTGGTCGACCGTCGCGACGAGCTCGAGATCCGGCGCGGCCTCGACCGCCTCGCAGATCGTGCGGCCCACTTTGCCGTTGGCACCCAGGACTCCGACCCGAATCACCGTCACTTGACCTTCACTCCGTCCGATCGTGTTGTACGTCGCGGCAAGCCTACGCAACCGGCTTGCGGCCGCGACGAGCGGTGATCGACCCGACCACCTCGAGCCGACCTGGTCACCGCGCCTCGACCGGCGGACAATGGAGCTGCAAATCGAGCGAGGAAGTGGTCGGCGATGCCGAACGACATGATGATGGCCTGGATGCAACAGTTCATGATGTGGATGCATCAGATGGGGTTCCAGATGCCGATGATGCCCCACCAGGGCATGTGAGCCCCGACGCGGAACTCTCAGTCGAAGACGACGACCTGACGGATGGCGTGCCCGTCGGCCAGCTCGTCCATGCCGCGATTGATCTCGTCGAGGGTGATCCGCGAGGAGATCAGCTTCTCCACCGGTAGTCGCCCCTCGCGCCACATCTGTGCGTAGACCGGGACGTCGCGGGACGGCACCGCCGATCCCAGGTAGCTGCCGACGATCGTGCGGGCCTCGGCCACCAGGGCGAGCGGCGAGATCGACGACCTGGCCTCCGGGTTCGGCAGGCCGACGGTCACCGTGGTGCCGCCCGGCGCGGTCGCCGCAACCGCGGTCTCGAACGCCCGGGCATTACCTGCCGCCTCGATCACGACATCCGCCCGCACACCCCGCGCAGTCACGTCCGCCGGCGTCATCACCGCGGTGGCCCCGAGTTCGGTTGCCGTGGCCAGCTTCTCGGGCACCGAGTCCACTGCGATCACGTCCCCGTGCCCGAGGGACACCGCGGCGAGCAGCGCGGCCATGCCCACTCCCCCGAGCCCGACCACCATGACGGAGTCGCCCGACACGGGATGCGCCGCGTTGAGCACCGCACCGCCGCCCGTCAGCACCGCGCAGCCGAGCACGGCCGCGATCTCCGGCGGAATGTCGTCACCGACCGTCACCACCGACCGACGATCCACCACGGCATGCGTGGCGAAGCCGGACACGCCGAGGTGGTGGTGCACGGGGTGACCGTCGCGGGTCAGCCGCCGGCCACCGCCGAGCAGCACGCCCTCGTTGTTGGCGGCGCTGCCCGCGCTGCACGGCATCCGGGGCCGTCGGCGGCGCACCCGGCGCACTCGCCGCAGCGCGGCAGGAACGTCATCACCACGCGGTCCCCGACCGCGACGTCCGCGACCCCCGCACCGAGCGCCTCGACGCGACCGGCGGCCTCGTGCCCGAGCAGCATCGGGACCGGCCGCACCCGATTGCCGTCCACCACCGACAGGTCCGAGTGGCACAGCCCGGCGGCCTCGATCCGGACCAGCAGTTCACCCGGTCCGGGCGGGTCCAGTTCGAGATCGCAGACGCTGATCGGCCGAGAATCCGCGAAGGGCCGCGGGCGACCGATCTCCTCGAGTACCGCACCGCGTATCCGCATCCGCTACCTCCCGACGTCCCGGTCGCCGCGACCTCGGCGCCGAAGACCACCCTGCCACGCGGCGAACGCCACCAACCCGACCACCACGCCCGCGACGTCCGCCGCCCAGTCCCAGACCGAGCCGCTGCGTTGGATCGGCAGCACCGCCTGCAGGACCTCCGACAGGCCCGCGTACGCCACCGCCACCGCCGCGGCCGTCCGCGGCGCAACCCTCGCGTACCGCGCGCTGAACGCCAGGGCGGCGAACATCAGCGGGTGGGTGACCTTGTCACTGTTCGGCGGACCGCCGGGGACCGCGGACCCGGGCGAGAACAGCAGCACCAGCGTCACCGCGAAGACCACGCCCAGCGGCAACCAGCGCAGCCGCGGCACCGCTCAGACGATCCCGCGCACGACCGCGGGCAGGTCCCGCTTGCGCTTGTACGGTCCGACGACCGACGCCGCGAACGGCCGGGTCAGCAGCATCGCCGCGACCTCCCGCACCTCGGCATTGGTCACCGCGTCGATCCGCTTCAGCGTCTCGGTGATGCTCCGGTGACTGCCGTAGTTCAGTTCGGCGCGGCCGATGCGGTGCATCCGCGAACCGGAATCCTCCAGTCCCAGCACCATTCCGCCGCGGATCGAGCCCTTCGCCCGGGCACACTCCGCGTCGGTGATGCCGTTGGACGCCACCTGGGCGAGCACCTCGCGGATCAGGGTCGTCACCTCGGCGAGATTGTCCGGCTGGCAGCCCGCGTACACCGAGAACGCACCGGTGTCGGCGAACGTGTCGATGCTCGAGTACACCGAGTACGCGAGACCCCGCGACTCCCGAATCTCTTGGAACAGGCGGGAACTCAGCCCGCCGCCGACGGCGGTGTTGAGCACCGACAGCGCCCACCGGTGCCCTTCGTGGCGCCCGAGCGCGCGCACACCGAGCGACAGGTGCGCCTGTTCACCGTCGTGTTCGATCAGGCTGAGCGAAGGCGCGGCGCGCAGGCGCAGGCGGCCCTCGCGGCGCGGGGCAGGCTGGGCGCCGTCGTGCACGTGCCCGGCGAAACTGCGCCGCACCATCTCGACTGTCTGCGCGTGGTCGACGTTGCCGGCGACCGCGACCACCATCCGCTGCGGGGTGTAGCGACGGACGTGGAACGAGTGCAGTTGGGACCGGGTCATCGACTCGATGGACTCGGTGCTGCCGATCACCGGCCTACCCACCGGATGATCGCCGAACAGCGCGGTCAGGAAGTCGTCGCCGAGCAGGTCCTCGGGGTCGTCGTCGCGCATCGAGATCTCCTCGAGCACGACCTGCCGCTCGACGTCCACGTCCGCGGAGCGGCAGCGTCCGCGCAGCACCACGTCGCTGACCAGGTCGATCGCGAGCGCGAGGTCCTCGTCCAGGACGTGGGCGTAGAAGCAGGTGTGCTCGCGCGAGGTGAAGGCATTGAGTTCGCCGCCGATCCCGTCGACCACCTGGGCGATCTCGAGCGCGCTGCGGGTCGGCGTCGACTTGAACAGCAGGTGCTCGAGGAAGTGCGCGGCCCCGGCCACCGACGGCTGCTCGTCACGGGACCCGACGCCCACCCAGATGCCCACCGACGCGGAGCGCACGCCGGGCATGTGTTCGGTGACCACCCGCAGGCCGCCGGGAAGCACCGTGCGCTGTACGCCCGATGCCGGGGTTCGGGTCTTGGTCTTGCGGGGGAGGGTGCTCGTGCGACTGCGATCGTTCGTTGCCATTAGAAGTCCACACAGTACACACCGAGCCGGACACGGATTCCGGCAGCGGCCGCTACGGCCCCTCGGAGCGACGAAAGCCCGCTGCCCCCGACCGGGGACGGTCGGGGGCAGCGGGGTCACTCGAGGCGATCGGAGCCGATCAGGACTCCGAGTCGGCGCCCTTCTCGGTCGGCGCGTCGGAGGCCGCGGCCTCGTCCTCGACCGGGATCAGCGAGATCTTGCCGCGGTTGTCGATGTCCGCGATCTCGACCCGGATCTTGGAGCCGACGTTGACGACGTCCTCGACCTTGTTGATCCGCTTGCCGTTGCCCAGCTTGCTGATGTGCACCAGTCCGTCGCGGCCCGGGAGCAGCGAGACGAACGCGCCGAAGGCGGTGGTCTTGACGACCGTGCCGAGGAAGCGCTCGCCCACCTTGGGCAGCTGCGGGTTGGCGATGGCGTTGATCATGTCGATCGCGGCCTGCGCAGACGGTCCATCGGTGGCGCCGACGAACACGGTGCCGTCGTCCTCGATGGAGATGTTCGCACCGGTCTGCTCGGTGATGGAGTTGATCATCTTGCCCTTGGGGCCGATGACCTCACCGATCTTGTCGACGGGCACCTTGATGGCCGTGACGCGCGGGGCGTACGGGCTCATCTCGTCCGGGGTGTCGATGGCCTCGGCCATGACCTCGAGGATCGTGGTGCGGGCGTCGTGCGCCTGCGACAGCGCGCCGGCCAGCACCTGGGAGGGGATGCCGTCGAGCTTGGTGTCCAGCTGCAGGGCGGTGACGAAGTCCTTGGTGCCGGCGACCTTGAAGTCCATGTCACCGAAGGCATCCTCGGCGCCGAGGATGTCGGTCAGCGCGACGTACCGGGTCTCGCCGTCGACCTCGTCGGAGACCAGGCCCATGGCGATGCCGGCGACCGGAGCCTTGAGCGGCACACCGGCGTTGAGCAGCGACAGGGTCGAGGCGCAGACCGAACCCATCGATGTGGAACCGTTGGAGCCCAACGCTTCCGAGACCTGCCGGATGGCGTAGGGGAACTCGTCCTGGCTCGGCAGCACCGGCATCAGGGCGCGCTCGGCGAGCGCGCCATGGCCGATCTCGCGCCGCTTCGGCGATCCGACGCGGCCGGTCTCACCGGTCGAGTACGGCGGGAAGTTGTAGTGGTGCATGTAGCGCTTGCTGGTCTCGGGGCCCAGCGAGTCGATCTGCTGCGCCATCTTGACCATGTCGAGGGTGGTGACGCCCATGATCTGGGTCTCGCCACGCTCGAACAGCGCGGAGCCGTGTGCCCGCGGGATCACGGCGACCTCGGCGGAGAGCGACCGGATGTCGGTGATGCCGCGACCGTCGATCCGGAAGTGGTCCTTGAGGATCCGCTGGCGAACGAGCCTCTTGGTCAGCGAGCGGAACGCCGCGCCGATCTCCTTCTCGCGACCCTCGAAGTTCGGGGCGACCTGCTCGAGCACCTCGACCTTGACCTCGTCGGTCTTGTCGTCGCGCTCCTGCTTGCCCGCGATGGTCAGCGCGGCACCGAGCTTGTCGGTGGCGGCGGCCGCGACGGCGGCGTAGACGTCGTCCTGGTACGCCGGGAACACCGGGTAGTCGCCGGTCGGCTTGGCGGCCTTCTCGGCGAGCGCCTGCTGCGCCTCGCAGAGCCGGGCGATGAACGGCTTGGCGGCCTCGAGGCCCTGCGCGACGATGGCCTCGGTCGGCGCCTGCGCGCCGCCCTCGATCTTCTCGATGACGTTGTCGGTGGCCTCGGCCTCGACCATCATGATCGCGACGTCGGCACTGTCCCCGGACCCGGAGACGATGCGACCGGCGACGACCATGTCGAAGACGGCGTTCTCGAGCTGCTCGACGGTCGGGAAGGCGACCCACTGGCCGGCCTTGTTCTCGTCCGAGGTGATCAGCGCGACGCGCACGCCACCGACCGGGCCGGAGAACGGCAGGCCGGCGATCTGGGTGGACGCGGACGCGGCGTTGATCGCGACGACGTCGTACAGGTCCTTCGGGTCCAGGCTCAGGACCGTGACGACGACCTGGATCTCGTTGCGCAGACCGTCGACGAAGGACGGGCGCAGCGGCCGGTCGATCAGGCGGCAGGTCAGGATCGCGTCGGTGGAGGGACGGCCCTCACGACGGAAGAACGAGCCGGGGATGCGGCCCGCGGCGTACATGCGCTCCTCGACGTCCACCGTGAGGGGGAAGAAGTCGAAGTGCTCCTTGGGGTGCTTGCTGGCCGTGGTGGCCGACAGCAGCATGGTCTCGTCGTCCAGGTAGGCGACGACGGCGCCGGCGGCCTGCTGGGCGAGGCGGCCGGTCTCGAAACGGATGGTGCGGGTGCCGTAGCTCCCGTTGTCGATCACGGCGGTGGATTCGAACACGCCCTCGTCGACCTCTACTGCGGAATTCACTGTCATCTCTTCTCTTCTCTTCCCTCTCGTCTTTGCCGTTTCCGCGTGGCCGTCGCATCCCTCCTGGATGCTGCGGCGTACCTCTGCGCGGAGGCGGCCATCGATCGAAGCCCTTCGGGGATCGTCACGTCACGTCACGACCCCGCCGAGAGGCCACTACCGAGGACCGACGCCACGGCGGTACGTACGGCTGGATCTCGTAGATCCGGGTACTGCTGGTCCTGCACTAGCTGGTCACACAAAATCCTGGTGGTACAAACACCGGTAGCCAACGAGGCTCAGTCTATGCATTCGCCTCGCTGGCTACCGGGATGTTCACGGTGCGCGTCGGATACTTATCGACGCAGACCCAGACGCTCGATCAGCGAGCGGTAACGCGCGATGTCCACCTTCTGGACGTACTTGAGCAGACGACGACGGCGTCCGACCAGCAGCAGCAGGCCGCGGCGGGAGTGGTGATCGTGCTTGTGCATCTTCAGGTGCTCGGTGAGGTCGACGATGCGCTTGGTGAGCATCGCCACCTGCGCCTCCGGCGAACCGGTGTCGGTCTCGTGCAAGCCGTACTCCGAGAGGACGGCCTTCTTCTCTTCGGTGGTCAACGCCACTGTGAATCTCCTGATCACTGACGTCCGCGCACTGTGTACAGCAAGTGTGGCCACCGCGGACCGCAGCACACACCGAGGGGCAATCCTACCAGGACGAACGTGGTGCTCCGCGCCGCCGTCAGCCGCGGTGGTGCAGGTCCGCCCTCGTCAGGAGCTCCCGGGCCGTCTCCGCGTCGCGTCCCATCTGCTCGATGAGCGCGTCGACCGAGTCGAACTTCTCCATGCCGCGGAGGCGATCCACGAAGTCGACGGCCACGTGCTGGCCGTACAGGTCGGCCTCGCCGTCGAGCACGAAGGCCTCCACGGTGCGGGTGCGACCGGAGAAGGTCGGGTTCGTGCCGATCGACACGGCCGCCAGGTGGCGCTCCCCCGGCGCGACGGTCCCGATCACCGGTCCCGGCCCGAGCACCGTGAACCACGCCGCGTACACCCCGTCCGCGGGGATCGCCGAGTGCATCGGCGGCGCGATGTTGGCGGTCGGGAAGCCGAGTTCACGTCCGCGGCCGTCGCCGTGCACCACGACGCCCTCGACGCGGTGCGGCCGTCCCAGCGCCTCCGCGGCGGCGGCCACGTCACCGGCGTCCACACAGGAGCGGATGTAGGTGGAGGAGAAGGTGACCGCGTGTTCGGCGAGCAGGCTGACCCCGTCGACGGCGAACCCGAAGCGACCACCGATCTGGCGCAGCATGTCGACCGTGCCCGCCGCCTTCTTGCCGAAGGTGAAGTTCTCCCCGACGACGACCTCGGCCACGTGCAGCCGCTCCACGAGGATCTCGTGGGCGTAACGCTCCGGGGTGAGCTTCATGAACTCGGTCGTGAACGGCATCACGCAGAAGACGTCGATGCCCAGTTCCTCGGCCAGCTCCGCCCGCCGCGCCAGCGTCGTCAGTTGCGCCGGGTGACTGCCCGGCCGCACGACCTCCATCGGATGCGGATCGAAAGTCATGAGCACACTGGGGATTCCGCGCTCGCTGGCCGCTTTCACCGCACGGCTGATCAGTTGCGCGTGACCTCGATGCACGCCGTCGAAAACGCCGATCGTGAGTACACAACGCCCCCAATCGGCAGGCACATCGTCGAGACCTCGCCACCTCTGCACGCATCGCAGCCTACGGCCCTGCGTGAGACGCGTCATCTTCGGATTCGGTACTCGGGTGTCGTGGCGGCGCGCCGGGCGGTCATTGCCTAAGCTCGACCCGTGGGCGAACGCAAGACTGGACCAGCAACGACGACCGCGAAGGCCGCCGGCGCGGGGACTCTCACCACCGTCGCGCAGGACTACCTCAAGGTGATCTGGACCGCGGGCGAGTGGTCCGGCGAACAGGTGTCGACGAAGATGCTCGCCGAGCGGATCGGGGTGTCGGCGTCGACCGTGTCCGAGGCGATCCGCAAGCTCGCCGACCAGGGCCTGGTGGACCACGCTCGGTACGGCTCGATCTCGCTGACCGACCGCGGTCGCGCGGCCGCGGTCGCCATGGTGCGCCGGCACCGGCTGATCGAGACCTACCTGGTCAACGAGCTCGGGTACGGCTGGGACGAGGTGCACGACGAGGCCGAGGTGCTCGAGCACGCCGTCTCCGATCTGATGATCGCGCGGATCGACGCCAAACTCGGTCACCCCGAGCGCGATCCGCACGGCGACCCGATTCCGGCACCGGACGGCTCGATCCCCTCGCCCGCCGCCCGTCAGCTCAGCGACTTCACCGACGGCCAGTACGGCCGGATCGCGCGGATCTCCGACTCCGACCCGGCGATGCTGCGGTACTTCGACTCGGTCGGCATCGCCCTGGACCTGACCGTGACCGTGCTCGAGCGTCGCGACTTCGCGGGCACCGTCTCGGTGCGGCTCGGCGACGGCGACACGGTGGAGCTCGGCAATCCGGCCGCAGACGCGATCTGGCTCGTCGAGCCGTGAGCGCACGCCCCACCCTCGGGTCGTCGATCTTTCGCGGCGTGTTCCTGGCCGCGCTGGTGTTCCTTCTGGTGTCCGGCATCGCAGAGGGCAGTTGGTGGACGGTCTTCTACGCAGTCGTTCTCGTCTGGTTCCTGCTCGACTGGCGGTCCAACCGGCGGGGCCGATCATTGTCTGCCCCCACACCTGTCGATCCGGCCGCAGTGCCTGCCGTCGACATCCACGCGGCGATCGCGTCGACCGACGGCCGCGTGGCGGCGGTGAAGGCTCTGCGCGAACGCCATCCAGGCCTCGGCCTTGGCGCGGCGGCCGCGCTGATCGACGCCGCAAACGACCGCTAGCGCGGGCAGCTACCCCGACCGGTTCCGCTGCCCCGCACACCCCTGACGCACACCTTCTGCCGAGGTCACACACGGCTTCCACTCACAACGCCTGTGCGATCCGGTGAAAAGGTGTGTGACCGCCCGCGGACGCCGTCAGAGACCGCGCAACGTCGCGGGCCGAACCACCATCACCGAACTGGCGCGCCGCCCACGCTCCTGCAGCAGGGCGATCGTGTGCCCGTTCGGGGCGATCGCGGCGTAGGTGCCCGGGATCCCCACCGGTTCGAGCCAGCGGCCCTGGCTGATGGACTCCGCCTCCTCGGCCGTGATCTGCCGGTGCGCGAACGCGGTCTGCGCGGCATGGTCGATGTCCAGGCTCACCGCCGGGTCCTCGGCCAACTGTTCGAGGGTGCGCGCGTGCTCGAGCGTGAACGGGCCGACGCGGGTACGCCGCAGCGCGGTCAGGTGTCCGCCGACACCGAGCGCCGCGCCGAGGTCGCGGGCCAGCGCGCGAACATAGGTGCCGGACGAGCACTCGACCTCGACGTCGAGATCGACGAAGGCGCCGTCACGGCGGGCTGCGGTCACCTCGAACCGGTCCACCGTCACCGGACGGGCCTCCAGCTCGAACTCCTCGCCCTGCCGGATCAGCTTGTGCGCCCGCTGTCCGTCGACCTTGATCGCACTGACCGACGACGGGACCTGCGAGATGTCGCCGGTCAGGGTGCTCGTCACGGCCGCGATCTCCGCATCGGTGACCGCGGAGGCGTCGGCCGCCGTGAGCACCTCGCCCTCCGCGTCGTCCGTGGTCGTGGCCTGCCCGAGCCGGATCGTCGCCGAGTACGCCTTCGTCGTCAGGGCCAGCAACCCGAGCAGCTTGGTGGCCCGCTCGATGCCGAGGACGAGAACGCCGGTCGCCATCGGGTCCAGCGTGCCCGCGTGCCCGACCTTGCGGGTGTGCAGGATCTTGCGACAGCGCGCGACGACGTCGTGGCTGGTCATGCCCGCGTCCTTGTCGATGATCAACAGCCCGGCGCCGTCGAGGCCGGAGGACGGTTTGCGGTGAGAAGGCACGGGATTCGAGACTACTGGACGGTGATTGCGGCGATGACGAGCCCGTCGGCGACCAGCCAGCGTCCGTCGAAGGAGCTCAGCGGCGGGCCGTCGGTGGTCTGTCCGGGCACCAGCAACTCCGAGTGGAAGGTGCCGGTCGAGCCGCCCGAGCCCGACTCGGTCAGCGCGAACGTGATGTGCGCGTCCTCGAACCCGAGCCACCGATGGGTGAGCGGGAACCACGCCTTGTAGGTGGCCTCCTTGGCGCAGAACAGCAGTCGATCCCAGTGGATCTCGTTGCCTACCCCCGCCAGCCAGTCCCGTTCGGCGGGCAGGCTCACCGCGTCGAGTACGCCGTCCGGCAGCGGACCGTGCGGTTCGGCGTCGATGCCCACCGACCGGACGGCCAGCGAGTGTCCGAGCACGGCGCCGCGGTAGCCGTCGCAGTGCGTCAGGCTGCCGACGACACCGCGCGGGAACAGCGGAACGCCCCTCTCCCCCTTGAGGATCGGCGCCGGCTCGACACCGAGCTTGCCCATGGCCTGTCGGGCGCAGTGCCGCACGCTGACGAACTCGCGGCGGCGCTTGTCCACCGCCCGCGCGATCAGCGCGGCCTCGCTCGGGTGCGGCGTCAGCTCCGGCGGATCGGAGAACAGCTCGGCGTACTCGACCCCGCTCGGCAGAATCCTCTCGATCATGCGCGGGCCGCCCTCATCGCGTCGAACTCGGCCTCCTGCTCGGGGGTGACCTTGAAGTGCCCGCCCCACTTGTTGAGTGTGCCCGGCGGGTACTCCGGCACCGGCAGGATCTGCCGCAGCAGCTGCTCCGGCAGCCCGCGACGCTGCCACTCACGCGGATAGCCGAGCGAGACCTCCTCGAAGCGGACGCCGTCGTAGTAGGTGGTCCGCGGAATGTGCAGGTGCCCGTAGACACTGCAGATCGCGTTGTAGCGGGTGTGCCAGTCGGCGGTCAGTTCGGTGCCGCACCACAGCGAGAACTCGGGGTAGAACAGCACCCGCGTGGGCTCGCGGACCAACGGGAAGTGGTTGATCAGCACGGTGGGGATCGACAGGTCGAGTGCGTCGAGCCGAGCGCGCGTCGACTCCACCCGGGCGTGACACCACGCGTCGCGGGTCGCGAAAGGCTCACTCGAGAGCAGGAACTCGTCGGTGGCGACCACGTTCTTGTCGCGGGCGACCTCGAGTGCCCGCTCCTTCGTGGTGGTGCCCTCGGGCCGGAAGCTGTAGTCGTAGAGCAGGAACATCGGCACCAGCGTCGCCGGACCGCCCTCGCCCTCCCATACCGGATACGGATCCTCGGGAGTGATCACGTCGAGTTCGCGACACATGTCGACGAGATAGTCGTACCGGGCGACGCCGTGGATCTGCACCGGGTCCTTGGCGGTGGTCCAGAGCTCGTGGTTGCCGGGCACCCAGATGACCTTCTCGAACCTGCTGCGTGCCAGCTTCAGCGCCCACGCGATGTCGTCGGTCTTCTCCGAGACGTCGCCGGCGAGAATCAGCCAGTCCTGCGGCGATTCCGGGTACAGCTCCTCGGTGATGGGCCGGTTCCCGCGGTGCCCGACATGGGTGTCGCTCACCGCCCACAACTTTCGCGTCACGCTCACTACCTTCCCGCCTGAATGTCGGCGCCGACCACTACGCAGTGCCTGTCACAACCCAGCGCCCCGAACTCACCCGCCACACGACGGCAAGCATCCGCAGCACCATGAACACCGTAAGCCCCGACCAGATTCCCGCCAGACCCCAGTCGAACTCGAGCGACAGCCAGATCAGCGGCAGGAACCCGACCACCGCGCAGCCGAGGGTCGCGTTGCGCAGGAAGGCCGCATCCCCGGCGCCGAGCAGGACGCCGTCCAGCGCGAACACCACCCCGGCCACCGGGATGATCGCGACGAAGAACCACCAGATGATCGTGATCTGGTCCAGGACTGCGGGATCGTCGGGGGTGAACAGCGGCGGGATCAGCGCGTGGCCGACCGCGAACACGGCGGCCAGCACGGCCGCGAAGATCGTCGACCACCCGGTCAACCGGCGCGCGAGCCCCCGGGCCTGCGCCGCGTGGCCGGCGCCGAGCGCTGCTCCGACCAGCGTCTGCGCCGCGATCGCCAGCGAGTCCAGGGTGAGCGCGACCAGGTTCCACAACTGCAGCACCACCTGGTGGGCGGCAACGGCAGCGGCACCGAATCGCGCGGCCACCGCGGCCGCCGACAGGAAGCAGGCCTGGAAGGCGAGGCTGCGCAGGATCAGGTCACGACCGAGGACCACCTGCGCCCGCATCACGTCCGGTCGCGGACGCAGCGACACCCCGGACCGCAACAGCGCCGCAACGAAGAATGCCGCCGTCACGAACTGCCCGGCCACGTTCGCGACCGCCGACCCGGCGAGTTCCCATCGGGGCGCACCGAGCAGGCCGTGTACGAGGATCGGGCACAACACCGCCGACACGGCCAGGCCGGCGAGTACGAAACGCAAGGGCCGCAACGTGTTCTGCACCCCGCGCAGCCACCCGTTACCGGCCATCGCAATCAGGATCAGGGGCGCGCCGAACACGGCGATCCGCAGCCACTGCAGGGCCTCCGCGGCGATGTCGCCGCCGCCGGAGATCACGTCCGTCACCGGTCGAGCCAGCAATTGGACCGCAATCACGATCGTGATACCGATGGCGACCGCCAGATAGGTGGCCTGCACGCCCTCGCGGACCGCGCCGCGCTCGTCCCCGGAACCGTGCCTGCGCGCCGCCCGCGCGGTGGTCCCGTACGAGAGGAAGGTCAGCTGCGTGCTGACCTGCGCGAGAATGAGGCCGCCGACGGCGAGCCCGGCGAGTGCGAGCGCGCCGAGCCGCCCGACCACCGCGATGTCGAAGAGCAGGTAGAGCGGTTCCGCGGCCAGCACGCCGAGCGCCGGCAGCGCGAGGCCCAGGATCCGCCGGGCGGTGGGGTCGGACCGGTCTCGCCGGGTCGAGGGTTCAGCCAAGCCGGCGACTCACCCGAGCACGCCGAGAAGTTCGGCAACCACACTCTCGTCGTCGCCCTCGTGGGTGTACCCGGAGGCGAACCGGTGACCGCCGCCGCCGACCCGGGCCGCAATCTCGGAGACGTCCACCGTGGACTTCGACCGGAGCGAGATCGACCATCGACCGGGCTCGTTCTCCTTCAGCACCGCGGCGACCTCCGCCTGCGCGGTGGTGCGGACAATGTCGATGACGCTCTCGATCTCCTCCGCGCCCATCCCCGCGGTGTCCGCGTAGCGGATCAGCGCGTAGACCAGGCCGCGACCGGCGGCCGCGTCCGGCGCCAGGCACGCGGTGCCGAGCACCGCCGAGAGCATCGGCAGCCACCCGAACGGGTGCGTGTCGAGCAGCCGCCGGGTGATCTCCGCGGAGTCGATGCCGGTGTCGATCAGCCGCTCCGCAAGCGAGTGCGTGCCGGGCTGGACCCAGCGGAACGAGCCCGTGTCGGTGACCAGGCCGGCGTAGAGGCAGTGTGCGAGGTCACGGTCGATCTCCACGCCCCAGGTGTCGAACAGCCGGGCCAGCACCGCTGTGGTGGCCTCGGCACTGTCGTCGATCAGGTTGTACCGGCCGAACCGGGTGTTGGACCGGTGATGGTCGATCACCAGGGTGCGGCGTGCGCCGTCGAGCCGATCGGCCAGGTCACCGAGCCTGCCGCGGCTGCCGCAGTCCACGGTCACCAACAGATCCACCTCGGCGGGCACCTGGTCGGGCGCCACCAGCAGGTTCACCCCGGGCAGTGTGCGCATGGACTCCGGGAGCACCTCGGGTCGCGCGAACGACACCTGCACCGGCGTCCCCATCCGGTCGAGTACCTGCGCGAGCGCCAGTCCGCTGCCGATGGTGTCCGCGTCCGGTTGGACGTGGCAGAGCACCGTCACCGAGGTCGCCTCGGAGAGGAGGGCCACCGCGGCCGCGAGGTCGATCTCGCCGGGGGCCGCGGCGGCGGGGGTCTGCGCTGTCACGGTCATCGCCGGCCTAGTCGGCTTCGCCGGAGCCGACCGGTTCGTCCTCGTCGTCCTCGGCGGACCGCGGCTCCTTGTACGGGTCGACGTCGCCGGCGTGGGTGGCGTTCTCCCTGGCCTTGGCCACCTCGTCGTCGGCGGCACGCGCCCTGGCGAGCAGCTCCTCCATGTGCCGCGCCGCATCGGGGACGGTGTCCGCGACGAACGTCAGCGTCGGGGTGAACCGCACCCCGGTGCCCGCCCCGACCTTGGAGCGCAGCGCTCCGGTCGCCTTGGCCAGGCCGGCCGCGGCGCCATCCATGTCCGGCTCGGTCTCCAGGTCCACGCCACGCACCGTGTAGTACACGGTCGCGTCGTGCAGATCGGCGGTCACCTTCGCGTCGGTGATCGTGATGTAGTCCAGCCGGGGATCCTTGATCTCCTTGTCGGCGATCGCCGTTGCGACGATCGTCGAGATGCGCTTGGCCAGCTTTCGCGCCCTCGCCGGATCTGCCATGACCGAAGTCCCTTCCTAACGACGGCGGTGCCGTCAATCCCACTCCGACGGCGGTGCCGTCAGTACGTTCCATATCTTTCGCCGCGGCGCGGTGGCGCGAGAACCGGGTCAGTCCTCCGGACCGAAGATCCGGCGTCGCACGGCGAGCAGTTGCAACTCGGGGCGCGCAGCCACCTGCCGCTCACAGGTGTCGAGTACCTCGTTGAGATGGTCGACGTCCGAGGTGGCCACCGCGACACCGATGAGCGAACGCCGGTAGCGGTCGTGCTCACCGGTCTCCGCGACCGACACCCCGAACTTGGCGAGCGCGGCTATCACCGGCTTGACCACTGAACGCTTCTCCTTGAGCGACCGAACGTCGCCGAGCAGGATGTCCAGTTCGAGCGCACCGAGATACAACAAGCCTCCCGTGGTAGTCGCGGTGTGGGTCCCGCGGGCCTTGCTCGGCCCGCGGGACCCACACCGGTTCTCGCGATTGCTAGTCGCGCGGCTTCTCGCGCAGCTCGTACGCCTCGATCACGTCACCGACCTTGATGTCGTTGTAGGTGACCGTCAGACCGCACTCGTAGCCCTCGCGGACCTCGGTGACGTCGTCCTTCTCCCGCTTGAGCGAGGAGATGGTGATCGTCTCCGCCACCACGACGCTGTCGCGGATGAGGCGTGCCTTGGCGTTGCGCTTGATCGACCCGGCGGTGACGAGGCAGCCGGCGATGTTGCCGACCTTCGAGGACCGGAACATGGCGCGGATCTCGGCCTTGCCCAGCTCGACCTCTTCGTAGATCGGCTTGAGCAGGCCCTTGAGCGCCTTCTCGATCTCGTCGATGGCCTGGTAGATCACCGAGTAGTACCGGATGTCGACGCCCTCGCGGTTCGCCAGCTCCGTTGCCTTGCCCTCGGCCCGGACGTTGAATCCGATGATGATCGCGTTCGAGGCCGAGGCCAGGTTCACGTTCGTCTCGGTCACGCCACCGACACCGCGGTCGATGACGCGCAACTGCACCTCGTCGTCGATCTGGATGCCGAGCAGGGCCTCCTCGAGCGCCTCCACGGTGCCCGAGTTGTCGCCCTTGAGGATCAGGTTGAGCTGACTCGTCTCCTTGAGCGCTGCGTCGAGATCGTCGAGGCTGATCCGCTTGCGGCTGCGGGCGGCCATCGCGTTGCGCTTGCGCGCATTGCGACGGTCCGCGATCTGCCGGGCGATCCGGTCCTCGTCGACCACGAGCAGGTTGTCGCCTGCACCGGGGACCGACGTGAAGCCGACGACCTGGACCGGCCGCGAGGGCAGCGCCTCGAGGACGTCCTCGCCGTGCTCGTCGACCATGCGACGAACGCGTCCGTACGCGTCGCCCGCCACGATCGAGTCGCCGACCCGCAGCGTGCCGCGCTGGATGAGCACGGTCGCGACCGGACCACGGCCGCGGTCGAGGTGCGCCTCGATGGCGACACCCTGTGCGTCCATGTCCGGGTTGGCCCGCAGGTCCAGGGAGGCATCCGCGGTCAGCAACACCGCTTCCAGGAGGGCATCGATGTTGGTGCCCTGCTTGGCCGAGATGTTGACGAACATGGTGTCGCCGCCGTACTCCTCGGTGACGAGGCCGTACTCGGTGAGCTGCTGGCGGATCTTGTCGGGGTTCGCCCCCTCCTTGTCGATCTTGTTCACCGCGACCACGATCGGCACGTCGGCCGCCTGGGCGTGGTTGATCGCCTCCACCGTCTGCGGCATGACACCGTCGTCGGCCGCGACCACGAGGATCGCGATGTCGGTGGCCTTGGCACCACGGGCACGCATGGCCGTGAAGGCCTCGTGACCGGGGGTGTCGATGAAGGTCACCAGACGCTCGTTGCCGTCCAGCTCGGTCAGCACCTGGTAGGCACCGATGTGCTGGGTGATGCCGCCGGCCTCGCCCTCGCGGACGTTGGCCTTGCGGATGGTGTCGAGCAGTCGGGTCTTGCCGTGGTCGACGTGACCCATGACGGTGACCACCGGCGGACGCTGTTCGAGGTCTTCCTCGCCGCCCTCGTCCTCGCCGTAGGTGAGGTCGAACGACTCGAGCAGCTCGCGGTCCTCGTCCTCCGGGCTGACGACCTGGACGACGTAGTTCATCTCGCCGCCGAGCAGCTCGAGGGTCTCGTCGTTCACCGACTGCGTGGCCGTGACCATCTCGCCGAGGTTGAACAGCGCCTGGACCAGTGCCGACGGGTTCGCGTCGATCTTCTCCGCGAAGTCGGACAGGGATGCACCGCGGGCGAGACGGATGGTCTCACCGTTGCCGCGGGGCAACCGCACGCCGCCGACGGCGGGCGCCTGCATGGAGTCGTATTCCTGCCGCTTCTGCCGCTTCGACTTGCGGCCGCGACGCGGGGCACCGCCCGGACGACCGAACGCGCCTGCTGCGGCACCACGCTGACCGGGACGGCCACCGCCGCCACCGGGACGACCGCGGAATCCGCCTGCGGGTGCTCCACCGGGAGCGCCTGCTCCGGCACCGGCACCGGGGGCGCCGCCACCGCGGTATCCGCCGCCACCGCCACCCGGACGACCGCCCGGACCGCCGGGACGACCGCCGCCGGGACGACCTGCACCGGGGGCCGGACGTGCCGACCGTGCGGGCATGGCACCCGGGTTCGGGCGCGGAGGCATCGAGCCGGGGCTCGGACGCGGACCACCCTGGCCGGGGGCCGGACGCGGACCACCGGGGCCTGCCGCGGGACGCGGAGCGCCGGGAGCCGGACGGGGACCGCCCTGGCCGGGGGCCGGACGCGGAGCACCCGGACGGGGTGCACCCGGGGCCGGACGCGGCGCGGGACGCTCGGCCGGGGCCGAGGAGTACGGGTTGTTACCGACACGCGGCGCCTTCGGGCCGGGCTTGGGGCCCGGTGCCGCCGGCGTGGGGGCCGGTGCGGCGCTGGCGGCGGGAACTGCCGGTGCCGCGGGCACGGGCGCTGCCGGACGGGGTCCGGGCTGCGCTGCCGCGGGGGTGACCTTCGGCGCTGCCGGGGTGGGGGCCGCCGGAGCCGGCGCGACCGGGGCCGCTGCCGCGGGGGCGGCCGGAGCCGGCGCGGGTGCTGCCGGAGCGGGAGCCGCCGGCTTGGGTCCGGGACGCGGGCCGCCGGGCTTGGGCGCCGGGGCGGTCGAAGTCGCCTCGGCTGCGGGTGCCGACGACTTGGCGGACGGGAACGACTCCCGCAACCGCCGCGCGACCGGCGCCTCCACGGTGGAGGACGCCGACTTCACGAACTCGCCCTGCTCCTTGAGCCTTGCGAGTAGTTCCTTGCTGGTGACACCGAGTTCCTTGGCCAACTCGTGCACGCGGGCCTTGCCTGCCACTGCTCTCCTCACTGAGAGGTCGAGCGCGGCTTGGTGCCCGCACGACCTCGGGTTAACTCCGATGGACGATCATCGCTGGTGCTTCACGGTGTGCTCATGAGTGTGTTTGCCTGACTCTTCTCGAGCGGTACTGCGCTCTTCTACGTACCGCTCTGTTGTGGGTGCGACTCGACGGCGGGATCGGTGATCTCGGGACCATCGATCTCGGCGTGGAGAGCCGCCGTGTCCAGGCTTCCGGACACTCGCAGCGCTCTGCCGAATGCTCGGCGCTTCTCCGCCTGGATCAGGCAATTCCGGTCGGGATGCAACCACGCACCTCTACCGGGAAGCCTGCGCCCGGGATCGGGCACCAGTACCCAGCCCTCCGACTGGACCTGACGCGCCACGATCCTCAGCAGATCGGCGGCCAGCACTTGCTTCCGGCAACCGATGCAGGTGCGCACCGGAAAACCGGTTTGCACACGCGACTGCGCCGAAAACTCATGCTGAGCCATTGACCACTCTACCGCTGTTGCCGACCGAACCGTGCATGCCGCCCCTAGACACGCGTCGGCGCAGGTCCGGACGGCGCGTCGGAGGCGGGCGCGGCATCGCTTCGGATGTCGATCCGCCACCCGGTCAGGCGCGCGGCCAGCCGGGCGTTTTGCCCCTCCTTGCCGATCGCCAGCGACAGCTGGAAGTCGGGCACGACCACCCGGGCGGCACGTGCGTCGGCGTCGACGACCGTGACCGAAACCACCTTCGACGGCGACAACGCGTTGCCGACGAACCGGGCCGGGTTCTCGTCGTAGTCGATGATGTCGATCTTCTCGCCGGCCAGTTCGCTCATCACGTTGCGCACGCGCTGTCCCATCGGGCCGATGCACGCACCCTTCGCGTTGAGACCCTGCACCCGCGACGCGACCGCGATCTTGGTCCGGTGGCCGGCCTCGCGTGCGACGGCGACGATCTCCACGGATCCGTCGGCGATCTCCGGCACCTCGAGCGCGAACAACTTGCGCACCAGGTTCGGATGGGTGCGCGAGAGGGTGATCTGCGGGCCGCGCTGGCCGCGGGTCACGCCCACGACGTAGCACTTGATGCGCTCACCGTGCTCGTAGGTCTCGCCGGGAACCTGCTCGGCCGCGGGCAGCATTCCCTCCGCGCCGGTCGCCTCACTGCCGATGTGCACGACGACCATGCCGCGGGCGTTGGCGCGCGTGTCGCGCTGGATGACGCCGCCGACGATCTCGCCCTCGTGGGTCGAGAACTCGCCGAAGCTCTTCTCGTGCTCGGCGTCGCGCAGGCGCTGCAGGATGACCTGACGGGCGGTGGTCGCCGCGATCCGGCCGAAGCCCTCGGGGGTGTCGTCCCACTCCTCCCCGACCCGGTTGCCGTCCGCATCGACCTCCCGCGCCATCACGCGGACCAGACCGGTCCGGGTGTCGACGTCGATCCGCGCGTGCGGCTGGTGACCCTCGGTGTGCCGGTAGGCGGTGAGCAGGGCGCTCTGAATGGTCTCGATGATCGTGTCGACCGGGATGCCCTTGTCGTCCTCGATCGCCCGCAGCGCCGACATTTCGATATGCACTTGTCTACCCCTCTACCTGAAATTCTTCGTCTGTCTCGTTCGCGCCCGATTCGTCCGTGCCGTCGTCCTCGTCGTGATCGGCGTCGTCGATCTCGGTGTCGTCGTCGATCTCGGTAGGCACCACGCGCCCGTCCGCCACGCCACCCGCCAGCTCGAGCTCCCTGGCGTTCGGCGGCGAAAACTCCACCTGCACCACCGCTTTGACGACATCGCCGAGGGCGATCTCGCGGACCGTCGGACCACCCCTGCCGGGTACCACCAACTCGACGACGCCGTCGCCGAGTACCCCGACGCGCCCGGGCACCTTCTCGTCGGCGAGCTCGACGAGCACCTTGCGGCCGCGTGCCCGCCGCCAGTGCCGCGGCTCGGTGAGCGGCCGGTCGATGCCGGGAGAGGTGACCTCGAGGGTGTACGGCGTCTCACCGAATTCGGGCGCGGCGTCGAAGACCTCGGAGATCACGCGACTCAACTCGGCGACCGCGTCCAGCTCGAGACCGGCATCACTGTCCACGACGACCCGAACCACACTGTGCTTGCCGGCCTGCGTGACCGACACGCCCTCCAGGTCGTATCCCTGGCGGTGCACCAGATCGGAGAGAAGCTCGAACACCCTCTCCTTCGACGGAACCGGCATCAGTAGAGCTCCTCGTTCAGTTGTGGTCGGATCACAAACCTGTAGCGCGAACCCTAAGGATATCGCGCATTCGGCGACTCGGTGACCAGCCTGGGTCCACCCGCGCGATCCGGCACCTGACAAGATGGGGCCCGTGCCAGCAGCCGTCGTCTCGTCACTCCTGTCCCGGCGCGCCGCAATTCGGGTCGGCGCTGCGGTCCTCGGGCTCGCCGTCGCCGGCGCCTCCGCCGGCTGCGCCGCAGGCAACGACGACGAACCCCCCGAACCCGATCCCCTGCTCGTCGCGGTGGCCGCCGCCCGGCGCGACGCCGAGACCGCAACCGCCGCCGCCGCACTGGCGCCGGAGCGGGCCGGCGCGCTGGCCGTGATCGCCAACGAGCGCATCGCCCATGCCGACGCACTGACGACGGAGATCACCCGGGCGTCCGGCGCGAGCACCCCCTCGGCCACGGCGTCCGCGGCGCCGACGTCCACCGGGCCCTCCACGCCCCCGCCGACCGTCGACCAACTGCGCACCCAGCTCGCCGAATCGCAGCGCGGTGCAGCAGATCTCGCCCGCCGACTGGACGGCTACCGCGCCGGACTGCTCGGCTCGATCAGCGCGGCCGTCGCCGCGCAGCAGGCGGTGTTGCTGCCATGACCTCCCCCACCTCGTCCTCCACCGCCACGGTCGGTCCGGAGCAGCAGGGCCTCGTCGATGCACTGAGGGCCGAGCACGCCGCCGTGTACGCCTACGGCATCGTGGCCGCCTTCTCGAATCCCACACGCGCCGGACAGGTTTCGGCCGACGCGGCCGCACACCGGGCCCGGCGCGACGCCACCGCCGACGCGCTTGCCGCGGCGAGTGTCACCGCCCCCGGCGCCGAGACCGGATACACCCTCCCCTTCCCGGTCACCGATCCGACCACCGCCATCCAGCTGGCCGCACAGGTGGAGGCGGACACCGCGGTCGCGTGGCGGTCGGTGATCGAGCGCGCCCAGTCGGAGCCGACGCGGGCGATGGGCGTGGACGCACTGACCGAGGCGGCGCTGCGGGGTGCGCGGTGGCGCGCGGTGCTGGGGGTCACGCCCCCGACGGTGGCGTTCCCCGGCCAGCCCTGACCCGCAGCGACGTCAGGTGCCCTTGACGTTGAGGAGCTGGCGTAGTTCGTGCCGGATCTCGACCAGGTCACGGGCGTCCGCCATCACGACGCCGATGTCCTTGTAGGCATCCGGGATCTCGTCGACGAACTCCGCACTGTCGCGGTACTCGATGCCCGTCATCCGGGCCCGCAGGTCACCCTGGGTGAACCGCTTGCGCGCGGCGGTCCGTGAGAACCGACGGCCGGCACCGTGCGGGGCCGAACACAGCCCGGCCGCGCTGCCGAGGCCCGTGACGACGTAGGAGTGGGTACCCATGGACCCGGGGATGATCGCCTGCGCGCCCTCGTGCGCGTCGACCGCGCCCTTGCGGGTGAGCCACACGTCCCGACCCGCGTGCCGCTCCTTCCGGGTGTAGTTGTGGTGGCAGTTGATTCGTTCCGTCTCGCGGTGGTCGTCGGTGCCCATCCACCGCGCGAAGACCGCGCCGAAGCGGTCCATCATCTCGGCCCGGTTCAGGAAAGCGAAGCGCTGCGCCCAACCCAGTTCGGCGAGGTAGCGGTCGAACTCGGCGGTCCCCTCCGCCAGGTACGCCAGGTCCCTGTTCGGCAGGACGACGTGCCACCGTGCGCACATCCGCTGCGCCACCGCGATGTGGTGCTGCGCGATCTTGTTGCCGACGCCGCGGCTGCCACTGTGCAGGAACAGCCACACACGGTCGGCCTCGTCGAGGCACAGCTCGATGAAATGGTTTCCGCCGCCAAGGGATCCGAGCTGCACGCGCCACTTCGGGGAGTGCGCCAGGTCGACGCCGTCCTCGTCCGCCCGACGTTCCAGTTCCGCGATCCTCGCCGCCGTGAATTCCCACCGGTCGAGCCCGGCGTTGTAGTGGCCGGGCGAGAGCGGGATGGCGCGCTCGACCGCGGCGCGCAGCGCGCCGAGACCCACTCGGGTCCGGGCGATCCGGTCGTCGACGTCGTCCTTCGTGAACGCGGTGCGGACGCCGATCATGCCGCAGCCGATGTCGACCCCGACCGCGGCCGGGATCACCGCACCGACGGTCGGGATGACGGTCCCGACGGCACTGCCCTTGCCGAGGTGGGCGTCCGGCATCAGCGCGACGTGTGGGTGGATGAACGGCATCGCGGCGGTCTGCCTGGCCTGTTCGAGGGTGCCCTCCTCGATCTGGGACGCCCAGTTGAGCAGCTTGTGGCCCGCCTCGCGGGGTGGCATCGGAACTCCTGTTCGATATCCGGCCGGACGGATTCCGGCGCGAGTCAGGTTGCGACCATGCCACAGCGGCAAGCCCGGCTCATCCCAATTTTCCCACCGGACTGCGCGCACACCCCGCGGCCCGAACGGCGGATGTCGCGCATTCGAGCCACGGGGTGTGCGGGAGGTCCGGATCAGTCGCGGGCCTTCCCGGGCATCGCCACGGCCGCGACCAACGCGACGGCGACCGAGGCCGCGCCCACCAGCAACGCCGGCTGCAGCCCGTCGGCGTAACCGGCCGGGGTGAGACTGCCGCCGTTGGCCAGGAACACCGCCGTCAGCGTCGCGACGCCGAGCGCCACCCCGATCTCCCGGATCGTGGAGTTCACGGAACTCGCTGTGGCGTGGTCGATCTCGGCCATGTCCGCGAGCACCGCGGTGGCGCTGGGCGCGAACGTCAGCCCCATCCCGACCCCGGCCATCACCAACGCCGGAATCATCGCGCCGTAGGTGGCGCCGGGCTCGAGCACCGCCGACATCCACACCAGCGAGCCGGCCTGCAGTGCGAGACCGACGACCAGGAGCGCCCGCAGCCCCACCCGCGGAGCCAGGATGCCGGCGATCGGCGCAACGACCATCGGAGCGGCGGTCCACGGCAGGGTGCGCAGTCCGGCCTGGAACGGCGTGTACCCCATCACGATCTGCAGGTACTGAGCCAGCAGGAACACCGCACCGAACATGCCGAGGGTGAATGCCAGGCCGATGACGTTCGCGATCGAGAAGCTGCGCGAGCGGAACAGTCGCATCGGCATCACCGGGTCGTCGGTTCGCAGCTCGCGGACGACGAACGCGACGAGCGCGAGCACGGCGGCACCGAGCACGCCCAACGTCGACGCCGAGGTCCAGCCGTCGTCGTTGCCGTGCACGATCCCCCAGACCCCGAGGAAGACACCGACTCCCGCGAGCAGCACGCCGAGCAGGTCGAGCCGCTGACGCCGGCCGCGGGACTCGCCGAGCGCGTACAGCGCCAGCGGGACCGCCACCAGCGCGACCGGCACGTTGAGCCAGAAGATCGCCTGCCAGGACACGCCGTCGACCACCGCGCCGCCGACTACGGGACCGAGCGCGACTCCGAGCCCGGACACCCCGCCCCAGACGCCGATGGCGAGCGCCCGCTTCGACGCCGGGACCGCGCCGGCCAGGAGTGTCAGCGAGAGCGGCATGATCGCGGCCGCGCCCGCGCCCTGGACCGCACGGGCGGCAATCAGCATGGCCGGCGTGGTGGAGAGTGCGGACGCAATCGACGCTGCGGTGAACACGGCGATGCCGTAGAGGAACAGCCGCCGCCTGCCCCACCGGTCACCGAGGGTGGCGGCGGAGAGCATGAGGGTGGCGAACGCGAGCGTGTAGGCATTGAGGAACCACTGCAACTGCCCGACCGTGGCGTTCAGGTCGGCCCGGATGACGGGTAGCGCGCTGGTCATCACCAGGTTGTCGAGGGTGGCCATGAACATCGGCAGGGAGGCCGCGAGCATCGCCAGCCAGATAGGCACGACACGACGTCGGCGGCCCTGCTCGGGCGGCGCCAGAACATCGAGCTGATCGGTAATTGTGGTCATCACTTCTCCTGGACCGGAGCACGTAGTGGACGTCTGAGTTGCCGGGACCGGCTTGTAAGCATCAAATGATTACTTAACTTCCTCGACGCTAAGGCATCGAGTGATAACCTGTCAACATGTCTGCGACAAGCGGTTCTCAGCCAGCCACCCGGATGAACGCGGCGGACCGACGTGAACTCGTCCTCGCCGCGGCATCCCGGGCATTTGCCCGTGGCGGATACGCCGGGACCAGCACCGATGCCGTGGCCAGGGAGGCAGGCGTCTCCCAGCCGTACGTGGTGCGGATGTTCGGCACCAAGGCGGAACTGTTCCGCGAGGTCTTCGCGCGGGCGCTCGCCCGCATCGTCGAGACCTTCGACTCCGAACTCGACAAGATGGTCATCGACCCGGACAGCGACGAGTTCTGGGCGCAACTCGGGGCGGCATACGGCGGACTCATCTCCGACCAGGACCTACTGCTGGTGATGATGCACGGCTTCAGCGCGGGCGGCACCCCGGAGATCGGCGCCCAGGCACGGTCCACGATGTCGCAGATCTACACCCAGATCCGCGACCGGACAGGTTGCACGCCGGAGAAGGCGCGCCAGTTCATCGCGCAGGGCATGCTCATCAACATCATGCTCGCGATGCGCGCCGACGAACACCTCGACGAGGACCCGGCGCTCGGCGAACTGACGGCGTGCGTGTTCGGCGGCACCCTGGATCCAGACCTGGCCGATTCGGCCGCGGACCAGAAGTAGGAGCGCCGCGCCGGGCGAGAACTCGCTGCGACTGTGACCGCGGACACCCTAGGCTCGACCCGAGCACGGATCATCGGCACCGACGACGGGACGACCCCTTTGCGACAGACCAACGAGCACCTCGCCCGACGAATCGGCGACCTCGAGCAGATCGAGGCGATCAAGACGCTCAAGTACCGGTACTGGCGGGCCTGCGACGGCAAGGATCCCGCGACGTTCCGTGCGTGCTTCATCGCGTCGGGCGCGAAGATCGACTACGGCGCGCTGGGCGCCTTCGACGACGCCGACCCGATGGCCGAGATCTTCGCCAGGGTCGCACTGCACACCGTCGACGGCAAACACGTCATCTTCGACATGCATCACGGCATGCATCCCGAGATCACCCTGACCGGCGAGGGCACCGCGGCCGGCCGGTGGACGCTGAGATTCCGGCAACTGAACCTGCTCGACCGCACGGAGAGACTGTGCACGGGCGAGTACGACGACGAGTACCGCCTCGAGGACGGCGACTGGAAGATGTCCCAGTGCCGCTTCACCGAGACGTGGTCGATCGTGCGCCCGCTGCCCGACGACGCCGTGATCACCGAGGGCACCTTCGCGGAGGCGGCGCGATGAGCGCCGGCGACGGCCGCGTCGCCCTGGTCACCGGTGCCAGTGCGACCACGGCGACGACGGTCAGATAGAGAAGTTGTTCGCACGCATCGACGAAGAGCAGGGCGGCCGCCTCGACCTACTGATCAACAACGTCTGGACCGGCCCGTCCGACGGGTACGCGGGATTCTCGCAGCCGTTCTGGGAACGGCCGGTCAGCGACTGGGACGCACTGATCGGGCTGGGACTGCGGGCGCACTACGTCGCCGCCACCCTGGCCGCGAGGCTGATGGTGCCGCGCGGCACCGGCCTGATCGGCACCCTGATCACCGCGGCGACGGCGCTTGACTACGGCGTCTCCGACGTGGACGGGCGTCAGCCGGTGTCGCACCGCGCCGCATTCGGCGGGGGCGCGCTCTTCTGATCCCGCGACGTCCGGACTGGCGCCTCCCCGTAGCCGGGAGCACGATGGACTCGTGACCATAGAACGCGTCGCCGAGTGCCGACTCGTCTATTCGGACGGTCAGGGTCGGCAGCAGATGCTGACCCTGACCCCCGAGCAACCACGGGTGACGGTGGGACGATCGCCCGCCTCGGGTCTGCCGCTGACCACCGACGAGGAGGTCTCGCGGCTGCACGCGGTGCTCGAGTGCGTCGACACCCACTGGACGATCGTCGACGACGGACTGTCCAGGAACGGGACGTTCGTCAACGGGGACCGGATCTCCGGCAGGCGCAGGCTTCGGCACGGTGACAGCATCCGGATCGGCGCGACGATGCTGACCTACGACGAGTTCGGAGCCGCGACCGACGAGGCGACGATGGTCGCCGCGAGCACCCCCAACGTTCGCTCGCTCACCGAGACTCAGCGGTCGGTGCTGCTGGCACTGTGCCGGCCCTACAAGCACGGTGCCGCGTTCGCCAATCCTGCGTCGAATCAGCAGATCGCGGCGGAACTGTTCCTCAGCGTGGACACCGTCAAGACCCACCTGCGCGCGCTGTTCACCAAGTTCGGCGTCGAGGACCTGCCGCAGAACCAGAAGCGGGTGCGCTTGGCCGAGCGGGCCATGCACAGTGGGGTCGTCAACGCCCGCGACCTGTAGTCCGGCCGGCTCAGCCCGCGGCCACCATCCGCGGCTCCGGGACAGCGACGGCGCCGTCGCGGGCGGCCCTGACGAGCAGACCGCCGATCGCGGCGGCAACCTCCGCTGCCCGCTCGAGGATCACCGAATGGCCGGCGCCCTCGATGCGGACCAGTTCGGATCCCGGCAGCCTTGCCGCGAGCGCCTCGGAGTGCTCGAAAGGTGTCATCAGGTCCGCGGAACCGCACACGACGACGGCCGGGATGCCTGCGAGCGACGGCACCGAGCCGGATTCGTCGAACTCGGCGAACGACTTGAGGAAGCTGGACATCGTCACCACGGAGGTGTCGTTGACCATCGCGGCCGCCAGCGCCACCACCCGGGGGTCGACGTAACGGTTCCCCGTGCCCGCGACGCGAACCACTCCCGTGCACAGTCGGCAGCTCACACGCTTCGAGCCAGCAGTGACACGCGGGGCCCACCGCACCGCGGCGTGGAACAGCGACACCGCGGGACTGCGCAACAGTCGCCCCAGCCCGACGTCGGCGAGTCCGTTCGCGGCGGTCGAGATCAGGGCGATCCCGGCCAGCCTCGACCCGACCGCAGTCGGGTTCTGCCGCGCGTAGGCGAGCGCGGTCATCCCGCCCATCGAGTGCCCGACCAGCACCACCGGCCCGCTCGGGACGACCGCTGCGAGTACCGCATCCAGATCTCGACCGAGCTGGTCGATGGTGTAGGTGGAGGGTGCGGCGTGCCCCGAATCGCCGTGGCCGCGATGGTCGTAGAACACCATCCGCACATCGGATCCGCAGGCGCGCTCGAGGAACGCCCGGAGCAGGTACCAGGATTCCGATCGCAGGCAGTGGCCGTGCACGAACACCGCGGTGACCGGGGCGGCGGGGCTGCCGAACTCGCGGACGGCCAGCGGAACTCCGTCGTCGGCAAGGACGGTGACGCGACGCCCGCCGGTGGTGACTGTCTTCGACATGGTGCCCTCCTCACGTACTTGCTGTATCGGCGCGAAGCCGCAGTTCCTTACACCCGTGTCCCTACTTCACGGGAGGCAGTCCTGGGAGGTTCGGTCCGCTGCCGAGGTCGACCCCGCCGGGACCCGCCCCGATGCCGCCGACGCCGAGTGGGCCGACGTTGACCCCGCCGATCGCGACGTTGCCGTTCGAGCCGGAGGCGCCTGTCGGGGCCTGGCCGTTCGCGGGCGCACTGTTCGTGGGTGCGCCGAACCCGAAGGCCGGGGGCGGCGTCTGCGCGGCGGCGATTCCCGCGCCGGCGGAGAGCATGAGCAAGGCTGCGGCGGTTGCCATGAGTCCGCGCCGCGCGGTGCGGCCGTCGAGCACTGTTCTCGCGTCAAACATTTTCTGTCCCTTCGTGGTACGGAGGGGCCGGCGCCCGTCGTGTGACGTGACGCCGGCCCGTCTGTCGGTGTGGTCGGTCCCGGCGTCAGCAGAACGGCCAGACGAACGAGCAGTCCTGCGTGGTCGTGGTCGTGGTGGTGGTGCTGTTGGTGGTCGGGTTGTTGGTGCCACCCGCACCGCCCGCCCCACCGGCACCGCCACCACCGCCGTTCGCCGCACCACTGGTCGCGTTGCCACTGTTTCCACCGACCGCTCCCCCGCCGTTACCGGAGGACACACCGCCCTGCGTGCCGTTGCCGATGTTCACGCCGCCGATGGCCACGTTGCCGGAACCACCCGCACCACCGGTGGCATTGCCACCGTTACCGGACTGGGCGTTACCCGACTGAGCACTACCGCCCGCGCCACCGGGTGCACCCGCACCGCCGTTCGCGTCAGCGGAGGCGATGCCCGCTCCCGCGGCCAGGGCAAAGGCGGCGATGGCTGCGGTAGCGAAGGCGCGCTTGATGGTGTTCGACATTGTCTGTCTCCTCGTTCGGGGGGTTGGTCTTGCTCGGTCACACCAGCTTGCAACCCCGCGACCAGCACCGATAGGCACCCAAGGTGGCAACAACCCCACCCCTCGCGGTGGCGATACACCACTCTCGGGGTACTCGATTCGGGCTTCCGCCACGGCCGCTCGCCGCGACCGAGAGGTGATGGAGGCTGTCGTTTCGACACGCGAAATCGGGCGCAACAGACATGTAGGACAACGGATTTCGCGGCTAGCGGTCAATCATGTACCAATCGCCCGACAACAGGACAGGGCCACCGATTACCACTACAGTTGCGCCGGCCGACCAATCATCGATCGAACGAGAGGGGTCACCGGGACTATGGGTGCGTTCGAGGGAATCAACCGCCGCGAGTTCCTTGCCAAGGCATTGGCCGCTGGAGGCATTGCGGCGCTGGGCTCTTGGGCCGGTCCGATCATCGAGCGAGCGCACGCCGCGGACCCCGCGGGAATGGGCGGACTCGGCGACATCGAGCACTTCGTTCTCCTGATGCAGGAGAACCGTTCCTTCGATCACTACTTCGGCACGATGTCGGGAGTGCGTGGATTCGGGGACGCGTCACCCACGTGGCGGCAGTTCGGTTACGCCCCCGGCCTCGGGCCGAGTGCGGACGGTTACATCGTGCCGTTCCGGCTCGACACGACCACGGGCGCAACGCTCGACGGTGAGTGCATCAACGACCCCGATCACAGCTGGGCGGGCATGCACGAGGCCTGGAACAAGGGCATGAACGACCGCTGGATGCCGATGTCGATCGCGAGCGTCGGCGCCGCCAACGGGCCCGCCGCGATGGGCTACTACACCCGCGACGACATCCCCGTCCATCACGACCTGGCGGATGCATTCACCATCTGCGACAACTACCACTGCTCGGTGCTCGGCCCGACCGACCCCAACCGGCTGTACTGGATCTCCGCGACGATCGACCCGGACGGGCGGGCCGGGGGCCCGCTCGTGGAGACGCCGACCCTGATCCCACAGAACGCCTACAGCTGGCGCACCTACCCGGAGAACCTGTCCGAGGCCGGGGTGAGCTGGAAGATCTACAACAACCGCGACGTCGGCCCGATCTCGTCGGTGATTCTCGACGGGATGATGGGCTGCTTCAAGCAGGCCGCGGATCCGAACTCCGAACTGGCACGCCGCGGCAAGGCGCCGGTGTATCCCAGCGATTTCGCGGCCGACGTGGCCGCCGACCGCTTGCCTTCGGTGTCGTGGGTGATCCCGCCGCTGTTCAACTGCGAGCACCCGGCCCTGCCGCCCGCCCTCGGCGCCGTGGGAATCATGCAGGTCCTCGACATTCTCACCTCGAATCCGAAGGTGTGGGAGAAGACCGCACTGATCGTCAGCTACGACGAGAACGGCGGGTTCTTCGACCACGTCACGCCGCCCACCGCTCCGGAGGGGACGCCGGGCGAGTTCCTCACGGTCGACCTGGCGAAGGTGCCCGCCGCCAAGGGCGTGGCGGGACCCATCGGCCTCGGCTATCGGGTGCCGTCCCTGGTCATCTCGCCGTACTCCCGCGGCGGACTCGTCGCCTCCGAGACCTTCGACCACACCTCCCAACTGCGCCTGCTGGAGAGCCGGTACGGTGTCGAGGTACCGAATCTGACCAAGTGGCGGCGCAGCGTCACAGGCGATATGACCTCGGCATTCAATTTTGCCGCCGCCCCGGACAGGGTGCCCCCACGGATCACCGATCCGAAACCCAGGACTGCCGACGCGCTCGCCCAGTGCGGCCCCAACATCGCGCTGGGAACTGCCGGTCAAGGGATCCCGTATCCCGTGCCTCCCAACAACATGCCCACCCAGCAACCCGGCTCACGCCGCAGCCCCAGCGGGATCGTGTAGTCCGTTGCACAATCCGAGAGGGCCGTCGCTCCTCGGAGTGACGGCCCTCTCGGATTGGTCCCGGTGTCAGCAGAAGGGCCAGTAGAACGGGCAGTCCTGCGTGGTCGTGGTCGTGGTGGTGGTGTTGGTGGTGGTCGGGTTGTTGGTGCCACCCGCACCGCCCGCCCCACCGGCACCGCCACCACCGCCGTTCGCCGCACCACTGGTCGCGTTGCCACTGTTGCCACCGACCGCTCCCCCGCCGTTACCGGAGGACACACCGCCCTGCGTGCCGTTGCCGATGTTCACGCCGCCGATGCCGACGTTGCCGGAACCACCCGCACCACCGGTGGCATTGCCACCGTTACCGGACTGGGCGTTACCCGACTGAGCACTACCGCCCGCGCCACCGGGTGCACCCGCACCGCCGTTCGCGTCAGCGGAGGCGATGCCCGCTCCCGCGGCCAGGGCAAAGGCGGCGATGGCTGCAGTAGCGAAGGCGCGCTTGATGGTGTTCGACATTGTCTGTCTCCTCGTTCGGGGGGTTGGTCTTGCTCGGTCACACCAGCTTGCAACCCCGCGACCAGCACCGATAGGCACCCAAGGTGGCAACAACCCCACCCCTCGCGGTGAGGATGCACCCCCCTAGATCGGCGTCAGCTCGCTGACAACCCACCGTCCGTCCACCAGATCCACCCCGACCCGCACCCGACTCGAGGTGCTCGCCGGAGCGGGTTGCGACACGCTGGTCGTGATCTGGTCGACGAACAACAACAGCTGCGCGTGATCTGTTGTCCCGCCGAGGAATCCGACGTCGACGACGCGCGCCCTGGTGCTGAGCCCCTGCTCCTTCGACTGGGGCGCAACCGTTTTCGTACCGAACTCCACGAAGTTCTCCCTGAACGACCCGGTCGTCCCCTCGGCCGCGGCGGCGAGGTCCTCGTCCACGGTCTGCGCGTTGTAGCTCAGCAGCGCCTCGACGCGTCCCGGCGCCGCCGCGGTCGCCTCGCCGCGGGCCGCCTCGACGGACGCCGCGTGCCGATGTGCGAACACCAGTGCACCACCGGCCGCCACCAACGCGAACACCACCAGCGCGACTACTGCTCGATGCAGGGCGGGCCGGCTCACGGCACGAACTCCACGCTCGACATCAGCATCCGCCCGCCCACCTCGTCCACCGCGACCCGGAGGCGGTAGGTCCTGTTCGAGGCCGGACCCGCGGCGTTCGCGACACGTGCCGAGGCCGCCACGACCACCACACCCGAACTGCCCGACTCGCTCGCGAGCGCGGCCTCGTCCACCCGACCGTCCGAGTTCACCGCGGAGTCCCGCACAGACCCGACGAAACCCGTGCCCCCCTCCTTCATCTCGTCGGCGAAGACTCCGGTGCTCAGCGACATCAGCCTGGCCAGGTCCGCGTCCGCCGTCGCGGCGTGGACGTCGATCAGGGCGAGCACCCCGTCGCGGGCCGCGTCCACCAGCGATTGCCGGTGCGCCTCCCGCGCGCGGTCCGAACGCAGCGCGGCGACGCCGAGGACGACCGTCGCAACGAGTCCCGCGGTCGCGGCAGCGACGAGGACCCGCAGGGTGTTTCGTCGCGCACGACCCGCCCGGCGGGCGTCGGCCGGTGCGGCGTCCGGTGTCGGGTCGTCCGTCACGGATTCGGGGGTGTCAGCAAGTGTTGCCACGACTGGTCCTTCCCGGTCTGACCGGCCGCGGGCGCGAGATCGGTGTGCTGGTAGGCCTGGCCGTCCGGGCCCGGGTACAGCTCGTCCGGCGCGTTGGTTCCGGACGGCACGTACGGCGCCGCGCTGCGGCAGATGTCGGGACTCGGCGCCCGCTTGCCCGGCACCTCCGTGCACGGGATGTTCCTGGACCCGCGCACCGCGAACGTCGAGTCCTGCGGCACCTTGCAGTACAGGTCCGGCGGGGTGTCCGGCACGCTCGTCTGCGTCGGGTCGCGGCGCTGGTCGGCAGGCAGGTAGCCCGCCGAACACGCCGCCGGATCCTGCGCCTGGAGATGAAAGTTGACGTTCGCCGCCCCGTCCTCCTGCCCGCGCTGCACCACGGTCTCCTGGGCGGCCACCAGTGGCGGCACGATCACCAGGACCTGTTCGAGGGCGGCGTTGTAGGTGACAGCCACCTGGGCGGTACTGGTCAGGTTGGCCAACAGCACCGGCAGGGTCGGGCGCAGCTCCTGGAACAACGAATCGGCCTCGGCCGCGAAGCCCGGACCCCTGTCGAGGATGCCCCGCACCGACCCGTCGGCACCGGCCAGTTGCCCGCTCACCTGTGCCACACTCGCGGTCCACCGCCGAATCTGGTCGCCGGTGACCACCTGGGTGTCGAGCAGCGGGGCCAACTCCTGCACCAGGGTGGTCGCGGGCGTGGTCGACCCGGACAACTGGTCGACGAACGAGGTCGTCGAGTCGAGCAGCCGCGCCAGATCCGGCCCCCGGCCGCCGAAGGCCGCGGCCGATTCGTCGATCACCGAACGCAGCTTGTCCTGCGGGACCGACGCCAGCATCGCCTTCGCCTGGTCGAGGACCGGGCCGATCTCCCGCGGGACCGTGACCTGTTCCCCGCCGATCACGTCTCCGTCACTCAGAAACGGCCCGTCACCGGTGCTCGGTTGCAGGTCGACGTACTGTTCGCCGATCGCCGACACGCTGCGCACCGCGGCGGTCAGTCCGGTGCTCGGCACCGGAACCGAACTCTGCAGCGACAGTTCGACCCGCACCGCGTCCGGATCCAGCCGAACCGAGCGCACCTGACCGATGGTGTCGCCGCGGTAGGTGACATTCGCGTTCCGGTAGAGGCCGCCCGCGTCGCGCAGTTCCACCGTCACCGCGTAGCGGCCGATGCCGAGCATCGTCGGGACCCGCAGGTACGAGATGGCGGCGGCGGTCATTCCGATCACCGCGAGCACGGCGAAGATCGTCAACTGCCTGCGCACGAGTGGTGTGAGGATCATCGTCCGGTGCCCTCCTTCGCTGGCGGCGTGGGCTTCTCGGGCTTCGCCTCGGGCACGACCACACTCCTCGCCGCCTGCAGCGGCGCGGTCAGCGGGTTGACCGGTTGACTGCCCGCAGGCGGGGTCTGCGGCGCCCCGAGTGGGGTTCCGAATCCGAGCCCGGACCGCAGTCGCGGCGTGGTCAGGTCGATCAGCGCCCACAGGTTCGTGTAGTCACCGCGCATGCCCTGGTCGATTGTGGTCTGCGGGAACGGGAACGTGCTGAGGTTGCCCAGATTGTCGATCAGGTCCGGCCCCGTCTCGACGACCCTCTGCAGTGTCGGTTCCAGCGCGGCCAGGTTCGCCGACAGGTCGTCCCTGGTCCGGTTCACCAGCTCGGTTCCGACGTTCCCGAGCTTGCCGACCGAGTCCAGCGCCGTGGTCAACGCGGCGCGCTGACCGTCGAGTTCGGCCATCGCCGGGTCCAGGGTGTCGAGGGCCCTGCCCAGCACGTCCCGCTGCGCGTTGATCTCGCCGGCGAACCCGTCGAGGTTCGCCATGGTGGTCACCATCGCCCCGCGCTGCCGGTCCAGGGTCGCGGACAGCGAATCCATCTGCGACAGCAGATCCCGCGCGAAGCCGGTCCGGCCGGTCATCGCCTTGTTCAGTTCGGTGGTGATGCTGTGCACCTGTGCCAGCCCGCCGCCGTTGAGGACCACCGACAGCGCGGTCAGCGCCTCCTCGGTCGTCGGATAGACGCCCGCCGAGTCGAGCGGGATCACCGAACCGTCGGTGAGCCTGCCCTCGGGCGGCGCCCCGGTCGGCGGCGACAGGGCGACGTGCTTGGAGCCGAGCAGACTGGTCTGCCCGATCCGGGCCGTCGCGTTCGCCGGAAGTTGCACCGACTGGTCCAGCGACACCGTCACTTTCGCGTGCCAGTTGTCCGTCTCGATTCGGCGGATGCTGCCGACGGCGACGTCGCCCACGAGCACCGGCGAGTTCGGACTGATCGAGGTGACATCGGGCATCTCGATCACCACCGAGAAGCTGCCCGGCCCGCGCCCGGCCGCACCCGGCAGCGGCATCGAGTTCAATCCGCTCCACTGACAGCCCGACACGAGCACCGCCGCCACCAGGCCGGCGCCACCGATTCCCCACGCGCGCTTCGTCATCGAGTCGCCTTCCCGGGCGTCATCAGCTGGGCCAGGTTCGGCGGCACCGCGACCGCCGGCATGGTCAGCGTGGGTGTCGAGACGGCTGCGGCCGGTTTCAGCTGCGGCTCGCTGTACACCAGCTGGTCCGGCGTGGCGCCGAGTGCGCGCGTCGGATTGATGCTGAGGTCGGGGTAGTTGGCCTTGACCGTGTTCAGCAGCGGACCCAGGTACTGCGCGCACAGTTCCGCACCCTTGGCCGAGGTCTCGTTCGCGAGGCCGGCGATGCCGCCGCAGATCAGGTCGATCGGGTTGCCCATGTTCTGGAAGGCCGGGACACCGACCATCGCGCCCTGCGCGGGCCGGTAGACGTTGTAGTAGTTCGACAGTGCGGTCGGTGCCAGGTGCAGCACCGTCTCCAGACCGTCCCGCTTGGTCACCAGCACCTGCGAGACGTCCGCCAGCTTGCGCACCTGCTCGGTCAGGCCCGCACGGTTCTGCGCGACGAACCGCTGGACGTCGGCGATCGCGGTGTCCAGATCGGCGAGGGCGGGCGCCAGCTGGGTTCGGCTGTCGGCCAGTACGCCCGTCACGGTGGCGAGGCGGCCCTGGAACTGGACGATCTGTTCGTTGCTTGCGGCCAGCGCCGTGGTGAAGGCCTGCAGACCGCGGATCGTGCCGAACAGGTCGCCGCCGCTGTCGGAGAGGGTACTCATCGCGCGCGAGAGCTCCGTCACGCTGTTGCCGAGGGCGGTCCCGTTGCCCTGCAACGCGGTACCCGCAGCGTCGAGCAGGTTCGCGGCGGCGCCGCGATCGTTCCCCGTGGGCCCCAACGCGTCCGCGGCGCGACCGAGCTGCTCCTTGACCTGGTCCCACTCGACGGGCACCGCGGTGCGGTCGAGGCCGATCTCGGCGCCGTCGCCGAGGGCGGGGGCGGCGTCGTCGGTGACGGCGGGAGTCAGCTGCACGAACCGCGCCGAGACCAGCGACTGCGCGACAATCACCGCCTTCGCATCCGCGGCGACCGGCACCGAGCGGGCCAGCTTCAACTGCACCCGCATCCGGGTTCCCTCCGGGCTGATGGCGGTGACCCGACCGACGTCGACCCCGACCACCCGCACGTCGTCGCCGACGTACAGTCCCGTCGTGGACGTGAAGTAGGCCGTCACCTGGTAGTACCGGAAATGTTGCACGGCAGCGTATCCGGCCACCACCATCGCGGCCAGCACGGCGAGACCGATCCCGCCGACCACCGTCGCGCGCCTGGTGAACATCAGCGGACCTCCGGAATCGGCAGCGGCGCGGGCGGTAACCCGAACATCGCGTTGATCAGTGGCTGAGTGAACTGCGCGGGCATCAGGTTCTGCACGTACGCGTAGTAGAAGGGCCCGCTGGCCACCGTGTCGCCGAGTGTCCCGACGTAGGTGCCGAGCCCGTCGATGCCCTGCGCCAGGTTGTCCCGGTTCTTCTGCAGAATCCCGACCACGGTGTCGAGTTTGTCGAGCGCCGGGGTCAACTGTGCCTCGTTGTCGTGCACCAGTCCGCTCAGCTGGGTGGACACCGCCGAGACGTTGGCGATCACCTCCGACAGCGCGCTCTGCCTGCGAGCGAGTTCACCGAGCAGCGCATTGCCGTCCACGAGCAGCGAATTGACCTGCGGTCCGCGCTCGGCGAGCACGCCCGCCACCTTGTTCGCATCGGCGAGCAGGGCCCGCAGTGTGTCGTCCCGTCGCGTGAGACTGTCGGAGATCCGGGCCACGCCGTCGAGCGCGGGACGCAGGCTCGGCGCGCTGTCGGCCATCACCTTGCCGACCTCGTCGAGCGACGCCGACAGCTGGTCGAGATGAATGTCCTGCACGGTGTTGGTCAGGTCGCCGAGCACCGCCGGCAGCGAGTACGCAGACCTGGTGCGCTCGAGCGGGATCCGGCCGCCGACCGGGATCCGGCCGTCCCCCGCGAAGTCGAGGGTGACGGCGCGCTTGCCGAGCAGCGACATGGTGGTGATCGCCGCCGCGGTGCTCTCCCCCATCCCCACCGCACCGTCGAGGGTGAAGTCCACCCGGGCGCGACCTCGCTCGACGCCGATCCTCTCGACCGTGCCGATCTTCACCCCCGCCGAGTTGACCTCGTCACCGGGGGCAAGACCGCTCGCGTCCTCGAACACCGCGATGTAGCTCGCCCCGGACTTCACGAATTGCAGGTTCTGGTACTGCAGCGCCGTGAGCACCACGGCAGCCGTGACGGCGAGGCCGACGACACCCACCCGAACCGCCTGACTCTCCACCATGCTTCTCATCGCGGCGCACACCTCCCGGTCTTCTGATCGGCCAGATCGACCGTCATCGGCTTGCCGTCCGCACCGTCGACCTTCAACGCGATGCCACAGAGGTAGAAGTTGAAGAACGACCCGTACGCACCGACCCGGATCAGCTGCCGGTAGTTCGACGGCATCGACGCGAAGATCCGATCGAGTTCGCCCTGCTGCGCGATCAGCGGGTCCATGCTGGCGTCGACCCTGGTCACCGTGCCGGCCAGGCTCGGCCGGAGATCGGTCAGCAGGTCCGCGAACGTGCCGGCCGCGGTGTTCACACTCGTCACCGCGTTGCCGATCAGTTCCCGATCCCCCGCGAGCCCACTGACCAGTTCCTGCAGATGATCGAGGGTGCCGCTGAATTGGCCGCCACGACCACGCAATTCACCGAGCACCCCGTCGAGGTTGGCGATCACCCGGCCGATGAGTTCGTCACGGTCGGCCAACGTGTTCGTGACGGACCCGGTGTGTGCGAGCACCGACGCGACGGTCCCGGACTGCCCCTGGAACACCTCGAACAGCGACATCGACAGCGCGTTGACCTGCTCAGGGTCCAGCGCCTGGAACAGCGGTCGGAACCCGCCGAGCAGGGCGTCGAGGTCGAGTGCGGGGGCCGTGCGTTCGACGGGGATCGTCTCGCGCTGGGCGAGCGGTTGGGCGTCGCGGGGCCCGTCGAGCAGCTCGAGATATCTGTTGCCCACCAGGTCCTGGTAGCGGACCGCGGCCCGGGTCGCGACCGTCAGGGTGTCCCCGGAGTCGACGGTGAACTCCACCTGCGCCCGGTGGTTGTCGCCGAACGCGACGGAGCCGACCGCCCCGACCGGGACCCCGGCGACGCGCACCTTGTCCCCCGATTTCAGACCGGACACGTTGACGAACTCGGCCGAGTACGTGTTCGCGTCGCCACCGCGGATCTGCCCGAACACGAGAATCAGACCCGCATTGACCAGCAGCATGACCAGGACGAAGATCCCGAACTTGACGGTGTGACCCTTCACCGGACCGCCGTCCCGAACAGGTAGCTCATCAGGTTCGGCGCGCTCTCGATCGGCCGGCCGCCGTTCGGCTGCCGTTCCGGGGCAAAGGGATTGACGCCGATGTCGGTCACCAGGAAGGGCGCGTTGACGTTCGGGTCGCGCAACGGCAGCCCCATGCACTGCGGTCCGCCGGTCGCGGCCACCTTGGGTAGGTCGTCCGGGTAGCGGTACGGCTCGGTGCCGGCGATCAGTCCGATCGACATCTTGATGCCGGGCTGCCCGTTGTACGCACCGTCGCCGATCTTCTTGCTCTCCTGCAGTCCGTGGAACATGCACGGGATCGCGGGCGAGTACTCCTCGAGCAGCGCGGTCGTCGGCTTCAGCAGGGAGAGGACGTCAGCGAGGCCGTCGGAGTTGGCGCCGAGGACCTCCCGGCCCGTGTTCGCGAGGCCGGTCACGTTGAGCAGCAGCAGGTCCATGTTCGTCCGTTGATCGAGGACGGTGTTGCCCGTCGTGGTGAGCGCACCGAGTGATGCCATCAGGTTCGGGGCCGCGGCGGAGTACGTGTCGGTCACCGGCGGCAGCGCGGTCAGCACACGGTCGAGGGCGCCGTGCGCGGCGGCGAACTCGGCGAGGGAGTGGTCCGCCTTGCCCAGTGCGTCACCGAGGCGGTCACCACGACCCTGCAGCGCGGTCGAGATCGCACCGAGGGTCGAGTCGAGCTTTCCGGGGTCGACCGTGCGGAGCACCGCTGTGAGCTTCTCGAACACCGTGTTCAGCTCGACCGTCACGTGCGAGGCGTCGATCGTCGCGCCCGGTGCCAGCCGGTCGGTCGTCGGGTCGGTGGGGGCCGACATGCTGACGAACTTGGCACCGAAGGCGGTGTTCGAGGTCACCTGCACGTCGACGTTGGCCGGAATCGACTCCAGCGCATCCGGATCGACGAGCAGGGACAGTCGTGCGGTGGCGTCGTCGGTCATGTCGACGGACTCGACGGTGCCCACCGTCACCCCGGCCATCTTGACCCGCGCGCCGGGATCCATCACCAGCCCCGCGCGCTGCGCCACCACCGTGACCGGAACGCGGTCGGTGAACGACTGGTCGAACAGCGCCACCGAGAGCCCCACGAGACCGGCCACCGCGACCACCAGCGCCAGCGCGGCGAGCTTGTATCCGTACTTGTGCACGTGCCCCCCCCTAGCCGGACAGGTTGAAGTTGCCGGAGCCGCCGTAGATCGCCAGCGAGACGAGCAGGGTCACCGCGACCACACAGATCAACGACAGCCGCACCCCGCGACCGACCGCGGTGCCCACCCCGGACGGTCCGCCCGCCGCGGTGTAGCCGTAGTAGGTGTGGATGAGCATCACGAGCATCGCCATCACCAGCACCTGCACGAACGACCACGCGACGTCGATCGGATCGAGGAAGGTCGTGAAGTAGTGGTCGTACAGGCCCGACGACTGCCCGAAGATCACCACGGTGGTGAACCGGCCCGCCAGGAACGATGCGACGAGGGCGAGCGAGTACAACGGCAGGATCGAGAGCATGCCCGCCACCACGCGGGTGCTCACCACGTACGGCACCGAACTGATCGCCATCGACTCGAGCGCGTCGATCTCCTCGCTGATCCGCATCGCCCCGATCTGCGCGGTGGAACCAGCGCCGATCGTCGCCGAGAGCCCGATGCCCGCGATGACCGGCGCCGCGATGCGCACGTTGATGAACGCGGAGAAGAACCCGGTCAGTGCCTCGACACCGATGTTGCCGAGCGAGCTGAAGCCCTGGATCGCGATGGTGCCGCCGGAGGCGAGGGTCAGGAACCCGACGACCGCCACGGTGCCACCGATCAGGGCGAGCGCGCCCGTGCCCATGCTGATCTCGGCGATCAGGCGCAGCACCTCCTTCGGGTGCTTGCGCACCGCCCACGGGACGTACGCGATCGCGCGGGTGAAGAACACGGCCTGGCGACCGATGTCGTCGACCGACCGCGACACCCGTGCGACGCGTGCGCGGGTCGGGCCGAACTTGCCGGTGACTGCCAACGCCACGACGTCACCCCGCCGTCAGTCGGATGCCCACCGCGGTGACGATGGTGTTGACCACGAACAGCGCCATGAACGCGTACACCACCGTCTCGTTGACGGCCTCCCCGACGCCCTTCGGCCCGCCCCGGACCGACAGGCCGCGGTAGCAGGCGACCAAGCCGGCGAGCAGCCCGAACAGCGCGGCCTTGACCATCGAGAGCGCGACCTCGGGGAGCCCGGTGAGCAGCGTGATCCCGTCCGCGAAGGCGCCTGGATTGACGCCCTGCAGGAAGACCGAGAAGACGAAACCTCCTGCGATGCCGATCACGCAGACCAGACCGTTGAGCAGCAGTGCCACCACCGTCGAGGCGACCACCCGCGGAATCACCAGTCGGTTGACCGGATCGATGCCGAGCACCTCCATAGCGTCGATCTCCTCGCGGATCGTGCGCGAGCCGAGGTCCGCCGCGATCGCGGTGGCGCCGGCCCCGGCGACGATGAGCACCGTCACCACCGGACCGACCTGGGTGACGGCGCCCAGGGCAGCTCCTGCACCGCTGAGATCGGCCGCCCCGATCTCGCGCAGCAGGATGTTGAGGGTGAAGCTCACCAGTACGGTGAACGGCACCGCCACGAGCACCGTCGGGACTATCGACACGCGCGCGATCATCCAGCTCTGTTCGAGGAACTCCTGCAGCTGAAAACGCGTGCGCACCAGGCCGACCGCGACATCGGCGCCCATCCGGTAGAACTGGCCGAGCTCGCGCATCGGCCCGGTCGACTTCGTGTTCACCACGAGCCCTCCCCTCTCCGTGAACCTCGGACGCCGCGTCAGTGTGCTACCGGACAGTGGCCGCCAGCGGACCCGCCAGTGCCGTAGTCGACCTCGAAACTCTTGATCCCGTTGATCCAGCCGGACTGCAGGCGGCTCGGATCGCCGAGCTTGGTGATGTCGGGCATGTGGTCGGCGATCTTGTCGAAGATCAGGTCGATCTCCATGCGCGCCAGATTCGCACCGATGCAGTAGTGCGGTCCGGTACCGCCGAACGCGAGGTGCGGATTCGGATCCCGGGTGATGTCGAAGACGTTCGGGCTCTCGAACACCTCCTCGTCGAAGTTCGCCGATCCGTACAGCAGCACGACTCGCTCACCTGCCTTGATCGGAGTGCCCCCGATCTCGGTGTCCACCAGCGCCGTTCGCTGCATCGACGTCAACGGCGACGCCCAGCGGATGATCTCGTCGGCCGCCGTCTTCGGGCGGTCCCGCTTGTAGAGCTCCCACTGGTCCGGGTTCTCCATGAAGGCGATCATCCCGAGTGTCGTTGCGTTGCGAGTGGTTTCGTTGCCCGCCACCGCGAGCATGATGACGAAGAAGCCGAACTGTTCCGGGGTGAGCGCCTCCCCGTCCACGTCGGCGTGCACGAGCTGCGAGATGATGTCCTCGGTCGGTTCCGCACGCCTGGCCTCGGCCAGCTGGTACGCGTAGCCGAGGATCTGCGCCGACGCCATCCGGGACGCGCCCTCGAGCGACTCGTCGTCGTAGCCGGTCATCTGGTTCGACCAGTCGAACAGCTGCCTGCGTGCGTCCTGCGGAACACCGAGCAACTCCGAGATCGCCTGCATCGGAAGCTCACTTGCCACCTCGGTGACGAAGTCGCCACTGCGATTCGTCACCGCCGCGCACGCGATCCGCTCCGCCCGCTCCTCGAGTGCCGAGCGCATCGCCTCCACCGCACGCGGAGTGAACAGTCGCGACACCAGCTTGCGGAGCTGAGTGTGCTCCGGCGCGTCCTTGTTGATGAGGACGTGCTTGGTCACCTCGAGTTCTTCGGCGGAGATGTCGTCCTGGTGCCGGGGTATCGATCCGTTGACGTTGTTGGAGAAGTCTTCCGGACGCCGCGACACGTCGCGCACGTCCGCGTGCCGGGACACCACCCACGCACCACCGTCGTGGAAGCCGCCGGTTCCCGGCTCCTGGGCGTTCCACCACACCGGGGCACATCGCCGCAACTGCGCGAACTCGGCGAGCGGAACCCGCTCGCCGTACAGCTTCGGATCGGTGACGTCGAAGCCGCTCGGCAGGTCGAGCGTCGGAATGTTCGACTCGGTCATCGCTGGGCCTTTCGTACGGAAGTCAGTCGATTCGGTGATCGGGCTGGTGCGCGGCCGCGTGAGCCTTGGCCCACCGGTACTCCGGTTTGCCGCTCGGGGTCCGTTCGACCTCCGGCACGATCCAGAAGGACCGCGGAATCTTGTAGCCGGCCAGTTGGTCGCGGGCATGCTTCTCGATGCTCTCGAAGTCGGGCAGACCGTCGCGGGCTCGCATCACGACGGCGACCCGGTTGCCCCAGCGCGCGTCGGGCACGCCGACGACGATGGCGTCGTAGACGTCGGGGTGGGCCTTGACCACCGCCTCGACCTCCTCGGCGAACACCTTCTCGCCGCCGGTGTTGATCACCATGTTGCCCCGACCGAGCAGCGTGACCGAGCCGTCGTCCTCGATCCGGGCGCGGTCGCCGGTGACCACCGCACGCTGCGCGCGGCCGTCGGCCAGACCGTGCACCTCGCGGAAGATCTCGGCGGACCTGACCGGGTCGTTGTAGTACCCCAGGGGCACCGGACCGATCTTCGCCAGCCAGCCCTCCGCCCCGGATCCCGGTGCCTGCACTCGGTTCTCGTCGTCCACCACCACGGTGTGCCGGTGCGAGCCCACCATCGGGCCACCGTGCTGGTCGAGCCCCCTGGTCGCGAACCCGATGCCACCGAAACCGGTCTCGGAGGATCCCACCGAATCGGAGATCATCAGGTTCGGGAGAGCGTCGAAGAAGGCGTCCTTGACCGAACCGGAGAACAGCGCGGCCCCCGATGCCACCACGGCCAAACTCGAGGTGTCCGCGCTGGTGCTGCGGAACGCCTCCACCAATGGCCTGCCCATCGCGTCGCCGGTGATGACCATCGCCGTCGGCCGATGCCGGCCCACCAGCTCCCAGGTGCGGACGGCGTCGAACTTCGGGTCGTAGATCACGGCATTGCCCGCCAGAAGGGCGGTGAACGACGGCATCAGGGCCGAGGTGTGGATCAGCGGCGGCAGGACGAGCATCCGCATCGGCTCACCGGCCGCACCCGTGCGGGATTGCTGGTACTCGTCGGCGATCGGCTCACCGGTGAAGAAGTCGAGACCGCCCGCGAGTACCCGCCACATGTCCTCCTGACGCCACACCACTCCCTTGGGCCTGCCGGTGGTGCCACCGGTGTAGAGGATGTAGACGTCATCGCCGCTGCGCTCGCCGAAACCGCGCTCCGGAGAAGCCGACGCGAGCGCGTCCTGGTAGCGGACCGCGCCGGGCAGGAGCGGCCGCGTCCCGGTGTCGAACACGTCGGGGACCTCGACCAGGTGGCGGATTCGGGAGACCTCGCGGCGCGCCTCGGCGACCCGGTCGGCGAATCCGCGATGGAAGACGAGCGCGTCCAGATCGGCATTGTCGTAGAGGTACACCAATTCGTCGGTGGTGTACCGGTAGTTCACCGTGAGCGGCACTGCCCGGATCTTGAAGGCCGCCAGCACGGCGACCATCGTCTCGATCGAGTTGTGCATGTGGATTCCGATGTGGCTGCCCGCGCCGAAGCCGGCCGCCTCGAGGTGGTGCGCCAACCGGTTGGCCCGCTCGTCGAGCTCACGGAAGGTGACCTCCTCCCCCGAGGCGATCAGGGCCAGACGGTCGGGCATCGCGTCGACCGCGTGCTCGAACAGGTCTGCGAACGTGTAGGCCATGCGAGGTCCTCGAGGGTCGGCCGCTCACACTACGTAGAGCGGCAACGGAATTCCACGGTCTTCGAACTCGAACCCTGCGCCGGTGCTGACCTTGGTGATCGCCACCTCCACGCATTCGGGGGCGGGTTCGGCTGCGGTGTCGACCGCGACCAGCAGTCCGGCCGGGTCCTCGCTCACCACCCGCACCGTGAAGTGCGGGTTCACGCCGCGCACCAGCGCCTGCAGCGGCGCGAGGTGCTCACCGTCGACGAGGGTCGGCCACCCGCCGTCGGCGTCGACGAGTCCGTTCCGGCCGATCCACAGTTCGAGCCGCTCGCCGTCGAACCGGATCTCACTGTCCACGTACTGCTTCGGGTTGAGCAGCGGATGCAGCGACAGCACGCTCGCCAGTCCCTCGAGGTCGCCGGGTAGGCCGAGCGCGTCGCGGATGCGCTGCGCACTCACCCCCGCGATTCCGGTCAGCTGCTTGCGGGTGATCTCCACTGCCGCGTCCTCGTCGAGGCGTTTGCGCACCGCGACGAGGAACCCGAGCGCGAGCAGGTGATGTTGCAGGCACACCTCCTCCGCGATCCGGACCAGCGCCGACTGGGAGAAGTCCGCGAACCTGACGTCGGCGAGCAGCGGCCCCGAGTAGTCGTGCGCGCCGTCGCCGTCGACGTCGATCGGGCTCAGCTCGACCGCGTTGGCCGCGGTGCGCCCGATCTGCTCGGTGTGCGGCTCCATCACCGGCGGCACGTGCGACGGGTCGATGGTCACCGTCCACGCGCAGTGCGGGTGCCGGTCCGCCGGACGCCGGGGCGGGCGGTGGATCGGCCGCACCTGGGCGTGCGGATTGGTGGCCAGTGCGGTGGCGTCGAAGGTCGGGTCCTCGATGTCGTGACACATCGACGTGACGTACTCGTCCCCGAGCGGTTCGACGTCCATCAGCGCGCCGCAGTGGTCGAGCCAGAACTCGCCGTGCATGGGGTCGTCGACGCGGTAGCGGAAGTCCATGAACTGGGGCGGTGCCCCGATGTCGAGCTGCAGACCCTTGAAGATGGTCACCACGGTGTCGCCCTCGTAGCGCAGCGCCTTCTGCATTCGGCGGGTGTACCAGGGGCTCGATGCCTGCCATTCCTCGATCGCGACCTGCGCCATGCCCGCACGGCCGAACTCCACGATCAGGTGCGCCATGCCGGAGCGGTCGATGAGCTGACCGCACAGCAGCAGTTCGGGTACCAGTGTCGCCAGGTCGCGCCGTGACAGGGCCGCGAACGAGGGCTGTGGCCAGGTCACCGGGCTCACCACAGCGGCACCGGAGCCTGGCCTGCCGGGTACCAGCCGGGCAGACGCTCGCCGGAGAGGGACCGCTGGATCCGCGACTGCATGCCCGTCGACAACGCGTTGTTCTGGATCATCTCCATGAACAGCGCGGAGACGTTGCCGAAGTCGAAGAAGTCCCGCTGCCAGGACCACTGGAAGTTGCCGCCGTACCGGAACCAGCTACCGCCGATTCCGTACACCGAGTAGTTGGTGCCGTCGGCGCGGGCGGCATCCGACACCTGCTTCCACAGTCCGATCACGGTGCCGCTGCGTTCGTCTACGACGAATTCCTGGTACGGGTACTGCCAGCCCTCGAGCCCCTGCATCTCCAGGCCGAGCGCGACCTCGCGAATCTCCTCGCGTCCCACGGCCATGAAGTCCTGCTTCGGTCCGTAGTTCCAGCCGTAGGTCGCGTCCTCGGTGTACATGTCCGCCAACGGCTTCCAGTCACCGGCCGCCTCGGCCCGCTTGTTCTCGTCAATCCAGCGCTGAACCATCTCGTCGAGCTCCGCGCGGTCGAATCCGGTCATCTCGATCGTCTCTTTCTCGATGGGTGAAATCTCCGGTGAGGTCAGTCCTCGACGATCCGCAGGGCCTGCGTCGGGCAGTACCGCACGGCGTTCTCCACGTCCGCCCGCGCCGACTCCGGCGGCGACGCGTCGAGGACCGTCACCTTCTCGCGGCCCGGCACCGAGAACACCTCGGGCGCCTCCATCTCGCAGGCCGCATGGCCCTGACACAGGTCCAGGTCCACCTCGATGCGCATGGTCAGGCCTCCCCCGCGATCCGGGACGCCGCGCGCCTGCGGTAGCGCACCCGGCACGGCTGCTGCAGCTGCACGACCATCTTGCTGTGGTCGTTGCGGTAGCTGTCGGACGGTTGTGACATCTCGAACTCGTAGTCCCGCAGCAGGATCGAGAAGATCGCCTTGAGCTGCATCTGCGCGAAGGCGGCACCGACGCAGCGATGCCTGCCCGCCCCGAACGGGATCCAGGTCCACCGGTTGACGATGTCTTCCTGGTTGGGGTCGATGTAGCGGCCCGGGTCGAAGTCGTCCGGTCGCGGGAAGTCCTCCGGAATCCGGTTGGAGATCGCCGGCGTCGCAGCGACGAGGTCGCCCTCGTGGATCCGGTAGCCCCCCACCTCGAAGTCCCCGCGCGCGACCCGCAAGAGAATGATCAGCGGCGGGTGCAGGCGGAGGGTCTCCTTGACCACCGACTCGAGCACCGGGATCTGGCGCAGCGCATGGAAACTGATGTCCGCGCCGTCGGAGTACAGCTCGTCGAGCTCGGTCACCACCCGGTTCATCGCGTCGGGGTGCCGCAGGAGTTCGATCAGCGACCAGGCCGCGGTCCCGGAGGTCGTGTGATGTCCGGCGAACATCATCGAGATGAAGATGCCGGTGATCTCGTCGGCGCTGAACCGCAGTTCGCCTTCGTCGTCTTTGACCGACACCAGGACGTCGAGCATGTCCCGGTCTTCCCTGCCCTGCGGCGGGTTCGCGATGCGGTCGTTCATGATCTCCTGCACCAGCGCCACCAACGCGACCCGAGCCTCGTCGCGGCGCCGGAAGCTCTCGATCTGCGCGTAGGGGTCGACGAACGCGATCGCGTCCGTGCCCTGTTCGAGCTCGTGGTAAAGCTTGGCGAACCGGTCGTCCAGCTGGTCGCGGAACTTCTTGCCGATCAGGCAGGCCGACGAGGTGTAGATGGTCAACTCGGCGAAGAAGTCGAGCAGGTCGATCTCGCCCTCCTCGTCCCAGCCCGCGACCATCGCCTCGACCTCGATGCCGATGGTGGCGGCGTGCCCCTTCATCTGCTCGCCGCGCAACGCCGAGTTGTGCAGCATCTCCTTGCGCCGCTCGGGGCTGGCGTCGAAAACCACACCCTCGCCGAAGATCGGCTTCATGAACGGGTACGCGGCCTGCTGGTCGAGATCCTCGTCGCTGGAACGGAAGAAGAACTCGTTGGCCTCGGCGCCGGAGAGCAGCACCACCTCCCGTTCGGCGAGCTGGAATATCCCGACGTCACCGCATTCCGCGCGCACCCGACGCATCAACGCGATCGGGTCCGTGCGCAGTTCCTCGAGGTGTCCGTGTTCGTGCTCGCCACCGGACACGCGTGGCGGGTTGGGCAGCGCCGTGGACTTCTCCTGCACTCCGTGTGTCATGTCGTCTCCTGCGAGGTGGTGTCGGGACGCGGGTTCGGGGGCGCCGGATCGTGCAGCGGCGCTTCGGGCTGGACCTCCACCAGGACCAGGTGGGCGCCGCGCGGCGCCGTCACCACCGCCACGATCGCGTTCGCGAGGTCGGAGGCACGCAGGAAGTAGCCGTGTCGGGCGAATCCCCAGCGCTTCCACGACTCCGCGAGCGGCCCGATGGTCTCCGGTGTCGCGTCCATCCCCATGCCGGTGAGGGTGGGACCCGGCCGGACGATGGAGGCCCGAATCCCGGTGCCCTCGAGCTCCATTCGCATCTGCCTGCCCATCGACTCCAGGCCGGCCTTCGCGGCGTCGTAGGCTCCCATCAGCGGACGCTGCCGATTCGCGCAGTCGGAGCCGATCAGCACGAAGTCGCCGCGGCGCCGCTCCCGCATGCCGGGCAGCACCCGATGCGCCAGTCGCTGCGCACCGACCAGGTGCACGTCGACCTGTCGCAGGAAACGCTCCGGATCCATCTGGTCCGCGGCACCGAACTCGAGGTCGCCCGCCCCGGAGACCGCGATCTCGATCGGTCCGAGAGCGGCCTCCGAGGCGGTCACGAACTCGTCGACGGAGGCGCCGTCGGTGACGTCGAGGAAGTGCGCGTACGCCTCGCCGCCGTCGCTGCGAATCTTCGCGGCGATCGCCTCGCACTCGGCGACCCGCCGGGCGCCGAGCGCTACGGGGTGACCGAGTTCGGCCAGCGCGTAGGCAGTGGCCGTGCCGATTCCCGAGGACGCGCCGCTGATCAGGGCCGGACGCCGGGCGGGATTGGGTTCGAATCTGGGCATCAGCGCACCTGCACCTTCACCGGCAGGGCCGCGAAGCCCCGCACGTTCGTCGAGTGGACACGTTCGATCCCGGACTCGTCGACCTCGAATCCGGACACCTGGCGGGCGAATTCGGCGAGCGCGATGTTCGCCTCGAGCCGAGCCAGGTGCGCGCCGAGGCAGAAGTGCACGCCGCCGCCGAAGCTGGCCAGCTTGTTGGTCGAGTTCCGGCCGATCAGGAATTCGTCGGCATCGTCGAAGACGTCGGAATCACGGTTGGCCGAGCCGATCAGGAGCAGCATCTTCTCCCCCGCGGGCACGGTCTGGTCGTAGTACTCGAGATCCTCGGCGGTGGTCCGCGCGACGATCTGGCTCGACGTGTCGTAGCGCAGCGTCTCCTCCGTCCACTGGGACACCTGAATCGACTGCGACCTACTGTCGGCGTCGGACAGGAGCGGCGCCATCTGATCGGGATTCCGTGCGCCCCAGTAGAGCGCATTCCCGAGCAGCTTCGTGGTGGTTTCGTTGCCCGCCACCACCATCAGGAACATGAATCCGAGAATCTCCGCGTCGGAGAGCTTGTCCCCGTCGATCTCCGCGTCGAGCAGCGCGGAGGTGAGGTCCGCGGTGCGCGCGCGCCGGCGCTCGGCGATCATGTCCCGGTAGTAGGTCATCAGCGCCATCGAGGACTCCACCGCGGCCTGCGGAACGTCGAGCACACCGTCCTCCCGGTGCACCACCAGGTCCGCCATCCTGCGCAGCTCGGCACGATCGGGCTGCGGGACCCCCATCAGCTCCGAGATCACGTCCATCGGCAGCTTGCCTGCGACATCGGCGATCCAGTCGAACTCTCCCGACTCGAGCGCCGGACCCAGGTGCTGCTTCGTGAGTTCCTGGATGCGACCCTCCATCTCGGCCACTCGGCGCGGAGTGAATCCGCGAGACACCAACTGCCGCAGCCGCATGTGCCTCGGATCGTCCATCGCCAGGAAGGACATCACGTAGTGCGCGTGCGGGCCGTAGGCCGCCGGGTCGAGCGAGACGCCGTTGGCGCTCGACAACCTCCGGCTGTCCTTGAACGCGTCGGCGACGTCGGAGTGTCGTGAGAGCGCCCAGAACCCGAGGTCCGGGTTGTGGTACAACGGCGACTCCACGCGGAGCCTGCTGTACACCGGATACGGGTCGTCGTGGAATCGGTAGTCGTACGGATTGAAGACCACCGGGTCGATCAGGGCTTCGGTCATCGTTGCTCCAGGATCATCCTTGCGGACGCCTCCAGGCGTCCGGCAATGTGCGCGTAGCTGCCGTACCCCATGCCGGCCCGCAGAAGCGCTCCGGCATAAAGCAGTTCGAGAGTCTCGATGGTGTCGGGGTCGCTGCCCGGGCCGAGCGCCTCGGCGAGGCGCCCGTGGATCTCGGCCCCGATCCGGCCGCGGAGATGCTCCACGTCCGGGTCGGTGCCGAGCAGTGCACTCGTCACCGCGTCGGACACCTCGGGCTCGTCCGCGATCAGCAGCGCGATGTTGCGCAGCACCGCCAGCACCCGAGCGGTCCGGTCGAGTCCGTCGCCGTCCGCGACCGGCGAACTGCGCAGCCGACGCCAGAACACCTCCGCGACGAGGTGCTCCTTCGACGAGAAGTAGGTGTAGGCCGTGGCGGGTCCGACCCCGGCGCGCGCGGCCACCGCCCGCACCGTGAGCCCGGCGAACTCCTGCTCGCGCAGCACCTCGACGCCGGCGTGCGTCAACCGATCGACGGTCTCGGCCTGCTTCTCCGTCAGCCGTCGTCGGGTGGATTCGAAACTCCGACTGGACACATGTCTGGACGCTACTACAGGCTCATGTCCAGGGCAACGGTCGTCGAGGCGTGGCGCGCCGGTTGATTCGGTCATATCCGCTGGCCGTGGACCTAGAGGCCGATCTTCATGCCCGCGCCACCGTCGACACGCAGCTGCTGACCCGTCACGTAGCGCGACTCGTCGGACGCGAAGAAGAGCACCGCGTGCGAGATGTCCTCGGGCTCGACCCACGGAATCGGCATGGCCTGCATGAACGGGAAGGTCACCGCGGCATCCTCGGCGGTGGGGTTCGCGAGATCCGGCCGGAAGGTCTTGTACATCGGCGGACTCTGCAGCATGTCGGTGTTGCAGTTGGTCGGATGGATCGCGTTGACCCGGATCGAACTCGGCCCGAGGGTCAGCGCGAGCGAGCTCGTGTACGTCTGGATCATCTTCTTCGCCAGCCCGTATCCGTCCCCGCCCGGACCCTGCAGCGCCTGCTGGCCGTTGAACCCGGTCTGCGGCACGAGTCCCGCGACCGACCCGATCGCGATGATCGAGGCACCCGCCCCGAGGTGCGGCATCGCCGCGTGCACGGTGTTGACGACGCCGACGAAGTCGACGTCGAAGGCATCGACGAAGCCCATGTTCGGAATGTGGTTGCCCAATGGGCAGATTCCGGCGTTCGCGACCACGATGTCGAGCCCGCCGAGCTGAGCGACCGCATCGGTCAGTTCCGTCTCCATCGCGGCGCGATCGCGAACGTCGACCTTCGCGGCAACCACCCTGCGCCCGGTCTTCTCCACCAGTTTCGCGGTGTCCGCGAGATCCGCCTCACTCGAGAGCGGGTACTCGTTGCTCCCGATGTCCTCACAGACGTCGAACGCGATGACGTCGGCGCCCTCCTCGGCCAGCCGAACCGCGTGACTGCGGCCCTGCCCCCTGGCCGCGCCCGTGACGAAGGCGACCTTGCCGGCAACTCGGTTCATTGCATTTCTCCCTCGGATCGAACGAACGGGGATCTGTGAACGGGCGCGCTGCACTCCGCCTGCCGGACATCGCGAACGGAGAGGTTCGCGCGCGGCGACGCCTGCCCCGGCACTGACGGCCGGGCGACGCGGCGGTGTGACGAAGACTAGACACGGACTCCGACGTTTGTCGATACCCAAGATCGAAATCGCTTATGCCCGACACCCATTGCGTGTGACATTTGTTCGAACTATAGTCCAGACACCTGTCCAGAAAGGAAGGGTTTGCGCAATGACGCTTCGACCTGCCGACAGCTCTGCACTGCTCGTCGACGGAAAGCTGATCTCGGGCTCCGGAGGGACCTTCGAGGTTCTCAACCCGGCCACCGAGGAGGTCATCGGCCTCGCCGCCGAGGGCACCGCCGAGGACATGGACGCCGCCATCGGGGCCGCACGGCGCGCCTTCGACACGACCGACTGGAACCGCGACCACGCGTTCCGGGCCCGATGCCTGCGACAGCTCTGCGACGCGCTGCAGTCGCACCTCGAGGAGCTGCGCGCGATCACCATCGACGAGGTCGGGGCCCCGGCCATGCTGACCACCGGTCCGCAACTGGAGGGTCCGATCGAGGACCTTCGCTACTGGGCCGATCTTGCCGAAAGCTATTCCTGGGAGAGCGATCTCGGGAAGGCGACGCCGATGGGCATTGCCACCGCGCGACGCGTGCTGAAGGAGGCGGTCGGCGTGGTCGGGGCGATCACCCCGTGGAACTTCCCACACCAGATCAACTTCGCCAAGCTCGGTCCCGCGCTCGCCGCGGGCAACACCGTGGTGCTCAAGCCGGCCCCCGACACCCCTTGGTGCGCAGCACTGGTCGGCCAGGTCATCGCCGAGGAGACCGACATACCCGCGGGCGTGGTCAACATCGTGACCTCCACCGACCACGGCCTCGGCGCCCAGCTCGCCGCCGACCCACGGGTCGACCTGGTCTCCTTCACCGGATCGACCGCGACCGGCAAGGCCGTCATGCGCACCGCCGCGGACTCGCTGAAGAAGGTGTTCCTCGAACTCGGCGGCAAGTCTGCCTTCGTCGTGCTCGACGACGCCGACGTGGCGGCCGCCAGTTCCGTCGCCGGCTTCTCGGTGTGCGTTCACGCCGGCCAGGGCTGCGCGCTGACCACCCGGCTGCTGGTGCCACGCGCCCGGTACGACGAGGCGGTGGCCGCGACCGCCCGGACGATGTCCGGCATCCGCGCAGGCGACCCGTCGAAGCCCGGAACCGTCTGTGGACCACTGATCTCCGCTCGCCAGCGTGACCGCGTCGAGGGCTACCTGAAGCTCGCTGTCGAGGAGGGCGGCACCATCGTCACGGGCGGTGGACGACCCGCGGACCGCGAGCGCGGGTACTTCGTCGAGCCGACCCTGATCGCCGGACTCGACAACTCGGCGCGGGTCGCGCAGGAGGAGATCTTCGGCCCGGTGCTGGTCGTCCTGCCGCACGACGGGGACGACGACGCGATCCGGATCGCGAACGAGTCCCCCTACGGTCTCTCGGGCGCAGTCTGGGGTACCGACCCCGATCGAGTGAATCGTGTGGTCGCGGGCATTCGCACCGGAACGCTCAGCGTCAACGGCGGCGTCTGGTACTCCGCCGACGCACCGTTCGGCGGATACAAGCAGTCGGGGATCGGTCGAGAGATGGGCGTGGCCGGCTTCGAGGAATACCTGGAAACCAAGCTCGTCGCCTCCCCCGCGTCCGCGTAATGCATTCCACGACAACGAAAGCAGGACTTCACATGGGACGTTTCGACGGACGCACCGCCATCGTGACCGGCGCCGCGCAGGGCATCGGAGAGGCGTATGCCCGAGCGCTGGCCGCCGAGGGGGCGAACGTGGTGGTGTCGGACCTCAACCGCGAACTCGGCGAGACCGTGGCCAAGCAGATCGTCGCCGACGGCGGATCCGCGGTGTTCAAGGAGGTCGACGTCGCGGACGGCGCGTCGACGCAGGACCTGGCCGACTTCACCATCGCGAAGTTCGGCAGCATCGAGCACCTGGTCAACAACGCCGCCATCTACGGCGGCATGAAGATCGACTCGCTGCTCACCGTGGACTGGGACTACTACCGCAAGTTCATGAGCGTGAACATGGACGGCGCGCTGCAGGTGTGCCGGGCGGTGGTCCCGCACATGCGCGCCAACGGCGGCTCGATCGTCAACCAGTCCTCCACCGCGGCCTGGTTGTACTCGAACTACTACGGACTGGCGAAGGCGGGCATCAACAGCCTGACCCAGCAGCTGGCCACCGAGCTCGGCTGGTCGAACATCCGCATCAACGCCATCGCGCCGGGCCCGATCGACACCGAGGCCACCCGCACCGTCACCCCGGGCAACGTCGTCAAGGACATCGTGAAGCGAATTCCGCTGCAGCGCATGGGGACCACCGACGACCTGGTCGGCATGTGTCTGTTCCTGCTCTCCGACGAGGCGAGCTGGGTCACCGGCCAGATCTTCAACGTCGACGGCGGACAGGTGTACCGCTCATGACCGCGGCCGCCACCGACGTCACGGTCGGCTACATCGGGCTCGGCAACATGGGTGCGCCGATGGCGAAGCGACTGCTCGACTGGCCCGGCGGCCTGGTGGTCTGCGACGCCCGCACCGAGGCCACCGAACCGTTCACCGCGGCAGGCGCCCGCGCCGCGGCCACCCCCGCCGCGGTCGCCGCCGAGGCCACGGTCATCTCGGTGACCGTGCTCGACGACGCCCAGGTGCGCGACGTCGTGGCCGGCCCGGACGGCATCCTGTCCACCGCGCGAGCGGGCACGGTGATCGCGGTGCACTCGACGATCTCGGACGTCACCGCCGTGGAACTCGCCCGCACCTGCGCGGAGGCGGGCGTCCACCTGATCGACGCCCCGATCAGCGGCGGCGCACCGGGTGCCCAGCAAGGTCGCCTCGCGGTCATGGTCGGGGGTTCCGCCGAGGCCTTCGCCGCGGTCAGCGAACCGTTCGGCCGATTCGCGGAGCTGGTGGTCCACGCCGGCGAGGTCGGCGCGGGAACGCGGATGAAGCTGGCTCGCAATCTGCTGCACTTCATCTCGTTCACCGCGGCCACCGAGGCGCAGCGGCTTGCCGAGGCGGCCGGCCTGGACATCCGGGACCTCGGCAAGGTGGTCCGGCACACCGACGCGATCACCGGCGGGGCCGGGGCGATCATGCTGCGTGAGACCACGGCCCCGGTCGCCGAGACCGACGGCTGGTTCCCGATCCTCAGCCACGTCCGCAACCTCGGCGAGAAGGACCTGTCCCTGGCCCTCGACCTCGGCGAACGACTCGACGTCGACCTTCCACTGGCCACCCGGGCACTGTCGGGCCTCGGCCCCGGCCTCGGCGTCGGTACCGGCGCCCTCTCCGAATCACTCACGAAGGAGCACACATGACCGATCGGAACGAACCGACCGAGGCTCGGTCGCGCGGCGTCGCGATGATGAACGAGGTGTACGGCTGGGAGATGCCCGCGGACGTACCCGGCGACTTCTTCGCCGTCACCGCCGACCACCTCTTCGCCGACATCTGGACGCGGCCGGGCCTGAGCCTGCGCGACCGGCGCCTGCTGCTGCTGGGCGCGATCACGGCGCAGGGTCAGGGCGACGTCGCGAAGATCCAACTCGGCGCCGCGCTGCAGAACGAGGAACTCACCGAGCAGCAGTGCGAGGAGGCCGCGATCTTCCTGTGCCACTACGTCGGCTGGCCGCTGGCCACCGGGCTGAACAACGCCCTCATCTCCGTCAAGGCCGACCGTCGCAAGGCGGCCCGGGCCGCGGCGAAGGCGGCCGAGGCGGAGTCGGCGGATTCGGCCTCCGGCTGACGCCGAAACCGAAATACTGCACCCAAGGCAACAACCCCGAGCAGAAGGACCGATTCATGGCCGAGGCCAACCACATCCGCCCACTGTCCGTCGACCAGGTGCAGACCTGGCATCACGAGGCCGACGTGGTCGTCGCCGGCTACGGCATCGCGGGCGTCAGCGCCGCGATCGAGGCGGCCCGAGCCGGCGCGGACGTGCTGGTTCTCGAGCGCACCAGCGGATGGGGTGGCGCGGCCGCCCTCGCCGGCGGCTTCATCTACCTGGGCGGGGGCACCCCGTTGCAGAAGGCGCTCGGGTTCGAGGACTCCCCCGAGAACATGAAGGCCTTCATGATGGCGGCCCTCGGCCCCGGCGCCGACGAGGAGAAGGTCACCGACTACTGCAACGGCAGCGTCGAGCACTACCAGTGGCTCGTGGACAACGGCGTGCCGTTCAAGGAGAGCTTCTACGGCCAGCCCGGCTGGGAGACCCCGTTCGACGACGGCCTGATGTACTCGGGCGGCGAGAACGCCGCCCCGTTCAACACCGTCGCCACCCCCGCCCCGCGCGGGCACGTCCCCCAGATGACCGGCAAGCGCACCGGCGAGAAGGGCGGCGGCTTCATGCTGATGAAGCCGCTGGTCGAGACCGCGGAGAAGCTCGGGGTGCGGCACGAGTACGACATGCGGGTGCAGCGACTGATCGTCGACGGCGATCGGGTGGTCGGCATCGTCGCCAAGCAGTACGGCAAGGAGATCGCCGTCCGCGCCCGCACCGGCGTCGTGCTGGCCACCGGCAGCTTCGCCTACAACAAGGAGATGGTGCAGGCCTTCGCGCCGCGCCTGATCGGCAAGCCCGGCGCCTCGATCGAGGAGCACGACGGCAAGGCGATCCAGATGGCGCAGGCCATCGGCGCGGACCTCGCGCACATGGACGCCACCGAGGTCGCATTCTTCGGCGACCCACAGCTCATGGTCCGCGGCATCCTCGTCAACGCCCGCGGTCAGCGGTACGTCAACGAGGACACCTACCCGGGCCGGATCGGCCAGGAGACGTTGCTGCGCAACGACAACCAGGCCTATCTCGTCATCGACGAGGCGGCCTACGAGGAGGGCAGCGCGGCGGACAGTTCGACTCCGTTCTTCCGCTTCCAGCCCAAGTGGGTGGCCGAGACGGTCGAGGAACTCGAGTCGGACATGGGCCTGCCGGAGGGCACGCTGGTGTCGACGGTGGAGGTCTACAACCGGCACGCCGAGCGGGGCGAGGATCCGGTTCTGGGCAAGAAGTCCGAGTGGTGCAAGCCGATCGGCTCCCCGATCGCCGCGCTCGACCTGCGCAACTTCACCGCCGGCTTCACCCTCGGCGGCCTGCGGACCACGATCAACTCCGAGGTGCTGCACGTCTCCGGCGAGCCCATCCCCGGACTCTTCGCCGCCGGCCGCTGCACCGCGGGCGTCTGCGCGGGCGGCTACGCCTCGGGAACCTCCTTGGGCGACGGCAGCTTCTACGGTCGCCGGGCCGGGATCGCCGCCGCCAAGGGCTAGACAGGCGGCTGCGCCGCCTGTGCGTGGTTGACGAGTCCCTGCACTCGTCAACCACGCACAGGAGCGGCGCCCCGGGTAGGGTCGGGCCATGCCGGTGACCTGGTCGGACGACGTGGACGCCATCCTGGGCGGCGACATCACCTGCGGTCTCGCCTGCCTCACCCCGGCGGGCGGGGCGGTCGTGACGACGGTGTCGCCGATCGGGCTCCGCGACCGCGAACACGGCACCGTCGGCTTCACCACCTCGCTCGGCTTCGGCCGCAAACTCGAACGCATCAAGGACAATCCCCGGGTCGCGCTGGCCTACCACGCACGCGAGCACGGGGTGGGTGACTGCGCCGACCCCCGGTTCGTCCTCGTGCAGGGCGAGGCGCGATTCGACCCACACCCGGACCGCGCGACGCTCGACGAGATCGGCGAGCACTCGGAGCCGTACCTGGGCGCGCCGCGGCGCGGCCCCTTCTGGGACCGGTGGCTGCGCGCGTACTACGAGGACCGGGTGCTGGTGACGGTGACCGCGACCCGGGTCGTCGCCTGGCCCTCGGCGACCGCGGAGGGTGAGCCCGAAGTGTTCGGTGCGCCGCGGCCCGACGGTGCGGCCGCGCCGCAGACGCCGCCGAAGAAGGGCACCGGCCCGCGGGTGCACGCGGTGCGGACCGGCGACCGGGCGTCGAGGTTGCCGCACCTGTTGCTCGCCTACCGCGACGCGGATCGGTACCCGGTGATCGTGCCGGTCGGGGTGAGATCGGCCGATGCCGCCGGCGTGCGACTACGGGTGCCCGCCGGTGTGCCCCTCGGCGGTCGCCGGGCCGGGCTGCTCGCGCACTCCTACGGCGCCCAGCTCGTCGGCCTCGAGTCCCGCCAGAACACCGGCTGGCTCGAGGTCACCGACAACGGGGCGTTGTACGCGCCGCACACGGAGTCCGGGTTCCGTGCACCCGCGAACAAGACGATCCTGCTGCTGGCCAACGGATTCCTGGCGCGGCGCGGGCTGGCGAAGGCCCGCAGGCAGGGGCGGGTCCAAGCGCTGGGCTGAACCCGCCACCACGGGTCAGCCCGCGAACGGCTCTCGATCCAGCTTGCCCGCGAGCCGCTCGAGGTAGGCCACGACCTCGGCCTCCGACTTGTCCGGCAGGCCGTACACCACCTCGGTGACGCCGAGGTCCTCCCAGCGGGACAGCTTCTCGGGCACAGGCTTGCGGTCGAGCACCACGATCCGCGGCGCACCCTCCCGGCCGGCGTCGGCCCAGGCCTTGCGCAGCAGCAGCACGTTGTCGTCGATGTCCTGCTCGATCGGGGTGGTCATCCACCCGTCGGCGGAGCGCGCGATCCACTTGAAGTTCTTCTCGTTGCCCGCCGCGCCGACGATGACCGGAACTCGCGGCTGCTGAACGGGTTTGGGCCACGCCCAGCTCGGGCCGAAGTCGAGGAACTCCCCGTGGTACTCCGCCTCCTGCTGTGACCACAGCGCTGCCATGCCCTCGAGGTACTCACGCAGCATGGTGCGGCGCTTGGCCGGCGGCACGCCGTGATCGGTCAACTCGTCGAGATTCCAGCCGTAGCCGACACCCAGGACAACCCGGCCGCCGGAGAGGTGGTCGAGCGTGGCGATGGTCTTCGCGAGCGTGATCGGGTCGTGCTCGACGGGCAGCGACACGGCGGTCCCGAGGGCGATCCGTTCGGTCACCGACGCGGCGGTACCCAGTGCCACCCACGGATCGAGGGTGCGCATGTACCGGTCGTCGGGAAGGGACTCGTCCCCGGTCTGCGGGTGCGCGGCATCGCGACGCACCGGGATGTGGGTGTGCTCCGGGACGTAGAACGAGTCGAATCCGGTTCGCTCCGCGGCCCGGGCCGCGGCGGCGGGCGTTATCCCCCGATCGCTCGTGAACAACGTGATGCCAAACTTCATCAATGTCTCCTCGCCGCGCGAACCCTCGTTCCGATGCCGTGAAGACTAATTTCTGGACACCTGTTTATCAAGGTGTCCAGAAATGCCTGCCGCGCGGGGCGACACGGTGATTCGCGGTCGGTCCGAGCGCAACCCCTGGACGCTCGACCGGGCTCCGAACCAGGCGGGCCGGACCGCCCTGGTGACCGGCGCCAACTCCGGAATCGGGCTCGAGACCGCCCGCGCGCTCGCCCACCTCGGCGCCGACGTCGTGCTCGGCTGCCGCAACCAGGCCCGGGCCGAGGGCGCCCGCGCGGATCTCCTCGCGAGCCTTCCCGGCGCGCGCATCGAGATCCTGCACGTCGACCTCTCCGACCTCGCGTCGGTCCGCGACGCCGCGGCCCGGGCTCACGAGCGATTCGATCGCCTGGACGTCCTGGTCAACAACGCCGGCCTGATGCGCTCGCCGCGCACGATCACCGCCGACGGCTTCGAGGCGAACCTCGGCACCAATTTCCTCGGGCACTTCGCGTTGACCGGATTACTGCTCGACCTGGTCGAGTCCGCGCCGTCCGGGCGGGTCGTCACCGTGGGCAGCCTCGCCCACCGGTTCGGCCGGATCCAATTCGCGGACCCACAACTCGCAGCACACTTCACGGTCGCGAAGGCGTACGCCCAGTCCAAGCTCGCCGAGGTCATGTTCGCGCTCGCCCTCGACCGGCGCCTGCGCGCAGCGCGGTCCGGGTCGATCTCGGTCGCCAGCCATCCCGGCGGCAGCCGCACCGCGGTGCTACGCGACCAGAACGCACTGCTCCGCCTCGGGATCAGCTCCAGGATGCGGGCGCTGACGGCCAGGCTCGTGCAGGAGCCGGCGGCAGGCGCGCTGCCGACCCTGCGTGCGGCGACCGATCCGGCGGTGGCCGGCGGCGACTACTACGGTCCCGGCGGACTACTCGAACTGACCGGGCCACCCGGCCCGGCGGGCATCGCCCGCCGGGCCCGGGACGGCGCGGACCAGGACCGGCTGTGGTCGCTCGCCGAGGACCTGACCGGCGTCCGCTACGGGCGCATCTCGTAGGCGCCGTCGTACGCGACCACCTGGTCCCACACCCGGCCGAACCGCTTCTCGTCCACCACGGGCTTGCGCACCGCCGCGAGCGCCCACTCCTGCTGAGCCTCCGTCGAGGACGGCTTCCCGTGCAGGGCAATCGCGTACCCGGAGAAGTCGCGGACCTGGAAGTCGAAGATCTGGTCGACGAGATCGAGGTCCAGGCCCGTGATCTCGGCCTGTTCGAGGATCAGCTGGCCGTACACGACGAGCGAGAAGAGGTGACCGACGTTGAGCATGAAGTCGAGGTCCTTCTGCTGCGCGGTGTCCGGCGCGGCGGTGGACAGCAGCTCCTTCAGCGCCGTGGCCTGCTCGTAGAAGCGGACCACGTTCGGCACGTCGCCGAACCGTTCGTACACCTTGGTCCAGTCGTGGAACTGAACCTTCGCCGCCCCTCGGGTCGGGCCCTGATTCCAGAAGAACTCGTCGTCGGCCGCGTCGAGCCGGGTACCGATCTCGGGGTACTCGGCGGGATTGAAGAGGTAGTTGGGCAGGAACTTGAGGATCAGGCCGACGTTGACGTGGACGGTGCCCTCGAGCTTGGGGAGGCAGCCGATCATCCCGGCGGCCTCGCGGAAGTAGGTGTTCTTCTCGTAGCCCTTGGCCGCGATCACGTCGTGCAGCAGCGCGACGACGCGCTCGCCCTCCGAGGTGACCTTCGCCTTGGTCATCGGGTTGAAGAGCAGGTAGCGGCGGTCGTCGAGGCTGGCGCTGCGGAAGTAGTCGACGGCGCGGGCGGCGAACTGCTTCATCGCGACCGTGCGCGCGTAGGCGTCGACGAACGCCGCCCGCACATGGGTGAAGTCCGTGACCGGGTTGCCGTAGAGAATCCGATTGTGCGCGTGCGTGATCGCCTCGTAGAACGCGTGCTCGGCGATGCCGATCGAACCGGTGCACAGATTGAACTTGCCGACGTTGACGGTGTTCAGTGCCGCCTCGAACGCCTGCACCCCGGTGTGCAGGATGTCCTGCTCGCGGACTGGGTAGTCCTCGAGGCGGAAGGTGCTCACGTACATCTGGCCGCGCAGGATGTTGTCGATCAGCTGGTAGTTCGGATGCCGGCTGTCCGCGACGAAGAAGACGTAGCCGTCGGGACCCTCGATGTCGGTGCGGCGGCCGAAGACCGAGACCATGCCCGCGACATTGCCGTTGCCGATGTAGTACTTGTCCCCCGTCACCCGGAACGCGACACCCTCCTCCGCGGCAGGGGTCAGGAGCATGTCGGTGGAGTAGACGTCGGCGCCGTGCTCGCGCTCGGAGAGCCCGAACGCCATCACCCCGCCGTCGGTCAGCTCGCGCGCGGCCCGTTCCTTCGCAATGACGTTGTCGCTCATCCAGATCGGGCCCAGCCCGAGGATGGTGACCTGCCACGCGTACCAGTAGGCGAGGCCGTAGAAGCCGAAGATCTCGCTCAGGGCCGCGTTGCGGGCGGCGTCCCAGCGGCGGTTCGGGTCGCCGTCGCCGAACTCGGCGGGAGTCTGGAAGGTCGCGAACAGCTTCTCGTCCTTGACGAACTCGAGAAAGTCCGACACCCAGACCGCGTCCAGGTCGTCCTGGAGCAGTCGCTGCTTGCCACGATTCTCGAACCAGTCGATGGTCGCGCGCAGCAACCTCCTGGTCTCGGGGTCGAAGTCCCGAGGGTCGTAGGTGTTCGGGTTGAACAGCAATCCAGCTTGCTCCGTCACGGCCACGCCTTTCGTCGAAGTACCGACCCTCAACTTACCAGCGAGTAACTTTCGCGTGAAGGGGTCCCGAGCCGTCTCCCGGGGCAGGGAAATCGACGCGGACTCTTGTGCACGCCACCCACCCGGCCTACTGTCTGGAACAGAGACACAGTTTTGTTCCATTGTTCACACCGGAACCCGACCCGGGCGTGACGACCGGAGGACTACTCATGACGCCTGTGCCCGAGACGACCCACGACCCCGCCGCCCCGCACGTCGGGTTCGACGAGGGCATCCGCGAGGCCGTGCCGATCACCGTCGACGACGAGGTGGCCGCCGCGGTGCCACCGCTCGGACCGGACTCGCTGGTGTGGAAGTTCTACGGCGACGTCCGTGGACTGCTCGGATTCCAGCGGCTCGCGGGCACCGAGAACTGCATCGAGCAACTCGGCAAGGCCGTCGAGGACCACTCGGTGATCTTCTCCGACACCCTCGGCCGAGCCCGCCGCAGCGGGCCACCGATCATGAAGACCGTCTACAGCGAGGACCCGCACGCGTGGGGCCGAACCGTCCGCGATTTCCACAAGCCGATCAAGGGCACCATCGCCGACGGGTCGCGCTACCACGCGCTCAACCCCGAGCTCTTCTACTGGGCGCACGCAACTTTCGTCGACCAGGTCCTCTACGTCACCGACACCTTCATCCGTCGCCTGTCGGACGCGGAGAAGGAGCAGATCTTCGAGGAGAGCAAGGCCTGGTACCGGCTCTACGGCGTCAGCGACCGCGGCCAACCACAGACCTACGCCGAGTTCGTCGAGTACTGGGACGGCATGCTCGACCGGTTCGTACCGACGAAGACGATCGTCTACGCCACCGGGTACATCCGCAAGGGCATCCCGGGCCCCCGCCGGATCCCCGCACCCGCGTGGAAGGTGCTGTCCGCACCGCTGAATGCGTTCACCCGCACCGTCGTCGTCGGCACCGTCCCCCCGCAGATGCGCGAGGTGTGCGGGCTCGAGTGGGACGCAAAGAAGGAGAAGAGGTTTCAGCGCTTCGCCAGGGTGATGCGGGCACTCGATCCGGTGTTCAACCGCCTCCCCCTCGGGGCGCTCTACCTGCCGTGGGCGCGCGACGCGTGGCGCCGCGTCGGCGTCGATCCGCGTCGACTGCACAACGCCCCAGCCTGACCATCCACCGAACGACGACTTCCAGGAGATCGCATGCGTCACAAGCAGTTGGCCACTGTTCCCGCCGGCAGTGGGCTGAAGCCGATCCACGGAACGGGCGACCCCGGTGTGATCGAGGTACTCCGGTTCTTCAGGGATCCGATCAGCATGGTCGCCAGGCGCCGTGCCGCATACGGCGACATCACCTACATCAACTCGTTCGGCCTCAAGTTCGTCATACCGCTGAACGCAGACGGCTGCGAGGCCGTCGCGATGAACCGGGACAAAGCCTTCGCCAACGAACCGGCGTGGGGCTTCCTGATCGGCCCGTTCTTCCGCCGCGGCATCATGCTGATGGACTTCGAGGAGCACCGCCACCACCGGCGGATCATGCAGCAGGCCTTCACCAACACCCACCTCAAGGGCTACCTCCAGGACATGCAGCCGATGCTCGCCGACCGGGTGGCCCACCTGCCACTAGGCGACGACGTGCGCCTGCTCGACGAGTTCAAGCAGCTCACCCTGGACCTGGCCCTGGAGATCTTCCTCGGCCTGGACCTACCCCGCGCCGAGGCCGACCGGATCAACAAGGCGTTCGTCGACTGCGTGAACGCCGGCCTGTCGATCATCCGCAAGAACATCCCCGGCACGCGATGGGCGCGGGGTCTCGCCGGACGAAAGGCACTCGAGGACTTCTTCCACGAGCACCTGCCCGCCAAACGCGCGACCCAGACACCCGACCTGTTCTCCGTGCTCTGTCACGCCCAGGACGAGGAGGGCCACACCTTCACCGACGAAGACGTGGTCAACCACATGATCTTCGTGCTGATGGCCGCCCACGACACGTCGACCATCACGCTGACCACCATGGCGTACTACATGGCCAGGCACCCCGAGTGGCAGGACAAGGCCCGCGGGCAGTCACGCGGGCTGCCACCGGAAATCTCGTACGACACCCTCGACGAGTTCACGGTCCTCGACCGCATCATGAAGGAGTCGCTGCGGCTGAACTCCCCGGTGCCCGGTCTGCCGCGGCGGGCGATCAAAGACACCGAGATCTGCGGGCACCACATCCCCGAGGGCACGTACGTCGCCGCGATCAGCTTGGTCAACCACCACAATCCGGCGCTGTGGACCGATCCCGAGCGATTCGACCCCGATCGGTTCACCAAGGAACGCGCCGAGGACAAGATCCACCGCTACGCGTGGATGCCCTTCGGCGGCGGCGTCCACAAGTGCATCGGCCTGTACTTCGCGCAGATGGAGGTCAAGACGATCATGCACAACATGCTGCTGAGGTACGAGTGGTCGGTACCGGAGGACTACCGGTGGGAGCTCGACAATTCCACCCTTCCGGTGCCGAAGGACCGCCTGCCGGTGCGACTTCGCGCGCTGTAGGCGGATACCGACGTGCGAGCCGACGACCGATATGCTGCCTGTAATGCCCACACCAGCCGAGCGCACCGCGACGTCCGCGTCACCGGAGACCGCGATGCTCGACGCTGCCCGCGACGAGTTCGAGCGCTACGGGATCCGACGCACGAACATGGACGACATCGCACGTCGTGCCGGCATCAGTCGCAGCACGCTGTACCGGCGCTTTCCCAACAAGGACGCACTGGTCGAGACCCTCTTCCTCCGCGAGTCGGCGCTGTTCTTCGCGGAACTGGACCGGGTCGCCGCGGACCTGGATCCGCACGGCGCCGTCGTCGAGTGCTTCACCCGTGGAGTCCGGCTCGCCCAGGACTGGCCGCTCGCGGGCCGGATCCTCGAGTCCGAACCGGAAATGATCCTCGGACTCACCACCCGGACCGACGGTGCGCCGATCACGGAGGCGAGCGCCCAGATCGCGGGTTCGCTGCGGCGCAGCGGTGTCACGATGCCGGACGAGGACCTGCAGGCAGTGTCGGAGATCCTGCTTCGAATCGCGATCTCGTTGATGCTCAATCCGCAAGGGCAGTTGGATCTCTCGGACTCCGAGGCGGTGCGCCGGTACGCCGAGCGTTACCTCGTGCGTCTCGTCTGGTGACGACCACCCCACCCTGAACGACCACGCTCCGGCGCCACGCCACCCTCTACCGAGCGCACGGTCACTCCGGCGACCCACGAGCCGATGCCTCCGTGCTCGCACCCTCCCGAACGAGGACTCCATGACTTCGACCTCCCGCGACGCCACCTGCGTCGACGATCCCTCCCCGCCCGAGTACCCACCGACCGTCGGCCCGGACCTGATCGCCGAACTGCGCGCGCAGCTGCCGTCCTCCCCCGACGTGCACCGCGCGCGGGCCCCGTTCACCGGCGCCGCGCTTCCCGGCGTGCCGCAGGCGACGCCGGAGACGGTCGCGACTGCGGCATCGACCGCGCGCGAGGCCCAGACCGGGTGGGCAGAGACCCCGGTCTGCGATCGCGCCCGCGCGGTTCGGCGTTTCGGTCGCGCCCTGCTCGACCACCACGACCAGCTCTGCGACGTCATGCAGTGGGAGACCGGCAAGGCCCGCGTACATGCGGCCATCGAGGTGCAGGGCGTCATCTCGGTCGCCGAGTACTACGGGCGGACCGGCGAACGCCACCTGCGCGGGAGGCGCGCCCGCAGCGCGATGCCCGGCGTGGTGCGCACGCACGTCGGCCACCGCCCGAAGGGAGTGGTCGGGGTGATCGCGCCGTGGAACTACCCGCTGTTCCTCGCGGTCGGCGACGTGATCCCCGCCCTCGTTGCCGGCAACGCGGTGCTGAGCAAGGCCGACTCGCAGGCACCGTGGACGCTGCTGCTGGCGCGAAAGCTCGCGGTGGAAGCGGGTATTCCGCCGCAGGTGTGGCAGGTGGTGGCCGGACCGGGCAACCGCATCGGGCCGGCCGTCGTCGACGCGGTCGACCACCTGTGCTTCACCGGGTCCACGGCCACCGGCCGCGACATCGCGCGGCGCTGCGCGGACCGGCTGATCGGCGCATCGCTGGAACTGGGCGGCAAGAACGCGATGCTCGTGTGCGCGGACGCGGACGTCGACGCCGCCGCGGTCGGCGCGATCCAGGCCTGCTTCTCGAACGCGGGCCAGATGTGCATCGGCATCGAGCGGATCTATGTGCACGAGCGGGTGTACCCGCAGTTCGTCGAGGCGCTGACCGAACGCACCCGGCGACTTCGGCTCGGCGCCGGCTACTCCCACGACCTCGACATGGGTTCGCTCACCTCACCGAGACAGCTCGAGGCGACGCGGCGGCACGTAGAGGACGCGGTGGACAAGGGCGCGAGGGTGATCACCGGTGGGCGTGCCCGACCGGATCTCGGGCCCCTGTTCTTCGAGCCGACGGTGCTCGCCGACGTCACCGAGGACATGGACGTCTACGCGGAGGAGACCTTCGGTCCCGTCGTCGCCGTGTACCGGGTGCGCGGCGACGACGAGGCGGTCGCCGCCGCCAACGAGGGCGAGTACGGCCTGAGCGCGAGTGTGTGGACGCGGGACCTGAAGCGAGGCAGGCTGATCGCGTCCCGGATCGTGGCGGGGTCGGTGAACGTCAACGACGGGTACCTGTCCGCGATCGCCTCGCTCGACGCGCCGATGGGCGGGATGCGCGCGAGCGGGCTCGGCCGCCGGCACGGCCGCGCGGGCATCGTCCGCTACACCGAACCGCAGACCGTGACCACCCAGCGGCTACCCACCGCCTACCCGGACCGCTTCCGCGCCCTGCTGCTGCACGTGACGAACCTCGGCATGCGAGTGCGCCTGGCGCTGCCGCACCGATCGCGAGGACGACGATGAACCTCCCACCGCTGATCAGCCGGGCACGCAACGAATTCGCGGCGGCCCGGATTCTCCGGAGAGCGGGTATGGCGCCGCACAACCCACGCGCGTTCGCCGCCGGCGCCCGCGCCGTGGCCCGCCTCGGACCGTTCGGCGGCCTGCCCGGGTACTGCGCGGCGGTGCACTCCGGTACGGCCGTCATCGACGATCGCGGCGAACTCGGATTCGACGAATTCGATCTTCGGACAAGGCGACTGGCCAACGCGCTGCGTACCGAACTCGCCGGTGCGGACGGGGCCACGCCCAGTGTCGGGATCCTGTGCCGCAACCACGCCGATGCCCTGGTCACACTCTGCGCCGCAGCCGCCGCGGGCGCGCGGGTCGTGCTGCTGGGCGCGGACTTCGGTCCCCGGCAGGTCGCCGCGGTGGCCGCACGGGAACGGCTCGACGCGCTGGTCTACGACGAGGAGTTCGCGGCCGCGGCCGCGGTGTTCACCGGCCCGCGGTGGTGCGCCTGGTACGAGAACACACCGCCGGCGGACGCCCTCGACCACCTAGTCGCGCGCGGCGCCGATACCGTGCCGCCCCGGCCCGCACGGCCGGCGTCGCTGGTGATCCTGACCAGCGGCACCAGCGGGATTCCCAAGGGTGCGCCGCGCGGCGAACCGCGGACCCTGCTGCTGACGGCGGGGCTGCTCGAGCGGATCCCGTTGCGCGGTGGCGAACGAGTCCTGTTGTCGGCGCCCGTGTTCCACGGCTGGGGCCTGCTCGTCGCGGTGCTCACCCTCTGCCTCGGGTCGACCCTCGTCCTGCACCGCCGCTTCGACGCGGCCCGGGCAGTGACCGACCTCGAACGCCTCGGCTGCTCCACCTTCGTCGCGGTGCCGACCATGCTTCGCCGGGTGCTCGCCCTGGGCGAGCAGGTGCGGTCGGCGGACCTGTCCGCGGTGCGGATCGTGGCCAGCGGCGGCGCACGCCTGGAACCCGCCCTGGTTGCGGAAGTCACGGCGACGTTCGGCCCGGTGCTGCACAACCTCTACGGGTCGACCGAGGCGGCGTACATCAGCATCGCGACACCCGACGACCTCGCCGTCGCCCCGGACTGCGCGGGTCGCCCACCGCTGGGCAGCACGGTCCGCATCGCGGACGAGCGGGGGCACGCAATTGAAGCGGGCACGGAGGGCCGGATCCTGGTGCGCACTCCCGGACAGATCGACGCGTACACCGACGGCACCGCGCGCAGCAGTGTCGACGGTTTCTCGACACCGGCGATCGGGGGCACATGGACGGCAGCGGCCGACTGTTCGTCGCGGGCCGCTCCGACTCGATGATCGTCTCGGGCGGCGAGAACGTCTTCCCCGAGGAACTGGAGATGACGCTGCTCACGCACCCTGCGATCGCGGACGCCGTGGTGACACCGGTGGAGGACGCCGAGTTCGGGCGGAGACTGCGCGCCTACGTCGTGCGAGGACCGGGCACCGGTCGCGACCTCGACGAGGATGCCGTTCGCGCGCACGTCGCGACCGAGTTGCCCCGGTCCCGGATGCCCCGCGACATCGTGTTCGTGGATGCGCTGCCGCGCGGATCGTCCGGGAAGGTACTGCGCCAGACCATCGACGAGCTGAGGGAGAGCCACACATGAGGGGAATCGAGTTGGCCGGCCGGGTGGCCGTGGTGACCGGAGGTGCCCGCGGCATCGGGCTGGCCACCGCGCGGGCGTTGCGGGCGGCGGGGGCCCGGGTCGCGATCGGCGATGTCGACGCCGAACGGGCCGCGGCCACCGCCGCCGACCTCGGAATCGTCGCTGCCCACCTCGACGTCACCGACCCGGCGTCGGTCGACGCATTCCTCGACGAGGTGCAGACGCGGCTCGGCCCGATGACGGTGTGGGTGAACAACGCCGGCATCATGCCGATCGGTCCGGTCCTCGACCAGGATGCCGCGGTGATCCGCCGGGCCGTCGACGTCAACGTCGTCGGCGTGATGAACGGTGCCCTCGCCGCGGCGCGCCGCATGGTCACCGGAGGGGGCGGACGCATCGTCAACGTCGCGTCGATCGCCGGCCGCATGCCGGCGCCCGGAATGGCCGTCTACAGCGGCACCAAGTTCGCGGTCGTCGGATTCGGCGAGGCGCTCGATGCCGAACTCGCCGACCGCGGGGTGCGGGTGTCGACGGTGTTGCCCTCGTTCACCGACACCGAGCTGATCGCCGGGACCGCACCCGGACCGTTCACCCGGCCGATCCCGCCGGAGCAGGTCGCGGCAACCGTGGTGACGGTGCTGCGGCGGGGCCGCCGGCACGCGGTGGTCCCGGGCCGACTGTCCGCGGGAAGCGCACTGTGGCAACTGTTCCCGAGGCCCGTGGCTCGAGTTCTCCGCCGGGGCGTCGGGCTGGACCGGGTCTTCCTCGACGTCGGTGTGGACCGGCAGGCCTACGACCGACGCATCGCGGGGAGCTAGGCGTCGGTTCGTGGGCCTGGCCACCCCGCGACGGCGAGCGGATCAGCCGCGGACGGCCGCCAGCACCTCGGCGAGCGCGCTGTCCGCGGACACCTCGCGGGACTCACCGGTGAACCGGCCCCGCAGCTCCACCTTGCCCTCGGCCCAGCCGCGGCCGACGACGACGACCAGCGGGACACCGAGCAGTTCGGAGTCCTTGAACTTCACGCCGGGCGAGGCCTTGCGGTCGTCGAGGATCACCGACAGTCCGGCGCGATCGAGCTCCGCGGCGAGACCCTCGGCGCCCTCACGGGCGGTCTCGTCCTTGTTCGCGATCACCAGGTGCACGTTGGCGGGCGCGACCTCGGCGGGCCAGCGCAGGCCCTTGTCGTCGTGCTGCTGCTCGGCGATGACCGCGACCAGCCGCGAGACGCCGATGCCGTAGGAGCCCATGGTCGGGCGGACCGGCTTGCCGTTCTCGCCGAGCACGTCGACCGAGAAGGCGTCGGTGTACTTGCGGCCGAGCTGGAACACGTGGCCCACCTCGATGCCGCGGGCGGCGACAAGCGGGCCCGCGCCGTCGGGCGAGGGGTCGCCGTCACGCACCTCGGCGGCCTCGATGGTGCCGTCCGGGGTGAAGTCGCGGCCGGCGACCAGTCCGACGACGTGCTTGCCCTCCTCGTCGGCGCCGGTGATCCAGCTGGTGCCCTCGACCACGCGCGGGTCGACGAGGTAGCGAACGCCGTTGGCCTGCAGCGCCTTCGGGCCGATGTAGCCCTTGACGAGGAACGGGTTGTTCTTGAAGTCGGTCTCGGTGATGAGCACGTACTCGGCGGGCTCGAGCGCCGCCTCGAGGCGCTTCTCGTCCACCTCCCGGTCACCGGGGATGCCGATACCGAGGAGCTCCCACTCGCCGCCCGGCACACGGGTCTTGACCACGATGTTCTTCAGGGTGTCGGCCCCGGTCACGGTGCGTCCGATCTTCTCGGCGACGCCGGTGGCGTTCGCCCAGCCGACCAGCGAGTCGATGGTCGGGGTGTCCGGGGTGTCGTAGACCGTCGCCTCGGGCTGTCCCTCGATCGGCAGCGCGGCGGGAGCCAGCGTCTTGACCGCTTCGACGTTTGCGGCGTAACCCGACTCGAGGCAGCGAACGTAGGTGTCCTCGCCGATCTCGGACTCGGCCAGGAACTCCTCCGAGGCGCTGCCGCCCATCGCGCCGGACGTCGCGGAGACGATGACGTACTTGACGCCGAGCCGCGCGAGGATGCGCTCGTAGGCGTCGCGGTGCGCCCGGTAGGAGGCGGCCAGGCCCTCGTCGGTCAGGTCGAAGGAGTACGAATCCTTCATCACGAACTCGCGTCCGCGCAGGATGCCGGCGCGCGGCCGCTCCTCGTCGCGGTACTTGGTCTGCACCTGGTACAGGGTGACCGGGAAGTCCTTGTACGAGTTGTACTCGCCCTTCACGGTGAGGGCGAACAGCTCCTCGTGGGTGGGGCCGAGCATGTAGTCGTTGCCCTTGCGGTCCTTGAGGCGGAACAGGCCGGCGCCGTACTCGGTCCACCGGTTCGACGTCTCGTAGGGCTCGCGCGGGAGCAGCGCGGGAAGCAGGATCTCCTGCGCGCCAATCGCATTCATCTCCTCACGGACCACGCGCTCGACCTCGCGCAGCACCCGCAGGCCCAGCGGCAGCCAGGAGTAGACGCCCGGCGCGATGCGGCGGACGTAGCCGGCACGAACCAGCAGCTTGTGGCTGGCGACCTCGGCGTCGGCCGGATCGTCGCGGAGGGTGCGGAGGAACAGCTGAGACAGGCGCGTGATCACAACCCAGGAGCCTAGTCGGTCGAGCCTGCGAGGCCGACCGTGGGCGCAGTGGTCGAGCCTGCGAGGCCGACCGTGGGCGCAGTGGTCGAGCCTGCGAGGCCGACCGTGGGCGCAGTGGTCGAGCGTGCGAGGCCGTGCGAAATCCGAACCCAGGTTAGCCTCTCCTTGCTAAACATAGGCTAACCTCTGTCGCGTTCGTCCGATTGCCGCCCCCACCGGAGCGGCTGTGACCAGAAAGAAGAAGGATGCGCGCGTTCAGCAGTGCAGCCCTCGGGGCAGCGGCGGTCGCCGTGGTGTGGTCGGCTTCGGCGGGGGTCGCCTTCGCGGCCCCGGACGTCGACGGCCCGCCCGTGACGTCGGCATCGAGAACGACCGGCCTGCGCGCCGGCGGCGAGACCCTCACCGTCTCGGGGTCCGGGTTCAAGACCGACGGTCCGGGCATCTACGTCGGGCTCGTCGAGGACAGCCGGTTCACGCCCACCGACGCGAGCGCGTGGATCTCGACGGTGTTCGTGCAACCGGGTCAGATCACCGGAGGCCGGTGGTCGACGTCGCTCGACGTGACGGCCGTCGGCGCGGGGTCCGACTGCGCGGCGAGCAGTTGCTCGATCTACACCGTCGCCGCCCACGGATCGTCGGACCGCTCGCAGGACACGCGGATCCCGGTCACGTTCGCCGCGGCAGTTCCGACGACCACGCCGGCACCGACCACCACCACGACGCCCCCGGCGCCGTCCACGACCACCCCGGCGCCGACGACCACAACCACCAAGTCACCGGCGCCGACCACCACGACGAAGCCGCCGGCGCCAACCACGACCAAGCCACCGGCGCCGACGACCACGAAGCCCGCGGCCACCACTACCACCAAACCCCCGGCGCCGACCACCACCACGCCACCGGCGCCGACCACCACCACGAAGCCGCCGCCCACGACGCAGCCGCCGACCGGCAACGGGCCGGCGGTCACGGCGGATCGCACCAGCGGCCTCAACCCGGCCGGTGACACGATCACCGTCAGCGGGCGCGGGTTCTCCACCTCGGGTACGGGCATCTACATCGGCGTCGCCCAGATGAGCCGGTACTCGACCACCGACGCGTCGGTGTTCCAGGATGCGAAGTTCGTGAAACCGACGGACATGCCGGGCGGATCATGGTCGACGACGCTCAACGTGTCGTCCGCGTTCGCCGGCAGCGACTGCATGGCCAATGCGTGCGCGGTCTACACCCTGGCCGCCCACGGGTCGCCCGATCGCGGCCAGGACACCGTCACGCGGATCACGTTCGCGGGCGCCCCGGCCCCGGCCGAACCCCCGGCCGGCACGGGCCCCGGCGGCACGAACGGCGGCACCGATACCGGCGGTGGCGGTGCGGGCGGCGGCGCCCCCGGCGGCGGGGCGATCGCGTCCAACCCCGGCCTGTCGGTGACGCTGTCGAAGTCGGCCGAGCTCGATCCCGCCGGTGAAACGGTGACCATCTCGGGCGCCGGATTCTCCGGCGCGGCACCGGGCCTGTACGTCGGGCTGGTCCAGGACAACGTCTTCTCCTCCACCGACGCCTCGGTCTGGATGACCACCGCCTTCCTGAAGCCGGACGCCATCGCGGGCGGAAACTGGTCCATCACCGCGGAACTCCCCTCGGCGATGGGCGCATACGACTGCGTCCGCAACTCCTGTTCGATCTACACGGTCGCGGCACACGGGTCGAGTGACCGCAGCCAGGACTCGCGGACGCCGGTGAGCTTCGTCGGCGGTGTCGCGCCGGGCACGGTCACCGCGCCGCCGGCCAAGGGCGCGGCCGGCGGCGACGCGGCGAAGGCGGTCGCCGTCACGCTGTCGAAGTCGCGGGGGCTGAAGGTCGACGGCGAGACGATCACCATCTCGGGCACCGGCTTCGCCGCCACCGGCCCCGGCGTCTACGTGGGCCTGATCCAGGACGACAAGTTCTCGACGACGGACGCGGGCGCCTGGATGACCACCGCGTTCATCACCCCGAACCGGATCATGGACGGCGCCTGGTCCACCACAGCGGATGTCCTTGCAGTCAAGGGCGATTCGGACTGCACGAAGAAGACCTGCTCGGTCTACACGATCGCCGCGCACGGCTCGAGCGACCGCAGTCAGGACACCAAGACCCCGGTGAGCTTCGGCGACGACCCGGACGCCGCGGTGGACCCGAACGAGGACGCAGCCGCGGGCGACGGCGGATCCTCGAGTTCGACTCCGACGGCGCTCCGCAGCCTCTCCGGTGCACTGGACGGGCCCGCCGGCTGGATCCTGCCGCTGCTGGTCGGCGGCGGTCTCGGCGCCGCGATCGCGGTCGCGACGACCACCGCGATGCGTCGACGCAAAACGTAGGGGTTGCAAATTTAGGCTAGCTTTACCTAAGTTCTAATCCGGAATCCGGAGCCACTTCATCGTTAACCCCCACTCACGAAAGAAGAATCATGCGCACGTTCCACAAGGTCGCCGTCGCGGCGGCCGCCGTCGCACTCGTCTCCGCGCTGCCGGTCGGCATCGCCACGGCGGCAACCCCGTTGAAGCTCGACCTCGGTTCGACGGCCAGCATCGGCACCGAGCTGCCGGCCCTCCAGGGCATCAACACCGACCTGCTCGCCGGCCTCGACACCGGGTCGCTCGGCGGACTCTTCCCGGGCAGCGAGGGCACCGACCCCCAGGGGCCGGGGCCCGTGGAGCCGGCCGGTCCGAAGGTCACGGTGTCCAAGAAGACGGACATCGCCGCCGCCGGCGAGACCATCACCGTCTCGGGTGCCGGATTCTCCGGAGCCGGTTCCGGCCTCTACGTCGGTCTCATCCAGGACAGCAAGTACTCGGCGACGGACTCCACCGCGTGGATGACCACCAAGTGGCTCAAGGCCGCCGACATCGTCAACGGCGCCTGGACCGCGAACATCGACGTCGCCGCCGTCGCCGGCAGCTCCGACTGCCTGAAGAACACCTGCTCGATCTACACGGTCGCCGCCCACGGCTCCCCCGACCGCACCCAGGACACCAAGACCCCGGTGACCTTCCGCGGCTGACCCCCGCACACCCGGTCCGGCCTCCGCTTCTCGTGAGCGGGGGCCGGACCCGTTTCGATGCGCCCAACCGTGCGACCGTCGCGCCCGGTACGGTTGGCGCCCGTGCTGGTACTGCTGCCCCCTTCCGAGACCAAGTCCGACGGCGGCAAGGGCGCCCCGCTCGACCTCGGTGAGCTGGCGCTGCCCAAGCTCACCGCGACCCGCGAGCTGCTGGTGAACACGCTCGTCGAGCTGGCCGCCGACGAGGAGGCCTCCAGCGCGGCCCTCGGGCTCAGCGCCGGGCAGGCCGACGAGATCGCCCGCAACGCCGCGCTGTGGACCTCCCCCACCCGACCGGCGCTCGACCGCTACACCGGCGTCCTGTTCGACGCCCTGGACGCGAGGTCCTTCACCCGCACACAGAAGGCGAAGGCCCTGACCCGGCTCGCGATCGGGTCCGCCCTGTTCGGGGTGGTGCGCGCGGGCGACCCCATCCCGGCGTACCGACTGTCGGGCGGATCGAAGCTGCCGGGCATGGGCACCCTCGCGGCGCTGTGGAAACCGGAACTGACCTCCGCGCTCGAGGCCGAGGCCGACGGCCTGGTGGTGGACCTGCGCTCGGGCACGTACCAGCAGCTCGGCCCCGTGCCCGGCGCGGTCGTCGCGACCGTCCTCACCGAGAAGCCGGACGGCACCCGGTCCGTCGTCAGCCACTTCAACAAGCACCACAAGGGCCTGCTCGCGCGCGCCCTGGTCGTCTCACGCGCCGAGCCGACGGACGTGAAGGGGGTCGCCCGCGTCGCCTCGAAGGCGGGCCTGACCGTCGAGATCGCCTCTCCCACCGAGCTCGTCATCCTGACCTAGGCGCAGACGCCTACAACCGGGGGTCGACCGGCTCAGACTCGAGCGCCAGCACCGCGAACACCGCCTGGTGGATCCGCCACAGCGGATCGGCCTTCACCAACCGGTCGACCGCCTCCATGCCCAGCGCGTACTCACGCAGGGCCATCGACTGCTTGTGCCCCAGGCTCCTGTTGCGCAGCCGGTCGAGGTTCTCCTTCTCGGTGTAGTGCGGACCGTAGATCAGCCGCAGGTATTCGCGGCCCCGCACCTTGATGCCGGGCTGAGCGCGTCGAGAACCCGCGTGCGACCCGTTGGCGAACGGCTTGACCACCATGCCCTCGCCGCCGCCTGCCGTCAGCTCCTCCCACCACGCGACGCCCGCCGCCTCCGACTCGGCCGACGCCAGGTCGACGACGATCCGACGCGTCGTGGTGAAGAGCTCAGGCGCCGCGTCCACCAGCCGATCCGCGACGGCCAGGTGCCAGCCGTGATCGCGGTCGCGGTGGCCGGCGCCCTCGGTCGCCAGCACTTGGAACGGCGCCACCCGCACCCCGTCGAGACCGTCGGTCGGCCACACGTATCGCCGGTAGGCGTCGGCGTAGCGCGCGACGTCGTCCGCCCGGCCGCGCGTTCGCTCGACCAGATCCGCGACGTCGAGACCGCGCTCCGCCGCCGCCTCGAGCACCGACCGCCGGCCGGCGAGGTCCGCGCGCGCGGCCGCACCCACGGCGGCGTACTGCGACCGCAGGAGGGACTCCGACTTCGCCGACCACGGCAGCAACTCGGCGTCGAGCAGCACCCAGTCGGTCCCGAGTTCCTCCCAGACCCCGGCCGCGCCGACCGCGGTCCCCATCGTCTGGACCAGTTGTCCGGTCTGCGCAGCGTCGAACATGCGCCGGCCGGTGCGGGTGTACACGATGCCGGACAGGCCGTCCGTGGCACCGAACCGCCGCGCGGCCACGGACGCGTCCCGGCACACCAGCGCCACCGCCCGCGACCCCATGTGCTTCTCCTCGCAGATCACCGTGTCCACCTTCGCCTTTCGGTACGCCGCGAAGGCCTCGGCGGGATGCTCGAGCAGACCGGGGCGCGTGGACGCCGCGCACGGCGCCATCGTCGGCGGTAGGTAGTTGACCCACTGCGGGTCCACCGCCCAGCGGCTCATCACCTCGAGGGCGCCGGCCGCGTTCTCCGGCCGCACGCTCACGCGTCCGTGCAGCGAGGTGTCGACCCCGCCGACACCGAGGACGTCGTCGATGTCCAGGGCCAGCGGATCGGTGCCGGACAGGCGAACCGGTTTCGCCGGCGGGTACCACTCCCGCTCCGCCGGCACCGAGACCACCTCGCGCTCCGGGTACCGCATCGCCGACAGCGCACCACCGAAGACGCAGCCGGTGTCGAGGCACGCGGTGTTGCCCACCCACCGCACGTCCGGCACCGGGGTGTGCCCGTACAGCACCACCGCGTCACCCCGGTAGTCCTCGGCCCACGGGTAGCGGACCGGGAGCCCGAATTCGTCCGTCTCGCCGGTGGTCTCGCCGTACAGCGCGAAGCTCCGCACCCGCCCCGAGGCCCGGTTGTGGTACTCCTGCTTGAGCCCGGCGTGCGCGACGACCAGACGGCCCTCGTCGAGCACGAGGTGCGCTACCAGCCCGTCGCAGAACTCCGCGACCCGCGTGCGGAACTCCTCGGACTCGCCGGCCAGCTGGTCGAGCGTGCCCTCGAGCCCGTGCGTGAGGCTGACCTTCCTGCCGCGCAGCGCTTTCACCAGCTTGTTCTCGTGGTTGCCGGGCACCGCGAGCGCGTGTCCCGCCGCGACCATGCCCATCACCAGGCGCAGCACCCCCGGCGAGTCCGGGCCCCGGTCCACGTAGTCGCCGACGAACACCGCGGTACGCCCGTTCGGCGGAACCGCATCCACCGCTCGGCCGTGCTCGTCCCGAAGCACCTCGTATCCCAGAGCGCCCAAGAGTGTTTCGAGCTCGCTGCGGCAACCGTGAATGTCGCCGATCACGTCGAACGGTCCTGGCAGCGCGCGACGGTCGCTGCGCAGCGGCGCACGGACGATGCGTGCGGACGCGACCGCATCGACGCCGTCGAGGACGTGCACGGTACGGAAGCCCTCGCGGGCGAGCCCGCGCAGCGACCGGGTGAGCTGCTGGTGCTGCCGCCGCAGCACCGCACGGTCGAACGCCCGGTCCCCGCGGGCGGCGGTGCGCTCGGCGCACACCGCTTCCGGCACGTTCAGCACGATCGCGACCGGCAGCAGGTCCTGACCGCGCGCCAGTTCGATCAGCTTCCTGCGGGCGGCGGGCTGGACGCTGGTCGCGTCGACGACGGTGAGCCGGCCCCCGCGCAGACGCTTCGACGCGATGAACTCGAGCACCTCGAACGCGTCGGCGGTGGACGCCTGCGAGTTCGGGTCGTCGCTGACCAGACCGCGGCAGTGGTCACTGGAGATCACCTCGTAGGGACCGAAGTGCTCGGCCGCGAAGGTCGACTTGCCGGACCCGCTGATGCCGACGAGCACGACCAGCGACGGCTCGGGAATCTCGAGGACACTCATGCGGCAACTTCCTGTCGGGTGAACACGGCCATCTGGGTCGGCGCGCCGTGGGTGGCGTCGAACTCTCCGATCCCGCTGAAACTGACGTCGTAGCCGTGTTCCGAGGTGATCTCACCGGCCCAGGACGCGAATTGCGTTCGGGTGAACTCGAATCGGTGATCCGGGTGCCGGAATGCACCCGGTTCGAGGTTCGGGTACAGCACGTTGTACTCGGCGTTGGGGGTGGTCACCAGCACCACCCTCGGTTTCATGTCGGCGAACACCGACCGCACCAGGGCCGGCAGCCGGGACCGGTCGACGTGCTCGACGACCTCCATCAGCACCACCGCGTCGAACCCGTGCAGGCGCCGATCGCGGTAGGTGGCCGACGACTGCAGCACCGCGATCCGGTCCCGCTGACGGTCGGGCAGCTCGCCCAGCCCGAGCCGGCGTTCCGCCTTGCGCAGCGCCGCGTCGCTGACGTCGACGCCCACGATCCGGGTGAAGGCCGGACGCGCGAGCAGTTCGCGCAGCAGTTTGCCTTCGCCACAACCGACGTCGACGACCCTTGCCACGCCGAGGTTCTCGAGGGCGGCGAGCACCGCGTCCTGACGCAGCTGCGCGAGGCCCACATTGGTCACCGTGGGTTCGTCCGGCTCCCCGGTGGCCCCGTCGTCCAGCCGTTCGACGACCGACGCGACCAGTTCGCGGCGGTGCGCGAGGTACCTCGAGGTGATCAACCCGGATTCCGGGTGGCCGCCGAGCCAGTCCCCCGCCGCCCTGACCAACTTGTCGGCCTCGTCCTCGCCGACCCAGTAGTGCTTGACGTCGTCGAGGACCGGCAGCAGGACGTACAGGTGCCGCAGCGCGGCGGACACGGGCAGCGTGCCGGTGAGCGTCAGGCTCACGTACGCCGAGTCGCCCCACTGCGGGATCGACTCGTCCAGCGCCACCGGATCCGCGGTGACCTCCCAGCCGAGCGGCCCGAACAGCCGGCCGGGCAGGTCGCGGCCGCCGCGCGCCGGCGCCGCCGGAACGGTGACGCGCAGCGGCAACGCCGTGAGCGGCAGTTCGGGACGCGAGGCGAGCGTCCCGGCGAGGGCGGACTTGAACACCCGCGCGATCGCCACCGCGAGCATCGACGACCTCGCGTAGGGGCGGTCGTTCACGTACTGCCCCAGCGCGAACCCGTCCGCCCCGCGGCGAAACTTGCTGCGCGCCAACTCGACGGGATCGACATCCAGCGTCATCGCGACCGTGCAGCGCGCCGGCGTGGACTCCGGGTAGAACACCGTCGCGGTCCCCACGGAGAGGTCGAAGGCCTGGACCCGATCGGGATGCTTGTGGAGCAGGTAGCCCAGATCGGAGGCATCGGGAAAGTCGCCCGTCGCGGTGGCGGTGAGTGTCAGGAGCACCGAGCCGACGCTACCGACGCCGCCGCCCCTTGGCGAGCGAATTGTCCGGGTCGCCCGCGGCCGGTCAGGACTGCTGCGCGGCCTTCTCCGCCTCCTGCGCCTGCGCGACCTGCTCGGGGCTGAGCCGGATGAACAGCGCCGTGATCGCGGCCAGCGCCGCCGCCACCGCGCAGCCGACAAGGGCGAAGGTGTAGCCGTCGCCGAGCGCGGCGAGCTGCGCCGGGTTCATGTCCGCCGCCGCGCCGGACACGCCGCCGAGGGACAGCGTCCGCGAGGTCGCCATCGCCCCGATCACCGCGAGTCCGAGCGGGCCACCGAGCGTCTGCGCGACCTGAGCGATCGCCGCGAGCGGACCGATGTCCGACGGCCCGACGCCTGCGATCGCGCACAGCGGCAGCGGCACCACCGCCAGGCCGACGCCGAATCCGATGCCGATCACCGGAACGAACAGGTTGCCGAGATACGTCGCGGAGCTGTCGAAGGTGGAGCCGTAGAGCAGCCCGACGACCATGATCACCGCGCCCGCGACGACCAGCCACCGAGGCTGGATCCGGACCGCCAGCTTGGACGCGACGAAGGCCGCCGCGCCGAGACCGAAGGCGAACGGGATGAACGCCAGGCCCGCCTTCAACGGCGTGTAGCCGAGCACGTCCTGGACGAACAGCGCGACGAACGCGGCCACCGAGAACATCACCGCACCGACGAAGAAGATCGCGAGGATGGTCGCCACCCGGTCCCGGTTCTCGAACAGCGTCAGCGGCAGCAGTGGGTTCTTCGCGTTGCGCTCGACGAGCAGGAACGCGCCCAGCAACAGCACTCCGCCGATCAGCGCACCGATCACGGCCGCGCTGCCCCAGCCGAGTTCGGGCCCCTCGGACAGCCCGAACACGATCGCCGTGCACCCGACCGTGGCCAGGATCGCCCCCGGCACGTCGAGCGGGATCCGCTCGCTGCCGGTCTCGACGAGGGCGACCACGGCCAGGGCGACGATCAGCAGGCCGATGGGAACGTTGATCAGGAAGATCCACCGCCAGGACACCTGGGTCAGCGCGCCACCGATCACCAGCCCCGCGATGGAGCCGACACCGGTCATCGCGGCGAAGATGGCGATCGCCTGGTTGCGCACCGGGCCGGGCGCGAAGGTCGTGGCGACCAGGGCCAGGGCCGTCGGCGAGGCGACCGCGGCGCCGACGCCCTGCAGGGCGCGGGCGGCGACCAGGGTGGCCTCGTTGACGGCCAACCCGCACAGCAGCGAGGACACCGTGAACAGCGCGACGCCCGAGATGAACATCCGTTTGCGGCCGAACACGTCCCCGAGCCGGCCGCCGAGCAGCATCAGGCCGCCGAAGGCCAACGCGTACGACGTCAGCACCCAGTTGCGGCCGCTGTCGCTCAGGTCGAGGTCGGACTGCAGCCGGGCGAGGGCGAGGTTGGCGACGGTTCCATCCAGCACCACCATCAACTGCAGGCCACTGAGCACGATGATCGCGAGCCCGAAGGCCCGCGTGGTGACCGGGTACTTCACAGCGGTGGAATCAGACACGGGAGTCCACGTTACCGAGCGTCAACAGCAAACCCCGCGGTCGGTCCGATCACGATGATCGCCGGCGGCCGGATGTTCTCCTCGCGAACGCGCGCCGCGATGGTGGCGAGGTCGGCGCGCAGCACCCGCTGCGAGCGCGTCGTGCCCTCCTGGATCGCGGTCACCGGGGTGTCCGCGGGACGTCCGCCGTCCATCAAGGTGGCGGCGAACTTCTCGATCCGCTCGACCGCCATCAGCAGCACCAGGGTGCCCCGGAGCCGGGCCAGCGCCGACCAGTCGGTCAGCGAGTCGGGGTGATCGGGCGCGACGTGTCCGCTGACGACGACGAACTCGTGCGTGACGCCGCGGTGGGTGACCGGGATGCCTGCCGCCGACGGCACCGAGATGGCGCTGGTGATGCCCGGCACGACCGTCACGGGGACGCCGGCCGCCGCGCAGGCCTCGACCTCCTCGAAGCCGCGCCCGAACACGTACGGGTCGCCGCCCTTGAGCCGGACCACGAACTTGCCGGCCCGCGCACCCTCGATCAGCGTCTCGTTGATGGCCTGCTGCGCCATCGCCCGGCCGTACGGCAGCTTCGACGCGTCGATGACCTCGACGTGCGGCGCGAGTTCGGCCAGCAGCTCCTGCGGCGCGAGGTGGTCCGCGACCACGACGTCGGCGCGGGAGAGCAGCCGGCGGCCGCGGACGGTTATCAGATCGGGGTCACCGGGTCCGCCGCCGACGAGCGCGACGCCGGGAGCGTGCGGCTCCTCGTCGGTGAGGGTGCCGGACTGCAGCGCCTCGACGATCGCGGTCCGCACCGCGGCCGAGCGGCGGTGCTGGCCGCCGGCGAGCACGCCGACCTCCAGCCCGTCGAAGGAGGCGCTGGCCGGCGTGACGGCGGTGCCCTGACGGGCGCTGTCGGCGCGCACGCAGAAGATCCGGTTGCGCTCCGCCTCCGCGACCACGGCCGCGTTCGTGTCCGGCTCGTCGGTGCAGGCGATGGCGTACCAGGCGCCGTCGAGGTCGCCGTCGGTGTAGTCGCGCAGTTCGGCGGTGATCTGGCCGCCGGTCACCATCGCTTCGACCGCGGGTGTGACGGTGCGGGCGATCACGTGCACCTTCGCCCCGGACGCGACGATCAGGCCGAGGCGACGCTGCGCGACGGTCCCACCGCCCACCACGACGACCCGGCGGTCGGTCAGGTTCAGGCCGACGAGGTAGTTCGTCTCGTCTCCGGCCGCTGCTGGCACTGCGCTCTCCTTCAGGTCTTCGGACTACCAAACAGTACGGGCGAGCGCGACCGTCACGCCATTGCGGGCGCGCTTGCGCACCAGCAGGTCACCGCCGCCCGCGCCGAGCACCGCGGCGGCCTCGGCCACGCTCGGGGTGCCGACCTCCGCGGCGACCCGACCGGACGGCGTCGGCACCTCGACCGCCGCGAGCTCGTCGGCGGTGAAGCCGAGCACCGGCACACCGAGTTCGGCTGCGGCGATCGCGACGGACGACTCGGTCGCCTTGCGTTCGAGCGTCGCCAGCGCGTGCAGATCGGCAGGGTCGTCGACGACGGCACTGATCGCGTCCAGCACCGCGTCCGGACCGACGCCGTCCCGCAGGCCGATGCCGACCACCAGGTCACCGCGCCCCGGGCTATCCACTGCGCACCTCGAATTCCCTTGCCGCACCGACAAAACGTCGAACCGACGACGGACTGCCCGCGGGATGCGTGTGCAGGTACGACGCGTGCACGCCGCCGCCCGCGAACCCCTCGCGCGCCGATGCGCCCGCCGCTCTCCAGCCCCACGCGGGCGACCAGCCGTCCACCGCGGTGGCCGCGAGGCTGGTGCGGTGGAACTCGTGGCCGACCACCCGCTGGCCGGGTTCGAACAGCACCGACTCCCCCAGCGCGACCGCCTCCCGGTAGCCCAGGGTCAGCGCGCCGCCGAAGGATGCGTCGACGCCGATCACCCCCGCCATCGGATGCCCGTCCAGCCGCCGCGAGAGGTACAGCAGGCCCGCGCATTCCGCGTGAATCGGCATCCCGCGCCGCGCGAGCTCCCGCACCGTCGTCAGCAGCGCCGTGTTCGCTGCCAGGTCCGCGGCGTGCTCCTCGGGGAAGCCGCCGGGCAGCACCAGCGCCGCGACGCCCTCGGGCAACTGATCGACAGCCGGATCGAACACGTGCACCCGCGCACCCGCGGCCTCGAGCAGTTCGCGGTGCTCGGCGTAGCCGAAGGTGAACGCCGCCCCGCCCGCGACCGCGACCACCGGGGCGCCCGGTACCGGCTCGCCCACCTCGGCCCGCGGGTCCCAGGCCGGCGCGGTCACCGCCGAGCGGGCCAGCGAGCGCACCGCGCCCAGGTCGACGTGGGTCGCGATCAGCTCGGTCATCGCGTCCACCGCCGCGGTCGCGGCGCCGCCGTGTTCGACGGCGGTGATCAGGCCGAGATGCCGGGACGGGACGGACAGTTCCGCGAGCCGCGGCACCACACCGAGCACCGGGACACCGACCCGGTCGCAGGCCTGCCGCAGCACCTGCTCGTGCCGCGCACTGCCGACCCGGTTGAGGATCACCCCGCCGATCCGGACACCGGAGTCGAAGGTCGCGAAACCGTGCAGGACCGCGGCGAGGGACTGGCTGTGGCCGCGGGCGTCGACGACGAGAACCACCGGGGCACCGAGCAGGCCCGCGACCTGAGCCGTGGAGCCCTCCGCCGCGCCGTCGGGCGCCGGGTCCGCGATCTTGCCGTCGAACAGGCCCATCACGCCCTCGACAACGGCGATGTCGCAGCCCGCGGAGCCGTGCCGGAACAGGGGCCCGATCCGCTCGGCGCCGACCAGGACGGGGTCGAGGTTGCGGCCGACGCGGCCGGCGGCGAGGCCGTGGTAGCCCGGGTCGATGTAGTCCGGGCCGACCTTGAACGGCGCCACCGCGTCGCCCGCCGCCCGCAGGGCGCCGATCAGACCCGTTGCGACCGTGGTCTTTCCGCTACCCGAGGCGGGCGCGGCGACGACCACCGCAGGAACCGACCCCGCTGTCACATTCCTCGTCGCTCCGCTCGGCTCCATCACCACTCGATGCCCCGCTGCCCCTTGCGTCCGGCGTCCATCGGGTGCTTGACCTTGGTCATCTCGGTGACCAGGTCGGCGGCCTCGATCAGGGCCTGCGGGGCGTCGCGACCGGTGATCACCACGTGCTGGTTGCCGGGCCGCTCGCGCAGTGTCTGCACCACCTCGTCGACGTCGACCCAGCCCCACTTGAGCGGGTAGGTGAACTCGTCGAGCACGTAGAACTTGTGTTCCTCGTTGGCGATTCGACGGGCCACCTCGCGCCACCCGTCCAGGGCGACCCGCGCGTGATCCTCGTCGTCGCCCTTCTTGCGGGTCCAGGACCAGCCCTCGCCCATCTTGTGCCACTGCACGGGCCCGCCGACTCCGGTGGACTGGTGCAGCTCACCGAGCGCGCGGAACGCCGATTCCTCGCCGACCTTCCACTTGGCGGACTTGACGAACTGGAACACCCCGATGTCGAAGCCCTGGTTCCAGGCGCGCAACGCCATTCCGAACGCGGCCGTCGACTTCCCCTTTCCCGCGCCGGTGTGCACGGCGAGGACCGGTGCATTGCGACGCTGGCGGGTGGTCAAACCGTCGTCGGGGACGGACTCGGGAAGCGGAACTCCCTTGGGCACAGTGCAACTCCTTCTCTGGCGCGTTGACGATCTAGGCCGCGAATGCCGCGGCGCCGGCCCGGACCACGCCCGCGACCCGCTCCGCGGACAGCTCGTCGATCCGGACGTACGCGCCGCGCATGGCGGTGGCCAGCTCGCGTGCCAGGCCGAGCCGGACCATGCCGGACTCGCAGTCGACGACCACCGAGGCCACGGACGTGTCGGCCAGCAGGCCCGCGGCGACCCGGGCGCGGTGCACCGGATCGGTTCCGCCGGTGGCCCGTCCATCGGTCAGCGCGACGACCATCGCGCGACGCTGCGGGTCCCGGACCTTCTCGCGGAGCACCACCTCACGCGCCTTCAGGAAGCCCTGGGCGAGCGGGGTCCTGCCGCCGGTGCGCAGCGACCGGAGTCGACGCACCGCCACGTCCACCGACGAGGTCGGCGGCAGCACGAGTTCCGCGGCAGTCCCGCGCACGGTGATCACGGCGACCTTGTCGCGGCGCTGGTAGGCGTCCCGCAGCAGCGAGATCACCGCACCGGTGACGGCGGAGAGCCGGTCGCGCGCCGCCATCGAGCCCGACGCATCGACCACGAAGACCACCAGGTTGCCCTCCCGACCCTCGCGTTCCGCTCCACGAATATCTTTGGGCACCAACACCATCGGACCTTCGGTACGGCCACGGGAGACCTGGTGCTCGGCGGCGGCGAAGAGCGTGCCGACCAGGTGCAGGCCGCGACCGGGCGTGGTGGTCGAGCGCACGACCCGTCCCTGCTGCGAGCGCGAGCGCGAACGGCGCCCCGGCGCACCCTCGCCGACTCCGGGGATGGTCAGCAGTCGGGTCTTGAACTGTGCCGACGGCGCGGCGGCCGGACGCTCGGGGGCGCGAGCCGGGCCGGACTGTTCGCTCTCGCTCGGCTCCGCGGACTGCTGGGCATCGCCGGGGGACGCGGGCCCGTCGGACTCGGGCGCGGGCGCGCCGCCGCCGGGTCCGTCGGGGTCGGGCTCCGGCTCGGGCTGGTTCGCCTGCTCGGCGGCGTCACGCATGGCGTCCTCGAGCTGCTGCGGGTCCAGGCCCGGCTCGTCGAAGGGGTCGCGGCGACGCCGGTGCGGCAGGGTGAGCTCGGCGGCCACCCGGACGTCCTCCTCGGTGACCGCCGTCGCGCCGCGCCACGCGGCGTGCGCGGTGGCGGTCCGGGCGAGCACCAGGTCGGCCCGCATGCCGTCGACGTCGAAGGAGGCGCACAGGGCCGCGATCCGGCGCAGTTCGGTGTCGCTCAGCTCGACACCGGCGAGGGCCTGGCGCGCGGCCGCGATCCGCTGGGCCAGGGCGAGGTCCTGGTCGGCGTATCGGGCGGCGAAGGCGGCGGGGTCGGACTCGAAGTCGAGCCGGCGGCGCACCACCTGCATGCGGGTGTCCACCTCCCGCGACGCGGCGACGTCGACGGCCAACCCGAACCGGTCGAGCAGCTGCGGGCGCAGCTCACCCTCCTCTGGGTTCATGGTGCCGACCAGCACGAATCGGGCCGGATGCGAGTGCGAGACGCCGTCGCGCTCGATGTGCACGCGTCCCATCGCGGCGGCGTCGAGCAGCACGTCGACCAGGTGGTCGTGCAGCAGGTTCACCTCGTCGACGTAGAGCACGCCGTCGTGCGCGGCAGCCAGCAGTCCGGGCTGGAACGCCCGCTCGCCGTCCCGGAGGACCTTCTCGAGGTCCAGCGACCCCACCACGCGGTCCTCGGTGGCACCGACCGGCAGTTCGACCAGCCGGGCGGGCCGCGTCCCGTCGTCTCCGGACACCGGCGGCAGCAGCGCGGCGAGTGCGCGGACCACGGTGGACTTGGCGGTGCCCTTCTCGCCGCGCACCAGCACACCGCCGATGCCGGGATGCACCGCGCACAGCGTGAGTGCGAGCCGCAGCTGGTCCTGGCCGACGATCGCACTGAACGGGAAGCCCGGTTCCGGACGGGTCTGCGTCATCGAACTCAGCTGTGCCACAGTGCAATTCCCTTCACTCCCCGGTGTCCGCGCCGAGGGTCGGAGTCGATCCTCTACCGCGGCGATCTGACTCCGGCTCCCGACCGGGTCGGGCACCGTCACAGTGGCGGGACCGTGCCTGACTTGCACAGGACTTCCCCGCGGCAGGGACATTGTTCGAGGGTGACTCTATCGGGCGCAACGACCGCCGCCGCCACCGCGCCCGGTGGGCGCGATGACGGCGGCGGTTCGGTGTGCCTGGGTCAGACGGCGGCGGCCGTGGTGGCGACCGCGTCCGAGGATTCGAGCTGCAGCACGCGGTTGGACCAGTCCCACACCTCACGGAAGAGGGACTCGTTGTCCGAGAGCTTGACCCCGAGCGAGGGCACCATCTGCTTGAGCTGCGGCTCCCAGGCCTTGTACTGCTCGCCGAAGCAACGCTGCATCACGTCGAGCATCGCGGGGACCGCGGTCGAGGCGCCCGGCGAGGCGCCGAGCAGGCCGGCGATGCTGCCGTCCGCGGCGCTGACCACCGCGGTGCCGAACTCGAGCACGCCGCCCTTGCCCTTGGCCCGGCGGATGACCTGGACGCGCTGCCCCGCGGTGATGAGCTCCCAGTCCTTGTCGAGCGCCTTCGGCACGAACTCCTGCAGGGTCTCGATGCGGCCGGCCTCCGACTTGGTCAGCTCACTGACCAGGTACTTCACCAGACCGAGCTCGGAGACACCCACGCCGAGCATGGACAGCAGGTTGTTCGGCTTGACCGAACCGGGCAGGTCGGTGACCCGGCCCTCCTTGAGGAACTTCGGCGACCAGCCGGCGTAGGGGCCGAACAGCAGTCCGGGCTTGCCGCCGATGACGCGGGTGTCCAGGTGCGGCACCGACATCGGCGGCGCGCCGACGGCCGCCTTGCCGTACACCTTGGCGCGGTGCTGCGCGATGAGCTCGGGATTGGTGCAGCGCAGGAAGGCGCCGCTGACCGGGAACCCGCCGAAGCCCTTGGCCTCCGCGATGCCGGACTTCTGCAGCAGGTGCAGCGCACCGCCGCCCGCGCCGACGAACACGAACTTCGCGTTGACCTTCCGGCGGGCGCCCGTGCGACGGTTGTGGACCTTCACGTCCCAGGTGCCGTCGGACTGCTTCGAGATGTCGGTGACCTCGTGACCGAAGTACACCAGTCCGCCGGAGGCGCCGACATGGCCGAGCAGCTGCTTGGTGAGCGCGCCGAAGTCGACGTCGGTGCCGCCGTCGGTCCAGTTCAGCGCGACGGGGTCGGAGAAGTCGCGACCCTTGGCCATCAACGGCAGGCGGCGGGCGAACTCCTCCGGACGCTCGGTGTACTCCATGCCGGCGAACAGCGGGTGCCCGGCGAGGGCGTCGTACCGCGCCCGCAGGTACTTCACGTTCTCTGCGCCGTGCACGAAGCTCACGTGCGGGATCGGGTTGATGAACTCGCGGGGCTCGGTGAGAATGCCCTTCTCGACCGCGTGGGCCCAGAACTGCCGCGAGACCTGGAACTGCTCGTTGACGTTGATCGCCTTGGCGATGTCGACCGAGCCGTCGGCGTTCTCCGGGGTGTAGTTGAGCTCGCACAGTGCCGAGTGCCCGGTGCCCGCGTTGTTCCACGGGTCGCTGCTCTCCGCGGCGGCGGCGTCGAGCCGCTCGAACACGCTGATCGACCAGTCCGGCTGCAGCTCACGAAGGAGGGCGCCGAGGGTGGCGCTCATGATGCCCGCACCGACGAGCACGACATCGGTCTTGGTCTGTACTGCGTTGTTTTCTGACACTGGAGAATCGACTTCCTTGTCCATTGGCAGTGGGCAGTCACACCGACTGCAGCCGACAGGTTACCCGGGCGTATATGGGCCGTTAACCTCACCCAATTGTGCCCCCCTGCGGGGAGGTTTCCCGCACATTACTGTTGTGATCTGTGACTACATGGGCACCGGACCTTCTTGGTGAAGGATATGAGCAGCTGACGATCCCGCTCGGGGCGGATCCGGACGGCGAGGGCGACGTCCTGGCTACCCTGGTTCGATACCGCCCCGAGGACGCCCCCGGCACCCGTCGCGCCGTGCTCTACGTGCACGGATTCACCGACTACTTCTTCCAGAAGCATCTCGCGGAGCACTTCCACGAGCAGGGCTACGCGTTCTACGCGCTGGACCTGCGCAAGTGCGGCAGGTCCCTGCGCGCGGGCCAGACGCCGCATTTCGTGACTGATCTCTCTTTCTACGACGCGGAGCTCGACCGCGCGCTGTCCCTCGTCCGCGAGGACGTCGGCGGGTCGAGTGGGGACTCGAGTGGAGCCGGCGAGGGGTCCGTGCTGCTGACCGCGCACTCCACCGGCGGGCTGATCCTGCCGCTGTGGCTCGACCGCCTCAACGCGCGACCCGGCGGCAGCGCAGGCGCGGGCGTCCGCGGGCTCGTCCTCAACAGCCCGTGGTTCGACCTGCAGGGCCCGTCCTACCTGCGCAGCGTCGGCACGGTGGCGGTCGACGCGGTCGGCCGGGTGAAGGAGAAGCTGGTGATCAAGCAGCCGCCCGCCGACGTGTACGGGCGGACCCTGCACCGCGACCACGGTGGCGAGTGGGACTACAACCTCGACTGGAAGCCGCTGACCGGCTTTCCCGTCACTTTCGGATGGATGCGGGCGATCCGGCGCGGTCACGCCCGCCTGCACCGCGGCCTCGACATCGGTGTCCCGTCCCTGATCCTGCGGTCCAAGGCGACGCACTACTCCCTGCGGTACACGGAGAAGTCCGAGGTGGCGGACCTGATCCTCGACGTCGAGCAGATCGCGAAGTGGGCGGGCTGCCTCGGCGACCGCACCACGATCGTGCCGATCGAGGGGGCCCGGCACGACGTGTTCCTGTCCCGCGAGGTTCCGCGCAAGCAGGCCTTCGACGAGGTGGACCAGTGGTTGGGCTGGCTGGACGGGCAGGGCGCGTGAACCACTTCGATCTCGCGATCATCGGATCCGGTTCCGGCAACACAATTCTCGACGACCGGTTCGCCGACATGCGGGTGGCCATTCTCGAGGGCGGAACCTTCGGCGGCACCTGCCTGAACGTCGGGTGCATCCCGACAAAGATGTTCGTCTACGCCGCCGAGGTGGCGCGGGCGATACAGCACGCGAGCCGGTACGGCGTCGACGCGCGCGTGGAGAAGGTGCGGTGGTCGGACATCGTCGACCGGGTCTTCGACCGGATCGACCCGATCTCGGCGGGCGGCGAGCGCTACCGGCGCGACGAGAACCCCAACACCACACTGTATTCCGGATACGCCACGTTCGTGGGTCCGCGGGAGATCCGAACCGGGACCGGGGAGGTGATCACCGCCGACCAGGTGGTGGTGGCGGCCGGTTCGCGTCCGATCGTCCCCGACGAGATCAGCCGCAGCGGCGTCCCGTACTTCACCAACGACGACATCATGCGGCTGCCGGCACTGCCCGAGCACCTGGTGATCGTGGGGAGCGGGTTCATCGCGTCCGAGTTCGCGCACGTCTTCTCCGCCTTCGGTAGCCGGGTGTCGATCATCGGCCGGGGCGAGCGCCTGCTGCGCGATCTCGACACCGACGTCTCGCAGCGGTTCACCGACCTGGCGCGGCGGAAATGGGATGTGCACCTGGGCAATTCGGTGACCGAGGTCGCGGGTGGTCCCGGCGAGGTGCGGGTGACGCTCGCGGACGGGACGGTGGTCACCGGTGACACCCTGCTGGTGGCGACGGGGCGCACCCCGAACGGCGATCGGATCGGGGCCGAGTCCGCGGGGATCGCCGTCCACACCGACGGCCGGGTCGTGGTCGACGAGTTCCAGCGCACCACCGCCGAGGGCGTCTTCGCTCTCGGTGACGTCTCCTCACCGCACCAGCTCAAGCACGTGGCCAACCACGAGGCGCGGGTGGTGCAGGCGAACCTGCTGCGCGACGCGTGGAGCGGCGACGAGCCACTGGTCAGCACGGATCACCGGTTCGTGCCGTCGGCGGTGTTCACGGACCCGCAGATCGCCACGGTCGGACTGACCGAGGATCAGGCCCGCGAGCGCGGGCACGACATCGCGGTGAAGGTCCAGAGGTTCGCCGACGTCGCTTACGGCTGGGCGATGGAGGACGACGAGGGCCTGTGCAAGGTGATCGCCGACCGCGGCACGGGACAGCTGCTGGGCGCGCACATCATCGGCGCACAGGCATCCACCCTCATCCAGCCGCTGATCCAGGCGATGAGCTTCGGGTTGCCCGCGCGGGAGATGGCCCTCGGTCAGTACTGGATCCATCCCGCGCTGACCGAAGTCGTCGAGAACGCCCTGCTCGGGCTGTAGGCGGCTGCGCCGCAGTGGTGGGGGGGGGGGGTGCGTGGTGGTTGTTACAACAGCACAGGCCGCCGCGCACCACCACCTACCGTGGGGGGCCGGCGTGGCCGTGGGGAGACTAGGGGGGGCCGG
>NZ_JBHXVP010000014.1:133781-136938 GCF_042672245.1 Rhodococcus sp. NPDC127527
CCCGGCTGTGTGGGGTGTTGGGGGGCTGGGGTGTTGGTGTTGTTTTACGTCCCCCCACCCCCCCCCCCCCCCACCACTGCGCGAAGCGCATCACCAGCTGCTGGTGCGCAGCACGATCTCCGTTGCCATCTCGGCGGACGCGGCCTCGGGTATCGAGTCGACCCCGTCGAGCTGGACGACCCGGTAGTCGGAGTAGACGCGGCGACCGCTGTTGTCGGCGAACGGACGGGCCAGCGAGCTGCCGATCAGCAGCGTCGTCGGCATCTCGATCGCGGGGCAGTCGGCCTGCCGGACGAGGCCGTCGAGGTCGGCGACCGCGGGGTGCGGGCAGTCCGCGACCACCAGGCTGGCGAACCGGCCGAACGTGCGGGCGGCCAGCAGCCAGGCCAGGGCCGCACCCTCTCGGTTGCCCGCCAGGTTCACCCACGGCAGCTTCAGCGCGTCGAGCAGCGCCACCGTCGACGTCTCGTCGAGCCCGTCGATCGACTCCGGTACGACCGTGCGCAGGTCGGAGTTGTGCAGCCGCTCGCAGACCGCGTCGAAGATCGATCCGTTCTCCCCCGCACCGGGCAGCAACAGCACGGTGTGCTTGCTCTCAGGTCCGTCGATGCGCACGGTGACGGTGGCGTCCCCTGCGGCCACTTCCCTCGATTCCATGGCTTCGGACGGTACACGGCTGCAGGCCTCGAGCGGTCGGCTCGGCCGAACGGCAACGGGTTGCCGGGCCGCCACCTAGGCCCTATGGTTCATTACATGAGTAATGAACCAGTGAGCCTTCACGGGCGGTCACGGCCGTGATCGACGACGGCAGGCCGCTGTTCCAACAGATCGCCGAGCAGATCGAGAGCTCGATCGTCGACGGCACCCTGCCTGAGGACGGCCAGGTGCCCTCGACCAACGAACTGGCGGCCTTTCACCGGATCAATCCGGCGACCGCGGCCAAGGGGCTGAACCAGCTGGTTGCCGACGGGATCCTCTACAAGAAACGAGGAATCGGAATGTTCGTCACCGTCGGGGCGCGCGACGCGCTCCGGTTCCGGCGCCGAGAGTCGTTCGCGCGCCAGTACATCGAGCCACTCGTCGCGGAAGCCGCACGCCTCGGGATTTCCCGCGACGAACTCGCGTCCATGCTCGACCACACGGAGGTGGCACGATGACCCGGAGCCTGACCACGGCCGAGCCCACCGACGCGCGCACCGTCGGACCGGGCGCCGTCGCATCGATGCGCGGGGTGAGCAGGACCTACGCCGACGTCGAGGCGCTCGCGGACGTCTCCTTCGACCTCCGGCGCAACACCATCTACGGCCTGCTCGGACGCAACGGTGCGGGCAAGACGACCATCATGCAGATCCTGACCGGGCAGGACCTGCACACGAGTGGCGAGGTCTCGGTGTTCGGCGCGACCCCGTTCGAGAACTCGGACGTGCTGGCCAACGTGTGCTTCGTCAAGGAGAGCCAGACCTATCCCGACGATCTGCGGGTCAGGCACGTGCTCGCCGCCGCCGGCCACCTGCTGCCGAACTGGGACCGCGAGTTCGCCGGGACCCTGCTCGACGACTTCCAACTGCCCTCGTGCCGCAAGGTCAAGAAGCTATCGCGCGGCATGCGCTCGGCCATGGGGGTGATCATCGGACTCGCCTCGCGGGCACCGCTGACGCTCTTCGACGAACCGTATCTGGGCCTCGATGCCGTTGCCCGCCAACTGTTCTACGACAGGCTGCTCGCCGACTACGCCGAACATCCACGAACGGTGGTGCTGTCCACCCACCTGATCGACGAGGTGGCGAACCTGCTCGAGCACGTGCTCGTCGTCGACCGCGGACGGATCGTCCTCGACGAGGACGCCGACACCTTGCGCACGCACGCCGTGGTGGCGTCCGGTCCCGTCGACGCCGTCGAGGCCTTCGCCGCGTCCGGCACGGTGCTGCACCGTGAATCGCTCGGCGCGCTCGCCCGCACCACCGTGCGGACTTCGGTCGGTGCCGCCGAGCGGGACCGGCTGCGCGAGGCCGGCGTCGAGACCGAGCCGGCCTCGCTGCAGGAACTCGTCATCCGGACCACCACCCAGCGCAAGGAGACCACCGCATGACCGCCACCGTGACGCCGGCGCCCGCGCTCCCGAAGGCGCCGACCCGGTCCAGGATCGGATCCGTCCTGCGCCTGCACACTGTCGCGTGGCCGCTGCTCATCGCCTGGCCCGTCGGCATCCTGCTGACGTCGTTCCTGATCAGCTTCACCATCTACGCGATCGTGGGGAACGAGCAGGACGAAGGGTTCACCGGCAGCATGTTCGCCGTCTACGGCTTCGTGGTCGCGTTCTACCTCCAGTCGATGACCCAGACGTTCCCCTTCGCGCTCGGACTGAGTGTCACCCGGCGCGAGTTCTTCGCCGCCACCGCGGTGATGGCGCTGGCCCAGTCGGCGGTGTTCGCGATCGTCCTCCACCTGCTGTCCCTCGTGGAGGCCGCCACCGACGGCTGGGGTGTGCACATGCGCATGTTCGGCCTCGCGCGCTACCTCACCGACAGCGGAGCACTGCAACTGCTCATCCTGTTCGCGACCCTGCTGTCGACCAGTGCGCTCGCGATCCTGGTGGGCGCGATCTACCAGCGCTGGCGAGCCACCGGGCTGCTCGCCGCCTTCACCGGAACCGTGGGCCTGCTCGGACTGTCCGGGATCGTGATCACCTGGGCTCGGTGGTGGCCGGCGATCGGCTCGTGGTTCACCGACGTCGCCCGCGTGGTTCCGACGGCGGTTTTGCCGCTCGCCGCGGCGATCGGGTGCCTTGCCCTCGCGTGGGAGACACTGCGCCGCGCCACCGCGTAGCCGGGCGATCGAAGCCCGCCCGCTACCACTGCCGCCCTTGGTCCCAGCTGTGGTTGTTCCGGGCGAGCAGCTCACCGACGCTGATCGGCGACGCACCCTCCGGGGACCTGTTCCGTCGCGAGCGCGATTCGGTCCGGACCGGGCTTGCCGGCGCACCCGCTCGCCGGAACGGCTCGGTCATCGGTTCGCCGGCGTGAAACTGCGGCGTCCTGGCGAGATCGGGGACATCGGTCGGGATGCGTTCGTCGTCGAGGATCGGTTCGCCGAGGCCGAGGCGTTCCTGGATGCGTTTCATCCAGGCCGGGGCCCACCAGCAGTCGTCGCCGAGCAG
>NZ_JBHXVP010000015.1:0-82099 GCF_042672245.1 Rhodococcus sp. NPDC127527
CGGATCGGCCGGGAGGCGCAGGACGCGTTCGCGGCGGCCTCGCACCAGAACGCGGCGCGGGCCTGGAAGGACGGGCTCTTCGAGGCGGAGGTCGTGCCGGTGTCGATTCCGCAGCGCAGGGGCGAGCCGGTGGTGTTCGCGCAGGACGAGGGCATTCGGGCCGACACCACCGTCGAGTCGTTGGGCACGCTGCGTCCGGCGTTCAGCAGGGACGGCACCGTGACGGCGGGGTCGGCGTCGCAGATCTCCGACGGTGCCGCGGCGGTGGTGGTGATGAGCAAGGCCAAGGCGCAGGAGCTGGGTCTGAGTTGGATCGCGGAGATCGGTGCGCACGGTGTGGTCGCGGGCCCGGACTCGACGCTGCAGTCGCAGCCGGCGCGGGCGATCGCGAGGGCGTGCGAGCGCGAGGGCATCGATCCGAGGGATCTCGACCTGGTCGAGATCAACGAGGCGTTCGCGGCGGTCGGTATCGCGTCCACCAGGGAACTGGGCCTCGACGAGTCGAGGGTCAACGTCAACGGCGGCGCGATCGCGATCGGTCACCCGCTCGGCATGTCCGGCGCTCGGATCGCGCTGCACCTCGCGCTCGAGCTGGGCCGTCGTGGTGGTGGGGTCGGCGCGGCCGCACTGTGTGGTGGTGGTGGGCAGGGCGACGCGCTGATCATCCGGGTGCCGAAGTCGTGACCGACTCGAGCGACGGCCGCTTCGACGCCGGACTGGGCCTCCGCCGCGAGGTGATGGGTGACGACTTCGTGGACCGCGCGCTGACCCGTGACTTCGGCACCGACAGCGAAGCATTGCAACGGCACATCACCGAGACGGTGTGGGGATCGGTCTGGACCCGAGACGGACTGAGCCGACGCGACCGCAGCCTGCTGAATCTGGGCATGCTGACCGCCCTGCGTGCGGAATCGGAGTTGCGCGGGCACGTCCGCGGCGCCCTGCGGAACGGTCTGACCCGCGAGGAGATCAGCGAGGCGATCATCCACACGAGCGGATACTGCGGGGCGCCCGCGGCGCTGGCCGCGATGCGGGTCGTGCAGGAGGTCCTGACCGAGGAGTTGGGGCCGATGCAGGCCGACTGACCGACGCGGGTCGGCGATTCTCCGGCTCCCCGGACGGGGTGTTGGAGAATGGACCGCATGGGATCGCTACAGCCGCAGTGGGTGCCGACGGACGAGGACGTCGAGGGCGCCCGCATCACCGACTTCGCGTCGTGGGCCGAGGGCCGGTTCGGGGTCAGCGTGCCCGACTACCGCGCACTGTGGCAGTGGTCGATCGAGGACCTCGACGAGTTCTGGCTGGGGGTGTGGGAGTACTTCGAGGTGCAGTCGGCCACCCCGGTCGGGACGGCGCTGCAGGACGAGGTCATGCCGGGTGCGCAGTGGTTTCCCGGCGTCCGGACGAACTACGTGACGCAGGCGTTCCGGCACGAGACCCGGCACCGCCCGGCGATCCGGTACTCCGGCGAGGACCCCTCCACCGACACCGAGACGTCCTGGGCCGAACTGCGCCGCCAGGTCGGGGCGCTGGCAGCGACCCTCCGTACACACGGCGTCGGACCCGGTGACCGGGTGGTGGGGTACCTACCGAACGTCCCCGAGGCGGTGACCGCCTTCCTCGCCGTCGCGAGCATCGGCGCGATCTGGGCCGCGTGCGGGCAGGACTACTCCGCGCACGCGGCCCTCGACCGGCTCGGTCAGCTGGAGCCGACGGTGCTGATCGCCGCCGATGGCTACCGCTTCGGCGGTAAGGAGCACCCGCGTGACGCGGAGATCGAGCAACTGCGTGCCGGTCTGCCGAGTCTGACGCTGACGGTGCGCGTCGACCGACTCGGTCACGCGGCCGCGTCGACTCCGGGTATGACGATCTCCTGGGCGGAGGCGACCGCAGGGGACGCGCCGCTCGCGCCGGTCGACGTGGAGTTCGACCACCCCCTGTGGGTGGTGTTCTCCTCGGGTACCACCGGCCTGCCGAAGGGCATCGTGCACGGCCACGGCGGGGTGGTGCTCGAGCACCTCAAGTCGCTCGCGCTGCAGCTGGACGTCGGATCGACCGACACCTTGTTCTGGTACACCAGCCCGAGCTGGATGATGTGGAACTTCCAGGTCGCCGGGCTGCTGGTCGGCGCGACCGTCGTCTGCTACGACGGCAGTCCGTCCTATCCGTCCACCGATTCGCTGTGGGCTCTCGCTGCCCGGCACCGGGCCACCGTGCTCGGCACCAGCCCCGGCTACGTGCTGGCCTGTGCCAAGGCGGGCGTCGTCCCGCGCCGCGATCACGACCTCACGGCGTTGCGTGCGGTCGGGATCACCGGTTCCACCCTGCCCGCCTCGTCCTCGCTGTGGTTGGCGGAGAACGTCGGGACGGCGGTGGTGTCGATCAGCGGCGGCACCGATGTGGTGTCGGCGTTCGTCGGCGGCGCCCGGACGGTTCCGGTGTGGCCGGGTGAGTTGTCGGCGCCCTGCCTCGGCGTCGCGCTCGACAGCTACGACGAGTCCGGCAAGTCGGTGCGCGGGGAGGTCGGGGAGCTGGTGATCACCCGGCCGATGCCGTCGATGCCGGTGCGGTTCTGGAACGACCCGGGCGGGGCGCGGTACCACGACGCCTACTTCGACACCTATCCCGGCGTGTGGCGGCACGGGGACTGGATCACGATCACCGAGCGGGGCAGCGTCCTGGTGCACGGGCGTTCCGACTCGACACTGAACCGCAACGGCATCCGGATGGGTAGCGCCGACATCTACCAGGCAGTCGAGGGACTCGACGAGATCTCGGAGGCGCTGGTGATCGGCGCCGAGCAGCCGGACGGGGGCTACTGGATGCCGCTGTTCGTGGTGTTGGCCGAGGGTGCGGTCCTCGACGACGCGTTGCGGGAGCGGATCCGCTCGGTCATCCGAGAACAGGCCTCGCCGCGGCACGTGCCCGACGAGATCATCGCGGCGCCCGGAGTCCCGCACACGCGAACCGGCAAGAAGCTCGAGGTCCCGATCAAGCGGATGTTCCAGGGCGCGGACCCCGACAAGATCGTCGACCGGACCGCGATCGATGCGCCGGAACTCGTCGACTGGTACGCCGCCCAGAAGCGCTGACCTGGCCGGACCCCTATTGCATCGCATGCTGTAACGGAAATTTGTGAACTTGGCCACAATTTGCACGGCGCTCCAATACGCTGCAGCCAAGTCGGGCGGCGGCATCTGCCAGGACCGGGGGTGAGCGGGCAGTCGCAGCTCAACTCGGTCGAGCAGACCAAGGCGTCCGAGACCTAGCTGCGACATGCAAAGGACGCGCCGTGCATCTGAAGAAACTCGCCCCTGCGATCGCCACTCTCGCCACCGTGAGTCTGATCGTCGCCGGCTGTAGCGACGACAGCAATGCAGAGTCGACCGGGAATGCCGCCACAGGCGCCCCGATCAAGGTCGGGCAGATCGTGCCCATCGAGGCGCCGGGCCTCGCCGCCACCAGCTACGCCGCAGGCACGGTCGCCTCGGTCGATGCGTTCAACGCCCGGGGCGGTGTGAACGGGCGCCCGCTCGAACTGGTGCAGTGCGACTCCATGGGTGATCCGAACAAGGAGGTCGACTGCGCGAACAAGATGGTCTCCGAAGGGGTCGTCGCGACGCTCGCGGACTTCGCGCCGGCCAACAACGACGCGACGTCCCAGGTTCTGCTGACCGCCGGCATCCCCCGGATCGGGTTGAACCCGCTGAACATCGCCGACTTCACGGCGACGAACGTGTTCACACCGTTCTCCGGCTCGCTGCTCAACCTGTACGGGATGATCGACATGCTCGTGGCGCAGGGCAAGACCAAGCTCACCCTGATGCGCCCTGACGTGCCGGTCGCCGCGATGCTGACGCAGCTGCTCGGGCCCGCCGTACAGGCGAAGGGCGCGCAGATCGTCAACGACGTCGCCGTGGGCGCGAGCGCGACCGACTACACCCAGTTCATCGCCGCCGCCGAACGCAACGACGCGCAGGGCGTGATCATGGCGCTGGTCCCGGCCCAGTCCACCCAGATTGCGCAGTCGTTCGAGCAGATCGGATCCAAGCTGGCCTTCGCGCTGGGGTCCACCACGTTCTCTCAGGCCGACCTGCAGGACCTCGGCACCTTCGCCACTTCCTCGACGTACACCGGCCCGGTCCCCGCGCCGTCGTCGAGCACCGACACCTTCCCGGGAATCAAGGAGTTCCTGACGGACATGGAGCAGTCCGGCAAGAAGGATCTCGAGCGGAAGAACCTCGTCGGCGACGAGATGTTCCCGTGGTTGGCGGTCCGGGCCTTCGGCGAGGTGGCGAAGGGCCTCGGGGCGGGGATCAACACCAGCACCGTCATGCAGGGATTCGAGAACGCCAAGGACCTCGACATGGCCGGACTGGTCCCGGCCTGGACGCCGGGCGCGGTCGAGCCGTTCGGGATCTTCCAGCGGGTCTCGAACACGATGATGTACCGGATGAAGTTCGACGGTGACGTCGTGGTCACCGATCCGACGCAGTACGACCTGCGCACCCCCTGATTCGATCCCACCCTGGAGTCTGACGAATGACTGAGTTCCTGCAGTTCGCGATCCTCGGGCTGGGCGCGGGCTCCGCCTATGCGCTCCTGGCGCAAGGCATCGTGCTGGTCTACCGCGGCTCCGGGGTGGTGAACTTCGCCCAGGGCGCAATCGCAATGGTGGCGGCCTACGTCTGTCTGGAAACCCTTCAGCGCGACCATGACTGGGGTTTGCTGCCGGCCTTCCTGATAGCGGTTGTGGTGGCTGGACTGATCGGCCTGGCATTTCAGCTGCTGGTGTTGCGGTGGCTCACGAACGCCGCGCCGATCGTCCGGCTGGCCGCCACCCTCGGCCTGATGGTGATCCTGCAGGCGGGGGTGCAGCAGTACTACGGCGCCAAGTCGATCCGGGTGCGGACCTTCCTGCCCGACGACGCGTATCACTGGGGAGGTGTCGTTGTGCAGCAGGATCGGCTGATCCTGCTGGGCATCGCGGTGGTGTCGACGGTGGTGCTCTGGGCGATCACCCGGTTCACCCGGGTGGGCCTGGCCATCACCGCGGCTGCCGAGCACGAGCGTGCCGCTGCCGCGCTCGGTTGGTCCCCGCAGCGGCTGGCCGCGCTGACCTGGACCGTCGGCGGTGCGCTTGCCGGCGCGGCCGGAATCCTGGTGGCGCCGTTGACCGGACTCACTCCGTCGGCCTTCGTGGTGATCGTCACGGTGTCGGCACTTGCCGCGGCACTGCTCGGCGGTTTCCGCTCGTTCCCCCTCACCCTGCTCGGCGGCTTGCTGCTCGGCGTGGGCGAGAGCCTGGTCGTCCTGTACCAGGACGACCTGCGCGACCTGTTCGGTATGGAGACGCTCACCGGCATCAACCGGGCTGTGCCGTTCGCGGTGATCCTGGTGGTGCTGGTGGTGCGGGGGAAGGGGCTGCCGTTGCGCAGCCATGTCTCCGAGCGCCTGCCCCGGCTCGGCCCCGGCGAGATCCGTTGGGTGGGTATCGCACTCGCGGTGCTGGCGGCCGGAGGCGTGATCCTGGCCGGCGGCGACTGGCTGCGGTCGCTGATGCTCACGCTCGCCGCGGCGGTGTTCCTGCTCTCGATCGTGGTCCTGACCGGGTTTGCGGGCCAGCTCTCGCTCGCCCAGTACACCGTCGGTGGCCTGGGCGCGCTGTTCGCCGCGCGCCTCGTCGGCCAGGCCGGCTGGCCGCTCGTCCCCGCCGCGCTGGTGAGCGTGGTTGCAGTGGTCGCGATCGGGGTGCTGTTCGCGCTGCCGGCGCTGCGAACACGGGGGGTCAACCTGGCCGTGGTCACCCTGGGGCTCGGGTTCACGATCCAGGAGATGGTGTTCAACAACCCGACCCTCACCGGGGACAAGCTCGAGGGTTCGGTGAAGATCTCACAGCTGAGCCTGTTCGGGTTCGACGTGACGCCGTCCCGGTACCCCGAGCGGTGGGCTCTGCTGTGTCTCGTGGCCCTGGTCGTGTGCGGTCTGATGGTCGCGAACCTGCGGCGCTCGCGCACCGGCCGGCGGCTGATCGCGGTGCGCACCAACGAGCGCGCCGCGGCCTCACTCGGCATCAGCGTGTTTGCCGTCAAGATCTACGCCTTCGCGCTCGCGGCAGGGTTGGCCGCGGTGGCCGGCATCCTGCTCGGCCTGCGAAATTCCGCCGTCACCTATCTCGAGTTCAACGTGTTCGCCTCCATCAACGCCGTGGTCCAGACGGTGACCGGCGGGCTCGGGTTCGTGCTGGGCGGCATCATCGGTGCGGTGCTGGCGCCCGGGGCCCTGTTCAGTCGGCTGATGGCGAGCGGATCGAGCAGTGCGGCCCTGTCCATGATGCTCGGCGGCGTGATCCTCATCGTCATCCTGCTCACCAACCAGAACGGGATCGCGGACGTGGCCTCCCGCCTGGTTCGGGCGATCCCCGGGCTCCCGGCGCTTGCCGCGGTGCGGGCACGCGCCCGGGGCCGCGCTCAGGAACTCTCGGACGAGGTGCCGACCGGCTCGGTCGCCCCGACGCCCCTGTCGGTGCGCGGTCTGACGGTGCGGTTCGGCGGCGTCACGGCCGTCGACGGAGTCGACCTCGACATCGAGCCCGGCCAGGTGGTGGGTCTGATCGGGCCGAACGGGGCAGGCAAGACCACGGTGATCGACGCGATCACCGGATTCGTCAGCCCCGCGGAGGGACAGCTGACACTGGGTGATCAGGACATCAGCGCCTGGTCGACCGCGCGGCGGTCGAAGGGAGGCCTCCGTCGGTCCTTCCAGTCGCTCGAACTGTTCGAGGACATCACGGTCGGCGAGAACATCCACGCCGGAGCTGACGAGGCCACCTGGCGTACGTGGCTCACCGACCTGATCCGCCCGGGCCGCCATCCGCTCTCGCCGAGTGCATCGACGGTCGTGAGGGACTTCGAGCTCGAGAACGACCTGGACGCGTTGCCGGGCGAGCTGTCGTACGGTCGGCGCCGGCTGGTGGGCATCGCCCGCGCGGTCGCTTCCGCCCCGTCCGTGATCCTGCTCGACGAGCCGGCGGCCGGTCTGGACGACGCAGAGAGTCGCGAACTTGCAGTCGCCATCCGGCACCTTGCCGTGCAACGCGGGGCGGGTGTGCTCCTCATCGAACACGACATGGGCCTGGTGATGTCCACCTGCGATCGGATCGTGGTGCTCGAGGCCGGCCGGGTGATCGCGGCCGGCACGCCGGAGGAGATCGCCGCCAGCGCGGCGGTCCGCGACGCCTACCTGGGCACCGAAGACGACACAACGGAGGTAGCGCGTTGACCATCACGAGTGAGAAGACGGTGGCGTCCGAGGTCGTTCTCGAATGCCGCGGCTTGAGCGCGGGGTACGCGGGCGCCGTGGTCTGCCGCGACCTCGACCTCACGGTGAAGTCCGGGGAGGTGGTGGCACTCATCGGCGCCAACGGTGCCGGCAAGTCCACCACCATGCTCACCGTGGCAGGCGAACTGGCCCCGATCTCGGGCGAGGTGTCTGTGCTCGGCTCCGGGCGGCGCTCCTCGCTCTCGGCGCTGGCGCGGCGAGGCCTGAGCTACGTGACCGAGGAACGCTCGGTCATCATGGGCCTCACCGCGGCCGAGAACCTCAGACTCGCCGGAGTGTCGGCGGACGCCGCGTGCGAGGTCTTCCCCGAGTTGCGGGCCCTGCTCGGCCGGCCGGCCGGATTGTTGTCCGGTGGTGAACAGCAGATGCTCACCCTCGCCAGGGCCCTGGCCCGGAATCCCCGTCTGCTGTTGGCGGACGAACTGTCGCTGGGCTTGGCACCGCAGATCGTTCAGCGTCTGCTGGCCGTCGTTCGCGCTGCCGCGAACGAGCGCAACGTCGGTGTCTTGCTGGTCGAACAGCACGTGAGACAGGTGTTGACGGTTGCCGACCGGGTGTACGTGATGCGTCGTGGTCGGGTGATGCTGGAGGGCACGGCTGCCGAGATCGGTGCCGATCTCGACGCCGTCCAGCGGGCCTATCTGTCGGCCTCGGTTGACCCGGTGGACGGCGGGTAACTGGCAATTCGGTCAACTCTTGTACCGTTGGGGATTCGTCGGGCCAGGTCAGCGCGTGCCCGACTCGACTTCAGCGAGGGGTGGCAGTGGCAGCGGGTGCGAAATCATCGGTGGTCCGGGTGCCGAAGGCAGGCGAACTGGTCGCGGCCAGCTTGCGCAGGCGGATCATCACCGGGGAACTGGAGGTCGGCGACCCGCTGCCCAACGAGGCCACCCTCATGGAGCAGTTCGGGGTGTCGCGGCCGACCCTGCGTGAGGCCTTCCGGATCCTCGAGTCCGAGTCGATCATCACGGTCCTGCGCGGTGCCCACGGTGGGGCTCGGGTGCTCGCACCGGACGCCTCGGGTGCGGCCCGGTACACCGGATTGCTGCTGCAGTACCAGGGCGTCCCCCTGGTCGACGTCTACCGGGCGCGCGCCTCACTGGAGGTCACCGCGGTGGGGATGCTCGCGGCCGGACGCGAGGGAAACGAGCTGGACACCTTCGCCGGCCTGCTCGAGGCCGGCGAGGATCTCGTGGACGACCCGGCGGCGTTCGCGCGCCACGACGTCGACGTGCACCAGGCGCTGATCGACCTCGCGGGCAACCAGACGCTCGCGGTGCTGGCGGGCATGCTCGTGCACATCATCGATGCCCACAACGCCCTGTTCATCGCGGCGCACGGCGGGAACAGCGAACGTCTCGCCGCGCGCGCAGCGCACCGCGCCTACCTGAAGTTGCTCGGCCTGATGCGTGACGGCGACGCGACCGGCGCGCAGGAGTTCTGGCGCAAACATCTCGATGCGATCGAGAAATACATGATCGGGGACTCCGACACGACGCTCGTCGAGGTGCTGTCCTAGGGATCGTCGACCTCAGCCGGGGAGCGGGATCACCAGCGGCGGCAGGCCTGGGATCTCGACCCGAACCTGAGGTGGCGGTGCCGGCGGCGCAGGAGGCGCCACGACCACCGGAGCGGGCGGCGGCTCGGGTGCGGGCGGCGGCGCCGGCGGTGGTGGTGGTTCCGGCGCGACGGGGGGCGGCGGCGGGGGCGGCGCGACCGGTGCGCGCTGTGCGGCGACGATCGGCGGCGACTCCACTTGCGGCGCCGACTGCGTCGCCGAGGGCGGCGGGGCAGGTCGGACCGCCGGCTCGGGCGGTGCGTCGCCGACGGGCACCTGCATCAGTGCACCGGTGGACACGTCGACCACCGACAACTCCGTCATGACCGAGGCTGCGGGCCGCACCACCACGACTCGCGCGGGATCGAAGTCCGGCCAGGGCACGGCGCGCGGGTTCGGGTCTGCGGTCCCAGGGGACTGCAGCGGATTGCCGCGCGAGCATCGGACCCGGGGCATGCCGTGGTCGTCGACGAGCACGATGGTCCCGGCCTCCAGCACGGCCTGCGACGGATCGGCCTTCCCGTCGGCGTATCCGTAGCTCGTCACCCGGGTGTCGGCCCGAAGCAGCACCGGAGTCAGGCCGCGGACGAAGGTGGGCACGTCCTCGATGTCGAATGTCTGCGACCAGGCCGCGAGCTTGACCGGATCCTGTTGGAGTCCGTCGACCAGCTTCGCGCGGTCGCACAGCGGGCGGTCGAGGCTGCCGCCGTAGAGACCCGTTCGATCACCGGTTACGCGGACCGGGTCGCCGTCGGTCGGAAGGACGGTGTCCGGAGGGCCGGGCGGGACGAGCGTCGGAATCTGGGGCGGCAGGAGCTGTTCGGTCCAGGGCAGCGGATCGTCCGAGACGGCACTGCTGAGCTCTACCTTCTCCCGGGTCGATCCGTCGGTCGTGGAACACGCGAGAACTGTCGACAGTGCCATGGCAGTGGCGGCGACGCCGCCGCACACGCGCACCGCGGGGCTGCCCGGTACGCACCCGGTACGGGTGCGTGTGCCGGTGACGTCGCTTCGTCGGGCACCGCGCGCGGCCCGCCCGACCCTGCCGGTGGCCACGGACCCATCGTAGGGGTGGGCGCCGGGTCGTGTAGGTCTTTGCCGCTGTGCGGCCCGGTGCCGGTTACTGCGCGGGTGAGAGTTCGGCGGCGTCCGACTCGATCGTGACCGGTGCCGGCGGTGCCACCCGGCTGGGAATGAAGGACGCGACGAGCAGGGCGATCAGCGCGGCACCGGCGCCGATGAGGAAGGTCGTCACGAATGCCGCATGGGTGGGCACGTCGACCGGCCCGAGCGGCTTGGTCATGTTCGTCAGCACGACCGTCATGACGGCCGCGGAGAACGAGGTGCCCATCGACCGCATCAGCGAGTTCAGGCCGTTGGCCGCACCGGTTTCCTGCAGCGGCACCGCACCCATGATGAGGGCGGGCATGGCCGCGTAGGCGATGCCGATGCCGGCGCCGATGACGGTGGACACCAGCGCGATCTGCCAGATGGCGCTCATCGCGACCGCGCCGATCAGGTAGCCCGCGGCGATGACGACCGTGCCGACCATCAGCGTGATGCGCGGGCCGTAGCGTCCGGTGATTCGGGCGGACACGGGCGAGAGCAACATCATCACGATCCCCGCAGGGGCCATGCACAGGCCGGCGACGACCATCGACTGCCCGAGGCCGTAGCCGGTTTCGGGCGGCGACTGGAGCAGTTGCGGCACCGTCAACGACGTTGCGTACATGGCGAACCCGGTCAGGACCGAGGCGAGGTTGGTCAGCAGGACGGTCGGCGATGCGGAGGTACGCAGGTCGACCAGCGGTTCGTCGGTGCGCAGTTCGATCGCGCCCCACGCGACGAAGACCACCACGGACGTTGCGAGGAGGCCGAGCGTGAGGGGGGAGGTCCAGCCCCACTGTGCGCCCTTGGTGAGCGGCATCAGAAGCGAGACCAGGCCGACCGCGAGTCCGACCGCGCCGACGTAGTCGAATCGTCCGGGCGTGCGGACCGACGACTCCGGGAGGATCACCGCGAGTGCAACGGCGGCGATCGCACCGAGACCGGCCGCGGTCCAGAACAGCACGTGCCAGTTGTAGTTCTGGGCGGTCCAGGCCGCGAGCGGCATGCCGACGGCGCCGCCCACGCCCATCGTCGCGCTCATCACGGAGATGGCGCTCGCGATCCGCTCGCGGGGCAATTCGTCGCGCAGGATGCTGATCCCGAGCGGGATCACACCGGTGGCCGCGCCCTGCAGGATGCGGCCGATGACGACCGGCGTCATCGTGCTGCTGAGCGCACACACGACCGAGCCTGCCACCAGCAGACCCATGGAGATCAGGATCATCCGGCGCTTGCCGAACATGTCGCCGAGTCGGCCCGCGACCGGGGTCACGACCGCCGCCGCCAGCAGCGTCGCGGTGACCACCCAGGAGGCGGTGGACGCGGAGGTGTGCAGGAGGTCGGGGAGCGCGTGAATGAGCGGGACCACGAGGGTCTGCATCAACGACACCACGATGCCGGTGAAGGCGAGGGTCGGGAGGACGAGGCGCTGGGTGCGCAGGTTGTTCACAAATGTGCAACGTACACATTGTGTGTACCATGCACAACATTCGGGGGGCGGCCACGAGCACCGGAGACGCAGGGTGATGCAAAAATGACCGTGATGGAATCCGACAAGAAGGACACCCCGGTACCGGCCGACACGAGCCGTCGACTCGAGCGCGAGATCAGCCTGTTGGCTCGGCACACGGCGTTGGCCAACAAGAACCGGGTCGCCGGTCAGGACCTGGACCGCTCGGCCTACCTGTTGCTCAGCAGGCTCGAACTCAGTGAGCCGATGACCCTCAAGGATCTGGCCGACGCCTTCGGGCTCGACGTGTCGACGGTGAACAGGCAGACCGCGGCGCTGCTCCGGCAGGGCCTCGCGGAGCGGATCGCCGACCCCGACGGCGGTACGGCTCGCAAGCTTCGTCCCACGGCCGAGGGGCTGCGGATGTTGCGGTCGGACCGGCAGCGGACCATCACCGGGATCGACGCACTCGTCACGGACTGGGATGAGCAGGACCGCCGGAGCCTCGTCGCACTGCTGCGCCGGATGAACGAGGAGATCGAGCGTCGTCAGGGCCTGAGCTGGCCGCGGGACTGACCGAACGTCGACGGTCCACCACGCGCCGCGCGCGTGGTGGACCGTCCTCGTGTCGGCGAGTGCTCATCCCATCGAACGAGACGGCGCCGGCGCCCGGGAGCCCCAGTCGTTCACCACTGGCTTGACCCGCTTCCAGGTTCCGTCGGACTGGCAGGTCTGGTAGCTCCCGTCCGGGTAGTAGACCTTGGCGCCGACGCTGTAGTCCTTGCCGCCGGAGACACACACGGTGGTCTGGGTTCCGTCGGGGGCGGTGCGGATTTCCGCATGCGCGGCGGCGGCCTGTGCGCCCAGGAGTCCGGCGGCGACGAGAGTCGAGGCGGCGAGCGTCTTCAGGGTTCGGGAGATCATCGTGGTGTCCTTCGGTTGGTGGGGTTCGTCCAGGTGGACTGCCTACAACGATCGGCGACGATCGCCCCCGTCAGAAGTCCCCCTAGGGGGGTGAAAACAAGCCACTTGACCGGATTTCACCGCACATGCTTGTACGGTGCAGTCGACCTTGAATCGACGAGTATGTGGGAGAACTGCGGATGGGCATCAACGAAGGACGCGTCGTCGTCGTGACCGGCGCTGCGGGTGGCATCGGACGGGAGCACGCACTCGAATTCGCAAGGCAGGGTGCGAAGGTCGTGGTCAACGACCTCGGTCCCGCCGAGGCGGTCGTCGAGGAGATCAAGGCCCTCGGCGGCGACGCCGTCGCGAACAAGGACGACATCTCGGACTTCGAGGGCGCAGGCCGCCTGGTTCGCACCGCGATCGACACCTTCGGCACGCTCAACGTCCTGGTCAACAACGCGGGCATTCTCCGCGACAAGATGTTCGTGAACATGACCGTCGACCAGTGGGACGACATCATGCGGGTACACCTGCGCGGCACCTTTGCGCCCTCGCAGCACGCTGCCGCGTACTGGCGGGAGCAGCACAAGGCCGGCACCCCGGTCGCGCATCCCCGGATCATCAACACCTCCTCGCCGTCAGGTCTGTACGGCAATGTGGGGCAGACGAACTACGGTGCGGCGAAGGCGGGCATCGCGGCGTTCACGGTGATCCTCGCGGACGAGTTGGCTCGGCTGGGTGTGACCGTCAACGCCATCGCGCCCACGGCGCTGACCCAGATGACCTCGGGGCTGGAAGGTTTCGTGGCAGCCGCGGAAGCGGAGAAGGCGCGAACGGGATTCGACGCCGCGGCGCCGGGCAACATCTCGCCGACCGTGGTCTGGCTCGGGTCCCCGGAGTCGGACGGCATCACCGGCCGCATCTTCAACGTGCACGGCGGCTCGATCAGCGTCGCGGAGACGTGGGTTGCGGGCCCGGGCGTGTCGAAGGACGCGCGGTGGGATCCGGCGGAGTTGGGGGAGGTCATTCCCGCCCTCGTCGCGCAGGCTCGCCCGAACTCCGACATGGCCGGTAACCCTCGCTCCTAACCGATCGCCATCCATTGAATGGGGGTTCAGCGGTCACTTTCTCGCGAAAGATGACCACTGAATCCCCATTCAGCGTGTCTGGCCCAGCAGGTCGAGTGCGAAGTCCGAGTACTCTGCGGCGATCTGCTCGGGCGTGGACGGCCCTCCGGCACGGAACCACTGCGGCAGCGACGTGCACATTGTCGCGATCGCCCGCCCCGCGTCGCGCGGGTGCGCCGTTGTGAGGCGGCCGGAGGTGACCGCGGCGTCGATCTCGGCATCGAGTAGGTACTGAATCTGATTGCGTGAGTCCGCGATTCGTACTCGGTTCGCGGGCTCGAGGCTGCGCATCTCGCTGGCGCCGATGAAGGCCAGGGACCGCCGGTGGGTGTGGAAGAGGGCGAGTGCCGCCACGATCAGCCCGACCCGGTCGACCGCGGTCGCGCCCTCGTCGCGTGCGGCACGCACGCGCCAGTGCAGTTCGCTCATGGTCAGGTCGAGGGCACGAACCAGCAGATCCTGCTTGTCCCGGTAGTGGTGGTAGACGCCGGGAACGCTCATGCCTGCGCGTTCGGCGATCGAGCGCATGGTCGCGCCGTGGTAGCCGGTGTCGACGAACGCGTCGATGGCAGCGGCCAGCACCGGGTCGATGTGGAGTGCGGAGAACTCGCGCCAGTGTCCTTCCGGGGGTTGGGGTGCCGTCCCTACCGGTGGCTCGCTGCGATTCGTACGTGGGCGGGTGGTGTGCGCGGGTGCCGGATCGGGGTCGAGCAGCCGCGCGGCCGTCGTGCCGAGGGCGGTGGCGAGGGCGTCGAGTCGCTGCACCGACATTCCGGTCTTGCCGTTCTCGATCGCGCTGAGTGTGCCGGGGCTGATCGACAGTCGCCGGGCCACCTCGCGCAGGCTCAGCCCGGTCGCGATGCGTGCTTGCCGGACCGATTGGGCCGCCGGTGATGGTTCGCTCATTCCCGCCTCCAGTGCCAGTGTTCAGAAATACTGAACATTCTTACCATAGGTGAGACGAATTGCTTTGACACAAGGCGCTCTATATGCAATTCTCGGCGGGAACCGTGGCCGAGCGATCGTTCGGCACGAAGTCCGACGCGAGGAGTTGCCGTGGCGATCGACCTGAGCTGTTCACCCGAGGTCGTGGCGTTGGCCGAACGGACGCGCGCGTTCGTCCGCGACGTGGTGCTCCCGGTGGAGGACGAGCACGGCGGCGACATCACCGCGGCGGGCGGTGACGAGCTGCGGGTGCGGTTGCAGCAGGCCGCGAAGGAGGCCGGCGTGTTCGCACCGCACGCGCCGGTCGAGTTCGGCGGGCACGGGCTGAACATGTCCGAGCGGGCACCGGTGTTCGAGGAAGCCGGCTACTCGCTGTTCGGGCCGGCCGCGACGAACATCGCCGCGCCCGACGAGGGCAACGTGCACATGCTCGCGCACATCGCCGACCCGGATCAGAAGCAGCAGTACCTCGCCCCGCTCGCGCGCGGCGACGTCCGCTCGGCCTTCGCGATGACCGAACCGGCGCCGGGCGCGGGATCCGATCCGTCGGCGCTGACCACCAGGGCGGTGCGGGCAGACGGCGGCTGGCGGATCAACGGTCACAAGTGGTTCATCACGGGAGCCGACGGCGCGGGCTTCTTCATCATCATGGCGCGCACGGCGGGCGAACCGGGCGACCGCGGCGGGGCCACGATGTTCCTCGCGCCCGCGGATGCTCCCGGACTGCGGGTCGGCAGGCACATCGACACCCTCGACCGCGCGATGATCGGTGGTCACTGTGAGGTCTACTTCGAGGACCTGCTCGTGCCGGACTCGGCGGTGCTCGGTGAGGTGGACCGCGGATTCGACTACGCCCAGGTGCGTCTCGGCCCGGCCCGGATGACGCACGTGATGCGCTGGCTCGGTGCAGCGCGGCGCGGACACGACGTGGCGGTCGCGCGGGTCGCGGAACGCGAGGGGTTCGGTAGCCGCCTCGGCGATCTCGGCATGGTCCAGAAGATGGTGGCAGACAACGAGATCGACATCGCGGCGACCCGCGCACTGCTGGTGCGCGCCTGCTGGGAGCTCGATCGTGGCGAGCCGGCCTCCAATGCGACCGCCATCGCGAAGACCTTCGGGGCGGAGGCGATCTTCCGGATCGTGGACCGCAGCATCCAGATGTGTGGCGGGATGGGCGTTTCCGGAGACCTTCCCCTGGCGCGTCTGTCTCGGGAGGTTCGGCCCTTCCGTGTGTACGACGGCCCGTCCGAGGTGCACCGCTGGGCGATCGCCAAGCGGGTGGTCGGCGCTGCAAAGCGAGAGTTGGCGCAGCGATGACGCGCTTGCCGGGAATGGACGTCGACGCGTTGCGGACGTTCCTCGACTCGCAGGGCATCGACGTTTGCGGGGACTTGCGGGTCGAGTTGATCAGCGGCGGACGTTCGAATCTGACGTTCAAGGCGTACGACGACGAGAACACGTGGATCGTCCGACGCCCTCCGGTCAGTGGGCTGACCCCGTCCGCGCACGACATGGCGCGTGAGTACACCGTCGCCGAGGGACTGCAGGGGACCGGCGTGCCGGTCGCGCGCACCGTCGCATTCGACGAGCAGGGACGAGCGCTGGGTGCGCCGATGACGGTCGTCGAGTTCGTGGACGGTCGCGTGTTACGCGACGCTGCAGACCTCTCCGTTCTGACCGACGCGCAGGTCCGGGCGAGCGCGCACGCGCTGGTCCGAGTGCTCGCGGACCTGCACGATGTGGACTACGAGGAGGTCGGACTCGGAACCTTCGGCCGCCCGGAGGGATTCGTCGCCCGGCAGGTGAAGCTGTGGGCCGGACAGTGGGATCGGGTCAAGACCCGGGACCTGCCCGACGTCGCGGCGCTGCACGCCGCGCTCGCCGGGTCGATTCCGCAGTCCGCGGCGGCCTCGATCGTGCACGGCGACTTCCGCATCGACAACACGATTCTCGATGCCGCCGATCCGACGGTGGTGCGCGCGGTCGTCGACTGGGAGCTGTCCACTCTCGGCGATCCGCTGACCGACGTCGCGCTCATGTGCGTGTACCGGTCGCCGGTGTTCGATCTGGTGCTCGGCATGGATGCGGCGTGGACGAGCACCCGGCTGCCCTCGGCGGACGAGTTGGCGCAGGCGTACGCCACCGCCTCCGGTCGGGACCTGGGGGACTGGAACTTCTACCTCGCCCTCGCCAACTTCAAGCTCGGCGTGATCGGCGAGGGCATCACCCACCGGGCCCTGCAGGGCTCGAGCGCGGGCAGCGGCGCCGAACGGGCGGCCGAGGCGACCCCCGAGTTCATGGCCGCAGGGCTGCGTGCGATCAAGGGGGTCTCGTGACGAGTTCGTCGATCGGGAAGTCCGCGCTGGTCACCGGTGCGTCGCGCGGTATCGGCCTCGGTATCGCGACCAGGCTGGCCGCGCTCGGCTACTCGTTGACGGTGAGCGCACGGGACGAGGCGCGGCTCGACGCGACTGCGGCGGCCCTGCGCGCCGCGGGCGCGCCGGAGGTGAACGCGGTCGCGGGCGAACTGTCCGACGACCGGTGCCTCGCCCGGCTCACGGAGTCGCACGAGGAACGGTTCGGAGCGATGTCGGCCCTCGTGCTCAACGCAGGCGTTGGGACCGCGGGCACGGTCGCCGAGTTCCCGATGCGTCGCTTCGACAAGACCCTCGACGTGAACCTGCGCGCGCCGTTCCAGCTCTTGCAGCAGAGCCTGCCCTTGCTGCGGCGCGGCGCTGCCGCTGATCCGGGTCGAGGTGCGAAGGTGATCGCGCTCGCCTCGATCACCGGGGTCTACGCCGAGCACGGGCTGGCGGTCTACGGGGCGACCAAGGCGGCGCTGATCTCGCTCGTGCAGACGCTCAACGCCGAGGAGTCGGGCAACGGGGTCTGCGCGACCGCGATCTCGCCGGCGTACGTCGATACCGACATGAGCGCCTGGAAGCACGGCCAGATCGCCCCCGAGCAGATGCTCGCGGTCGGCGACGTCGTCGAGATGGCCGATTCCCTGCTGAGGTTGTCCGCACGAGCGGTGGTCCCGAACATCGTGATGACCCGTTCCGGCACCGACGGGTTGCGGGCCTGAGTCAGGCATAGCAGACCGGGTTGCTCGCCAGCAAACCGAGCGGTCTCGTGAGACTACTTCACGGACTGTGATCAGATCACAATCTTCCTGTGATCAACGCCTAATCCGATGCCATCACTCATTCGTGGCCTCTGACCTGCGTCAATGCTGCCCGATTCGGATTCCGGCGATTCGGTCGAGGGCGAGCGGCGTTGGGCGATCGTCTCGAACTTGGACGCTTGTCAACCGAATGTTCAAAAGGCTTCGAACGTGACCGGCAACACGGTAAGTTGCCTCCTGCGGTCGTAGGCGTCCTGCCTCGTCCGCGGTCGGGACGCCGTCGGTTGGGCGGTGTGATGTTCTTCGGGAGGGCGATCTGTGAGTACACAATGGATCGACGATGATCGCACGCAGGTTCCCGCTGCGGAGTCGATGACGCAGTTACCGCGGCGCCGGCAGGACCTGGCCTCGCGCAGGGTATGTGTGGTACGTGACGACGTCCTCATGACCTGCCGATAGACCGCGCGCCCGTTGGCGCGCCCACTTCCCGCTGCGAAAATGCGGATTCCTAATGACGAAATCTGTCAACGGCCCACCGTGCCCGTCGTAGCCCTTGGTGCTCTCGTTACGACGGCCATCGGGTCTGGTTGTTCACCGGGACGACTGTGTTGTTCCAGAAAAAGGGGTATGAGTTGAAGCCGACTGCGTTCGACGGACTCGACGGCACGAACGACGCCACCGAGGCGGAAACGAACCAGGCTTTCCCGCTGTCGCACGCGCAGCTCGGCATGTGGTACGCCCAGCACGTCGACCCCGAGGTCCCGATCAACATCGCGCAGTACGTCGACCTCCGAGGCCCCCTGGATGCCGACCTGTTCGACGAGGCCTCCGTGACCGGCTCCCGCGAGTTCGGCACCGGCTACCTCCGGCTGATCGAGGTCGACGGCACCCCGTTCCAGGTCATCGACCTGTCCATCGACGACCACGTCGGCTACGAGGACTTCCGCGGCCAGGACGACCCGGTGGCGGCCGCACACGAGTGGATGCGTGCCGAGTTCGGCGCCCCGCTCGACCTGCTCGAGGACCGCCTGATCTGCGCCACCCTCCTGCACCTCGAGGACGAGCGGTACTTCTGGTACTCCAGGGTCCATCACATCGCGCTCGACGGCTTCGGTGCGATGGCGTACATGACGCGCGTCGCCGAGCTCTACACGGCGCTACTCGAGGGCCGTGAGCCCTCACGGTCGAAGGCCTGCAGCCTGCGCACCCTCAACGAGGCCGACGCCGCCTACCGGGAGAGCTCCCGGTTCACCGCCGACAGCGAGTACTGGGCCGAGCAGATCGCGGGCATGGAGGAGGGCAGCAGCCTCACCAGCCGGACCGCCGCACCGGCGGTCGTCAACGGGATCGCCAGCGCCGCGCTCTCGGACTCCGTCAACGAGTTGCTGACCTCCTCGGTGGACCGGCACGAGTCCTCGCCCTCGGGCATGCTCATCGCGGCGTTCGCCGGATACCTCGCGCAGTTGACCGACTCCGAGGACGTGATCCTGAGTCTGCCGGTCACCGCGCGCACCACCGCCGCGATGCGGCAGTCCGGCGGCATGCTCTCGAATGTGGTGCCACTGCGACTGCACGTCGGTCTGGACACCACGGTCGCGGATCTGCTCAAGGCCGTCCAGGTCGCGGTGACCGGCGCCCTGCGGCACCAGCGCTACCGACACGAGGACATCCGCCGCGACGCGTCCTCGACCGCCATGGCGCGCGACCTCCTGGGCCCGCTCGTCAACATCATGCTGTTCCACAACGAGATCACCCTCGGGCCGGTGCTCGGCGAGCTCAACATCCTCTCCACCGGCACCGTCGAGGACCTCGCGGTGAACTTCTACCAGAGTGTCGCCGGGACCCGGACGCACGTCGACTTCGAGACCAACCCCAACCTGTACACGCAGGACGAGGCGCACCGGCACCACTCCCGGTTCCTGGACTACTTCGAGCGTTTCCTCGCGGCCGACGAGTCGGCACTCGTGTGGCGGCTCAGCGCCGCAACGGACGGCGAACTGGCGACCCTGCTGACCGAGTGGAACGAGACCGGCCAGGTCGTCGAGGACGGCACCTTGGTCTCTGCCTTCGGGTCGCAGGTGCAGCGGACCCCCGACGCGGTGGCACTGTCCTTCGAGGGCGCGTCGCTGACCTACGCCGAGTTCGATGCGAAGGTGAATCGCCTTGCCCGACACCTGATTTCGGTCGGGGTGGGCCCGGAGTCCCTGGTGGCTCTCGGGATGCGGCGATCGATGGACCTGCTGGTGGGCGTGTACGCGGTTCTCGCGGCAGGCGGCGCCTACGTGCCGATCGATCCGGACCAGCCCGCGGAACGAGTGGGGCACATTCTCGACACGGCGGCCCCGGCCTGTGTGCTGTCCACGTCACGGGACGGCCTGGAGGTGCCGGGGGAGGAGTCCGTCCTCCTCGTGGACACCCTCGATCTGTCGGGGTACCCCACGGGGCCGATCGCCGATACGGATCGGGTGTCGGCGTTGTCTCCGGACAACACGGCGTACGTCATCTTCACGTCGGGGTCGACCGGCCGGCCCAAGGGTGTCGCGGTCAGCCATCGCGCCATCGTGAACCGGCTGGAGTGGATGCAGGCCGAGTACGGTCTCGGTGCCGACGACGTGGTGCTGCAGAAGACGCCGGTGACGTTCGACGTTTCGGTGTGGGAGTTGTTCTGGCCGTTGCAGATCGGTGCGCGTCTGGCCATCGCCGTGCCGGACGGGCATCGGGACCCGGCATACCTGGCGCAGGTCATGGCGGACGAGTCGGTGACGACCGCACACTTCGTTCCGTCCATGCTGGCGGTGTTCGCCGCGTACGCAAGCGAAGCGGCCGGAACGGCCGCGCAGGCGCCATCGCTTCGGCAGGTGTTCGCCTCGGGGGAGGCGCTGCCCGCGGACACCGCGGATCGCCTGCGCGAGGTGCTCCCGCTCGCGCGGTTGCACAACCTGTACGGCCCGACGGAGGCCGCGGTCGACGTGACGTTCCACGAGGTCACCGAGGCGGACACCGCCGCCGTGCCGATCGGCGCGCCGGTGTGGAACACCCGGGTGTACGTGCTGGACTCCCGGCTGCGCCCGGTACCGGCCGGAGTCGAGGGCGAGCTGTACCTGGCCGGTGTGCAGTTGGCCCGGGGATATGTCGGGCGAAGCGACCTGACCGCGGACCGCTTCGTGGCCAACCCGTTCTCCGACACCGGTGCACGGATGTACCGCACCGGTGACCTGGTGTCGTGGAACCAGTCCGGCGAGATCGAGTACGTCGGTCGCACCGACTTCCAGGTGAAGCTGCGTGGACTGCGAATCGAACTCGGGGAGATCGAGACCGCCATGCTGGCGATCCCCGAGGTCGCGCAGTCGGTGGTGGTCGTGCGGTCCGATCCGCAGGCAGGCGAGCAACTGGTCGGCTACGTGGTGCCGGCGCCCGGCGCCGTCGTCGAGCCGGAGTCCGTGCGTTCCGCCGTGATGCGGTCGCTGCCTGCGTACATGGTCCCCGCGGCAGTGGTGGTTCTCGCCGAGTTCCCCCTCAACGCCTCGGGCAAGCTCGATCGCAAGGCGCTGCCGGTGCCGGTCCTGGCTGCTCGCGATGCCGCCTTCCGCACCCCCCGAAGCCTGTCCGAGCAGATGGTGGCCGGCATCTTCGCCGATGTCCTCGGGCTCGATCGGGTCGGGGCCGACGACAGCTTCTTCGAACTCGGCGGCAACTCCCTGATCGCCAATCAGGTGGTCTCGCGCATCGGTGCGGCCTTCGGTGCCCGGATCGGTGTGCGGATGCTGTTCGAGGCGCCTACCGTTGCCGGAATCGCAGCGCGGATCGACGCGCTCTCCGGAGCAACAGATTCCGGGATCGCGCTCGTTGCGCGACGGCGACCGGCGATCGTGCCGCTGTCGCTCGCGCAGCAGCGCATGTGGTTCCTCAACCAGTACGACCCCGCCGCAGGCACCTACAATCTCCCGTTCGTCGTTCGGCTGGCAGGCGAGGTCGACCAGGCGGCGTTGACGGCCGCACTGTCCGATGTGCTCGAGCGGCACGAGTCCCTGCGGACCGTGTTCCCGGACTCCGAGCACGGTGCGCATCAGGTGGTCCTGCCCTGCAGCCAGATCGACCTGTCCACAGCGGCCGAACTGGTCGACGAACAGGATCTGGCGCCGCGTCTCGCGGAGTTCGCGGTCGCCGGGTTCGACGTCACGACGCAGATCCCGATTCGCATCCGGGTGTTCGAGGTTGCGAAGAGTGTTCACCAGCAGACCGAACGCCCCGAGTTCGCGGTCGCGATGGTGGTACATCACATCGCGGCAGACGGAATCTCGCTGTCGGTGCTCGCTCGTGACGTCGTCGCGGGCTACACCGCCCGGGTCGAGGGTGCGGCGCCGGCCTGGGAGCCGTTGTCCGTTCAGTATGCCGACTACACCCTGTGGCAGCGCGAACTGCTCGGTTCCGAGGACGACGAGGATTCGTTGTCCGCCAAGCAGATCGACTTCTGGCGGACGACCCTGGCCGGCCTTCCCGACCAGCTGGACCTGCCGACGGACCGTCCGCGCCCGGCGATCCAGTCGTTCGAGGGCGGCCGACTGGCCTTCGAGATCCCCGCGGGCACCTACGAGGCGCTCGTCGGATACGCACGCGCACAGGGCGTCACACCGTTCATGGTGACGCACGCCGCGCTGACGGTTCTGCTGTCGCGGCTGAGCGGAACCTCCGACGTCGCGGTGGGTACGGTCGTCGCCGGTCGCGGGGAGCAGGCGCTCGACAACCTCGTCGGCATGTTCGTCAACACCCTCGTCCTGCGCACCCAGGTGGACCCGAACGCGTCGTTCACCGACCTGCTGAGCCGGGTGCGCGAGGACGACCTCGCGGCGTTCGGTCACGCCGACGTCCCGTTCGAGCGACTCGTGCAGGTGCTCAACCCCGCCCGCTCGACCGCCCGCCACCCGCTGTTCCAGGTGGTGCTGTCGTTCGAGAACATGGATCGGGCCGAGGTCGAGCTGCCCGGTCTGACGGTGTCGGCGGACGAGGTCCGGGTCGACGTGTCGAAGTTCGACCTGCAGCTGACGGTCTCCGACCGGCCAGGGGGCGCCGGTGCGGGCGAGGACGTGGCCGCCGAGTTCATCTACGCGACGGACCTTTTCGACGAGGGGACGGTGCACGGCTTCGCCGAGCGCTTCGTCAGGATCCTGGACGCCGTAGTCACCTCACCCGGAGTCCCGGTCGGTGACGTCGAGATTCTCGACCCGACCGAGCTGGCGGATCTGTCGGACCGGTGGGGGGGAATCCTGCCGTCCGTGCCGTCGGCGTTGCCGGCGCCGCAGACGATGGCAGAGATCTTCGCTGCCGCGGTGGCCCTGAATTCCGATGCGATCGCTCTGGTCGGTTCGGGTGGCAGGGAGCTGACCTATCGCGAACTCGACGAGCGTTCGTCACGCCTGGCTCGGGTCCTGATCTCCGAGGGTGCTGGTCCGGAATGCGCTGTAGCGGTGGCTATTCCGCGCTCGATCGAGTCGGTGCTGGCGGTGTGGGCGGTGACGAAGACCGGGGCCGCCTTCGTGCCGGTCGACCCGAAGTACCCCGCCGAGCGGGTTGCGCACATGGTGTCCGACAGCGGTGCGGTCATCGGTGTCACGGTGACGGAGTTCGCAGAGCGGCTGCCGGCCGACCTGCGCTGGCTGTCGATCGAGGACGCAGATGTCGTCGGCCGATGCGCGGCGGTCTCCGCGGCGCCGGTGTCCGATGCCGACCGGATCGCACCGCTTCGGCTCGCGCACCCCGCCTACGTCATCTACACCTCGGGGTCGACGGGTAGGCCGAAGGGCGTCGTGGTCACGCACGCAGGCCTGGCCAACGTCGTCGAGCACCAGAAGCACCACTATCGGCTGGCGCCCGGATCGCGTTCGCTGCACGTGGCCTCGCCGAGTTTCGACGTTGCGGTGTACGAGGCGCTGATGGCCTTCGGGTCGGGCGCCACCATGGTGGTCGTGCCCTCCGACGTGTTCGGCGGTGTGGAACTGACGGACCTGCTGCGCGAGCAGCGGGTCACCCACGCGATGATCACGCCCGGCGCGCTCGCGACGATGGATCCGACCGGGCTCGACGAATTCGGGACCCTGATGGTCGCCGGTGAGGCGTGCCCGCCCGAGCTGATGGCGCGGTGGTCGGCAGGTCGGCGATTCATCAATGCCTACGGTCCGACGGAGTCGACGGTCCTGGCCACCAGCACTGACGTGTTGACCGCCGGCATGGTGGTGACGATCGGCGGTCCGGTCGCCGGTATCGGCGCGCTCGTGCTCGACGGTCGGCTGCATCCGGTGCCGGCCGGCGTTGTCGGCGAACTGTACGTGGTGGGTGCCGGCCTCGCCCGGGCCTACCGGGGCCGTCCGGATCTGACATCCGAACGTTTCGTGGCCGATCCTTTCGGCGGACCGGGACAGCGGATGTACCGCACCGGCGACCTGGCGCGCTGGACCGCGGATCGCGAGATCGAGTACCTGGGCCGGACGGACTTCCAGGTGAAGGTCCGAGGCTTCCGCATCGAGCTCGGTGAGATCGACGCGGTGCTCGCGGCGCAGCCCGGGGTCGACTTCGCGGTGACCGTCGGGCACCAGGGTGCCGGGGGAGTCACCGCACTGGTGTCGTACCTGCACGGGGCGGCCGGCGCCGAGCTGGACGTGGCCGTGATCAGGGAGTCGGCAGCCAGAATCCTGCCTGCCCACATGGTGCCCTCCTCGATCATGGTCCTCGACACCGTTCCGCTCACGCCGGTCGGCAAGTTGGATCGAAAGGCACTGCCGGCACCCGTTTTCGAGGCCCGTGCATACCGTGGCCCGTCGACGCAGCACGAGTCGATCGTCGCCGAGGTGTTCGCCGAGGTGCTCGGTCTCGAGCGGGTGGGCATCGACGACGATTTCTTCGAGCTCGGCGGCAACTCGCTGATCGGCACCCAGGTCACCGCCCGGCTGGGGGCGGCACTCGACGCGTCCGTCCCGGTGCGGATTCTCTTCGAGGCGCCGACGGTGGCCGATCTCGCGGCGAGACTCGAGTCGTTCACCGGCGCGCGCCGCCCGGCTCTGACAGCGGGTACGCGCCCGGAGCGGATTCCGTTGTCGCCGGCGCAGCAGCGCATGTGGTTCCTCAACCGCTTCGATCCGGAGTCGGTGGCCTACAACCTGCCGCTGGCCATCGCCTTGTCGGGCGAGCTCGACGTCGATGCGCTCGAACGAGCCGTCGCCGACGTGATCGGTCGTCACGAGGCGCTGCGAACGGTGTTTCCGGACAGCGAGTCCGGCGCACGGCAGGTCGTGCTTCCCGTCGACGAGGTGGCGCCCGCCCTCGCACCCGTCGGCGTGGCGGAGTCGGACCTGCTGGGCACTCTGGTCGAGTTCTTCTCGACGGGTTTCGACGTGACCGAGCAGGCACCGCTGCGGGCGTCGCTGCTGCGGACCTCCGAGACAGAGTTCGTGCTCGCGATGGTGGTGCACCACATCAGCGCCGACGGCTGGTCGATGGCCCCACTGGCTCGGGACGTGATGGCCGCGTACGCGGCGCGTGCCGCGGGTGCGGCGCCGGCGTGGGCGCCGTTGCCGGTGCAGTACGCGGACTACGCGCTGTGGCAGCGTGAACTGCTCGGGTCCGAGGAGGATCCGGAGTCGGCGGCAGCGGAGCAGCTCTCGTACTGGACGCGGACGCTGGCCGGCTTGCCGGACCAGCTGGACCTGCCGAGCGACCGGCAGCGTCCGGCGGTGGCCTCCTACCGCGGCGCGATGCACCGCTTCGAGATCGACGCGCAGCTGCACCGGGCGCTCGGCGAGCTCGCCCGCGCCCAGGGCGCCACCGAGTTCATGGTCCTGCACGCGGCGCTGTCGGTGCTGCTGGCCCGTCTGTCGGGCACGTCCGACATCGCGATCGGCACGCCGGTTGCCGGTCGTGGCGAGGCCGCCCTCGACGACCTCGTCGGCATGTTCGTCAACACGCTGGTCCTGCGTACCGAGGTCGACATCGCGAGCCCGTTCACCGAGATCCTGTCGCAGGCACGCGAGAACGACCTGGGCGCCTTCGGGAATGCCGACATTCCGTTCGAACGCCTCGTCGAGGTGCTCAGCCCGACCCGTTCGCAGGCGCGGCACCCGCTGTTCCAGGTGGTCCTCTCGCTCCAGAACCAGGGCCGAACGGAGCTGGAACTGCCGGGTCTGAGCATTCGTGCGCTCGAGTACGACGAGCAGGTGTCCAAGTTCGACCTGCAGCTGAACCTGACCGAGTCCGCCGAGGGCGCCGGTCTCGGCGCGGAGCTGACCTACGCGACCGACCTGTTCGACGCGGAGACGATGCGCGAGTTCGAGAGCCGCTTCCTGCGGGTCCTCGAGTCCGTCGTCGCGGACCCGGCCGCGCCCGTCGGCGACATCGACCTGCTCGATGCGGGCGAGCTCGATCACGTGTTGACGCAGTGGAACTCGGCCGGCGCGGACGTCGGTACCGACCGGACCCTGGTCGACTGGTTCGAGTCGGTCGCGGCCCGTCGCGGCGATGCCGTCGCCGTCCGGTTCGAGGACACGTCGGTGACCTATCGGGAGCTGCACGAGCGGGCGAATCGCCTCGCTCGGGTGCTGATCGACGCCGGAGTGGGTCCGGAGTCGTTGGTGGCGGTCGCGTTGCCGCGTAGCGCCGATCTGGTGGTGGCGTTGCTGGCGGTGCTCGAGGCGGGTGGCGGCTATCTGCCGGTCGATCCGACGTACCCGGCGGATCGCATCGAGTACATGCTCTCCGACGCCGCTCCGGTGTGCGTGCTGACCTGGACCGGTCGTGAGATCGCCCTGCCCACCGGGCTTCCGGTGATCGAGTTGGATTCGGTGGACCTGTCCGCGGTGTCGGCGGCCGCGGTCTCCGATGCGGAGCGGGTGGCTCCGCTGCGGCCGGGCAATGTCGCGTACGTGATCTACACGTCGGGTTCGACGGGTCGCCCGAAGGGCGTCCAGGTCCCGCATCGCACGGTGACACGGTTGATGTCGAACACGGAGTCGGAGTTCGGTTTCGACTCCCGCGACGTGTGGACGATGTTCCACAGCTACGCGTTCGACTTCTCGGTGTGGGAGCTGTGGGGTCCGCTGCTGTACGGCGGCACGCTGGTGGTCGTCGACTACTACACCTCGCGTTCGCCGGAGCAGTTCCTGGAACTGTTGGCGCGGGAACGGGTGACGGTGCTCAACCAGACCCCGTCGGCGTTCTACCAGTTGGCGGAGGCCGACCGGCAGTCTCCGGCGGAGCTGTCTCTGCGGTACGTGGTCTTCGGTGGCGAGGCGCTCGAGCTGCGGCGCCTGAGCGACTGGTACGACCGGCATCCGGACACCGCACCCACGCTGGTGAACATGTACGGCATCACCGAGACCACGGTGCACGTCTCGCACCGCCGTCTCGACGAGCGCACCGCGGCGACCGCGACCGGCAGCGTCGTCGGCCAGGCCATCGCCGGACTGCAGGTGTTCGTCCTCGACACCCGGATGCGTCCGGTCCCCGTCGGTGTGCCGGGCGAGATGTACGTCGCCGGTGTGCAGTTGGCGCGCGGCTACCTCGGCCAGCCCGCACTGACCGCGTCCCGGTTCGTGGCCAACCCCTTCGACCCGCAGGGGTCCGCCCTGTACCGGTCGGGCGACCTCGCCCGATGGAACCGTGACGGTGAGCTCGAGTACCTCGGTCGTGCGGACGACCAGGTCAAGGTGCGCGGTTTCCGCATCGAGCTCGGTGAGATCGAGGCGGCCGTGCTGGCACCGGACTCGGTGGCGCAGGCGGCGGTCGTCGTGCGTGAGGACACACCGGGCAGCGCGCGGCTGGTGGCCTATCTCGTGGCCGCGGACGGTGTCGCCGTGGACGTCTCGGCGGTGCGCGAGTCCGCCGCGGCGGCGTTGCCGGAGTACATGGTGCCGTCGGCGTTCGTACTGCTCGACGAGATCCCGCTGACCGCGAACGGCAAGCTCGACCGCCGGGCCCTGCCCGCCCCCGCGGCCGAGGTACGTGAGTTCCGTGCGCCGGTCACGGTCGCGGAGGAGATCGTCGCCGGCGTGTTCGCCGACGTGCTCGGTCTCGACCGGGTCGGACTCGACGACGACTTCTTCGAACTCGGCGGCAACTCGCTCGTCGCCGCGCAGGTCGTCGCCCGGATCGGCGCGGCCCTCGACGCCAAGGTGCCGGTGCGAGTGCTGTTCGAGGCCTCCACCGTCGCCGCCGTGGCCGCGTCCGTGGGTGATCTCGCGGGTGCGGGCGGGCGGGTGGCACTGACCGCAGGGCCGCGCCCCGCGCAGATCCCGCTGTCCCCGGCGCAGTCTCGCATGTGGTTCCTCAACCAGTTCGACACCGAGTCCGCGATGAACAACATCCCGGTGGCGGTGCGACTGAGCGGTTCGGTCGACGTCGACGCGCTGCGCGATGCCGTTGCCGATCTGCTCGACCGCCACGAGGTCCTGCGGACGGTGTACCCGGACACGGCCGACGGTCCGGTCCAGGTGATCCTTCCCGTCGCCCAGGCGATGCCCGATCTCACGCCCACCGCCGCGGACGAGGACCATGTCCTCGCCGAGCTCGTGCGCGAAGCGACGACCGGGTTCGACGTCACCGAGCAGGTACCGCTGCGCGTGCGGCTGCTGCAGACCTCGGGCACCGAGTTCGTGTTGGTGTTCGTCGTGCATCACATCAGTGCGGACGGCTGGTCGATGGGCCCGCTGGTGCGGGACGTGATGACCGCGTACGCGGCGCGTGCCGCGGGGACGGCGCCGGCCTGGGAGTCGCTGCCGGTGCAGTACGCCGACTTCGCGCTCTGGCAGCGCGAGGTGCTCGGGTCCGAGGACGACCCGCAGTCGCTGGTGTCCACCCAGTTGCAGTACTGGTCGGACGCGCTCAGCGGGTTGCCGGACCAGCTGGACCTGCCGAGTGACCGGCAGCGTCCGGCGGTGGCGTCGTATCGCGGTGCGGCACACCGATTCACCGTCGACGCGGACCTGCATCGCGAGCTGAGCGGCCTGGCTCGGGCGCAGGGGGCCACGCTGTTCATGGTCGTGCACGCGGCGCTGTCGGTGTTGCTGGCACGTCTGTCGGGTACCTCCGACATTGCGATCGGTGCACCCGTCGCGGGACGCGGTGAGGCCGCGCTCGACGATCTCGTCGGCATGTTCGTCGGCACGCTGGTGCTGCGCACGCAGGTCGACTCCGGCGCGAGTTTCGAGGAGATCCTCGGTCGGACCCGATCGGTCGACGTCGCGGCATTCGCCAACACCGACGTGCCGTTCGAGCGCCTCGTGGAGGTGCTTAGCCCGACCCGCTCGCAGGCCCGGCACCCGCTGTTCCAGGTGGCATTGACCTTCCAGAACATGGACGTGCCGACGCTGGAACTGCCGGGACTGACCGTGAGCGGCGTCGAGATCGACGCCCGTGTCGCGAAGTTCGACCTCCAGGTGACGATGGCGGAGACGTTCTCCGACGACGGCGCGCCTGCGGGGATGACGGCGGAACTGACCTACGCCACCGATCTCTTCGACGACGCGACGATGGACGCCTTCGCGCAGCGATTCGTGCGACTGCTCGGCGCGGTGGCCGGCGACCCGGGCGCGGCGGTCGGCGACGTCGACCTGCTCTCGGACCTCGAGCGCAGCCACGTGCTCGAGGAATGGCCGGCCGCGGGACCGGACGCGGGTGTCGACGGCACCCTGGTCGAGTGGTTCGCTGCCGCTGCGTCCCGCGTCCCCGACCACGTCGCGGTGCGCTTCGGCGACGGACAGCTGACCTACCGTGAGCTCGACGAGCGGACGAACCGCCTGGCGCGCATCCTGATCGAGTCCGAAGTCGGACCCGAGACCCTCGCCGCGGTGGCGTTGCCCCGCTCGCTCGACCTCGTGGTCGCGTTGCTGGCGGTGCTCAAGGCGGGTGGCGGGTACCTGCCGGTCGATCCGACGTATCCGGCGGATCGCATCGAGTACATGCTCTCCGACGCCGCTCCGGTGTGCGTGCTGACCTGGACGGGTCGTGAGATCGCCCTGCCCACCGGGCTTCCGGTGATCGAGTTGGATTCGGTGGACCTGTCCGCGGTGTCGGCGGCCGCGGTCTCCGATGCGGAGCGGGTGGCTCCGCTGCGGCCGGGCAATGTCGCGTACGTGATCTACACGTCGGGTTCGACGGGTCGCCCGAAGGGCGTCCAGGTCCCGCACCGCACCGTGACCCGACTCATGCGGAACACGGAGCGGCGCTTCGGCTTCGACGAGCACGACGTGTGGACGATGTTCCACAGCTACGCGTTCGACTTCTCGGTGTGGGAGCTGTGGGGTCCGCTGCTGTACGGCGGCACGCTGGTGGTCGTCGACTACTACACCTCGCGTTCGCCGGAGCAGTTCCTGGAACTGTTGGCGCGTGAACGGGTGACGGTGCTCAACCAGACCCCGTCGGCGTTCTACCAGTTGGCGGAGGCCGACCGGCAGTCTCCGGCGGAGCTGTCTCTGCGGTACGTGGTCTTCGGTGGCGAGGCGCTCGAGCTGCGGCGCCTGAGCGACTGGTACGACCGGCATCCGGACACCGCACCCACGCTGGTGAACATGTACGGCATCACCGAGACGACGGTGCACGTGTCGTACCGGGAGATCGATGCCGAGACCGCCGCCGCGGCCTCCGCAAGCATCGTCGGCCAGGCGATCGACGGCCTGCGGGTGTACGTGCTCGACGAGCGCCTGCAGCCCGCGCCGGTGGGTGTGCCGGGCGAGATGTACGTCGCCGGTGTGCAGTTGGCGCGGGGTTACCTGGGCCAGCCCGCGCTGACCGCGGGCCGGTTCGTGGCCGATCCGTTCGGGTCGGGGCTGCTGTACCGCTCGGGCGACCTCGCCCGATGGAGTGGCGAGGGCGAGCTCGAGTACCTCGGTCGTGCGGACGACCAGGTCAAGGTGCGCGGTTTCCGCATCGAGCTCGGCGAGATCGAGGCGGCCGTGCTGGCACAGGACTCGGTGGCGCAGGTCGCGGTCATCGTTCGCGAGGACACCCCCGGCAACCCGGTGCTCGTCGCCTACGTGGTGCCGGGCCGGTCCGATCTCGACGTCGCGGCGGTGCGCGACGGTGCCGCGACGGCACTGCCGGAGTACATGGTGCCGTCCGCGTTCGTGCTGCTCGACGAGATCCCGCTGACCTCGAACGGCAAGCTCGACCGGAAGTCGTTGCCGGCGCCGGTGGTTCAGGCGCGTGAGTACCGCGCTCCCGAGACGGCGGCCGAGGAGGTCGTCGCCGGCGTGTTCGCCGACGTGCTCGGTCTCGACCGGGTCGGACTCGACGACGACTTCTTCGAACTCGGCGGCAACTCGCTGATCGCCGCGCAGGTCGTCGCCCGGATCGGCGCGGCCCTCGACGCCAAGGTGCCGGTGCGAGTGCTGTTCGAGGCCTCCACCGTCGCCGCCGTCGCGGCGGCTGTGGGCGATCTCGCCGGGGCCGGAGCCCGTCCGGCGCTGGTTGCGCAGGAACGCCCGGAGCGGATCCCGCTGTCCCTGGCCCAGCAGCGGATGTGGTTCCTCAACCGCTTCGACACCAGTTCGAGCGCCTACAACATCCCGATGGCGATCAGGCTCACGGGTGAGCTCGATCGGGAGGCGCTCGAAGCTGCACTGGCCGATGTGATCGCGCGGCACGAGTCGCTGCGGACGCGTTACCCCGAGACCGGCGACGGCCCCTTCCAGCTGATCGAGGCTCCCGATGCGGTGACGCGTGAGCTGGTGCCGGTTCGGGTCAGCTCCGGCGAGCTGCCGAATCGTCTGTACGAGTTCGCGACAGGAACGTTCGACGTCACCCTCGAGGTTCCGTTGCGGGTGCGTCTGTTCGAAATCGATGACACGGGCGTACCCATCGGTGGCGAGTTCGTGCTCGCGATCGTGGTGCACCACATCGCTGCAGACGGGTCGTCGATCACTCCGTTCGTCCGTGACGTGATGGCCGCCTACGCTGCCCGGCTGGCCGGCGGTGCCCCCGGATGGTCGGAACTGCCCGTGCAGTACGCGGACTACGCGTTGTGGCAGCGCGAGGTACTCGGTTCCGAGGAGGATCCGAGCTCGGTCGCCGGCCAGCAGCTCGACTTCTGGCGGCGGACCCTCGCCGGCATCCCGGATCAGCTCGACCTGCCGAGCGATCGTCCCCGCCCGGCGGTGCGTTCCAACCGGGGTGGGCGGGTGGCCTTCGAACTCGATGCCGACCTGCATCGCGGGCTGGCGCGGGTGGCCCGCAGTCAGGGCGCGACGCTGTTCATGGCCACGCACACCGCGTTGGCGGTCCTGCTCGCACGACTGTCGGGTACCGACGACATCTCGGTCGGCACGCCGATCGCCGGTCGTGGTGAGGCCGCGATGGACGACCTGATCGGCATGTTCGTCAACACCCTGGTCTTCCGTGCCCATGTCGACGGTTCGAAGACCTTCGCGGAGTTGCTGTCGACGGTGCGCGCGTCGGACCTGGCCGCATTCGGTCATGCCGACGTCCCGTTCGAGCGGCTCGTCGAGGTCCTCAACCCGACCCGGTCCACCGCCCGGCACCCGCTGTTCCAGGTCGGGTTCTCGTTCCAGAACGTCGCCCAGAAGCGCCTCGAACTGCCCGGGCTCATCGTCGAGGCACTCGAGATCGACAACCAGATCACGCAGTTCGACCTGCAGTTGTTCCTCACCGAGCGGTACGACGCCGATGGCGCACCGGCGGGTGTGGACGCGATGTTCCACTACGCGACGGACCTGTTCGACCAGTCGACGGTCGAGCGGTTCGCGCAGCGGTTCGTGCGGATCGTGGAGACCGCTGTCGCGAATCCGACCGCGACCGTCGGCGACCTCGAGATCCTCGACGCCGCCGAACGGGAGTGCGTGCTCGCGCGGTGGAACGACACCGACGAGCAGGTCGCCGATCTGACGCTCGCCGACATGTTCGCGATGCAGGTCGCGGCGACCCCGGACAACCAGGCACTGTGGTTCGAGGGCTCCGAGCTGAGCTACCGCGAGTTCGATTCGCGCGTGAACCGGTTGGCGCGCAGGCTGATCGACGAGGGTGTCGGCCCCGAGTCGTTGGTGGCACTGGCCATGCGACGGTCGATCGACCTGGTTGTCGGCATGTACGCGGTGGTCGCGGCGGGCGGCGCCTACGTGCCGATCGACCCCGACCACCCGGCCGAACGAATCGGACACATCCTCGAGACCGCGGTCCCGGTGTGTGTGCTGTCCACCGCGCGAGACGGGTTCGACGGAGCAGGGGACAGGTCTGTCCTTTTCCTGGACCGTGAGGATCTCTCCGACTACTCGGAGGCCGAGGTCACGGATGCGGATCGGTCTTGTCCGTTGCGCCCGCAGCACCCGGCCTACGTGATCTTCACGTCGGGTTCGACGGGCCGGCCCAAGGGTGTGGCCGTGAGCCACTCTGCGATCGTCAACCAGTTGCTGTGGATGCGAGCGGAGTTCGGACTCGACGCGTCGGACGCGGCACTGCTCAAGACCGCGGCGACCTTCGACCTGTCCGTGTGGGAGTTCTGGACTCCCGTGATCTCGGGCGGTCGCCTGGTCATCGCCGGGCCCGGCGGACACCAGGACCCGGACTACCTCCTGGACCTGATCCGGACTCAGTCCGTCACCACCCTGCACGCGGTGCCCTCGATGGTGTCGATGCTCGGCCTCGCTGCATCCGGTGGCGCACTGGCGGATTCGCTTCGTCGTGTGCTGGCGATCGGCGAGGCGCTGCCCGCGGCGATCGCACAGGCGTTCCGCGGCGCGAACACCGCGCGACTGTTCAACCTGTACGGCCCGACGGAGGCCGCGGTCTCGGTGACCTCGCACGAGGTCACCGAGCTCGACGCCGCATCCGTGCCGATCGGCGCGCCGGAATGGAACACTCGCGTCTACGTGCTCGACGGTCGACTCAACCCGGTGCCCGCCGGCGTGGGCGGCGAGCTCTACCTCGCCGGCGCCCAGCTGGCGCGCGGCTACTACGGTCGCGCCGACCTGACCGCCGACCGGTTCGTCGCGGATCCGTTCGGGGCGTCGGGCGAGCGGATGTACCGGACCGGCGACCTGGTCACCTGGCGCGAGGACGGCGAGCTCGAGTACCTCGAGCGCAGCGACTTCCAGGTCAAGGTCCGGGGCTTCCGGATCGAGCTCGGCGAGATCGAGGCGGCCCTGGCGCGAGACGAATCCGTTGCGGCCGTGGTGGTGACCGCCCGCTCGGACGAGCGCACCGGCGAGCGCCTGGTCGCCTACGTGGTGCCTGCATCGGGAACCGATCTCGACGTGGCGCGGTTGCGGACGGCCGCGACGGCGGCGCTGCCGAGCTACATGGTGCCCTCGGCCTTCGTGGTGCTCGAGGCGTTGCCGCTGAACATCAACGGCAAGATCGACCGCAAGGCCCTGCCCGACCCGGAGTTCGAGGCGGCCGAGTTCCGGGCGCCGGCCACGGACGTCGAGAAGCTCGTGGCGCAGGTCTTCGCCGATGTCCTCGGCGCCGACACCGTGGGCCTCGACGACGACTTCTTCGCCCTCGGCGGCAATTCGCTGGTGGCCACCCAGGTCGCGGCCCGACTGGGCGCCGCGCGGGCGGCCAAGATTCCGGTGGCCTGGTTGTTCGAGGCCCCGACCGTCGGCGAGTTGGCGGCGCGGGTGCAGGCGCACGTCGGCGAGGGTGATCGCGTCGCGCTGGTCGCCGGCGAGCGTCCGGAGCAGATTCCGTTGTCGCCGGCACAGCAGCCGATGTGGGTGCTCAACCGGATCTCGCCGGACTCCGCGGCGTACAACATTCCCGGCGGGATCAGGCTGTCCGGTCGGCTCGACGTCGCGGCGCTCGAAGCGGCCGTGCTCGACGTGTTCGAACGTCAGGAGGTGCTGCGGACGACCTATCCGCTCGGCTCCGACGGCCCGGTCCAGCAGATCGTCCCGATGTCGGAGACGACGCTCGACCTGACGCCCATCCGCGTCGACGAGCGGACCCTGGCCGCCCGCGTCGCGGAGTCGGTGGGCACCGGCTTCGACGTGACGACCGGTGTGCCGGTGCGACTGCAGCTGTTCGAGCTCGCCGAGGCCGGAGTGGAGGTCGCGGAACGCCCCGACCACACCGAGCACGTGCTGCTGATGGTCGTGCACCACATCAGTGCCGACGGCTTCTCGATGGGCCCGTTGGCCCGCGACATCGTCGTCGCCTACACCGCGCGGGTGACCGGCGAGTCGCCGAACTGGGCGCCGCTCGCGGTCCAGTACGCCGACTACAGCCTGTGGCAGCGTGAGGTGCTCGGGTCCGAGGACGACCCGGACAGCGTGATCTCACGTCAGATCGCCGAGTGGCGCGAGACGCTGGCCGGTCTGCCGGATCAGCTCGACTTGCCGTCCGACCGTCCGCGACCCGCCGTCCAGACCTTCGGTGGCGGACGCCTTCCGTTCGAGGTGCCTCTGGCGACGCGCCGCGCGCTCGAGGATTTCGCCCAGGCGCGTGGGCTCACGCCGTTCATGGTCGTGCACGCGGTGCTGGCCGTGCTGCTGGCCCGGCTGAGCGGCACCGCCGACATCGCCGTCGGCACCCCCGTCGCCGGGCGTGGCGAGCAGGCCCTCGACGACATGATCGGCATGTTCGTCAACACTGTCGTGCTGCGCACCGAGGTGGACGGGAACGCATCGTTCGAGGATCTGCTGGCACAGGTGCGCCGCCGTGACCTCGACGCGTTCGGCCGCGCCGACGTCCCGTTCGAACGCCTTGTGCAGGTGATCAATCCGCAGCGCTCCACCGCCAGGTCGCCGCTGTTCCAGGTCGCGCTCTCGTTCCAGAACCTGGGATCGGCTGCGATCGAACTGCCGGGCCTGACCATCTCCGCGGAGGAAGCGAACCTCGACAGCTCCAAGACGGATCTGCAGCTGACCCTGCAGCACGGCCCAACGGACGAGCCGATGGCGGCGGAGTTCACCTTTGCCACCGACCTGTTCGACGAGTCCACGGTGGCCGGATTCGCCGACCGATTCCTCCGGATCCTCGAGACGGCACTGGTCGAGCCGACAATCCCGGTGGGCGATATCGAGATCCTGTCGATCGACGAGCATGCCGACCTGGTGCGGCGGGTCGACCCGGCGATGGGCGCCGACGGCTTGCGGAATGCGAGCGACCCGCGGCTGCTGGCGGACGTCTTCGCCGTCTCCGCGGCGCGCAACCCCGATGTGGTGGCCCTGTGCGGCGAGAGCGGCCAGCTGACCTACCGCGAGTTGGACGAGCGCTCCTCGCGACTGGCCCGCGCCTTGATCGCCCGCGGCGCTGGTCCGGAAACCGTTGTGGCACTGGCGATCCGCCGGTCGGTCGAGTCGGTCTTCGCGATGTGGTCGGTGGTGAAGACGGGTGCCGCGTTCGTGCCGGTCGACCCGTCCTACCCCGACGATCGAATCACCCACATGGTCACCGATTCGGCGGCGGTCATCGGAGTGACCGTCGACGAGCATCGTCGGCAGTTGCCGGGCTCGGTCGAATGGGTGACTTTGGACGAGATCGAGGCAGAGGCCGCGGGCCTCTCGTCCGCACCGGTGACCGACCAGGACCGGATTCGGCCGTTGCGGATCGCGAACCCGGCCTATGTCATCTACACCTCGGGTTCCACCGGTCTGCCCAAGGGCGTCATCGTGACCCATGCCGGCATCTCCAACATCAGTGCCCAGATGGTCGACGACTTCCCTGCCGAACCCGACATGCGCACTCTGCATGTCGTGTCACCGAGCTTCGACGTGTCTGTTTACGAATTGGTGCTGCCGGTCCGGGTCGGCACCACGCTGGTGATCACGCCGCCGGACGTGTGGGGTGGCGAGGAACTCGCCGACCTGCTGCGTCGCGAGCGGGTCACCCACATGATGATCACCCCGTCGGCCCTCGCGTCGGTCGACCCGTCCGGCCTGGATCACGTGCGCGTCATTGCCGTCGCGGGTGAGGCGTGCCCGCCGGAACTGATGGCGAAGTGGGCGCCGGGCCGTCGCTTTTTCAACGGTTACGGCCCGACCGAGGCGACGGTCCTCTCGACCGCCACCGGTCCGCTGGTACCGGGACAGCAGATCACCATCGGCCTTCCCACCGCGGGTATCCGGAACGTCATTCTCGACGCCCGGTTGCGCCCGGTTCCGGCCGGAGTCGTCGGAGAGCTGTACCTGTCCGGGCTCGGGCTGGCCCGCGGCTACCGGGCGCGACCCGGGCTCAGTGCGGAACGTTTCGTCGCAGACCCGCACGGCGGGCCGGGGGAGCGGATGTACCGCACCGGTGACGTCGCCCGGTGGACTCGGGACGGCGAGATCGACTATCTCGGGCGCACCGACTTCCAGGTGAAGGTGCGTGGCTTCCGAATCGAGCTCGGCGAGATCGACGCGGTACTCGCAGCGCAGCCGGAGATCGACTTCGCGTTCACGCTGGGGCACACCGCCGACAACGGCGTCACGTCGCTGGTCTCGTACGTAATGGCCATCGGCGGCGGCACTGTCGACGTGGACGCACTCAAGGAGGCCGTCGGTCGCAAGCTCGCCGCGCACATGGTGCCGGCCGTGATCATGACGCTCAGCGAGATCCCGCGTACCCCGGTTGGCAAGCTGGACCGGAAGGCGTTGCCGGAGCCGGTGTTCGCGTCTCGGGAGTACGTCGCGCCGACCACCGCGCTGGAGGCGATCGTCGCCGAGGTCTATGCGGAGGTGCTCGGTCTCGAACGGGTCGGTGTCGACGACGACTTCTTCGAGCTCGGCGGCAACTCGCTGATCGCGACCCAGGTCTCCGCGCGACTGGGCGCGGCCTTGGACGCGCAGGTTCCGGTGATCGTGCTGTTCGAGTCCCCGACGGTGCGAGATCTCGCCGTCGCCCTCGAGTCGCGGATCGGACTCGGCGGTCGGGAACCGCTGGTGGCGCAGGACCGTCCGGACGCACTGCCGCTGTCGCTCGCGCAGCAGCGGATGTGGTTCATCAACCGGTTCGAGCCGGAGTCCGCGGCCTACAACATTCCGATCGCGATCCGGGTCACCGGCGCGCTCGATCTCGCCGCCTTGCAGAGCGCGATGCTGGACGTGCTCGACCGGCACGAGTCGCTGCGCACCATCTTCCCCGAGGTCGACGGTGTCGCGCAGCAGTTGATCGTGCCCGCGGCCGACGCAGTGCAGGACCTGAGCCCGATCGAGGTTGTCGAGTCGGAGGTGTTCGAGCGGGTCGTCTCGGTGGTGTCCGCACCCTTCGACGTCACCGCGACGGTGCCGTTGCGTGCCTCCCTGTTCGCCTTGGGAGCGGACGATCACGTCCTCGTGCTTGCCGTGCACCACATCAGCGCGGACGGCTGGTCGGTCGCCCCGCTGACGCGCGACGTGATGGTTGCCTACGCCGCCCGCAGCGCCGGCCAGGTCCCGGCCTGGTCGCCACTGGCCGTGCAGTACGCGGACTTCGCGTTGTGGCAGCACCGGTTGCTCGGATCGGAGGACGATCCGGCCTCGCTGATCAGCACTCAGCTGGACTACTGGCGTGATGCCCTCGCCGGCCTGCCGGAACTGCTCGAGCTGCCGACCGACCGGCCCCGCCCGGCGGTCGCGAGCAACCGCGGCGCGCGGCTGCCCTTCGAGATCGACAGCGACCTTCGCGACGGAATCGAGCGGATCGCCCGCGAGCACGGCGCGACGTCGTTCATGGTGCTGCACGCAGCGCTCGCGGTGCTGTTCGCGCGACTCTCCGGCAGCACCGACATCGTCATCGGTGCCCCGGTTGCGGGTCGCGGCGAAGCCGCCCTCGACGACCTCGTCGGCATGTTCGTCAATACCGTGGTGTTGCGTACTCGACTGGAGTCCTCCGACACCTTCGCGGGGGTCCTCGGGCGAGTCCGCGACGGTGACATCGGGGCGTTCGGTCACGACGACGTCCCGTTCGAGCGACTCGTGGAGGCTCTCTCTCCGATGCGGTCGCAGTCGTATTCGCCGCTGTTCCAGGTGTCGTTGACGCTGCAGAATCAGCAGCAGACCGAATTGGAGCTGCCGGGGCTGACGATCGGTGCGCTCGACGCCGGCGTGCGGGTGACCCAGTTCGACCTGGACCTCACGATCGGCGAGGCGATCTCGACCGATGGTGAGCCCATCGGCATGGACGCCGACTTCACCTACGCGACCGACCTTTTCGACGAATCCACGGTCGCCGGTTTCGCCGCGGCGTTCGTGCGCATCCTCCGGACGGTCGTCGAGGATCCGCAGGCCGTGATCGGGGACGTCGACATGCTCGACGCCGCGGAGCGCGTGCAAGTGCTGCGGCAGTGGAACCAGACCGCGGTCGAGGTGTCCGCATCGATCCTGACCGAACCGTTCGATGCACAGGTCGCCCGCACCCCCGATGCGGTGGCACTGGTGTTCGAGGGCGAGGAGCTCAGCTACCGCGAGTTCGACGAGCGGGTGAACCGCTTGGCGCGCAGGCTGATCGAGGACGGCGTCGGCCCCGAGACGATGGTCGGACTTGCGGTGCGCCGCTCGGTGGAGCTGATGGTCGGCATGTACGCGATCGTCAAGGCAGGCGGCGCGTACGTGGCGATCGACCCCGACCACCCCGCCGAGCGCACCGAGTACGTGCTCGAGTCCGCGGCACCGGTGTGCGTGCTGACCACGAGCCGGGACCGGGGCTGCCTGCCCCAGGGCAGGCCGGTGATCGAGATCGACCAGGTCGACCTGAACGGCTACGACTCCGCGCCGGTCGAGGACCGTGAGCGCCGCACGCCGTTGCGGACGCAGAACACCGCCTACGTGATCTACACCTCCGGTTCGACGGGACGACCCAAGGGCGTCGCGGTCAGCCACCGGTCGATCACGAACTACCTGGCGTGGCTGATCGACCGGTACTCGATGACCGCCGCCGACCGGGTGGTGCAGAAGGCGCCCGCGACGTTCGACGTGTCGTTGTGGGAGTTCTTCGCGGCGCTGCAGGTCGGCGGGCGAGTGGTGCTCGCGACCCCAGAGGGTCATCGTGACCCCGACTACCTGGCAAGGCTGATCGAGGATCAGTCGATCACCATCGCCGAGTTCGTCCCGTCCATGCTCGGCATGTTCCTGGCCGCTGGGATGGCGGCGTCGCTGGAGTCGCTGCGATTCGTGGTCGCCGGCGGTGAGGAACTCTCGCCTGCGTTGCTACGGGATTTCGCGGCTGCCACCGGGACGAGCATCGACAACACCTACGGACCGACCGAGACGACGGTCGGCATCATCTTCGAGCCGGACGTCGAGCGGTTGGCCGGAGATCTCGCCACCGTGCCGATCGGCGGTCCGAGCTGGAACGCTCGCGCGGTGGTGCTGGACACCCGGTTGCACCCGGTCCCGGTGGGTTCCGCGGGCGAGCTGTACCTGTCGGGTGTCCAGCTGGCTCGCGGCTACGTCGGCCGCGCGGACCTCACCGCGGAGCGGTTCGTCGCCGACCCGTTCGGAGCGCCGGGCGAGCGGATGTACCGCACCGGTGACCTGGTGCGGTGGAACGCGGACGGCAAGCTGGAGTTCCTGGGTCGCACCGACTTCCAGGTGAAGCTGCGTGGCCTGCGGATCGAGCTGGGCGAGGTCGAGTCGGCACTGATGCGGTCCGAGGCGGTGGCGCAGGCCGTCGTGACCGTCGTCCGGAGCGGGCATGCCGGCGAACACCTGGTCGGTTACGTGACCACCCGGACCGGGGTCACCACGACCGGGAGCGAGTTGCGAACGGCGGTTGCGGCCGAACTGCCGGCGTACATGGTGCCGTCCCAGATCCTGCTGCTCGACGAGTTCCCGCTCAGCAGCGCGGGCAAGGTGGACCGCAAGGCCCTGCCGGAGCCGGACTTCTCGGCGGCGACGGTCGTATTCCGTGAGCCCGGCACCGCGGCCGAGGTCGCGGTCGCGGCGGTGTTCGCGGAACTGCTCGGGGTCGAGCACGTCGGGGCCGACGACGACTTCTTCGCCCTCGGTGGCAATTCGCTCCTGGCGATGCGGCTCGTGTCGCGGATCAACGCTGCGCTCGGCTGCTCGCTCGGCGTGCGTTCGGTGTTCGAGGCCTCGACCGTGGCCGGGCTGGCCACGCAGGCCGAGGGGGCCGCGGCGACGGCATCGTCGCCCGCGCTCGTCGCCCGGCCGCGTCCGGACCGGATCCCCTTGTCGCTGGCCCAGAACCGGATGTGGTTCCTCAACCAGTTCGATCCGACCTCGTCCGCGTACACCATCCCACTGGCGATCCGGCTGGAGGGCAATCTCGACGTCGAGGCGCTCGCGTGGGCGGTCCGTGATGTCATCGAACGGCACGAGTCACTGCGAACGGTGTTCCCGCACGACGGTGAGGGGCCTGTCCAGTTGATCCTGCCGGCGGACCGGGTCGAGATCGATCTGGCACCGAGGGACACCGACCCGCAGGACCTGCCGGCCCGTCTGGTCGAGATCCTCGGCACCGGGTTCGACGTGACCGCCGCGGTCCCCGTGCGGGGTGCGCTGCTGCGTACCGGCACCGACGAGTACGTGCTGTTGATGGCCGTCCACCACATCAGTGCGGACGGTGTCTCGACCGGGCCGCTGGCACGGGACCTGATGCTGGCCTTCGCGGCTCGCACCGCGGGGCAGCCCCCGGCCTGGGAGCCGCTGCCGGTCCAGTACGCGGACTTCACGATGTGGCAGCACGAGGCGCTGGGCTCGGAGAACGACCCGGAGTCGATGGCCTTCAGGCAGATCGAGTTCTGGAAGGACACCCTCGAGGGTGTACCGGACGTGCTCGAGTTGCCCACGGACCGGCCGCGTCCGGCCGTCGCGTCCGGCCGTGGTTCGCGACTGCCCTTCGAGATCGATCCGGAGGTGGTCACCGGGCTCGAGGCGCTGGCCCGTGAGTACGGCGTCACCACCTTCATGGTCGTGCACGCCGCCTACGCGGTGCTGCTCGCGAGGTTGTCCGGCGGCTCCGACATCGCGGTCGGCACGCCGATCGCCGGCCGCAGTGAAGCGGCGCTCGACGACCTCGTCGGCATGTTCGTCAACACCCTCGTGCTGCGCACCGAGGTCGACCCGTTCGGCACCTTCGGTGATCTGCTCCGGAAGGTTCGAGCGGCCGACCTCGCCGCGTTCGGGCATTCCGAGATCCCGTTCGAACGCCTCGTCGAGGTGCTCAACCCGGTCCGTTCGCAGTCGCATTCACCGCTGTTCCAGGCGTCGATGACGTTCGAGGTCAACGAGAACTCCACTCTCGAGCTGCCCGGGCTCACGATCCGCGGTGTCGACCACGAAGCCGACACCACCCAGTTCGACCTGACGCTGATCGTCACCGAGGGCGTCGAGGTCGGTGGACGTCCCGGTGGGATGGCTGCCGCGTTGCGGTACGCCACCGACCTGTTCGACGAGGCCACGATCGACTCGTTCGCGCAGCGGTTCGTGCGGATCCTGCGCGCGGTCGTCGGGGCACCGCAGGTCCTCGTCGGTGACATCGACGTGCTCGGCGAGGACGAGCTCGAGCGGGTGCTGTTCGATTGGAACGCCACCGACGAGCTGGTCGCCCCGCAGACGTTGGTCGAGTTGTTCGACGAGCAGGTCGCACGTACCCCGGACGCCGTAGCCCTCAGCTTCGACGGCGAGTCCTTGACCTACACGGAGTTCGACGAGCGGGTGAACCGTCTTGCACGGCACCTGATCCGGCTGGGAGTGGGTCCCGAGGCATTGGTGGCGATCGGGATCCGCCGCTCGCTCGAGATGATGGTCGCGATCTACGCGGTGGTCCGGGCGGGCGCGGCGTACGTGCCGCTGGATCCGGACCAGCCGGCCGAACGGATCGGCCACATCCTCGACACGGCGAAGCCGGTGTGCGTGCTGTCCACGTCGCGGGACGGCCTCGACGGCGCGGGGGCCCGCCAGGTTCTGTGCATCGACGCGCTGGACCTCGGCGAGGTGGACGGCCGGTCGATCACGGATGCAGAGCGGGTGTCGCCGTTGCGGCCGGACCACTCGGCCTACGTGATCTTCACCTCCGGTTCCACCGGCCGCCCGAAGGGTGTTGCGGTCTCGCATGGTGCGATCGTCAACCGGTTGGTCTGGATGCAGGGCCAGTACGGTCTCGGCGGCGACGATGTGGTGTTGCAGAAGACCCCGGTCACCTTCGACGTGTCGGTGTGGGAGCTGTTCTGGCCGCTGCAGGTCGGCGCGCGCCTGGTGATCGCCGTTCCCGACGGGCATCGCGACCCCGCCTACCTGGCGCGGACGATCGTGGCCGAGTCGGTGACCACGATGCACTTCGTTCCGTCGATGCTGGCGGTCTTTGCCGCCGAACCCACTGCAGTGCAGGCGCGTTCGCTCGTGCGGGTGTTCGCCTCGGGTGAGGCGCTGCCCGCCGAGACCGCAGACCGGCTGCGTGCGGTCCTGCCGCAGGCCGGGTTGCACAACCTGTACGGCCCCACCGAGGCTGCGGTCGACGTCACCTTCCACGAGGTCACCGAGGCGGACCGGACGAGTGTGCCGATCGGTGCGCCGGTGTGGAACACCCAGGTGTTCGTCCTCGACGCCCGGCTGCGGCCGGTGCCCGTCGGGGTGGCAGGCGAGCTGTACCTCGCCGGCGTCCAGCTTGCCCGCGGCTACGTCGAGCGGCCCGACCTGACCGCGGACCGTTTCGTGGCGAATCCGCTGGTCCCGGGCGCCCGGATGTACCGCACGGGTGACCTGGTGAAGTGGAACGGCGACGGGGAGATCGAGTACATCGGGCGTACCGACTTCCAGGTGAAGCTGCGCGGTCTGCGCATCGAGCTCGGTGAGATCGAGGCCGCGCTGACGAACCTTCCGGACGTCGCCCAGTCGGTGGTTGTCCTGCTCCGGGATCCGATCGCGGGCGAGCGGCTGGTCGGCTACGTCGTGCCTGCTCCGGATGCGGTGGTCGAGACCGGCGCGGCGAAGAGCGCGCTGGCCGCGACGCTGCCCGCGTACATGGTGCCGTCGGCGTTCGTGGTACTCGAGGAGTTCCCGCTCAATGCGTCGGGCAAGCTGGATCGCAAGGCTCTGCCCGCGCCGGTGTTCGAGGCGCGGGTCTACCGCGCCCCGGCCACCCCGATCGAGGAGATCGTGGCGGCGACGTTCGCGGATCTCCTTGGTGCCGAGCGGGTCGGCGCCGAGGACGACTTCTTCGAACTCGGTGGCAACTCGCTGATCGCAACCCAGGCTGCGGCGCGGCTCGGTGCCGCGCTCGACACCACGGTGCCGGTGCGCGCACTGTTCGAGGCGTCCACCGTGGAGGCCCTTGCCGTGCTGGTCGGGACGCAGGCGGGCAGTGGCCGACGGATCGCGCTCACCCCGCAGCAGCGTCCGGAACGGATTCCGCTGTCGCTTGCGCAGCAGCGGATGTGGTTCCTCAACAGGTTCGACCATGCGAGTGCGGTCAACAACATCCCCGCCGCGGTCCGGCTGACCGGGGACCTCGACGTGGCGGCGCTGCGGGCGGCATTCGCCGACGTGGTGGCCAGGCACGAGATCCTCCGCACGGTGTACCCGGAGTACGAGGGCACCGGGCATCAGGTGATCCGACCGGTCGGTGAGATCGCCGTGGACCTGACCCCGGTTTCGGTCACGGCAGACGAACTGCTCGGACGCGCAACGTCCTTCGTGACCACCGGATTCGACGTCACCGTCGATGTCCCGCTGCGGGTCGCGTTGCTGCGTGTCGTGGACGAGACCTCCGCGGCCGATCAGCACATCCTGGTGTTCGTGGTGCACCACATCGCCGCCGACGGGTTCTCGATGGGCCCGCTGGTGCGCGACCTGATGCTCGCCTACGCCGCCCGAACCACGGGGGATGCGCCGTCATGGGCGCCGCTGCCGATCCAGTACGCGGACTACAGCCTGTGGCAGCGGGAGGTGCTCGGCTCGGAGGACGATCCGGAGTCGCTGATCTCTCGTCAGCTCGGCTACTGGACGCAGGCGCTGGCCGGCTTGCCCGCACAGTTGGACCTCCCGTCCGATCGGCCACGGCCGGCCGTCGCCACGAACCGAGGTGCGGCAGTGGGCTTCGACGTCGACGCGGATCTGCACGCCGCGCTCGGTGCCGTCGCCCGCGATCAGGGCGCCACCGTGTTCATGGTGGTGCATGCCGCACTGGCGGCCCTGTTGGCGCGGCTGTCGGGGACAACCGACATCGCGATCGGCGCGCCGATCGCCGGGCGTGGTGACGCCGCGCTGGACGATGTCGTCGGCATGTTCGTCAACACGCTGGTGCTGCGGGCGGAGGTCGACCCGGCGCAGTCGTTCACGGAGCTGCTCGCGGGGGTCAGGACGACGGATCTGGGTGCGTTCGGTCATGCCGAGGTGCCGTTCGAGCGGCTGGTCGAGGTGCTCAACCCCGCCCGATCGCAGGCGCGGCATCCGCTGTTCCAGGTGGCGCTGTTCTTCCAGAACCTCGCCAAGCCGAGCCTCGAGTTGGATGGACTCACGGTCTCCGCCGTCGAGTTCGACGAGGAGATCGCCAAGTTCGATCTGCAGGTCACCGTGTCGGAGAATCACGGCGCTGACGGGGCGCCCGGTGGCATCCGGGTGCATCTGTCCTATGCCACGGACCTGTTCGACGAGCCGACCATCGTCCGGTTCGGTGACCGGTTCACCCGGATGCTGGAGGCGATCGCCTCCGATCCGTCGGCGACGGTCGGTGATGTGGAGCTGCTCGAACCCGCCGAGCGGGCGGTGATTCTCGAGGGCTGGAACGAGTCGGCGTACGAGCTGCCCGCCGGGCAGCTGCTGCTGGACGGGTTCCGTCGTCAGGTCGCGGCCACTCCCGACGCCACCGCGGTGGTGTACGAGGGAGAGGCGCTGACCTACGCGGAGTTCGGTGCCAGGGTTGCCCGGTTGGCGCGCTTGCTGATCGCCGAGGGCGTCGGGCCGGAGTCGTTGGTGGCCTTGGCCATCCGTCGTTCGCTCGATCTCGTCGTGGGCATCTACGCGGTACTCGAGGCCGGCGGCGCCTACGTGCCGGTGGATCCGGATCATCCGGTGGAGCGGATCGGGCACATCCTCGACACGGCAGGCCCGGCCTGCGTGCTGACCACCTCACGGGACGGTTTCCAGGTCCCGGGGGACCGGACGGTCGTGAGGATCGACGACGTGGACCTGTCGGGGTATGCGGCCGAGCCGGTGACCGACGCGGAACGCTCGGCGCTCCTGCTGCCGTCCCACCCGGCTTACGTGATCTTCACGTCCGGGTCGACCGGCAAGCCGAAGGGTGTCGCGGTCAGCCACGGCGCGATCGTCAACCAGATGGAGTGGATGCAGGGTGAGTACCTGCTCGACGGCTCCGACGTCTACCTGCAGAAGACCGCCACCACCTTCGACGTGTCGTTGTGGGGCTGGTTCATGCCGCTGCGCGTCGGCGCCACGCTGGTGGTGGCGACGCCCGACGGTCACCGCGATCCGGTGTACGTCGCCGAGAAGATCGCCGAGCACTCGGTCACGGTGACCGACTTCGTGCCGTCGATGCTGACGGTGTTCGCGGAGTACGCATCCGGTACGGACCTGGCCTCCCTGCGGCACGTGTTCGTCATCGGTGAGGCGTTGCCGGCGGAGACGGTGCGCGCGTTCGCGGAGATCAGCCCGGCCCGGATGCACAATCTGTACGGGCCGACCGAGGCCGCAGTGTCGATCACCTACCGAGAGGTGACCGGTGACGGCAACGCGGCCGCGGTGTCGATCGGACGGCCGCAATGGAACTCGCAGGTGTTCGTCCTCGACGCGCGGCTGCAGCCCGTCCCGGTCGGAGTGCCGGGCGAGCTGTACCTTGCAGGCGACCAGCTGGCGCGCGGCTACTACGGACGCGTCGACCTGACCTCGGATCGATTCGTGGCGAACCCGTTCAGCCCGTGTGGCGAGCGGATGTATCGCACCGGCGACCTGGTGTTCTGGGGACCGGAGGGGGAACTCGGCTACATCGGTCGCACCGACTTCCAGGTCAAGTTCCGCGGCCAGCGCATCGAACTCGGCGAGATCGAGACGGCGCTGCTGTCGCACGAGTCGGTGCTGCAGTCAGCTGTGTTGGTGGTCTCGACCGCCACGGGTGATCAGCTGGTGGCCTATGTGGTTCCCGCGCAGGGCGCGCACGTGGTGCCCGCGGACCTCGTCGGCTTCGCCTCGACGTCCCTGCCCACCTACATGGTTCCGGCCGCGGTCGTCGTGCTGGACGAGTTCCCGCTGAACTCGTCCGGCAAGCTGGACCGCAAGGCGCTGCCGGCGCCGCTGTTCGAGACCAGGGCGTACCGGGCGCCGGAGACGGCGTCCGCGCGACTGGTTGCCGCTACCTTCGCGGAGGTGCTCGGGCTCGACCAGGTCGGCCTGGATGACGACTTCTTCGAGTTGGGCGGCAACTCGCTGGTGGCGATGCAGGTCGCCGCACGCCTGGGCAGTGCGCTCGACACGCGCGTGGCGGTGCGTGAGCTCTTCGAGGCAACCACCGTCGAGCTGCTCGCGGCCAGGCTGGAGGTCTCCGCGACTGGCGGAGGCAGGATCGCACTGACGGCGATGGAGCGCCCGGAGCGGATTCCGCTCTCGACCGCGCAGTCGCGGATGTGGTTCGTCAACCAGTTCGACACGGCGTCCGCGGCGTACAACATTCCGATCGCCGTGCGGTTGTCCGGTGAGCTGGACGTCGCGGCGCTGCGGGCGGCGATCGCCGATGTGGTGGCGCGGCACGAGGTGCTGCGTACCGTCTACCCGGCGGTGGACGGGATCGGCCACCAGGTGATTCTTCCTGCGGAGCAGGCTGTTCCGGAGCTGGAACTGGCAACGGTGCCGGAGTCGAAGCTGATCGATCGTGTGATCAGGACGGTGGCGACGGGCTTCGACGTGACGGCCCAGGTCCCGGTGCGCGCCGCTCTGTTGCGGGTCGAGCCCGCCCCGGCCGGAATGCCCGAGTACGTGTTGGTGTTGGTGGTTCACCACATCGCAGGTGACGCTCTCTCGATGGGGCCGCTGGCCCGCGACGTGATGGTGGCCTACGCGGCAAGGTCCGCCGGCACGACTCCCGGCTGGGCGCCGCTGGCGGTGCAGTACGCGGACTACACGATGTGGCAGCGCGATGTGCTCGGCGGCGAGGACGACCCGCAGTCGTTGATCGCGAGCCAGCTGGCGTACTGGACTCGGCAACTGTCCGGGCTGCCGGATCAGTTGGACCTGCCGACCGACCGGCCCCGGCCGGTGCAGTCGTCGAACCGAGGTGCCACGACGGCATTCACCATCGATGCCGACCTCCATCGCGGGTTGACCGATCTGGCGCACCAGCACAATTCGACTCTGTTCATGGTGTTGCACTCGGCGCTGGCGGTCCTGCTGGCGCGGCTGTCCGGGACCGACGACATCTCGATCGGTACGCCCATCGGCGGCCGTGGCGAGCGGGAACTCGACGATCTGGTCGGCATGTTCGTCAACACTCTCGTGTTGCGGACGACCGTGGCCACAGGTGCGAGCTTCAGTGAACTGCTCGGCAGTGTCCGGGACACTGATCTGTCGGCGTTCGCCAACGCGGACATGCCATTCGAGCGGCTCGTAGAGGTGCTGGAGCCGGCTCGGTCCACGTCGCGGCATCCGCTGTTCCAGGTCGCGTTGGGCTTTCAGAGCGTGGATTCGGCGAGCTTCGAGCTTCCGGGGTTGACGCTGAGCCAGCTGGATATCGACGAGCAGGTCGCAAAGTTCGATCTGCAGCTGACCGTCGCCGAGAGGTTCGACGAGGACGGTGCGGCCAGCGGAATCTCCGCGGAGTTCCTCTACGCGACCGACCTCTTCGACGCGACCACGGTGTCGCGATTCGCGGAGCGTCTGCTTCGGATCCTGTCGGCGATCCGGTTCGACTCGTCCGTTCCGGTCGGTGGGATCGAGATCCTGGCACCCGAGGAACGTGCGGATCTGCTGAGTCGCGTCGATCCGATCGCGACGACGTCGGCCGCCGAACGCGAGGGTGCGCCGCGTCTCCTTCCCGACATTCTGAGCGCGGCGGTGCGGATGGATCCGGCGGCGATCGCGCTGTCGTTCGAGGACGAGCGGTGGACTCATCGCGAGGCGGACGAGCATTCCTCACGGTTGGCGCGAATGCTGATCGAGCAGGGTGCCGGACCGGAGACCACTGTGGCAGTGGCGATTCCGAGATCGGCCGATTCGGTTCTCGCGGTGTGGGCGGTGGCAAAGACCGGCGCCGCATTCGTGCCGGTGGACCCGAACTATCCGACGGACCGGGTGGCACACATGTTGCTCGATTCCGGTGCGGTCCTGGGCGTCACGATGCAGCGGTTCAGCGAACAGTTGTCGCCGCTGGTGCCGTGGACTGTGCTCGACGACGCCGCGGTCGATGCCCGCCTGCGGGAGCAGTCGGCGGCGCCGGTCACCGACGAGGACAGGCTCGGGACGCTGCGGCTCGAGCACCCGGCCTACGTGATCTACACCTCGGGTTCGACAGGTCTGCCCAAGGGAGTCGTCGTGACGCACGCTGGCCTGGCCAACGTGCGCGATCATCAGCATCGCGACTACCTGACCACCAAGGACTCGCGGATCCTGCACGTCGCGTCCCCCAGCTTCGACGTCTCCGTCTACGAGATGATCATGGCCGTCGGAGTCGGTGCGACGCTGGTCATCGCGCCGCCGACCGCGTGGGGCGGATCCGAGTTGACCGATCTGCTGCGCCGCCAGCGGGTTACCCACGCGGTGATCACCCCGGCCGCGCTCGGGTCAGTCGACCGGACCGGACTGGACGACCTTCGGGTCGTCGTCGTGGCGGCGGACACCTGTCCGCCGGATCTGATGGCAAAGTGGGCTGTCGGCCGCCGGTTCGTCAACGCCTACGGACCCACCGAGACGACGATCGTCGCCACGTGCACTGACGGCCTTGTGCCGGGCGGGCCGGTGCCGATCGGCGGGCCCACCGCGGGCCTGCGCCTGATGGTCCTCGACAACCGGATGCAGCCGGTTCCCGTCGGCGTGATCGGTGAGCTGTACCTGTCCGGGGTCGGGCTCGCACGGGGCTACCGTGGCCGGCAGGCGCTGACCGCAGGCAGGTTCGTGGCCAACCCGCACGGTGCGCCCGCCGAGCGGATGTACCGGACTGGTGACGTCGTGAGGTGGACCGAAGACGGTCAGATCGAGCACCTCGGGCGCTCCGACTTCCAGGTCAAGGTGCGCGGTCTGCGAATCGAACTCGGCGAGATCGACGCCGCGCTGTCGGCGCACGAGAGCGTGGAGTTCGCGGCCACGATCGGGCACGTCGGCGCTGCGGGTGCGACCTCACTGGTTTCGTACGTGCTTCCGGTCGCCGGTCGCGCGGTCGATCCGGCGCAGCTGACGGCATTCGTGTCGAAGTCGCTGACCGCGTACATGGTGCCGGCGGCGATCATGGTGCTCGACGAGATTCCGCTCACCCCCGTGGGCAAGCTGGACCGGAAGGCGTTGCCGGAGCCGGTCTTTGCGGTCCGGGAGTTCCGCGCCCCGTCGACGCGGACCGAGGAGGTCGTTGCCTGCGCCTTCGCGGCGGTGCTGGACGTCGAGCGGGCCGGTGTGGACGACGACTTCTTCGAGCTCGGCGGCAACTCGTTGTTGGCGACCCAGGTGACGACCCGGATCGGCACGGAGTTGGCGATGCGGATACCGGTGTTGTGGCTGTTCACCGCCTCGACGGTGGAGTCGCTGGCCGCCCGGATCGAGTCGGCTCGGGTCGGACTCGAGGACCTCTCCGAGGATCAGGTCTTCGACGTGCTGATACCACTGCGGGCGGGAGGGTCGAAGCCGCCGGTGTTCTGCATCCATCCGGTTCTCGGAGTCTCGTGGGCGTTCGCCGGGTTGGGGCCGCACATCGATCGCGAGCGTGCGATCTACGGGCTGCAGTCGCCCGCACTCTCGGGCGCCGCGTTGCCGGAATCGATCGAGGCGTGGGCGCGGGTGTACGTCGAGCAGATCCGGGCGGTCCAGCCGGAAGGCCCCTATCACCTGCTCGGGTGGTCGCTCGGCGGCATGATCGCGCACGCGATGGCGGCGCAGCTGCAGGAGATGGGCGAGGAGATCGGGTGGCTGGCCATGATGGACAGCTTCGCGCACACCCCGGTCGAGCGTCCGGCACCGGAGCGGGGCATGACGGCGGGCGATCTGCTCGGCGGACTGCTCCCTGCCCTGGTGGCAGACGACGGCGCAGCATCCGTTCTGCAGTTGGACGAGCTGTCCGCGGAGGAACTGTCCGAGGACGTGCTGGCCGGTATCCTCGAGAACCTTCCCACGCCGTTCAACGAGATGAGCACGGAACGGATCTCGACGGCCATCGAGTCGGTCAGCCTGGCGAGTGCCTTGACCGACGACTACGCGCCACCCAAGTTCAAGGGTGACGTGCTCTACTTCGCCGCGCTGGAGGACGACCCCACCGGTAGCGTCGGCGCCGGCACGTGGCAGGAGGTCGTGGACGGCCGAATCCTCGCGCACGGCATCGAGGCCGATCACTGGGGGATGGCCGCCCCGGCCGCGCTCGCCCGGATCGGGGAGGTGCTGAACGCGCAGTGGACCTGTGAGGACATCGCCGTCGACGAGTAGGCAGCGAACGGATCGTGAGAAGAACGGCACGACTAGAGCAATGACGAGAGAGGCAGATCGATGAGCAACCCCTTCGATGACGAGAACGGTCAGTTCCTGGTGCTGGTGAACGACGAGGGCCAGCATTCGCTTTGGCCCATGTTCGCCGAGATCCCCGCTGGCTGGACCGAGGTGCACGGCCCGGCCTCACGCCCGGAGTGCATCGACTACGTCGAGCGGAACTGGACCGACATGCGACCGAAGAGCCTGATCGAGGCGATGGCGGGCGACGCCGCAAAGTAACCGTTACCGAGGAAGCCGGCCCCGGAAGTTGTGTTCCCGGGCCGGCTTCGCCATGTTCGCGATCGAACCCGGGTGAAAGTGTGCGCGGGCGGTCCACAGATGGTGAACTTCAGGTATGACCGCAGCAATCGACATCTTCCTGATCCTGCATTTCATCGGCCTCGCGGCCATCATCGGCTCCTGGATGACCGTGCTCAAGGAGCCCCGCGTCATCCCCGGCATGCTGCACGGCGCCATCCTTCAGGTGGTCTCCGGACTCGCGCTGGTCGGGCTGAACGAGGCCAACGACGCGACGCTCAACCACACCAAGGTCGCCGTCAAACTGGTGATCGCCGTGGTGATCCTCGTCCTGGCTGTGGTCGGGCTGCGTCAGCCGAAGGCGACCGCGGCGAGCGAGTCCGGGGTGGCCGTCGCGACCGACACCGCGACACTCGCGCAGGCGATCGGCATCCTCGCCATCGTCAACGTGATCATCGCCGTCGTCTGGTAGCTGCTCGCGAAAGCACATGAGCCCCGCGGACCTTCCGGTCCGCGGGGCTCACTCGTGTCGGACGCGGCGTCAGTCCCAGACACCCGCCTTCTCCAGATGTGCGACAAGGCGTTCCGCGCCATCGGTGAAGTGGGCCCGGGTCTCGCGGCCCGCGGCGTGCGCGTCACCCGCCGCCATGGCCTCGATCAGTCGGCTGTGACTGGCGGTGGCCGCCTCGCCCCATCCGCGGTCCGCCGAGTAGAAGTGCACGGGCGTGTAGCGGATGGCGTTGAGCAGGAACCAGGACAGCTTGTTGGCGCCGGCGAGATGATTGAGGATCCGGTGGAAGCTGAACTCCAGGTCCTCGATCCGGCTCGGGGCGGACTCCGAGACCGCCTGCGCGAGATCAGAATTGATCGCGCGTAGCTCGTCGAGAATCTCCGGCGTCATGGCGGGGGTGGCACGGATCGCGAGTTGTTCCGCGATCTGCCCCTGCAGCCAGAAGAGGTCGTTGATGTCGCCTCGTGTCAGGGCGGCGACGACGTAGCCGCGGTGCGGCACCAGCTCGACCAGACCCTCGCCGCGCAGCGTCAGGAGCGCCTCGCGTACCGGGGTCACGCTGACCCCGAGTTCGGCGGCCGTCTCGTCGAGCCGGATGAAGTCGCCGGGCCGCACCCCGCCGGACATGATCAGTCCGCGCACGTGCACGGCGACGTCGTCGGACAGCTGCGGCCTGCGACGCAGCTCGCGGGTGCCGGAGTTGCGTGAGGTGGCGGAGGTGGTCATCGGGGCTCCTTCTTCACGGCAGCCAGCATAGGCGCTGGCCGCCGGTCGCTTTGCGTGTTTCCCGTGGCATCGGCCGCGCGGATCCGGACCGCGCGGCCGGCCCGGTCACAATCCGAAGGTCTTGCCGATGATGTCGCGCTGGATCTCGCTGGTGCCGCCGAAGATGGTCGACACCAGGGTGGCGCGGACGTGACGCTCCATGTCGAACTCGGCTGCGTAGCCGTATCCGCCCATCATCTGCATCCCCTCGAGCGCGACGCGCTTGGCGGTTTCGGTCGCCTTCAGCTTCGCCATCGAGGCCTCACGCGCCAGCATCTTGTCCGGATTGGCGTCGGCTTCGCGGGCCACGCTGTAGACCAGCAGCTTGGTGCACTCGATCTCGGTGGCGAGGTCGGCCATCCGGTGGCGCAGCGCCTGGAAGGAGCCGATCGGCCGACCGAACTGCTTGCGCTGGGTGATGAATCCGAGGGTGTCCTCGAACGCACGCTCCGCGGTACCCAGAATCATCGCCGAGAGGATCAGCCGCTCGAAGTTCAGCCCGGTCATCAGCTGGCGCCAGCCGCCGCCGACCTCTCCGACCACCGCATCCGCGGGCAGCACGCAGTCGGTGAAGAAGAGGTCGTTGGTCTCCTTCTGGCCGCCCATCAACTCGATCGGGCTGATCTTCAGGCCGGCGGTGTCGGCGGGGACGTGGAACATCGTCAGGCCCTCGTGCTTGCTCTCGCCCCGGCTGGTGCGTGCGACCAGCAGGATGTTCTCCGAGATGTGTGCATTCGAGCACCAGGTCTTCTGGCCGTTGATCACCCAGCCGTCGGCGGTCTTCTCGGCCTTGGTACTCAGATTGCCGACGTCGGAGCCGGCTTCGGGCTCGGACATCGAGATCGATTGCGACGCACCACGAACGATGCCGCGCAGCACGGTGTCCTTCTGTTCCGGGGTGCCGAACTTCTCGTACGCGCCACCCGTGATCAGGGTCGGTCCGATGGCGCCGATCGGGGCCATCCCGCGGGCGGTCTCCTCGAGCAGGATGCACATGTCGACCATCGTTGCCTCGGACCCGCCGTACGACTCGGGGATGGTCAGCCCCAGCCAGCCCAGTTCGGCCATCTTCTCGTAGATGCCCTGGTTGTGATTGTGGGCGCCGCGGTTCGTGAGCTGGTCGCGCTTCTCGCGGGTGCCGGCCTCCCGCTTGCAGAAGTCGGCGACTGCCTGGGCGAACGCCCGCTGCTCGGTGCTGAACTCAACGCTCATCTGTGATCTCCATCGGGTCGGGTCGATACAGCTCTTGTCGGTTGGGGTTCACGCCGCGTGGGGGTCTTGCCGCCCGGTGTCGCACGGCCTACTGTGATGCCCACCACGTTACCGCAAATCAAATATATGTGATGCGATCTGTGGACGGATTCGGATCGCTCGGCCAGGGTTCAAGTCGACGGAACGTCCCCGGCGACCGAGCCACAGACAATGGAGGAGTCAGCAATGCCGCAGCGGGCCACCACACAGTCGAGCGAGACCGCGACCACCGAGCGTTCGGCGTCCGCACCGCAGGGGGGCGCGGACGCCGGACGGTCGGTGGTCGAATCCCTCGACCCCCGCACCGGCCAGGTGCTCGGGAGCTACCCGGTGGCGGACGAGGCCGAAGTGGCGAGGGTGGTCGAGCAGGCCCGTGGCGCGGCCCAGTGGTGGTCCGACATCGGTTTCGACGGTCGGAAGGGCTGGCTGCAGAGTTGGAAGAAGGCGATCGCCGCGGACGCCGCGTCGCTGGCTGCGGTCATCGCCGCCGAGACGGGGAAGCCGGCAGACGACGCCCTGCTCGAAGTGATGCTCGCGGTCGAGCACCTGGACTGGGCGTCGAAGAAGGCAGCCAAGGTACTCGGGCGCAGGAAGGTTCCAGCCGGCCTGGTGAGCGCCAACCAGGAGGCGACCGTCCGATATCAGCCCCTCGGCGTGGTGGGCGTGATCGGCCCGTGGAACTATCCGCTGTACACCCCGATGGGATCGATCTCCTACGCCCTCGCCGCCGGTAACGCGGTGGTGTTCAAGCCGAGCGAACTGACCCCGGGCGTCGCTGCTTGGATCGTCGACAAGTGGAACGGACTCGTGCCGAACCAGCCTGTGCTGCAGGTGATCACCGGATTCGGTGACACCGGGACCGCGTTGTGCCGGTCCGGCGTGGACAAGATCGCGTTCACCGGGTCCACCCCGACCGCGAAGAAGGTCATGGCCACCTGCGCCGAAACCCTCACCCCGCTCGTTGCCGAGTGCGGCGGCAAGGACGCGATGCTGGTGGACGCGGACGCCGACCTCGAGGAGGCCTCGAGCTTCGCGGTGTTCGGCTCGATGGGCAATGCCGGGCAGACCTGCGTCGGTGTGGAGCGAATTTACGTCGCGGACAAGGTGTTCGACACGTTCGTGCAGAAAGTCACGGACAAGACGAAGCGTCTGCGAGTCGGCGGCGGGACCGGCGACTCCTACGGACCGATGACCCTCGGCAGGCAGACGGAGGTGGTCACCGAGCAGGTGGCGGAGGCGCTCGCCAAGGGTGCGACCGCGGTCCTCGGCGGACCCGAGTCGGTGCACGCGCCCTACGTGGATCCGATCATTCTGACCGATGTGCCGGAGGACAGCCGCGCAGTCACAGAGGAGACCTTCGGTCCGACCGTCGTGATCAACCGGATGGCCGACCTCGACGACGGGGTCGCCAAGGCCAATCGCTCCGGCTACGGTCTCGGCGCCTCGGTGTTCACCCGCGATCGGGGGCGGGCGCTGGCCGCGGCCGAACGCCTGCGCTCCGGGGTGGTGACCATCAACTCGGTCCTCGGCTTCGCCGGGGTACCGGCGCTGCCGTTCGGCGGGGTGGGGGAGTCCGGCTTCGGCCGCATCCACGGGGCCGACGGACTCCGTGAGTTCAGCCGCGCCAAATCGGTGACACGACAGAAGTACAAGGCGCCGCTGAACCTGCTCACGATGGAGCGCAATGCCCGTGACATGAAGATCGCAGCCTGGCTGCTGCGCACCCGCCACGGACGGAAGTGACCGACGATGCTGTTGACCGACGGGGGCCCGGCGCCGCGTGGCCGGTACGGCTGGCTACGCCGCATCGAACAGCTCGATCCGATCGCCGATCACCAGGAGATCCACCGGATCACCGCAGGGTTCGAATTCCCCTGGGACTACACCCGTTCGCTCGAGCTCGCATTGTTCCGCACCTACTGCGTCCCGACCATCTCGGCACTACTGCGCAAAACCGGGGAGTTCGAGAAGCGGCCACAGAAGCGGTACGACGACACGGCACTGCTGATGGCCGAGTTGGTCGAGCACGGCTACGACTCGGCCCGTGGTCGGGAATCGCTGCGCGTGGTGAACCGGATGCACGGCAGGTACGACATCGACAATGCGGACATGCTGTACGTGCTCACCACGTTCATCTACGAGCCGCTGGACTGGATCGATCGGTACGGCTGGCGCAGGCTGCACCCGAACGAGCGGCTCGCCGCATTCCACTTCTATCGAGAGGTGGGACTGCGCATGGGGATTCGTGAGATTCCGGACGACTTCCAGGAGCTGTACCGCTTCAAGACGGACTACGAACACGACCACTTCCGGTACACCGACGACAATCACGCGATCGGGACCTACACCCGGGACCTGTTCTGCTCCTGGTTTCCGCGGGTGATCCGACCCGCGGTGGGGGTCGGCGTCAACGCCATGCTCGACCCGATGATGCTTTCGGCCTTCGGCTTCCGTGCGGCACCCGCCTGGATCAGGTCCGCGGCCGACGTGGCTCTCGTCGGACGCGCGAGGGTGCTGGTGCTCTTTCCTCGTCGAGCCAGGTCGAAGTCGACCCACCAGCCGGGCAACCGGACCTACCCGGGATACCCGGTCGGGTACCGCCCGAGCGACCTCGGAACTGACCAGGACCGCGGGCGCCACTGACATTCGCGCACGGGCGGCGCTGCGCAGGTGCGGCGCCGCCCGTGGCGTCGGTTCGCTCAGGTGCGCAGCACCGTCAACATCAGCGTCTGCATCTGCCCGCGGGCGCGCGCACCGGTGTCGAAGTGCAGCAGGCGACCGACGTCGAGGGTCAGGCCCAGCGCCGCGTGAACCAGGAATCTGGCCTCGACGGCGGGCAGCTCCGGTTGCGTGGCGACGAGCAGGTGCACCCACTCCTCGACGTGCAGGCGCTGAACGTTGCGAAGATCGGTGCGGTCCCCGCTGGGCAGGTTCCCGATCTCGGCGAAGTAGACCGTCGGCACCTCCGGGTGGCCGAAGGCGAGATCGATGTACGACTCGGAGAGCCGACCGAGTGCCTCCACCGGGTCCGTGGACGCACTCAGAGCAGCCGCCGTGGCCACCGCCAGGCGATCGGATGCACGGTAGAACGCGGCCACGAGAAGGTCTGCCTTGCTGGGGAAGTGGCGATAGACACTGGAGGCGTTGATCCCTGCGGCCGCGCCGATCTCCTCGATGGTCGACTCGTGGTAGCCGCGCGCGTTGAAGATCTTCATAGCCTCGCCGAGCAACACCTCTCGCTTGGAGGTGACCGCGAGCCCGCGTGGTGCGGCGGGGTCGTCGAGCGTGGATCGTGCGGGTGGCGCCCCGGACAGGTCGCAGCGCAGTACCCGCCAGGCAGTCGGCAGGAGCAGCTTCTCGATGCGCTTGGTGGCCAGCGTGGATCGGTGCGCGGTGACACTGCCGACGACACTGAGGGCGGCGGTGGCGAGCACCCCGGCGTCCCGTTCCGCGAGCTCGGGGCGAAGGCGCCGCAGGGGCCGCGAGAGGGTCAGGTTCAGAGCCGCGAAGTCGGCGCGCATCCGGTCCCGGTCGGCCGGTTGCAGATAGCGGCCCTCCCAGCGGTAGAGGCCGCCGGTGCGGCGGTGCTCCACAGTGGTGGCGATCAGTGCCCGCAACACCAGGTCGAGCCTCTCCTCGTCGGAGCCGGCGTTCTCGGCGGCGTTCTCGGCCGTGGTGCGGAGCTGGCCGGCCGTGCTGAGTGCAGCCTGTACGAGCAGTGCGTACTTGTTCGGAAAGTGCCGGTACAGTGCCGGGCCGGAAATCCCGAGCGCAGCGGCGATCTCGTCGACTCCGACGGCGTGGTAACCGCGTTCGCTGAAGGCCTGCGCGGCGACCAGGGCGATCTGCGCCTTGCGGTCCTTCGGCCGTTTCCGCGTCGGCGCGGACTCCGGAACCGACCGGCCGCGGGTCGATTGGGTCATCGGCATCTCCTGACGTCACTAGCCGCAGATCTTAATCGAGAGTCGGACTCCTCGAAGCGGATGCTGCCCGATCGGAACCGCTTCGACTCGCGAATTGCCAGTCAAACCATTGCAATTCGAGAAGTGGCACCCGATTTGGGTCTTGACACGCGGTGCTCCGTCCATGAAAGTTAACCCAGATTCTCAGTGTGTGATCGTTGTCACGGCGGACTGCGAGGTCGATCACGAGCGACTCGCAATCCTGCCCCAGTCGAAGGGGAGCCATGTCCGAATACCGGCCGGTCGGGAAGGAAGTTCCGACGTGTTGAGGACGCGATTCACCGAGACCTTCGGTGTGGACCATCCGATCGCCGTGGGCGGCATGATGTGGGTGGGCCGTGCCGAACTCGTGGCGGCCGTGGCGAACTCCGGTGCCCTCGGGTTCGTCACCGCGCTCACCCAGCCGACCCCCGAGGCGCTCGTGAAGGAGATCGCTCGCTGTCGCGACCTCACGGACAAGCCGTTCGGCGTCAACCTGACCATTCTGCCGTCGATCACCCCGCCGCCGTATGCGGAGTACCGGCAGGCGATAGTCGAATCCGGTGTGAAGATCGTCGAGACGGCGGGTTCGAACCCGGTGGACCACCTCCCGTACTTCAAGGACGCGGGCGTCAAGGTGATCCACAAGTGCACCAGCGTCCGGCACGCGGTGAAGGCCGAGAAGGTCGGCGTGGATGCCGTCAGCATCGACGGCTTCGAGTGCGCGGGGCACCCCGGTGAGGACGACGTGCCCGGCCTGGTGCTGATTCCCGCCGCGACCGAGCGGGTACGGATCCCGGTGATCGCGTCGGGTGGTGTCGCCGACGCCCGTGGGCTCGTGGCGGCACTGGCTCTGGGCGCCGACGGCGTCAACATGGGCACCCGCTTCATGTGTACGCAGGAGTCGCCGGTGGCGGACGAGGTCAAGCGGGCCATCGTCGCCAACACCGAGCGGAACACCAAGCTGATCTTCCGCACCCTCGGCAACACCGCCCGTGTCGCGGAGAACGCGGTCAGCACAGAGGTTGTCGAGATAGAAGGCAGGGGCGGCGCGACCTTCGGCGACATTCGCGATCTCGTCGCCGGCGCCCGCGGCCGGAGGGTGTTCGAGGAGGGCGATCTCGACGCCGGAATCTGGACTGTCGGCCAGTGCCAGGGCCTGATCCACGATGTCCCCGCCGTCGCCGAACTGGTGACTCGGATCGTGCAGGAGGCTCGGGAGTTGATCGTCGGACGGCTCCAGGCGCTCGTCGGCGCAACCGACGGAGCACGGCCATGACCGGCACCCGTGAATCCGTGCAGGGATTGCGCGCCGAGATCGCCGACGGAGTCCTACGCATCACCTTTGTGCGACCGGAGCGGATGAACGCCCTCGACCTCGCCTCGATGAATGCCCTCGGTGACCTGCTGACCGGTCGCGCGGCCGAACGGGAAGTCCGGGTGGTGGTCCTCTCCGGCGAGGGCGGTGCCTTCTGCACGGGCGCCGACCTGATGGCGGCGGCGGACGGACCCCAGGCAGAACCCCGCATCGTGATGGAGGCGGCCAACCGCGTCGTCCGGGCGATCCTGGCTCTGCCGGTACCGGTCGTCGCTCAGGTCGACGGGCCCGCTGCGGGAGTGGGTGCATCCATCGCCATCGCGGCAGACCTCGCGTTCGCCGCGCCGAAAGCCTACTTCCTGCTGGCCTTCGTCAACGTCGGACTGATGCCGGACGGGGGATCCAGCCTGCTCGTGCCGGCGGCCGTGGGTCGGGCGCGGGCCAGCGAGATGGCGCTGCTGGGTACCGGCTCGGCGCCGAAGAGGCGGCCGCGGCCGGATTGATCGCCCGCGTGCTCCCGGCGGACGACCTGACCGCGCACGTCGACGCGGTCGCGGCGAGGCTGGCCGCGGGTCCGCGGCGGGCGATCGAACTGACCAAGCGGTCGCTGACCGCGGCCACCCTGGCCCGAATCGACGAGGCACTCGAGTTCGAGACCGACGGACAGGCGGAACTGTTGGCGGCGAGCGACTTTCGTGAAGGCGTCGCCGCGATGCTCGGCCGGAGGCGACCGGTGTTCGGGTCGTGAGCCGTGGCCCCGGCCCGCTCCGGGCATCGCCCTCCGGAGCTGGGTGACGCACCCCGATTCCCGACGTCCGCACATTGCGAATTCTTGTTAACAAAACCGCCGCGGATCGCCCGTCCGATTGCCATACTTGGCGCATCCGGAAGGTGCGGCCGCCGCGCCGACAGTCAGTCTCCGTACAGGGAAGGACCTACACCGATGTCTCCCGATCCTCTCTCGCAGCCGCTGCTCTCTCGCCGGAACCACTGGAACAACCAGGTCGCAACGCACGCGGCCATGCGCCCGGAGGCCACCGCACTCCGCTTCCAGGGTGCGACCACCACCTGGTCCGGCCTGCATTCGCGGTCCGAGGCGTTCGCCGACGCCCTGGCCCGGCGTGGGGTCGGGTTCGGCGACCGCGTGCTGCTCGTCATGCTGAACCGGCCGGAGTTCCTCGAGGCCGTCCTCGCGGTGAACGCGCTCGGCGCCATCGCCGTTCCCGTCAACTTCCGGCTGACGCCGCCGGAGATGGCCTTCATCGTCACCGACAGCGGGGCCACGACCGTGGTCACCGACGTCCCGCTGTCGCCGCTCGTCGCGGCGGTCCGCCAGCAGGTGCCTGAACTGAGCCAGGCGGTCGTGGTCGGGCAGGAGGGAGGCGACGGCGTCCTCGGCTACGAGGAGCTCGTCGCCGAGCAGGGTGAGTCCCATGCGGCAGTCGATCTGCCGGAGGACATTCCGGCGTTGATCATGTACACCTCGGGCACCACCGGAAGTCCCAAGGGTGCGGTGCTCTCGCACGCGAATCTGCAGGCGCAGGCGCTGACCTGCATTCGGGCGTTGCGGATGGACCGTGGCGACGACGTCGGCTTCTGCGCGTCCCCCATGTTCCACATCGCCGCGCTCGGTTCGATGGCGCCGAGCCTGGTGCTGGGTGTTCCGACCGTGATTCACCCGCTCGGCGCCTTCGACCCGGCGGAACTGCTCGACGTCTGGGAATCCGAGCGGGTCACCACCGCCTTCCTCGTGCCGGTGCAGTGGCAGGCCGTGTGTGCCGATCCGACGGTGCGGCAGCGTGATCTGGCGCTGCGCGTGATCAGCTGGGGTGCGGCGCCCGCCTCCGACGTGGTGCTGCGCGCGATGGCCGACACGTTCCCCGGCGCGCTGAACGTCGCGGTGTTCGGGCAGACCGAGATGTCGCCGATCACCTGCGTGCTCGACGGCGAGGACGCGCTGCGCAAGCTGGGCTCGGTCGGCAAGGTCATCCCCACGATCCAGGCGCGCATCGTCGACGACGAGATGAACGACGTGCCGGTGGGGACGGTCGGCGAGATCGTGTACCGCGGTCCGACGATGATGAGCGGCTACTGGCGCAATCCCACGGCCACCGGCGACGCCTTCGCAGGCGGCTGGTTCCACTCCGGTGACCTGGTGCGCCAGGACGAGGAGGGCTTCGTGTTCGTGGTCGATCGCAAGAAGGACATGATCATCTCGGGTGGCGAGAACATCTACTGCGCCGAGGTGGAGAATGCCCTCTTCAGCCACCCGAAGGTGTTGGAGGCCGCGGTGATCGGACGCCCGGACCCGAAATGGGGCGAGGTTCCGGTCGCCGTCGTCGCACTGCAGGGCGAGGATCTGACCCTCGAAGAGTTGTCCGCCTTCCTCGACGATCGGCTCGCCCGGTACAAGCACCCGAAGGAACTCGTCGTCGTCGACTCGTTGCCGCGCAATGCAAGCGGCAAGGTCGTCAAATGGGAGCTGCGCAAGAACCACGGGTCGCTGACCGTCACCGCCGGCTGAGCTCGACATCGGTGCGTCGGACGGTTCACTTCGAATCCGGCGCGCCGATGTCCCGAGCTACCAGTCGGGCAAAGGGTGGTTAATGCCTGAGTGATTCGCTGGAAAGCGAAATCGTACAAGGAGATCCGCGCTGCTGGCAGTGCGAATATTCGTTCACATAATGCTTGTGATGGTCGACGTGCTGTGAGACGCTTCACACGTTCGATCGAGTGTCGGGGCGGGACAGTTGTCGTAACGCACGGGGGGAGCGCGAGGGTGACGTACGAGTTGCCGGTAGCCAAGGGGCCGGTTCGCGATGTCGCGAACCAGGGCGGCTACCTGATCGGCTTCGCGGTGATGTCACTGGTGGCGCTGGTCCGGGTGGTGCTGCGCCGCAGGCTGTCGCTGAGCGAGACCGTCAACCAGACCCTTTTCATCGGACGGGTCAGCACCGGACCCTCACTGCTGCTGATGATCCCGATCGGTGTGTTCATCGCGGTCTCCGTCGGAGAGCTCGCCGGTCGGATCGGTGCGGGTGGCTACTCCGGGGCGGTGGTCGCCTTCATCATCGTCGGTCAGGCTGCGGCCCTGGTGTGTGCGCTGATGATGGCCGGCGTGGCGGGTTCGGCGATCTGTACCGACCTGGGTTCTCGCAAGATTCGCGAGGAAGTCGACGCCATGGAGGTGATGGGTATCGACGTCGTCGAGCGCCTCGTGGCACCGCGCCTGGTCGCCGCGGTCGTCGTGTCCCTCGCGCTCTGCTCGATGGTCACCTTCGGTGGCGTCATGGCCTGCTACCTCTATCACATTTACGTCCAACATCTTCCGGCCGGAACCTTCATGGCCACCTTCAGTCAGTACGGGCGGATGTCCGACTTCGTCATGGCGCTCGTGAAGGCCGCGATCTTCGGCCTCACCTCGACGCTGGTCGCGACCTTCAAGGGCCTGCACACCAAGGGCGGCCCGCGCGGCGTCGCCGACGCGGTCAACGAGGCCGTCGTGATCGCCTTCGCCCTGGTCTTCATCGTCAACACCGCGCTGTCCGCGCTCTACACCGTGATCGTGCCCGCGGTGGGGGCCTACTGATGGTCGGTTTCGACACGATGCACCGGGTGCGGCACCGCACGACGGCACCGGTCCGGGCCGTCTACGGCGGGCTGATCGACGTCGGCAAGCACGTCACGTTCTACGGGCGCACCGTCGCGTCGATCCCGTTCGCGCTCGTCAGGTACCGCAAGCACGTGCTCGACCAGATCAGCGAGGTCAGCTTCGGCACCAATTCGCTGCTCTCCGGCGGCGGCACCATCGGCATCGTGTTCGCCATGTCCCTTGCGGCGGCCATGATGCTCGGGGTCGAGACGCAGCGCGGACTCGAGCTCGTCGGCATGACGACGATGTCGGGCATGCTCTCGGCGATCGCGAACACCCGTGAACTCGCGCCTGTGGTGGTGGCGATCGCGTTGGCGGCCAAGGTCGGAACCGGATTCACCGCGCAGATCGGTGCCATGCGGATCTCCGACGAGATCGACGCTCTGGACGCGATGGCGATCCGGTCGATCCCCTTCCTGGCGGGCACCCGGGTGCTGGCCGCGATGGTCTGTGTCATCCCGATCTACATGGTCGGACTGCTCGCGAGCTACCTGTCGACGCGGCTGGTCATCGTCTTCTTCGGAGGTGCCTCCGCGGGCACCTACGACTACTTCTTCCACCTCGCGCTCTCGCCTCAGGACCTGGTCTACTCGGCGCTCAAGGCGGTCGTGTTCGCCGCGGTCGTCTCGCTCGTGCACTGCGCGTACGGCTACTACGCCGCGGGCGGGCCTGCGGGCGTCGGGCAGGCCGCAGGCCGCGCGCTGCGCACGGCGATTCTCGCCATCGGCGTACTGGACGTGCTGATGACGTTCGCGCTGTGGGGTCTGGTCCCGGAGATCCCGGGGCTGGGTGTCTGAGATGGACCAGTTCACGGGACGTTCGAGGGCGCGGCTCGCACTCAGGGGAGCGCTGGCGGTGCTGGTCGGCGTCGTCGTCGCGGTCGTGATGGTGATGCGCGGATCGGGCAACCTGCACCGCAACCCGGAGGTGATCGTCGCGATCCCCGCCTCCGCCGGTCTGATCACCGGGGAGGCGCCGGTGCGCTACTCCGGCGTCAACATCGGTCGAATCGCCGGAATCGACTCGGGCACCACGTCCTCCGTGGTCCGGCTGCAGATCGATTCGGACTCGATCGAGCAGGTACCGTCCGATGTACTGGTTCGGGTGGTACCGCGAACCTTCTTCGGGGACATCTACATCCAGTTGGTGGACGGACCGAACGCGAGGTCGTCTGCGCCGTTGGCGGACGGCGACACCATCGGAGTGGACACCGGTCCGGATGCGGTGGCGCTGTACGGGGTCTACACGAAGATGGTCGACCTTCTCGACCACATGCAGCCGCAGAAGATGCAGACCGCGCTGACGGCGCTCGGCAAGGCGCTGGACGGTCGCGGCGAGACGATCGGCCGGATCGTGGACCGGCTCGGGTCGGCGTCGCAGGCGCTGACACCGTCGGCGCAGCGACTCCTCGACACCACGCCGGAGTTCCGATCGGTCATGGCGGCTCTCGACGCCGCGACCCCGGACGTGCTCGCCACCCTCACGGCCGCGACCTCGGTGTCGCAGAGCATGGTCGAGCACGGTGGACAGCTGACCGCGATGTTCGGCGCGGCGGCGAGTTTCGCCACGGTGACAGCCGCGTTCGTCGGGGAGCAGCGTGACCGGATCATCACCGTGACGGACTCGACCGGCAAGATCCTCGCGACCACGGCGGCGAACACCTCGGGACTGGTGGACACCCTCGCCGGGGCAGAGACGTTCGGTGCGGCGGGCGCGCGGGTGTTCGCGACCGGCAAGTTCAACATCACCGCGGTGCCGTCGTTCGCCGGTCCGCTCCCGTACACGGGCGCCGACTGCCCGCACTACGGCGCCGAGTACGGCGCGGAGTGCGGGCAGTCGCAGCCGGCAGCGCCGCCCGGACCGACGCCGCAGCTCGCCGCGCCGGCGTCCGTCAGCGCCGCCGGTGTCGTCGACGGCGATCGCGAGGCCCCCGTACTGAAGCTGCTCGAGGCGGGAATCGGCGGCGCACCGGCGGGCGCGTCGGCGCCGAACCCGGCCACCACCGTCATGCTCGGGCCGATGATCCGCGGGAACGAGGTGAGCGTGCGATGAAGATCGACTGGGTTCCCGTGGCGAAGGCGATCGGGTTCTGCGTCACCGGGGTGCTGTGCGCCTCCTTCGTGGCGAACACGCTGTCGGTGCCGGTACGCGGGGACACCGATGAGTACACGGTCGAGTTCACCGACGTGGAGGGACTGGGCCCCGGCAACGCGGTCACCATGGCGGGCGTGCGGGTGGGCCGTGTCGACTCGATCGCGTTCGCCGACGCGGGCGGCGGAACCAGCAAGGCCGTGGTGGGCATCGAGGTCGAATCCGGGCACACGCTGTCCCGGGACGTGACGGCGGCCGTCCGGTACGGCGACATGCTCGGAGCGCGCTACATCGCACTGACCCAGGCGGCGGGCGCGGCAATCGAGAACACGGCTGCCGGACTGCCGGCGGCGACGCTGAACCCGGGCGGGGTGATCCCGATCGCGCAGACCACCCCGCCGGTCGACCTGACCGCCCTGATGAACGGCTTCCGGCCGCTGTTCGACGCGTTGGCGCCGGACCAGGTCAATACACTCACGCGCGGATTCGTCGAGACCTTCAGCGGCAAGGGGCAGACGATCGCCACCCTGCTCTCGCAGATCGGCTCGCTGAGCACCGGCCTCGCCGACCGACAGGACGTGCTCGCCCAACTCGTCGGCAACCTGGCATCGCTGCTCGGCTCGGTGAACGCCAGGGCGCCTCAGCTCGAACAGTTGCTCGCCGGTCTCAGCGGGCTGACGACCACCATCGCCGGCAACAGCGACCAACTCGTCGCGCTGCTCGGCGACGGCAACCGAGCGGTCGCGCAGTTGGCGCAGTCCATGGCTCGGTCCAACGGTGCCTTCGGCAAGACGGTGACCGACGTGAAGTCGGTGACCGACAGCTGGATCGCCAGCACCGACGAGTTCAACGCCTTCGTCGCCAAGATGCCGGAGTTCGGGGCCACGATCAACCGGATGGGCAGCTACGGCGGGTTCGTCAACCTCTACCTGTGCAACTTCACCCTGAAGGCGGGCGACGTGGAAGCGAACATCTTCGGACCGACGCACTCGCCGGTGTGCTCATGATGTTCCTGGTCAAGCTGATCGACGTCTTCGTCGGCATGGCGACGTTCCTGTTCAAGGGGGACCGGCGGCCGAACAGCGGCACCCCGATGGCCCTGGGCGCACTCGGGATCGTCGTGCTGGTGGCCGGGCTCGGGGTCGCGATCGGCGCACCGAAGGCGTGGTACCAGATCCGGACTAGTCCCTACGTGGCGGAGTTCGAGAATGCCAGCGGACTCTCGGATGGTGACCCGGTGTACGTCGCCGGGGTGCCCGCGGGCCGGGTGGAAGGAATCGAGCTGGCAGGCGATCACGTGCGGGTCGACTTCCGGCTGGACAACGGGCAGCGGCTCGGCAACCAGACCACCGCGACGGTGCGATTGGCGACGGTGCTCGGCAAGCGCTATCTCGAGGTGGTACCTGGGGGAGTCGTGTTCGAGGACAACGTGGTTCCACGCTCGCGGACCACCGTGCCGTACAGCCTCGACGAGGTCAGCCGGGACGCGACGGCGGCCGCGAAGGGCGTGGACCTCGAGTCGATGCAGGCGATGATGACCACCCTGTCGCAAGTGATGCCGGCCGACTCGGACCAGCTCGGCAAGACCCTGGCCGGGCTGAGTGGTGCCTCGGCAGCCTTCGCCCGCAACGGTCGACAGGTCGACCAACTTCTCGCGATGTCTCGATCGCTCTCCGACCTCGTTGTCCGACAGAGCGAGTCGCTGACCACGACCGTGGCTAACGCGCAGACCGTGGTGCAGATCCTCGCGGTACGCAAGCAAGCCCTGACGCAACTCGTCGACAACCTCAGAGCGGTCCTGTCCACGCTGTCCACGACGATGACCGAGCACCAGGACGAGTTCGGGCAACTGGCCGCGAATCTCGTCTCGATCACCGGCACCCTCCAGAGCAACGCCGAGAACATCGGCAAGTTGATGGAGCGGGTGCCGCCCGCGCTGCGCTCGGCCGCGGACGCGACCGGCAACGGCGCCTGGACCGACGTCAACGCGCCCGCCGCGGTCATTCCGGACAACGCGCTGTGCGCCATCGGAGTCATGCAGGGGTGCCGATGACCACCACCGCCGTACTGCAGCCACCGACCGACACCGTCGACGACCGGGTCCCGACCGATCGCCGCCGGTGGCCGCGGGTCGTCACCGCGCTCGTGCTCGTCGCAGCGCTCGCCACCGCAGGGTGGTTCGTGTTCGCCCACACCGACAACACCAAGACCGTGTACGCGAACTTCAGTTACGTGGGCGGGGTCTACCCCGGCAGCAAGGTCACCGTGCTCGGTGTCCCCGTCGGCTCCGTCACGCGGGTGGAGCCGCAGGGCGCCGTGGTCCGGGTGACGCTGACACTGCCCGACGACGTCGACCTGCCCGCCGAGGCGAGCGCCTACGTGCTCAACCCCTCGGTCATCAGTGACCGTCACGTCGAACTGGGCCCGACCTACTCCGGCGGTCCGAAGCTCGAGGACGGTGCAGAGATCCCCGCCGAACGAAGCCACGCGCCGATCGACTTCGACGGGCTGATGGGCAGCATCAGCACCCTCACCGAGGCGCTCGGGGGTGGGGCGCCGGGCGCACCCGGATCCTCCGGCGCCAAGACCGGCGAACTGCTCACCAAGGCCGCGGACAGCTGGCGCGGACACGGTGAGCAGTTCAACACCGCGGTCAAGAACCTCAGTGCGGCAACGGGAGTGGTGGGCGCCCGCGCCGAGGACATCGGCGCACTGGTGGCGAACCTCAACGCGTTGACGGGTGCGCTCGACGCGAGGCAGGTGAACCTGGACGCGCTGGTCGAGGGACTCGGTGAACTCGGCGACGAATGGTCGGCGAATCGGGTCGACATCGCCGGCCCGCTGCAGGAACTGCGAGTGGTGCTCGACCAGGTCAACGGATTCATGGCCGCGCACGGGGACGACGTCGGCGCGATCGCGGGGAACCTGCGTACCGTCGGCGACACCCTGGCCGCGAACCAGGCGGGCCTGGCGGAGTTCATGGACGTGGTGCCGTTGCTGATGCAGAACCTGTCCAACTCCGTCGGCCCCGACAATCGCGGCCGGATCCGGCTGAACGTCTCGACCGCGCTCACTCAGTTCGCCGTCGCGAAGCCGCTGTGCGAGAAGTACCCGTTGCCGTTGTGCACCGGGGCCGGGTTGACCAACCCGATCTCGTTCCCGGTCAGTGCCTCCGATCCGCTCGGCATCGTCTCCGCGCTCAGCGGGGGCGCGCTGCCATCGAGGGGGAAGTGATGCGCAGCAGTGTGATTCGACTGGGTGCTCTCGGAATCGGGTGCCTCGTGCTCTCCGGGTGCGGGGTGGGGATGCAGGACCTGCCCCTGGGCCGCACCGCGGACGGCCCGGACTATGCGGTGACGTTGCAGCTCGCCACCGCCGAGGGACTGCTGCTCGGCGCCGACGTCCGCAACGGCCAGAAGGTGATCGGCAGGGTCGCGAACCTGTCCACCGACACCGTGGGCGCGCGGGTCCGGCTCAGCCTCGCGCGCGACCCCGAACTGCCCGACAACGTGGAGGCGGCCGTGGAACTGCCGTCGGCGCTGGGTAATCCGTTCATCAGGTTGATCGCGCCCGCCCGGCCGTCGGATCGACCGTTGCGTGAGGGTGACGTGATCGCCGAGTCCAGTACCACCATCGGGCCGCAGATCGAGAGCGCGTTGGCGACGCTCGGCTCGATCGTCAGCGGCAGCGGAATCGGCCAGTTGCACACCGTCGTCGACGAGCTCAACAAGGCGTTTGCGGGGCGCTCCGGCGAGGTTCGCGGGCTGATGGACACCATGACCACCCTCCTGGGCAGCGCCACCGCCAACCAGAGCGACTTCGACGCCGCCATCGACCTCGCCGCACGCGTCACGCAGCAGCTGGCCGGTCAGCAGAAGGTCGTCGACGGCTACTTCGACTCGATGCCGGAAACCGTCACCCTCCTGACCCGGCAGCGGGACTCGATCGCCTCGTTGCTCGCCTCGACCACCACCCTCGCGACCAACACCGACGCAATCCTCGCGGCCTCGCCCCAAGGGCTCGACGGGACCCTCAGGGATGCTTCCGCGGTGGTCTCGGCGCTGAACAGCTTCAACGGCAGGATCGGCACGACGTTGGCCAACATGAACACCTTCCTCGGCAACTTCGGCAATTCCGTGCACGGCGACTACCTGAACTTCGACGGCGCACTGGACATCCCGGGCGGGATCGACAAGCTGCTCACCGGCGGACCGGTGGTCACCGGCCCGGCGACCACGCCCGCCGCGGGCACCCTGACGGCGCTGCTCGCGGGAGGTGTCCGATGAGGCGGCTCGTGCTGGTCCAGCTGATCCTGTTCGCGCTGACGTCCGCGGTGGTGATCCCGTTCGGGATCCACTACGTGCTCGGACCACAGGCGTTCGGAGACTCGATCCGCGTGCACTCCCGGATGACCGACGCCCTGGGGCTGACGGCGGGTACGAGTGTCACCTACCGCGGCGTGACCGTCGGCAAGGTGGCCGGCGTCGCGCTGGAGCCCGACATGGGCGGCGCGCGCGTGGAATTCGACCTGGACCCGGGCACCAGGATTCCCCGCGACAGCGTCGCGAAGGTCGGGATGGGCACCGCCGCCGGAATCCAGAACGTCGACATCTTCCCCAACACCGGTGACGGCCCGTTCCTCGCGAACGGCGACGAACTCGCCGCCCCTGCCGACCAGCAGCCGGTCCAGATGGGCGAGATGATGGTCGAGGCCTCCCGACTGCTCGACGGTATCGACCCCGAGGCCGTCAGTGACCTCGGCACCGAACTCGGGGCCTCGTTCGACGGGCTCGGCCCGGCGATGGCCCGCATGATCGACACCGGCGACACGTTGTCGGCGCAACTCGACGCGCAGGCCCCGATGCTGAAGTCGCTCCTGGACCGCACGGCCGGCCTGGTGGGAACGATGGCGGGACAGGCGGACTCGTTCGTCCACGGCATGTCCGCCGCGCGCAACTTCACCGAACAACTCGACTCGAACAAGCCGGTGCTGGTGTACCTCGCCGACACCTCGCCGCAGGCGCTCGGCAATGCGCAGCAACTGTTCGACCGCTACCACGACACATTCGGGGCCCTGCTCGCGAACCTGGTCACCGTCGAGCCGATCATTTCCGATCGAACCGCGGCGCTGGCGTCGGGTCTCACCGAGATTCCGCAGGGTCTCGGCAGGCTGCAGTCCATCGTCACCGGTGACCGCGCGAACTTCACCCTGGTGGCCACGCAGGGCCCGGTGTGCAACTACGACACCGTGCGGCGGGCGGTCGGGGACGAGAGTCCGACCCAACCGAACCTCACCTACTACTGCCCGCCGGGCAAGAACATCGCGCAACGTGGCGCCCGAAACGCCCCGCGGCCCAACGACCTCGGGCTGCAGAATGCAACGACGCCGGGAACGACCATCGGACCTCCGGTGGTCGACGACCCGATTCTCGTTCCGACCGGGGTCGAGGCGCTCGACCACTGGAAGAAGCTCCTGGAGGAACTCCCGCATGACAAGTGAGCACGTCGACCCCGCCACGACCGCCGTGATGGACGCGGTGCCCGACGAGGAACAGGCGCGGGTGGACGACCCGCGGCCGGAAGCAGACGGGCACGGTGCCGGCCCGGTGCGCCGGACCCTTCGGCGACTGCGGCGCCCGCGCACGCTGGCGGCACTGCTGCTCGTCGTCGGACTGACGGCGGCCTGCGCGACACTGCTGGTATCGGTCCTGCACGCCCGGCAGCTCGACACGCTGCGCGCCGAGGCCGTCGACACCGCGCGCGACTACTCGGTGGCGCTGTCCTCCTTCGACTTCCAGTCTCTCGACGCGAACCGGCAGAAGATCGCGGAGATGTCCACCCCGGGCTTCGCAGACAAGTACAACCAGATGGTCGATGCGCTGCGCCAGATCGTGACGGACGGCAAGGGCCAGGCCACGGCGACCGCCGATCACGTGGCGGTCGAGAGTCTCGACGACTCGGGGGCCGTGGTGCTCGTCTTCGTGGACCAGCAGGCGAAGAACGTCGTCTCGCCGGACGGCAACTCCCAGAAGTACCGGATGGTCGTCACCCTCCTGCGCGACGGCGACCGCTGGGTCGTCGACAACGTCGACACGAAGTGAAGGAGACACCGCGATGCCCACGCACCACACGCCGGACCGGTTGCTGACGACGGCGCAGACGCGGATCGCGATCACCTCGCCGGTACGCACGGGGTCCGCCGCGTCTGCCGACCTCACCGACGCGCTCGACTTCTGGTCCTTCGCGGGCGGCGCGGCCAACGTGATCATGCAACTGGGCTGGCCGGAGGTCGCGTACGGGGTGATCGAGAGCAAGGTCGAGTCGGGCAGCCTGGTCCGGCATCCGTGGAAGCGGGCGCGCACCACGTTCCAGTACCTGACCGTCGCCATCCTCGGGACCGAGGATGAGCGCGCCGCCTACCGGGAGGCGGTCAACGGTGCGCACCGGCAGGTGCGCTCCGACGAGAACAGTCCCGTCAAGTACAACGCCTTCAGCCGTGACCTGCAGCTGTGGGTGGCGGCGTGCCTGTTCATCGGCTTCGAGGACACCCACCAGCTGCTGCACGGGCGGATGACCGGTGAACAGGCCGAGGCGTTCTACCGGTCCTCGTCGACCCTCGGCACCACGTTGCAGGTCACCGAGGAGATGTGGCCGGCGACCCGGGCGGAGTTCGACGACTACTGGAATCACGCGTGTCAGCGGGTGCAGATCGACGACACCGTGCGCGACTACCTGAGGGACCTGGTGGACCTGAGGATGATCGCGTGGCCGATGCGGCTGGTCTTCGGGAACCTCCTCAGCTTCCTCACGACCGGCTTCCTGCCGCCGCTGTTCCGGGAGCAACTGGGACTCGAATGGACCGCGACCGATCGCAGGCGGTTCGAGCACCTGTTCGTGTTCGTGGCCTTCGTCAACCGGTTCCTGCCGCGCTTCGTCCGGCACGGGGCGAACCACGTCCTGCTGCGCGACCTGCGCCGTCGAATGCGGCGGGGGAAGAAGTTGGTCTAGTGGCACACGCCACGCCGGTTGGTTCGCCTGGTCAGATCTACTGGACGGTAGCCCCGGTCCTGGTCAGCGGACAGGATGCGCGGAACTTCGTCGCGCCGTCATCGCACCCGGCAGCACCCGCGTGCGCGCGACGGGCGCTGCGGGTTCGGACCTGACGTTCCGGTGTGGGATGATTTCGGGCGGACTGCCACTCGCGCCAACACGGAGGGCCTGCTGCCGCGGTGGTCGACGAAGTGGTCGATTGCCGGTAGGTGGGTCGAGTGCGGCCATATCATCGTGTGTTGGCGTATTTCTTACGCCGTCCGGCGTGCGAAACGGAGAGGGCGGGCTAACGAAGGGCGGCGCCGACACGATGAGACGAGTGGAGCGATAGGGATCCCTATGCCCTGGACAGACCACGACGAGATACAGCGACGGAGCGTCGTCGAGATGGGGGAGCGAACCTTGGACACCCTGGGTGCAGTCGGAGCAGGTGGAACGTCGGAGGAGGGCTCGCGCATCGACGCGAACCCGGAGGCCTCCGTCCAGTTTCCGCTCTCGTCGGCCCAGCGTGGAATGTGGTTCGCCCAGCAGGCTGCGGGGGACGTCCCGCTCACCATCGCTCAGTACATCGAGGTCGACGGCCTGCTCGACATCGACATCCTCACCACGTCCAACGAGATCACCGGCAAGGAGTTCGGCTCCGGCTACCTGCGACTCGCCCGCGGCGAGGGCATCCCGCAGCAGTTCGTGGACCGGACCATCGACGATCACATCCGCGTCCTCGACTTCTCCGACCGCGACGACCCGGTAGCCGCGGCACAGGAGTGGATGCGCGAGGATCTCGGCTCGCCACTCGACCTGTACGAGGACCGGCTCGTCGTGTCCACCGTGCTCAAACTCGGCGAGCAGCACAGCTACTGGTACTGCCGGATCCATCACATCGCGCTCGACGGGTTCGGCGCGATGACCCTGCTCACCCGCGCCGCGGAGCTGTACACCGCGATCGCGGAGGGGCGCGACATCGAGGCAGGCGACGCCGAAGACCTGGTCAAGATCTACAACAGCGAGCAGGCGTACCGCAGCTCGCCTCGTTTCCAGCGGGACCGCGAGTACTGGGCCGGCCAGGTCGCCGATCTGCCCGCGCCGCTGAGCCTGAGCGGGCGCACCGCGCCGGTGGATTCGCATGCCACCGTGGCAGGCGAGCGGGTCCCGGCCGACACCTCGGAGCTGCTCGCGGCGACGGCGAACAGCAGCGTCGCGGGCGAGACGCCGGCCATCGTGGCGGCGTTCGCCGCCTACCTCGCCGGCATGACCGGCAGTGCCGACGTGGTGCTCAGCCTGCCGGTTTCCGCGCGCGCGAACGCGGTGCTCCGTCGGTCCGGCGGCATGGTGTCCAATGTCGTCCCGATCCGGCTCCGGATCGGCGCCGACACCACCGTCGACCAGCTGATCTCGGAGGCGAACCTCGCGCTGACCGGGGCCCTGCGCAGGCAGATGTACCGGCACGAGGACATGCGCCGCGACGCGGGCACCGTCTCCGGTGAGCGGGGCTTCTTCGGCCCGTCGATCAACATCATGATGTTCCACCGCGAGATCCGGCTCGGTGCCTTCACGGGCCGGTTCAAGGTGCTCAGCACCGGACCGGTCGAGGACCTGGCCGTCAACCTCTACCCCAGCGTGGCCGGCAAGAGCATCCAGATCGATTTCGAGGGCAACCCGAACCTGTACTCCGAGAGCGAGTTGGGCGGCTACCACCACCGGTTCCTGAACTACCTGCGGACCTTCCTGTCCGTTGACGGCTCCACTGTGGTCAACCGGATGGAACTGCTCGCGGACGGCGAGGCGCAGCAACTGCTTGCCGCCGGTGCCGGCGCCCCGGTGCCCTTCGACTCGGACATCACCGACCGCTGGGACAGCTGGGTCGCCGCCGACCGGTCGGCAGTGGTCGCGGTCGCGGGCGAGCTGAGCGTCACCCGCGGCGAACTCGACCGTCGGGCCAACCGGCTGGCCCGTGAACTGGTCGGTCGGGGGGTGGGCGTCGACGACGTCGTCGCCCTGATCGTGCCGCGGTCGATCGACTGGCTCGTCAGCATGCTGGCGGTGTGGAAGGCCGGTGCCGCGTACGCGCCTGTCGACGTCGCCGCGCCCGTCGAGCGGGCGCAGGCCCTCCTCGAGGACTGCGACGTGCGATGTCTCGTCGCGACGAGCGCCTGGGCAGGCGCCGCCGGATACGACGCCTCGATGATCCTGCTCGACGACCCGATTGCGCAGGCCCGCATCGCGGACCTCGACGCCTCGCCCGTGCCGAAATCCTGGGACCGTGAGGCGGACACCCGGCTCGCCTACGTCATCTCGACCTCCGGCTCGACCGGGCGTCCCAAGCCGACCCTGGTCCCGATGCGCGGATTCGCGAACATCGTCGAGTGGTACCGCGGCGAGCTCGGCCTGGCCGAGGGCGACGGTGTCCTGGTGGGCAACGCCACGGTGTTCGACCAGACGCAGAAGAACGTGTGGGTCGCGCTGGCCGAGGGTGCGGTGCTGCACCTGCCCGCCGAGGGCTTCGACCCGGTCGAGATCCTGAGCATCGTCGAGCGCGGGGACGTCGCGATCGCGAACATGTCCCCGAGTGCGTTCAACGTGCTGCTCGACCACGACACCCGGGCCGTGCTGCCGCGCCTGCGCGCGGTGTTCCTCGGCGGCGAGGCCGTGCGTCCGCACCGCCTGGCGCAGCTCGAGGCCGCCGGGGTGCGGCTCTACAACAACTACGGTCCCACCGAGGCGACCGACATGGTCACCTCGCATCGGATCGCCGCCGTGGACACCTCCTACCCGGAGGGGCGGATCGCGATCGGCGAGCCGATCGGCAACCTCGACGTGTACGTCCTGGACCCGCAGCTACGGCTGGTGCCGCCCGGCGTCACCGGCGAGCTGTACGTCGGCGGCGAGGGCGTGGCGCGCGGCTACGGCAGCCGGTTCGCCCTGACGTCCTCGATGTTCGTGGCGAACCCGTTCGCCGCCGACGGCGGACGGATGTACCGCACCGGCGACGTGGTGTGGTGGAATGCCGCCGGCGAGCTCGAGTACCAGGGCCGCAGCGACTTCCAGGTCCAGATCCGCGGGCTCCGCATCGAGCTCGGCGAGATCGAGGCGGTGCTGCTCGGTCACCCCGACGTGGTCCGGATCGCGGTGCTGATGCACGAGGGCGAGCTCGGTCAGCGCCTGATCGGGTACGCGGTCCCCGCACCCGGCGTCGAGCTCGACGTCACCGGCTTGATCGAGTACGCCGGGCTGCACCTGCCGAGCTACATGGTGCCGTCGACGATCGTCACGCTCGACGACCTGCCGCTCAGCGCGAACGGCAAGATCGATCGGAAGTCGTTGCCGGAACCGGACTTCAAGACCCGGACGGTGGAGTACGTCGCACCGGTCACGGAGCTCGAGAAGACAATCGCGACCGTCTTCGGCGACGTGCTCGGCCTCGGCGAGGTGAGCATCGAGGACAGCTTCTTCGCGCTCGGCGGCGACAGCATCATGTCGATCCAGCTGGTGTCCCGGTCGAAGGAGGCGGGCGTCGTCTTCAACACCCGCGACGTGTTCGACTGCAAGACCGTCGCCCGGCTCGCCGAACTGGTCACCCAGCGCGCCCTCAGCAATGACGTGGCGTCGGTGCTCGAGGAGCTGCCCGGCGGCGGCGTCGGCGAGCTGCCGCTGCTGCCGGTCGGACGCTGGATGCTGGACCAGGGCCCGTTCGCGCGCCGGTCACAGGGGATCCTGCTCAACCTGGCCGGGGACCTGTCCGAGGAGGTCCTCGGCGGCGCGCTGCAGACAGTCCTGGACCATCACGACGCACTGCGGTCCCGGCTGACCCGGACCGACGACGACTGGACCTTCGAGGTCCGGGAGGTCGGCTCGGTGCAGGCCGCCGACGTGCTCACCCGGGTGGACGTCACCGCCGAACCCGGCACCGCCGAGTTCGAGTCGACCGTCGCGGAGCAGCTCGACGCGGCCGCCGGCCGCCTCGACCCGGCAGCCGGCTTGCTGGTCGCGGCCGTGTGGCTGCGTGCACCGTCCGGCGCCGCCCGCCTGCTGCTGGTGATCCACCACCTCGCGATCGACGGCGTGTCCTGGCGTGTCCTGCTGCCGGACCTGGCGATCGCGGCTACCCGTGTCGCGGTCGGTCGGCCGTCGCCGCTCGAGCCGGTCGGCACCTCCGTGCGCCGGTGGGCGCACGCGCTGCGGGACGAGGCCCGGAGCGATGCTCGCGCAAGCGAGTTCGACCACTGGCAGCGCACCCTCGAGGCGCCGGACCCGGCGCTCGGTGCGCGTGCCTTCGACCCGGCGCGTGACACCTCCGCGACCGCACGGACGGTGCGCATCGACCTCTCCCCGGAGGTCACCCACGCCGTGCTCACCAGCGTGCCCCGCGCCTTCCACGGAGGTGTCAACGACGGTCTGCTCGCGGCGCTGCTGCTGGCGGTGACCCGTTGGCGCCGCGACCGCGGGGTGGACGAGTCCTCGGTGCTGCTGGCGCTCGAGGGTCACGGCCGCGACGACGACGTGATCGTCGGCGCGGACCTGTCCCGGACGGTCGGCTGGTTCACCAACATCTTCCCGGTGCGGCTGGACCTCGACGGGCTCGACGTCGACGAGGCCCTCGACGGCGGTCCCGCGGCGGGATCGGTGGTCAAGGCAGTCAAGGAGCAGCTGCTGGCGGTGCCCGACGGCGGCATCGGCTACGGGCTGCTGCGGCACCTGCGCGAGGACACCGGCAGCCGGCTCGGCGAGCTTCCGACGCCGCAGATCATGTTCAACTACCTCGGCCGCACCGCCGCGGCGCTGGGTGAGGACCTCGCGGGTGCGCCGTGGACGCCGGACGACTCCGTCGGCATCGGCGGCTTCCTGTCGGCGCACGACACCGACGCGGCACTCTCGGCCACGGTCGAGGTCAACGCCGGCATCGAGGGCGAGGGCGCAGGCGCGCACCTCGCGGCGTCGTTCACCTACGCGTCCGAGTTGCTCACCGAGGACGAGGCCGAGCATCTCGCGCACTGGTGGGCGCGCGCACTCGAGGCCGTGGCGACCCACGCCTCCGACGAGACGGCAGGCGGCCTGACGCCGTCGGACCTGGACCTGGTGACGCTGTCGCAGAAGCAGGTGGAGCGGCTCGAGCAGCGCTACCCGGCGCTCGTCGACGTGTGGCCGCTCTCGCCGCTGCAGCACGGCATGTACTTCCACTCGCTGCTGGCCGAGGACGTCGACGTCTACACCGCCCAGATCGTGCTCGAACTGGGCGGCGCGGTGGACGCGGACCGGATGCGCGCGGCCGGGCAGGCCCTGATCGACCGGAACGAGGTCTTCCGCACGGTCTTCGTGCAGGAGGAGGAGGGCGGCGAGGTCCTGCAGGTGCTGCTCGACGACGTGGCGCTGCCGTGGACGCAGACCGATCTGTCGGTGCTGCCTGCCGACGTGCGGGCCACCGAGCTGGCCCGGCTGATGCAGGTCGACCGGGCCACCCGGTTCGACCTCACCACCGCGCCGCTGACCCGGTTCCACTTGATCCGCACGGACGCGGACAGGTGGGTCCTCACGGTCACCAACCACCACATCCTCGCGGACGGCTGGTCTACGCCGCTGATCGTGCGCGACCTGCTCACCCTGTACGCCGCGTCCGGTTCGTCCGACATGCTGCCGCGGGTGCGCACCTACAAGGACTTCCTCGCGTGGCTCGCGGTGCAGGATGCCGAGTCCAGCCGCGCGCAGTGGCACCGCACCCTCGCCGACGTGGAGGAGCCGACGATGCTGGCCGCCCGTGCCGGCGCGGAGTCGGTGGTCGCCGCGTCCGACGACGTCTCCGTGGTGCTCGACGCCGACCTGGACGGTCGGCTGGGGCAGCTGGCGCGCCGGCTCGAGGTCACCACCAACACGCTGCTGCAGTCCGCGTGGGGCGTGGTGCTCGCGCAGCTCACCGCGCGTGACGACGTGCTCTTCGGCGCCACCGTGTCGGGTCGGCCGGCGGAGCTGGCCGACGTCGAGTCGATGGTCGGCCTGTTCATCAACACCGTCCCGGTCCGGGTGAGCGTCGACCCCGAGGAGTCGGTGGCGCAGCTGCTGACGCGGGTCCAACAGGAACAGGCGCAGCTGCTCGGTCACCAGTACGTCGGCCTGAGCGAGATCATCACCGCCGAGGGCAAGGGCGACCTGTTCGACACCCTGCTGGTGCTCGAGTCGTACCCCGTCGACCGGCAGGGCGTGACCGACGAGTCGGACATCGCGGGCCTGCGGCTTCTCGACGTCGGTGTGCAGGACGGCTCGCACTACCCGTTGGCGGTCGTCGGAATCCTCGGCAGCACACTGGAACTGAACTTCAAGTACCTGCCGACGGCGTTCTCCCGCGAGGACGTCGAAGGGTTCCAGCGCCGGCTGCTGACGGTGCTCGAGGCCTTCGCCACCGACAGCGACGCGAAGGTCGGCGCGCTCGACCTGCTCGATGCCGCCGAGCGCGACCGCCTCGTCCCGGTCCGCGGTGCGGGCGGCACCGCAGGCGCACCGTTGCCCGAGCTGATGGCGGCTGCGGTCGCGGTGAACCCGGCCGCACCGGCGCTGGTGGCAGGCGACCGGGAACTGACCTACCGCGAACTCGACGAGCGTTCGAACCGGGTGGCGCGGGCGCTGATCGACGCGGGCATCGGGCCGGAGGCCTTCGTCGCGCTGGCTCTGCCGCGATCCGTCGAGTCGGTGCTCGGCGTGTGGTCGGTGACCAAGGCGGGCGGCGCCTTCCTGCCGATCGACCCGGCCTACCCGGCCGACCGCATCGAGCACATGGTCTCCGACTCCGGCGTGCGGTTCGGCCTGACGCTCGCCGCACACCGCGACGCGCTACCCGACTCGGTGGACTGGGTGGTCCTGGACGACCCTGCCTTCGAGGCGCGGTGCGCGCAGTTGCGGGCCGACGCGATCGTCGACGAGGACCGGCTCGCGCCGCTTCGTCCCGAGCACACCGCCTATGTCATCTACACCTCCGGCTCGACCGGGCTGCCGAAGGGCGTCGTGGTGACCCACGCCGGCCTGGAGAACTTCGCGACCGAGCAGCGGGAGCGCTACTCGGTGACGAGTTCGTCTCGCTCCCTGCACTTCTCGTCACCGAGCTTCGACGCCTCGGTGCTCGAGCTGCTGCTCGCGGTCGGTGCCGGCGCGACCATGGTGATCGCGCCGACGGAGATCTACGGCGGCGACGAACTGCGCGCTCTCCTCGACTCGCAGCGGGTGACGCACGCCTTCGTGACGCCCGCGGCGCTGGCCACGGTGGACCCGGCCGGCCTCGACGCGGTCACCGCCGTGATCGTCGGCGGCGATGCCTGCGGCCCCGACCTGGTTTCGCGCTGGGCCGTCGGCCGTTCGATGTTCAACGCCTACGGGCCCTCCGAGGGCACGGTCGCCACGAACATCAGTGCCGCCCTCGTCCCCGGCGGTCCGGTGACCATCGGCGGCCCGATCCGCGGCGTGTCCGCGGTGGTACTGGATTCGCGGCTGCGGCCGGTTCCGGTCGGCGTCTCCGGTGAGCTCTACGTGTCCGGCCCGGCGGTGGCCCGCGGCTACCACGGGCGGTCGGCGCTCACGTCGGATCGCTTCGTGGCCAACCCGTTCGGGGAGGCCGGCGCACGGATGTACCGGACCGGCGACGTGGTGCGCTGGGTCGAGGCGTCCGGGGCCGAGACGAGCGAAGCGGGGGATGTGACCGCGGGCCTCGAGATCGAGTACGTGGGACGCAGCGACTTCCAGGTGAAGGTGCGCGGTTTCCGGATCGAGCTCGGCGAGATCGACGCTGCGCTCGACGCGCACGCCGCGGTGGACTTCGCGGTGACCGTCGGCCGACCCGGTCCGACCGGCGATGTCCTGCTGGCGTCGTACGTGGTGCCGGTGGCCGGGCAGACCGTCGAGGCCGCCGAACTCAAGGAGTTCGTCGGCGCGACGCTGCCGAGCCACATGGTGCCGTCCGCGATCGTGCTGCTGGACGCGTTGCCGCTCACGGTCAACGGCAAGCTCGACCGTAAGGCGCTGCCGGACCCGGACTTCGGTTCCGACGCGGGCGAGTACGTCGAGCCCGGCTCTCCGGTCGAGGTGGCCGTGGCAGGCGTCTTCGCCGACGTGCTCGGGACCGACCGGATCTCCGCGACGGCCTCCTTCTTCGCGTTGGGTGGCAACTCGCTCTCGGCGACCCGGGTGATCGCCCGGGTCAACTCGGCGGTCGGTTCCGCGCTCGGGGTGCGGGACCTGTTCGAGGCGTCGACGGTCGCCGAGCTGGCTGCCCGGGCGGTCAGCGCCCAGGGCCGCGCCCCGCGGCCGCCGCTCGTTGCCGCGGAGCGCCCGGAGCAGGTGCCGCTGTCGCTGGCGCAGCAACGGATGTGGCTGATCAACCGGCTGGACCCGGCATCGGCGGCCTACAACATCGCGATCGCGGTCCGGCTGTACGGCCGCCTCGACTTCGACGCGCTCGAGTTGGCCGTGGGCGACGTGCTGGCCCGCCACGAGTCGGTCCGCACGGTGTACCCGGACGACGAGGGGGTGCCGCGGCAGGTCGTGCTGCCCGTCTCGTCGGTCCAGATCGATCTGGTCCCGGTGCCGGTCGAGGGGGACGCGGTCACCACCGCGCTGGTGGAGTTCGCCTCGCAGGGCTTCGACGTCACCACGACCCCGCCGCTGCGCACCCGGCTGCTCCAGGTCGACGACCAGGAGTACGTGCTGGCGCTGGTCGTGCATCACATCAGCGCGGACGGTGCGTCGATGGGTCCGCTGGCCCGCGACGTGATGCTGGCGTACGGCCAGCGGGTGACCGGCCACGCCCCGGAGTGGACGCCGCTGGCCGTGCAGTACGCGGACTACGCGCTGTGGCAGCGCGAGGTGCTCGGCGCCGAGGACGATGCCGAGTCGCTGGCTGGGCGTCAGCTCGACTTCTGGGAGGGAACCCTCGCCGGCATGCCCGAGCTGATCGAGCTGCCCACCGACCGCCCGCGGCCGGCCCGGCTGTCGATGCAGGGCGGGAAGGTCGACTTCGAGATCGACGCCGACCTGGTGACCGGTCTGAACGAGATCGCCCGTCGCAGCGGTGCCACGCTGTTCATGGTGATGCACGCGGCGCTCGCGACGCTGCTGTCCCGTCTGACCTCGAGCGAGGACATTGCGATCGCGACCGCGGTGGCCGGTCGTGGTGAGGCCGAACTAGACGAGATGGTCGGCATGTTCGTCAACACCCTGGTGCTGCGCACCGAGGTGGATGGCGGCCTCGGTTTCGGCGAGGTCGTCCAGCGGGCCAAGAAGACGGACCTGGAAGCGTACGCGCACGCCGACGTCCCCTTCGACAGCGTGGTGGAGCGGCTGAACCCGGTGCGGTCTCCGTCGTACTCGCCGTTGGCCCAGGTCATGCTCTCGTTCGAGAACCTGGGCAGGCCGACGCTGGAGCTGCCGGAGCTGACCGCCACCGAGTTCGACAGTGGGCTCGTCGCGGCCAAGACCGACCTCAAGCTCACCCTCGTGGAGAACCGGGACGAGGCGGGTGCGGTGGCGAGTGTGTCGGCCTCGTTCTTCTACGCGACCGACCTGTTCGACGAGGCGACGGTGATCCGGTTCGCGGACCGGTTCCTGCACCTCGTCCGGACCGTGGTGGCCGACGTGGACGCCGTGGTCGGTGACATCGACATCTGGGATGCCCCGGAGGTGGTCGGTCGCACCGCCGCCGCGCCGACCGTCGACGACCTGCCGCGGCTGGTGGCCGCGGTGGCCGAGTCCAACTCGGACGCGATCGCGCTCGAGCACGACGGCGTGAAGGTCACCTACGGCCAGATGGACGAGCGGCTGAAGCTGTTGACCGCCTCGCTCGCGGACCGGGGGATGGCGGTGGAGGCCATCGTCACCACCGCGTTGACCAGCCTGGTCCCGACGATCCTGCTGGCTGCGGGCGGTAGCGGGGCCGGGGACGGCTTCGCGGACGTGGTCGACAAGCTGGTGGCCGATGCCCACGCCCTCGTCGAGGCCGGGTCGGCCGACCCGATCGGACTGGTCGCGGGCCGCTGATCCTCCGGTCGTGCTGTCGGGATAGTCCCGTATCTTTGACCCAGTCGCGGGGGGCCAAGGGATCTGGCGCCCGCGACACCAAGTCGGTGGGGCCGTCATAGCAACTCGAGCAACCGACGCAACCTAAACGAAAAGAAAGTGGTAGCCAGCTTTGTAGGCACTTTTGTGT
>NZ_JBHXVP010000015.1:82109-136019 GCF_042672245.1 Rhodococcus sp. NPDC127527
GGGGGCGCCCCCCCCGAGGGGAGGGGCGGGGGGCCGCTCACCCCCGGGGCGGGCTGGGGGTATTGCCCCTTTTTTTTCCCCCCGCGGGGGGCGCATTGGTTACCCCCCCCCCGCGACGCCTAGTCGTGCGGTCCGTCATCGCACTTCGTGCAACCGACGATACGTAAACGAATAGAACTTGCTCGCGAGCTTTGGAGGACCTGTTGTCTGCTGCGGATCTGACTCGATCGATCTCAAGCCTCGCCGCGGACCGTCCGGACACGATCGTGGTGTCCGTGGACGGACTGTCGGTGACGTACCGAGAGCTCGACGACCGGCTGCAGTTGCTCGCGGGACCCCTCGCCGAGCGGGGCATGGACGCGGACGCGATCGTATCGGTCGTGTTGACCGGGCTGGTTCCCACGATCGTCGCGGCGGAGGGCGGGATCGGTGCCGTCCTGGACCGGATCGGCCAGGACGCCGCCACGCTTGCCCCGGCCGAGGCAGTGGGGGAGGAGTCTGCCCCGCGGACGCTCGTGGACGTGTTCGAGGCGCAGGTCGCGCGCACCCCGGATGCGGTGGCCCTCGAGGGTGACGGGGAATCCTGGACCTACGCGGAATTCGACCAGCGCGTCAACCGTCTCGCGCGGCTGCTGATCGAGCGGGGCGTCGGCCCCGAGTCGATGGTGGGTCTCGGCTTCCGCCGGTCGCTGGAGATGATGGTGGCGATGTACGCCGTCGTCAAGGCCGGTGGCGCCTACGTCCCGCTCGACCCGGAGCACCCGGCCGAGCGGATCGCGGACGTGCTGTCGGACGCACGCGCGGTGTGCGTGCTCACCTCGACCTCGGATGCCATGGCGTTCCCCGCGGGCACCGTCGTCGTCGCGGTCGACGAGGTCGACACCACCGCGTACTCGGCGGATTCGGTGACCGACGCGGACCGGTTGAGCCCGCTGCACCCGGAGAACCCGGTGTACGTCATCTTCACCTCCGGTTCGACCGGGCGACCCAAGGGTGTCGCTGTTCCGCACTCGAACGTCGTCGGGCTGGTCGACCGCAGGCAGGGGCTGTACGCGCTGACCGTGGACGACCGCGTGCTGCAGAAGACGCCGGTCACGTTCGACGCCGCGGTGCGCGAGCTGTGGTGGCCGCTGGCCACCGGCGCACGCCTGGTCATCGCGTCCCACGACGGGCACCGCGATCCCCGCTACCTCGCCGAGGCGATCGACCGCCACGGCATCACCGTCATGCACTTCGTGCCGTCGATGCTCGAGCTGTTCGTCAGCTCGCTGCGCCCGGGCGAGTGCGCCAGCCTGCGGGAGATCTTCAGCGGCGGCGAGGAACTGTCCCCGCACCTGCTGGCCCAGCTGCACGCGGCGCTGTCCGCCCGGGTGAACAACGAGTACGGCCCCACCGAGTTCACCGTCTCGGGCACCCGGCACGCCACCACTGTCGAGGACGAGGCGGCGGCCCGGGTGCCGATCGGCACCCCGTACGAGGGGCTGTCCGCCCACGTGCTCGATCGACGGTTGCGCGAGGTCCCGATCGGCATCGCCGGCGAGCTGTACCTCGCCGGACCGCAGGTGGCCCGCGGCTACGTCGGTCGCACCGACCTCACCGCGGCCCGGTTCGTGGCCAACCCGTTCGACCCGTCCGGTGCGCCGATGTACCGCACCGGCGACGAGGTGCGCCGCCGTGCCGACGGCGACCTCGAGTACCTCGGCCGCACGGACTTCCAGGTGAAGGTGCGCGGTTTCCGGATCGAGCTCGGCGAGATCGAGGCCACGCTGCTGCGGGACCCGGCGGTCCGGGGCGCGGCGGCCGCGGTGGACACCGACGCCACCGGCTTCGACCGGATCGTGGCGTACGTGGTGCCGGCCGACGGTGCGGACTGCGACCCTGCTGCCGTCCGCGAGACGGCGGCGGCCGTGCTGCCCGAGTACATGGTGCCCGCGACGATCATGGTCCTCGACGCCCTGCCGCTGTCCGCGCACGGCAAGCTCGACCGCAAGGCGCTGCCGAAGCCGGAATTCGGTGTGAACACTCGGGAGTACCGCGAGCCGGCGACCCACGCCGAGGAAGTGGTCGCGGCGGTGTTCGAGGAGATTCTCGGACTCGACCGGGTCGGGGCCGACGACTCGTTCTTCGAGATCGGCGGCAACTCGCTCTCCGCCACCCGGGTGCTGGCGCGGGTGAACGCGGCGCTGGGTTCGGACGTCACGCTGCGGGACGTCTTCGACGGGCCGACGGTGGCGGGGGTCGCCGCCGCCGCGCAGTCGAGCGCGGCCAGCGGTCCGCGGCGTCCGGCGCTCACCGCCGCGCCGCGACCGGACCGCGTTCCGCTGTCGCTGGCGCAGTCCCGGATGTGGTTCCTCAACCAGTTCGACACCACGTCCGCGGCGTACAACGTCCCCCTCGCGATCAGGCTGGTCGGCGACCTCGACGTCGCGGCGCTGGCGGCCTCGGTGCGCAGTGTGCTGGCCCGGCACGAGTCGCTGCGGACGGTGTTCCCCGACGACGGCCACGGCCCGCACCAGGTGGTGCTGGCGGCCGAGGACCTCGACCTGGACCTGTCGCCGATCCGCGTCGACGGGGAGGGCGACCTGATCGCCCGGATCGCGGAGCTGGCCTCGGGTGGCTTCGACGTCACCGCCGAGATTCCGGTCCGCCCGACCCTCTTCGAGGTCGACGGCGGCGAGCACGTGCTGCTGTTCCTGGTGCACCACATCGCCTCCGACGGCGCCTCGATGGCACCCCTCGCCCGGGACGTCGTGCTCGCCTACACCGGCTGGGCGCAGGGCCAGGGCCCGGCCTGGCAGCCGCTCGAGGTGCAGTACGCGGACTTCGCGATCTGGCAGCGGGAGCTGCTCGGCAGCGAGGACGATCCGGAGTCGCTGATCTCGCGGCAGGTGGACTACTGGACCCGGGAACTCGACGGCATCCCGGAGCTGCTCACCCTGCCCACCGACCGCCCGCGCCCCGCCGTCGCGTCGATGCGCGGCGACCGGGTCTCGTTCACCGTCGGCGCCGACCTGGACGCCGCGTTGCGGGCGCTCGCGCAGCGCGGCGAGGCCACCCTCTTCACGACCCTGCACGCCGCGTTCGCGGTGCTGCTGGCCAAGATGTCCGGCACCGACGACGTCGTGATCGGAACCCCGACCGCGGGCCGCGGCGAACGGGCGCTCGACGACCTCGTCGGCATGTTCGTCAACACCCTGGCCCTGCGCACGGCGATCGACCCGGCCGCCTCGTTCGCCGAGATCGTCTCCGCGACCAGGGAATCCGACATCGCCGCGCTGGTGCACGGGGACGTGCCGTTCGAGCGGCTCGTCGAGATCCTCGCGCCGGAACGCTCGACCGCGCACACGCCGATCTTCCAGGTGGTGCTGACCCTGGACGAGTCGCAGCCCGCCGCGGTCGAGCTGCCGGGGCTGACGGTGAGTCCCGTCGACAGCGGCGTCACCTTCGCCAAGTTCGACCTCCAGCTCGGCCTGACCCAGCGGCCCGGCGAGGGAATCCGGGGCGAATTCGTCTACGCCACGGATCTTTTCGATGCGCAGTCGATCCGGGACCTGGCCGATCGGTTCGTCGGCCTGCTGGCCGCGCTGGTCGCCGACCCCGACCTCGCCGTCGGCGACATCGAGATCGTCGCGGCCGCCGAGCGGGCCGCGCTGGTGCCCGTCGCCGGCGCGCCCGCGCTGGCGCCGCTGTGCCTGCCGGACCTGCTGGCCCGCGCCGCGGCCGACCGGGACGCGATCGCGCTGGTCCTCGGCGACGAGCAGCTCACCTACGGTGAACTCGACGACCGGTCCAACGCGCTCGCGCGGGTGCTGATCGGCCGCGGCGTCGGCCCGGAGTCGTTCGTCGCGCTGGCGGCGCCGCGGTCCGTCGAGTCCCAGATCGGGCTGTGGGCGATCGTCAAGACCGGTGCGGCCTTCCTGCCGATGGATCCGGCCTACCCGTTCGACCGGCTCGAGCACATGATGACCGACTCCGGCGTGGTGCTCGGCCTGACCCTGGCCGAGCACGCCGCTTCGCTGCCCGCCTGCGACTGGCTGAACCTGGACGAGTCCGATTGGGCCGCCGCGTCTTCCGCGCCGGTGGCCGACGTCGACCGGCTCGCCCCGACCCACCCGGATCAGGCGGCCTACGTCATCTACACCTCCGGTTCCACCGGACTGCCCAAGGGCGTCGTGGTCGCGCACCGCGGCCTGACCAACCTCGTCGAGGACATGCGCGAGCGTTACGACGTGCGCGCCGACTCCCGGATGCTGCACGTCACCTCGCCGAGCTTCGACGCCTCGATCCTCGAGCTGCTGATGGCGCTGAGCGCGGGCGCGGCGTTCGTGATCGCGCCGCCCGCCGTGTACAGCGGCCCCGAGCTGGCAGAGGTCATCTCCGCCGCGGGGGTGACCCATGCCTTCATGACGCCGTCCGCGGCGGCGGCCCTGCCCACCGCGGGGGTCGACTCGCTGCGGGTGCTGGTGCTCGGCGGCGAGGCGATGACGACCGACCTGGTGGCCCGCTGGGGCGACCGGGTGCGGCTGTTCAACGCGTACGGGCCCACCGAGGCCACCATCATGGTTGTCGGCAGTGACGCGATCGCCGCGGGTGCGGCGATCACCATCGGCGGCCCCACCCGCGGTGTGGACGCGCTGATCCTCGACACCCGGCTGCGTCCGGTGCCGGTCGGGGTGGCCGGCGAACTCTACGTCTCCGGCGTCCAGCTGGCCCGCGGCTACCACGCCCGGGCGGGCCTGACCGCCGAGCGCTTCGTCGCCGACCCGTACGGCGGTCCGGGCGCTCGGATGTACCGCACCGGTGACGTGGTGCGCTGGGTGGACCGCTCCGCCGCCGGTGACCTGTCCGACCTGCAGATCGAGTACGTCGGCCGCAGCGACTTCCAGGTCAAGGTCCGCGGTTTCCGCATCGAGCTCGGCGAGATCGACGCCGCGCTCTCCGCGCACCCGGCCGTCGAGTTCGCGACGACCACGGGGCGCACCGGCCCGTCGGGCGCCACCGTGCTGGTGGCCTACGTGATGGGTGCGGGCCTCGACGCCGAGGCGCTGACCGACTTCGTCGCGCAGTCGTTGCCGGCGCACATGGTGCCGTCGGCGATCGTGGTGCTGGACGAGGTACCGCTTACCGTCGGTGGCAAGCTGGACCGGAAGGCGTTGCCGGAGCCGGACTTCGGCTCGGCGGCCGGCCGGTACACCGCGCCCTCCACCGAGCTCGAGCGGATCCTCGCCGGCCTCTACGCCGAGGTGCTCGGCCTCGACCGGGTGTCGGTGGACGAGTCGTTCTTCGCGCTCGGCGGCGACAGCATCGTCTCGATCCAGTTGGTCTCCCGGGCGAAGGCCGCGGGCGTGCTGATCAAGGCCCGCGACATCTTCGACCGCAAGACCGTCGCAGCACTGGCGCAGGTCGCGACGCTGGCCTCCGAGGTGGAGGGGCCGACGGTCCTCGACGAGCTGCCGGGTGGCGGCGTGGGGGAGATGCCGCTGCTGCCGGTGGCCCGCTGGACCCACGAACGCGGCGCGGGGTCGCGGTTCTCGCAGGCCGTGCTGCTCACCGCGCCGCTGGGTGCGCGACGCGAACGCCTCGTCGACACCCTCGCGGCCGTGCTGGAACAACACGACATGCTGCGCGCCCGCCTGGTGCCCGGCGCGGGGGCCGACGACACCGTGCTCGTCGTCGCGGCTCCCGGCGCGGTGGCGGCCGATCCGCTCGTGACCCGCGTCGAGTTCGACGCCGAGAACCGCCCCGGCACTGCGGGATTCGAGGCGCTGGCCGCCGCAGGCCTGGACGCGGCCGCGGACCGGCTCGCCCCCGAGGACGGGGTGCTGGTGCAGGTGGTGTGGTTCGACCCGGCACCGACACTCGGTGCCGTCAACGGGCGTCTGCTCATCGTCGTGCACCACCTCGCCGTCGACGGCGTCTCGTGGCGCCTGCTGGTGCCCGCGTTCGCCGCGACCTGGGCCGCTCTCGAGAGCGGCACCGAGCCGGTCGCTGGGCCCGCGGTGACGTCCGCCCGCCGCTGGGCGCACGCGATGGTCGAGCAGGCCGCCACCCCGCTGCGGCTGGCCGAACTCGACCACTGGACGGCGGTCACCGGCGAGCCGGAGCGCCCGCTCGGCTCCCGTCGGCTCGATCCGGCCGTCGACACCGCGGCCACCACCGCGTCGGTGCGGGTCGCCCTTCCCGCCGAGGTCACGGAGTCCCTGCTGACCGCGGTGCCCGAGAAGTTCCGCGGCGGCGCCCAGGACGGCCTGCTCGCCGCGTTGGCGATCGCCGTCTCCGCGTGGCGCCGCGGCCGCGGCGTGGACGCGCCGTCCACGCTGATCCGGCTCGAGGGTCACGGCCGCGAGGAGCAGGTCGTGCCCGGCGCCGACCTGAGCCGCACCGTCGGCTGGTTCACCAGCGTCTACCCGGTGCGGCTCGACCTCGCCGGCGTTGACCTCGACGAGGCACTCGCCGCCGGGCCGGCCGCGGGCCGGGCGGTCAAGGCAGTCAAGGAGCAGGTGCTGGCCGCGCCCGACCACGGCATCGGCTACGGCCAGTTGCGCCACCTCAACGCGGAGACCGCGCAGGGCCTCGCGGCGGGTGCCGAGCCCCAGATCACGTTCAACTACCTCGGCCGGTTCGGCACCGACGAGGTCTCGGACGAGGTTCGCGCGCTCGGCTGGATCCCGGTCACCGACGGCGGCAACCTCGGTGGTGCGGTCGACCCCGGGATGGCCCTGGCGTCCGCGCTCGACATCGGTGCGTCGGTGCTCGCCGGCGGCGGGCTGTCGATGACGTTGACCTACGCGACCGGCGTACTGACCGAGGCGGAGGTCTCGGAACTGGCAGCGCTCTGGCAGCGGGCGCTGACCGCGATCGCCGCGCACGCCACCGCGAGCTCCGGCGGGCTGACCCCGTCGGACCTGCCGCTCGTGGAGCTCGACCAGGGACAGATCGATTCGCTCGAGGCCCGCTATCCGGACCTCGAGGACGTGTGGTCGCTGTCGCCGCTGCAGCACGGCATGCTGTTCCACGCCCTGCTGGCCGGCGGTTCCCGCGACGACGTCGACGTGTACACGTCGCAGTTCACGATGGATCTCGCGGGCGACCTGGACGCCGGTCGACTGCGCCGCGCCGCGGACCGCCTGATCGCCCGGTACCCGAATCTGCGCGCCGCGTACGTGATCGACGAGACCGCGGGCGCACTCCAGCTGGTGATGCGGCACGCCGAGATCCCGATCGCCACGGTCGATCTCGCCGACCTCGACGACGCCGCGACCACGGCCGAGCGGCAGCGGATCCTCGACGAGGACCGGGCGGCAGGCTTCGACATGGCGGCGGCGCCGCTGATCCGGGTGACGCTGATCCGGCTCGCCGCCGACCGGTGGGAGTTGGTGTTCACCAACCACCACGTGATCATCGACGGCTGGTCGACACCGATGGCGCTGCGCGAGCTGATGGTGCTGTACGCGACCGACGGCGACGACAGCGCCCTGCCGCGGCCGCGGTCCTACCGCGACAACCTGGAGTGGCTCGCGCAGCAGGACCGCGCGGCGTCGCTGCAGACGTGGCGAGAGGCGCTCGCGGACGTCGACGGACCGACGCTGCTGGCGCCACAGGCCCGCGGCACCAAGCACGAGTCGGTGCCCGGCGTGGTCGAGCGCGCGTTGACGGTGGAGGAGACGGTGGCCGCCGAGGCGCTCGCCGCCGACCTCGGCATCACCCTCAACACCCTGGTGCAGACCGCGTGGGCGTCGGTGCTCGGCCTGCTCAGCGGGCAGGACACCGTCGTGTTCGGTGCCACCGTCTCGGGTCGCCCGCCGGCGCTGTCCGGCGTCGAGTCGATGATCGGTCTGTTCATCAACACCATCCCGGTCGCGGTGCGCCTCGACCCCGCCGAGTCGGCGCGTGCGCTGCTCGGTCGGGTCCAGTCGGAGCAGGCCGCACTCCTCGACCACCACTTCCTCGGCCTCGCGGACATCGTCAAGGCCGCCGGCGACGGCGCGGTGTTCGACACCGCCCTGCTGTACGAGTCGTACCCGGTGGACACCGCCGGCGTCGGCGGCGACGTCGACATCGCCGGAGTTCGTCTGCTCGGCGTGAAAACCGCTGCGGCGAGCCACTTCCCGCTCTCGATCGCGGCCGCGGCCGACGACCGTCTGCACTTCGCGGCCAAGTACCAGCGGGAGGCGTTCGACGAGGCAACCGTCGCGACGCACCTGGACCGGGTGCTGCGGGTGTTGCGGGAGATGGTCGCGCGCCCGGACACCCCGATGGGCGCCCTGAGGATGACCACCGCGGCCGAGCGGGAGGCGCTGGCCGCGTGGAACGACACCGCGGGGACGCCGGCGACCGGCACCCTGGTGGATCTGTTCGACGCGCAGGTCGCACGCACCCCCGACGCCGCCGCGCTGATCGGGGTCGACGAGACCCTGACCTACGCCGAGTTCGACGCCCGGGTCAACCGGCTCGCGCGCCGTCTCATCGCCGAAGGCGCGGGACCGGAATCGTTGGTGGGCTTGGCGATTCGACGGTCGGTCGACCTGATGGTCGGCATGTACGCGATCGCGAAGACCGGTGCGGCCTACGTCCCGGTCGACGCCGACGCGCCGGCGGACCGCATCGAGCACGTCGTCACCGCCGCCGGCCTGGGCCTCGTGCTCACCGCCGGGGCCGGGGTCGCGGCCCCCGACTCGGTGCGGGTGCTCGCGATCGAGGACCTGGACCTGTCCGGCCTGGACGCCGGCCCGATCGCCGACGCCGATCGGGCCGCGCCGCTGCTGCCCGAGCACCCCGCGTACGTGATCTTCACGTCCGGTTCCACGGGTCTGCCCAAGGGCGTCGCGGTGAGCCACCGGTCGGTGGTGAACATGCTCGGCTGGCGGCAGGAGACGTACCGGCTCACCGCCGCCGACACTCTCGTGCAGAAGACGCCGTTCACGTTCGACGCCTCGGTCCGCGAGTTCTGGTGGCCGCTGACCCACGGGGCACGCCTGGTGATCGCGACGCCGGACGGGCACCGCGACCCGCGTTACCTGGCCCGCACGGTCGCCGAGCACGACGTCACCGCGCTGCACTTCGTGCCGTCGATGCTCGAGGTGTTCGTGTCGGTACTCGAACCCGGCGAGTGCGACAGCCTGCGGATGGTGTTCTGCGGCGGCGAGTCGCTCCCGCCGCGGCTGCTGGCCGACTTCGCGGCCGTCTGCGCCGCGGAGGTGCACAACGAGTACGGCCCGACCGAGTCGACGGTCACCTCCACCCGGCACGCGGCGGTGCCCGCGGACACGCTCGCCGACCGGGTGTCGATCGGTGTGCCGCAGCGCAACGTGACCGCGCACGTACTGGATTCGGCGTTGCGCCAGGTCCCGGTCGGTGTCACGGGTGAGCTCTATCTCGGCGGCGCCCAGGTGGCCCGCGGCTACGTCGGTCGACCCGACCTGACGGCGGACCGCTTCGTCGCGGACCCGCACGGGACGCCGGGCGCACGCCTGTACCGCACCGGCGACCTCGTCGTCCGGCGCGCGGACGGCGACCTCGAGTACGTCGGTCGCAGCGACTTCCAGGTCAAGCTCCGCGGTATCCGCATCGAACTCGGTGAGATCGAGGGCGTCATCGTCGCCGACGCTCGGGTGCGCCAGTGCGCGGTGCTGATGAAGACCACCGAGCAGGGTGTCGATCGGCTCGTCGCCTACGCGGTGCCGGCGACGGTGTCACCGGAAGGGGACGGGGCGGAGCTGGATCCGCAGGCCGTCCTCGACATCGCGGCCGCGGCGCTGCCCGACTACATGGTCCCCGCCGCCGCCGTGGTGCTCGACGAGCTGCCGCTGACGGTCAACGGCAAGCTCGACCGCCGGGCCCTGCCGGATCCCGACTTCGGTTCGGCCGTCGAGGAGTACCGCGCACCCGCGCCGGGTACCGAAGAGGCCGTGGCGCAGGTGTACGCCGAGCTGCTCTCGCTGCCCCGGGTGTCCGCGACGGACGGGTTCTTCGCGATCGGCGGCGACTCGCTGGTCGCCACGAAGGCGGTCGCCCGCATCAATGCGGCCACCGGCCGCGCGATCTCGTTGCGGGACCTCTTCGAGGCCCCGACGGTCGCGGGCCTGTCGGCTCGCATCGACGAGCAGGACCTGGCCGCGCCGCGGCCCGCGCTCGAGCCGCGTCCGCGCCCGGCGCAGATCCCGCTGTCGTTCGCGCAGCAGCGAATGTGGTTCCTGAACCAGTTCGACACCACGTCCGCGGTCTACAACATCCCGCGCGCAATCCGCTTGCGGGGCACGCTCGATCAGCAGGCCATGCGGGCCGCGCTCGACGACCTGCTCGCCCGGCACGAGTCGTTGCGCACGGTGTTCCCGGACAGCGAGAACGGTCCGCACCAGGTGATCCTCGACGCCGGCGCGGTGGATCTCGACGTCGCCGTCGTGGCGGTCACCGAGGACGACCTGATGGCCGAGCTGACCGCGTTCGCCTCCCTCGGGTTCGACGTGACGAACGAAATCCCCTGGCGGGTGCGGATGTTCGCACTCTCGGACGACGAGCACGTGCTGCTGCTGTGCACGCATCACATCTCGTCCGACGGGGCGTCGGTCGCGCCGATGGCACGCGACCTCATCACCGCCTACGTGGCGCGTTCGGCCGGGTCCGCCCCGCAGTGGGCACCGCTCGACGTGCAGTACGCGGACTTCAGCATCTGGCAGCGCGAGCTGCTCGGTGACGAGTCCGATCCGGAATCACCGGTGTCGCAGCAGATCGAGTACTGGCGCGAGACCCTGGCCGGCCTGCCGGAGCTCCTCGACCTGCCGACGGACCACGTGCGTCCGCCGGCGCAGTCGTTCCGCGGCGAGTCGATCCACTTCGCCGTCGCGCCCGACCTGCACCGCAGGCTGCGCGAGTTCGCGCGCGAGCACGACGCGAGCCTGTTCATGGTCGTGCACGCCGCGTTCGCGATCACCCTCGAACGGTTGAGCGGTCAGTCCGACTTCGCCATCGGCACCCCGGTCGCGGGTCGCGGCGAGCGGGCGCTCGACGACCTGATCGGCATGTTCGTCAACACCCTCGTGCTGCGCACGCAGATCGACCACGAGGCCACGGTCGCCGACCTGGTGCGCGAGGTCCGGTCGGCGGACGTCGCGGCGTTCGGGCACGCGGACCTGCCGTTCGAGCGGATGGTCGACCTGCTGGACCTGCCGCGGTCGACGTCCCATCAGCCGCTGTTCCAGGTGGGCCTGTCGCTGGCGAACAACGAGCGCGCGGTGCTGGAGTTGCCGGACCTCGAGGTGTCCGTGCTCGAGTCCACGCTGACCGTCGCCAAGTGCGACCTGCAGCTGAGCCTGCGCGAGGAGCTCGACGGCGAGCGGGCCGGGGACGCAGGTGCGGCGGGGATGACCGCGATGCTCGACTACGCCACCGACCTGTTCGGCGAGACCACCGCCCGCTCCGTCACCGAACGGTTCGTGCGGGTCCTCGAGGCGATGGTCGCCGATCCGTCGACACCGGTCGGCGAGATCGACGTACTCGCGCCCGAGGAGCGGGCCGCGCTGTACACCGGATCCGAGGTGGCCGAGTCGCCGCGCACCCTCGGCGACCTGCTCACCGTCGCGGTCGATCGGACGCCCGAGAAGATCGCACTCACCGACGGCACCACCGCGTGGACCTACCGTGAACTCGACGAGCGCTCGAACCAGCTCGCCCGGGAACTGCTCGAGCGCGGCGCGGCACCGGAAACCGTTGTCGCGTTCGTGCTTCGGCGTTCGATCGAATCAGTGCTGGCGATCTGGGCCGTGACCAAGACCGGTGCCGCGTACATGCCGGTGGATCCGCGTTACCCGCTCGACCGCATCGAGGACATGCTGGTCGACTCCGATGCGGTCGTCTCGATTACCGTCGGCGATCATCTCGACCGGCTGCCGGCCGGAACCGCGGCCGTGGTGCTCGACGATCCGTCGACGGCGGGCCGGATCGCCGGCCGTGCCCCGGGAGCCCTCACGGCCGAGGAACTGGGTGGCGCCGCGCACGTGGATCACACCGCGTACGTCATCTACACCTCCGGCTCGACCGGCAAGCCGAAGGGTGTGCTCGTCCCGCACCGTGGCCTGAGCATCGTCGCCGCGCACCTGCGGGACGCGTTCGGGGTCACCCCCGACTCCCGCTTCCTGCACGTGGCCGCGCCGAACTTCGACGCGTCCCTGGCCGAGATGATGACCGCGTTCTCGATCGGCGCCACCGTCGTCGTGGCCCCGGCCGACATCTTCGGCGGCGAGGAACTTGCCGACCTGCTCCGCGCCGAGCGCGTCACCGACCTCGTGATGACCCCGGCCGCGCTGATGACCGTCGACCCCGCGGGTCTCGGCACCGTGCGCTCCATCGGTGTCGGCGGAGACGTCTGCACGACGGAACTGACCGAACGCTGGGCGCCGGGCCGCAACTTCCGCAACGCGTACGGTCCCACCGAGACCACTGTCGTGCTCACCGTCACCGACGCTCTGGTCGCCGGCCAGGACGTCACGATCGGTGCACCCTTCCAGGGCGTCACCGCCCTCGTCCTCGACTCCCGGCTGCGGCCCGTCCCGGTCGGCGTGTGGGGCGAGCTGTACGTCGCCGGACCCGGCGTCACCCGGGGGTATCACCGCCGATTCGGCACCACCGCGGAACGCTTCGTGGCCAATCCGGTCGGTACCGACGGCAGCCGGATGTACCGCACCGGCGACTTGGTCCGGTGGACCCGCGGCGGCGAGCTCGAGTTCGCCGGCCGCACCGACTTCCAGGTCAAGGTCCGAGGACTGCGGGTCGAGCTCGGCGAGATCGACGCCGCGCTCGAGACCCACACCTCGGTGGGCTTCGCCGCGACGATCGCCCACACCCGGGCGTCCGGTGCCACCGTCATCGTCGCCTACGTGGTACCCGTCGAAGGCCGGGAGCTCGACCAGGTGGTCCTGTCCGAGCACGTCGGCGCGGTGTTGCCCGCGCACATGGTGCCCTCCGTGTACGTGGAACTCGACGAGATCCCGCTGACCTCGAATGGCAAGTTCGACCGTAAGGCCCTGCCGGAACCGGACTTCGAGCACTCCGGCGAGTTCGTCGCCCCGCGCAACCTGACCGAGGAGGTCGTCGCCGGCATCTTCGCCGACGTCCTCGGGCTCGAGCGGGTCTCGGCCGTCGACAACTTCTTCGACGTCGGCGGCAACTCGCTCGTGGCGACCCGGGTCGTCGCCCGGGTCGGCGCCGCACTCGGCGTCCGACTCGGGGTCCGGGAACTGTTCGACGCGCCGACCGTCGCCGGACTCGCCGCCCGGGCGGGCACCCTCACGGGCGGCGACGGCCGTCCCGCGCTGCTCGCGCAGCCGCGCCCGGAACGGATTCCGCTGTCGCTGGCACAGCAGCGGATGTGGTTCCTCAACCAGTTCGACACCTCGTCGGCCGCCTACAACATCCCGCTCGGCGTCCGGCTGACCGGGGCCGTCGACGTCGCGGCGATGGAGGACGCGCTGCGAGACGTCGTCGAGCGGCACGAGGCGCTGCGCACCCGCTACCCGGCCGACCAGAACGGTCGCCCCTACCAGGAGATCCTCTCCCTCGCCGCAGCCGGCGTCGCCCTCGACCGGGTCACGGTCACCGAGGACGAACTGCCGGCGCGGGTCCTCGACCTCGGCACCCGGGGCTTCGACGTGACCACGGCGGTGCCGGTGCGGGCGACGCTCTTCGAGCTCGCGGCCGATCGGCACGTCCTGCTGGTGGTCATGCATCACATCAGCGCGGACGGCGCGTCCACGGCGCCGTTGGCGCGCGACGTGATGACCGCCTACCTGAGCCGCAGTGTCACCGGGGAGGCCCCGGAGTGGACGCCGCTCGAGGTGCAGTACGCGGACTTCGCGCTCTGGCAGCGCGACGTGCTCGGCTCGGAATCCGACCCCTCCTCGGCGATCTCCCGTCAGGTGGACCACTGGCGCAGCACCCTGTCCGGGCTGCCGGACCTGCTGGAACTGCCGCTCGACCGGGCCCGCCCGGCGCTCAGCAGTGCCGGCGGCAAGGTCGGCTTCGAGGTGCCCGCCGAACTGGCCACCCGGGTCGAGTCGATGGCCCGCGCGGCCGGTGCGACGCCGTTCATGGTGCTGCACGCCGCGTTCGCGGTGCTGCTGCAGCGACTGACCGGTGCGACGGACATCGCGGTCGGCACCGCGGTCGCCGGTCGCGGCGAGGAGGCCCTCGACGGGCTCGTCGGCATGTTCGTCAACACCCTGGTGCTGCGGACCGCGGTCGATTCCGGCGACACCTTCGAGCAGGTGATGGCGACGGTCCGGGAGGCGGACCTGCAGGCGTTCACGCACGCCGACCTGCCGTTCGAGCGGCTCGTCGAGGTGCTCAACCCGCCGCGCTCGACCGCCTACGCGCCGCTGGTCCAGGTGTCCTTCGGTTTCGAGAACACCGCGACCCCGTCGATCGCGCTGCCCGGCTTGACCGTCGAGGCGCTCGGCTCGGATCTGGGTACCGCGAAGGACGATCTCGAGCTGGCCCTCTCGCCGCGCGTCGGCGCGACGGGCGAGCCGGACGGCTACGCCGGTGTGTTCGGCTACGTTACCGACCTCTTCGACCGCGCGACCGTCGAGTCGATGGCCCACATGTACGTCCGGATCCTGGAGGCGGTGACCACCGACACGGGCAGCGTCGTCGGTGACCTGGACCTGCTCGACCCCGCCGAGTCCGCGCGGGCGCTGCACGAGCGCAACCGGACCGAGGCACCGGTGCCCGAGACCACGCTCACGGCGCTGCTCGATGCGGCGGCCGCGCGCACCCCGGACGCCCCCGCCTTCACGTTCGAGGAGCGGACCCTCACCTTCGCCGAGTTCGACGCCCGGGCGAACCGGCTGGCCCGGCACCTGATCTCGCTCGGGGTCGGGCCGGAGTCGAGGGTGGTGCTGGCGGCCCGGCGGTCGCTGGAGCTGCTCGTCGGGATGTACGCGGTGCTCAAGGCCGGCGGCGCCTACGTGCCCGTCGATCCGGAGCAGCCGGCCGACCGGCTGGCGGCGGTGTGCGCGCTCGCCGAACCGGTGTGCGCGGTGACCACCTCCGCCGACGCGGCGAGGCTGCCGTCGGGGCTGCCGATCGTCGCGGTCGACGCCGTCGACGTCGACGACCACAGCCCCGCACCGGTCACCGACGCGGACCGGCTGGCGCCGTTGCACTCCCGCAACGCCGCGTACCTGATCTTCACCTCGGGTTCGACCGGCACCCCGAAGGGTGTCGCGATCGAGCACCGCTCGGTGGTGAACTTCCTGCTCTGGATGCAGGCCGAGTACGAGTTCGGCGCGGACGACGTGGGCCTGCACAAGACCCCGGTCGTCTTCGACGCCTCCGTCTGGGAGCTGTACCTGCCGTACCTGTCCGGGGCCAGGCTCGTCATCGCCCGCCCGGACGGGCACCGCGACCCCGAGTACCTGGCCGGGATCATCCGGCGCTGGGGCGTGACCGCACTCGACTTCGTGCCCTCGATGCTGGCGCTGCTCGTCGGCGAGGGCGGGGTCGGTCTGCCCGACTCGGTCCGGATGCTGTCGGTCGGCGGCGAGGCCCTCGCACCCGAGCTCTCGGCGCGCACGCACGCCGTCTCGGATGCGGTGCTCGACAACCAGTACGGCCCCACCGAGGTCACCGTCGTCTCGACGGTGTTCCGCACCGACGGCACCGAGTCGGGGACCGTGCCGATCGGCACCCCGCTGTGGAACACCCAGGCCTACGTCCTCGACGCGCGCCTGCACCCGGTGGTCGGCGGCGCGCCCGGCGAGCTGTACCTGGCCGGACGCCAGCTGGCGCGTGGCTACCACGGCCGCGCGGACCTGACCGCGGAACGATTCGTCGCGAACCCGTACGGCCCCGCCGGCTCGGTGATGTACCGCACCGGCGACCTGGCCCGCTGGAGTAACACCGGGCAGCTGGAGTATCTCGGCCGCACCGACTTCCAGGTCAAGGTGCGTGGGCTGCGGATCGAGCTCGGCGAGATCGAGTCGGTGCTGCTGGCCGATGCCGCGGTCGCCCAGGCCGTGGTGCTGGCGCTCGACACCGATCGCGGCCAGCGACTGGCTGGCTACGTCGTGCCCGCGGCTGGCGCCACGGTGGACGTGGCGGCGCTGACGGCGGCTGCCGGGCAGGCACTGCCGGCGTACATGGTTCCCGACGCCGTCGTCGTGCTCGACGAGCTGCCGCTGACGGTGAACGGCAAGCTCGACCGCCGGGCGTTGCCCGCGCCGGAGGTCAGTGCCGGCGAGGTCGAGTACGTGGCCCCGCGCACCCCCACCGAGGAGACGCTGGCCGCGCTGTTCGCCGAGGTGCTCGGCATGGACCGGGTCTCGGTCAACGAGTCGTTCTTCGCGCTCGGCGGCGACAGCATCATGTCGATCCAGCTGGTCTCGCGGGCGAAGTCCGCGGGCCTGGCGCTGACGGCGCGGCAGGTGTTCGAGCACAAGACGATCGCCGGGATCGCGCTCGCCGCGACCGCGGTCTCCGAGGAGCCGGTGGCGGTGCTCGAGGAGCTGCCCGGCGGCGGCGTCGGCGACCTGCCGCTCACCCCGATCATGCGGCACATGGCCGAGCAGGGTGGCGGTCACGACCGCTTCTCGCAGTCGAACTTCCTCTCGCTGCCGCCCGGCATCGACCGGGACACGCTCGACGCGACCATCCAGACCGTGCTCGACCGGCACGACGCGTTGCGCCTGCGCTGGACCGGGTCGGGCACCGACGCGGCGCTGGTGATCGCGGAGCCGGGCTCGGTGCCCGCCTCCGCGCTGCTCCGGCGGGTCGAGTTCACCGACGCCCCCGGCAGCGACGCCTTCGCGGCGCTGGTCCGCGGCGAGTTCGACGCCGCGGCCGACCGGCTCGACCCGGCCGCGGGCGTGGTGGCCCAGTTCGTCTGGTTCGACCCCGCCGGCGGACAGGCGGGTGCGAACGGGCGCCTGCTGATCCTCGTGCACCACCTCGCTGTGGACGGCGTGTCCTGGCGAATCCTGGTGCCGGACTTCGCCTCCGCCTGGGGGCAGCTGGTGTCCGGGCAGGCCGAGCCGGAGCTCGTGGCCCCGGGCACGTCGCTGCGCCGCTGGGCGCACGGCGTCGTCGAGGCCGCGGCGTCGGAGCGGCGTACCGCGGAACTCGGCTACTGGCGCGAGGTGCTGGGCGGCGCAGATCCGCTGCTCGGCGTGCGGGCCGTGGACCCGGCCGTGGACGTGGTCGGCACCGCCGACCGGGTGCGGGTCGCGGTGTCGGCCGCGACCACCGAGGGCCTGCTCACCGCGGTGCCCCGGGCCTTCGGCGGCGGCGTCAACGACGGTCTGCTGGCGGCGCTGGCGCTCGCCGTGACCCGCTGGCGCGGGCAGCGCGGCGTCCAGTCCGAACCGACCACGCTGCTGGCGTTGGAGGGGCACGGCCGCGAGGAGGACGCGGTGCCGGGCGCCGACCTGTCCCGCACCGTCGGCTGGTTCACCTCGCTGTTCCCGGTCCGGCTGGACCTGACCGGGATCGACGTCGCGGACGCCTTCGCGGGCGGCCCGGCGGCGGGCCGGGCCGTCAAGGCGGTCAAGGAGCAGCTGCTGGCGGTGCCGGACAAGGGCATCGGCTTCGGCATGTTGCGCTACCTGAACGCCGAGACCGCGTCGGAACTCGCCGGGTTCACGGGTCCGCAGATCGGGTTCAACTACCTCGGCCGCACCGGCACGTTCGAGATCACCGCGGAGATGCGCGCCGCCGGCTGGGTACCGGCCGGTGACGGCGGCGAGCTCGGCTCCGGATTGGACGCGGACATGGCCGTGTCCGCACTCGACGTCAACGCGGTGGTCTCCAACGTCGACGGCGTCGAAACCCTTTCCGCCGCCTTCGATTTCCCGACCGGTGTGCTCACCGCCGCGGAGGTCGCCGAGCTGGCGGAGCTGTGGCGCGACGCGCTCGACGCGATCGCCCGCCACGCGTCCGCGCCGGGCGCGGGTGGCCGGACGCCGTCGGACCTGTCGTTGGTGGCGCTCACCCAGGGCCAGATCGAGTCGCTCGAGGCCCGGTTCCCGGACCTCGAGGACGTCTGGTCGCTCTCGCCGCTGCAGCACGGCATGTTCTTCCACGCCGCACTCGCCGAGGATGCCGTCGACGTGTACGGCGCCCAGATGTCGGTGTACCTGGGCGGCGTCGTGGACGCCGCGCGGATGCGCCGTGCCGGGCAGGCCCTGATCGACCGCCACCCCGGTTTCCGCACCGCGTTCGTCGCCGACGACACCGGCGCGGTCGTGCAGGTCGTGCTCGGTGACGCCGCGCTGCCGATGACCGTCGTCGACCTGTCCGACCTCGATCCGCAGGCGCGCGAGGCCCGGCGGCAGGAGGCGGTCGCCGCCGACGCGGCGGCCAAGTTCGACCTGGCCGCACCGCCGCTGCTGCGGTTCACGCTGCTCGACCTCGGCGACGGGGCCTGGGAGCTGGTGCTGACCAACCACCACATCGTGCTCGACGGGTGGTCCACGCCGCTGCTCCTGAAGGAGCTGCTGGTGCTGTACGCGACGGACGGGGACGGGTCGGTGCTCCCGGCCACCCGGTCCTACCGAGACTTCCTGTCCTGGCTGGGCGGCCGGGACCTGCAGCGGTCCCGGCAGGCGTGGGTGGACTCGCTGGCCGGCGTCGAGGGATCGACACTGCTGGTCTCCGGTGACCGCGGTCGCCGGCAGGATTCCGCGGCAGGCCAGTTCCACACCGAGCTGTCCGAGGAACTGACCACGCGCCTGGTCGCGCGGTCCCGCGAGCTCGGAGTCACCCCGAACACGGTGGTCCAGGCGGCCTGGGCGATCCTGCTCGGCGCGCTGACCGGGCGCGAGGACGCGGTCTTCGGTGCCACCGTCTCCGGACGCCCGCCGGAGCTGGCGGGTGTCGAGTCGATGATCGGCCTGTTCATCAACACGGTTCCGGTTCGGGTGCACCTGAACCCGGCCGAGTCGGTGGCGCAGCTGCTGACCCGGGTGCAGGGCGAGCAGTCCGACCTGCTCGACCACCAGTACGTGGGCCTGGCCGACATCCAGCGCGTCGCGGGGGAGTCCGCGATGTTCGACACCCTCGCGGTGTTCGAGTCGTTCCCGGTCGACATGGCCGGCGCGACCGCGGAGACGGACATCGCCGGGATGCGGGTGACCGGATTCGGCGGCGTCGACGCCGCGCACTACCCGGTGACCCTCACCGCCGGACTCGGAAAGACCCTGCGGCTGAAGTACATCCACGCTCCCGGGCTGGTGGACGCGGACGCGGTGCGGGTGCTGTCGGAGCGGTTCGAGCGGGTCCTGACCACGATGGCCACCGACCCGCAGATCGCGGTCGGGGCCGTCCAGGTCACGGACGCCGTCGAACGCGCAGCCCTCGCACCGGTGTTCGGTCCGGTGGTGCCGGAACCGGCCCGCACGCTGCCCGAGTTGATGGCCGGGGCGGCCGCCGACCGGGACGCCGTCGCGCTGATCCTCGGCGACCTGACCATGTCGTACGGCGAGCTCGACGATCGGTCGAATGCGTTGGCGCGCCTGCTGATCGAGCGTGGTGTCGGACCTGAGACCTTCGTCGCGCTGGCGCTGCCGCGGTCGATGCAGTCGCAGCTCGCGCTGTGGGCGATCGCCAAGACCGGTGCCGCGTTCGTGCCGATGGACCCCGCCTACCCGGCCGACCGTATCGCGCACATGGTCACCGACTCGGGTGCGCTCGTCGGCGTCACCGACGCCGCGCACGCGGCCGGCCTGCCGGCCGGGATCGACTGGATCGTCCTCGACGACCCCGCCGTCGCGGCGCAGTGGAGCGCCGGGTCGGCAGATCCGATCGGCGATGCGGATCGTGTTGCACCGGTGTCGATCTCGAACGCCGCGTACATGATCTACACGTCCGGCTCGACGGGGCTGCCGAAGGGTGTCGTGGTCTCGCACGAGGGACTGGCGAACTTCGCGGCCGAACAGCGCGAGCGCTACTCGGTGACCGCGGATTCGCGTGCCCTGCACTTCTCGTCGCCGAGCTTCGACGCGTCGATCCTGGAACTGCTGCTGGCGCTGTGCGCCGGCGCGGGCACCGTCATCGTGCCGCCGGGCGTGTACGGCGGCGCGGAGCTGGCCGAGGTGATCTCGGCGGGTGGCGCCACCCACGCGTTCATCACGCCGGGCGCGCTGGCGTCCGTCTCTCCGGAGGGCCTGGACTGCCTGCAGCATCTGGTCGCCGGTGGCGAGGCGGTGCCGGACAACCTGGTCGGTGTCTGGGCGCCGGGCCGCAGTTTCCACAACGGCTACGGACCGACCGAGACGATCATCATGGCGGCGATCAGCGACGCGCTGACCCCCGGTGACCGGCTCACCATCGGCGGCCCGATCCGCAACATGTCCGCGCTGGTCCTCGACGCCAGCCTGCGGCCGGTCCCCGTCGGCGTCGCGGGTGAGCTGTACCTGTCGGGCGTGCAGATGGCGCGCGGCTACCACGACCGGCCCGCGCTGACCGCGGACCGCTTCGTGGCCAACCCCTTTGCGGCGAGCGAAGCGACGGGGAATGGCCACGGTGCACCGGGCGCGCGCATGTACCGGACCGGTGACGTGGTGCGCTGGGTCAGGGCGAGCGAAGCGACGGGGGATCTCACCGGTCCGAACGGGCTCGAGATCGAGTACGTGGGTCGCAGCGACTTCCAGATCAAGATCCGCGGCTTCCGCGTCGAGCTCGGCGAGATCGACGCCGCGCTCACCTCGCACGGGTCGGTGGACTTCGCGGTGACGCTGGGCCGGACGGGCCCGTCGGGCGCGACCGTCCTGGTCGCGTACGTGGTGCCCGTGCCGGGTCGCGCCGTGGACACGGCCGAGCTGTCGGCCCACGTCGCGCAGTCCCTGCCGTCTCACATGGTGCCGTCGGCGATCGTCGTCGTGGACGCGATCCCGCTCACCGTCAACGGCAAGGTGGACCGGAAGGCGTTGCCGGAGCCGGACTTCTCCACGTCGGTCGAGTCGTACCTCGCGCCGGCGACCCCGGACGAGGAGCGACTGGCGCAACTGTTCGCGGAGGTCCTGGGCGTACCGCGGGTCGGCGTCACCGACTCGTTCTTCGAACTGGGCGGCGACTCCATCGTCTCGATTCAGCTGGTGGCCCGCGCCAAGGCGGCCGGTCTGCACCTGCGGACCCGGGACGTGTTCGAGCACAAGACCGTTCGGGCGCTCGCCGAGGTCGTCACGCCACTGGACGACTCCGGTGCCGCGGTGCTCGAGGAGCTGCCCGGCGGCGGCGTCGGCGACCTGCCGCTCACCCCGATCATGCGGTGGATGGTCGAGCGGCCCGGCGGCCACAACCGCCTGCTGATGCCGGCCTACCTGGCACTGCCCGACGGCATCGACCGTGCCGGACTGGTCGCGACGCTGTCCGCCGTGTTCGAGCGGCACGACATGCTGCGCGCCTCGATCTCCGGGGCGGGCGACGAGCGGGTGCTCCGGGTCGCCGCCACGACCGACGTCGACGCTCTGGTCGCGCGGGTCGAGTTCCACGGCTCCGCGTTGCCCGGCACACCCGGGTTCGACGCGCTCGCGGCCCCGGCTCTCGAGGCCGCGGCAGGTGCGCTGGACCTGACCACCGGGCCGGTCGCCCGGGTCGTGTGGTTCGACCCGGCGCCGGGAGTGGTCGCCACCGGCCGCCTGCTGCTGGTGGTGCACCACCTCGTCGTCGACGGCGTCTCCTGGCGGATCCTCGTCGGGGACCTGCTGGCGGCCTGGCAGTCCGTCTCGCAGGGGACAGCACCCGAGCTGGCCCCGGTCGGCACGTCGATGCGGCGCTGGGCGCACGCCCTCGCCGACGAGGCGGCCAGTCCCGAACGCGAGGCCGAGCTCGACTACTGGCGTGGTGTCGTCGCGGCGGACGACCCGCTGCTCACCGACCGTCCGCTGGACCAGACCCGGGACCTGTTCGCGGACATCGCCCAGGTCTCGGTGACCCTGTCGGCCGACACCACCGACGCACTGCTGACCGCGGTGCCTGCGGCGGTGCGCGGCAGCACGAACGACGGTCTGCTCGCCGTGCTCGCCCTGGCCACGTCGGCCTGGCGACGCGAGCGTGGCGTCACCGCGACCGGCACTCTCGTCAAGCTCGAGGGGCACGGCCGCGAGGAGGACCTGGTGCCGGGCGCGGACCTGTCGCGGACGGTGGGCTGGTTCACCAGCATGTTCCCGCTGCGGCTGGACCTGGCCGGAATCGACCTCGACACCGCCCTCGCCGGCGGCACCGACGCCGGCCGGGCCGTCAAGGCGGTCAAGGAACAGCTGCTGACGGTGCCCGACAAGGGTCTCGGCTACGGCCTGCTGCGGTACCTGAACCCGCGGACCGGGCCGGAACTGGCCGGGCACGCGTTGCCGCAGATCGGCTTCAACTACCTCGGCAGGATGGGCGGCGGGGACGCCGTCGCCGGTGAGCCGGTCGGCTGGCTGCCCGCACCCGCCGGCGAGCTGTCGGTGCAGGGCACTCCGGATCCCGACCTGCCCGCGGCCGCGGCGGTCGACATCAACGCCGAGGTCCGGGGCGACGAGCTGACCGCGAGCTTCGCGTACCCGACCGGACTGCTCTCGGAGGCCGAGGTCACCCGGTTCACGCAGCTGTGGCGCCAGGCCGCCGACGCGATCGCCCGGTGGGCGCTCACGGAAGGCCGGACACCGCAGTTCACCCCGTCGGACCTGCCGCTGGTGCGAGTGTCGCAGGCCGAGATCGAGCGGCTCGAGCGACGCTATCCGTCGATGGTGGACGTGTGGTCGCTGACGCCGCTGCAGCAGGGCATGTACTTCCATGCGTCGCTGGCCGAGTCGTCGACCTCGCTGGACGTGTACACCGCGCAGGTGGTGGTCGGACTCGGCGGCGTCGTCGACGCGGAGCGGATGCGCGTCGCCGCGCAGGCACTCGTGGACAGGTACCCGAACCTGCGGGCCGCGTTCGTCGCCGACGAGCTGGGCACCCCGCTGCAGGTGATCGTCGACGCGGCGACCGTCGCGTTCCGGACGGTCGACCTGACCGGCTCCGACGACGCGCAGGCACGCCGGGACGTGCTCCTCGACGAGGACCGGTACGGCAGGTTCGACCTGGCGTCGCCGCCGCTCGTCCGGGTGACCCTGATCCGGACGGAGACCGACCGCTACGACCTCGTCGTGACCACCCACCACATCCTGGTGGACGGCTGGTCGATGCCGCTGATCTTCCGGGATCTGATCGCGCTGTACGCGACGCGCGGCGACGCCTCCGCGTTCCCGCCGGTGCGGTCGTTCCGGGGCTACCTGCAGTGGCTGTCCGAACGCGACGCCGAGCAGTCGGCGGGGGCGTGGGCCCGGTCGCTGGCCGGCGCCGAGGATCCGACACTGCTGGCGCCACAGGACCGGGGTCGCGAGCAGTCGGCGATGCCCGACACGCTCACCCTCGACCTCGACGCCGGGCGCAACGCCCGGCTCGAGGAGCTGGCCCGTGAGCTCGGCGTCACCGTCAACACGGTCGTCCAGACGGCGTGGGGCCTGGTCCTCTCCCGGCTCGTCGGTCGGGACGACGTGGTCTTCGGCGCCACCGTGTCGGGCCGGCCCGCCGCGCTCGAGGGCGTCGAGTCGATGGTCGGCATGTTCATCAACACCCTGCCGGTGCGGGTACGCCCGGACCGCGGGGAGTCGTTGCGCGCGTTGCTGACCCGGATCCAGCTCGAACAGTCCGACCTTCTCGACCACCACTTCGTCGGACTGCCGGACATTCAGCGGAGCGCGGGTGCGGGGGCGGTCTTCGACACCATCACGGTGTTCGAGTCGTACCCGGTGGACGCCGTCTCCGCGGACGCCGGCGACGGCGACATCGACGGCATGCGGCTGCTCGGGGTGCGGGGCGTCGACGCCAACACGTTCCCGCTGTCGCTGTACATCGAGCAGGGCGAGCGCCTGGAGATCCAGGCCAAGTACCTGCCGGACGTGTTCTCGCGCAGCGAGATCGAGGCCGTCGTCGACCGGCTCGACCGGGTGCTCGACCGTCTGGTCGACGCCCCGGACAGCACGGTTGCCCAGCTCGAGGTGCTGTCGGCGTCCGAACTCGCCCAGCTGGGTGAGCTCAACGCCACCGACCACGAGGTGCCTGCGGCCACCCTGGCCGATCTGTTCGACGCGCAGGTGCGACGAACCCCGGACGCGGTGGCGCTGGTGTTCGAGGGTGAGGAGCTGACGTACGCGCAGTTCGACGCGCGGGCCAACCGGCTGGCGCGGCACCTGATCGGGATCGGCGTCGGTCCCGAGTCGATGGTCGGCCTGGGCATCCGACGCTCGCTGGAGCTGATGATCGGCATGTACGCCATCGTCAAGGCCGGCGGCGCCTACGTGCCGATCGACCCGGACCATCCGGCGGACCGCACGAACTACGTGCTCGACACGGCGGCACCGGTGTGCGTGCTGACCACGTCGCAGGACCGGTTCGAGGTGGACCCGCGGTTCGAGGTGCTCGAGATCGACCGCCTCGACACCTCCGGGTACGACCCCGCACCGGTCACCGACGCGGACCGGTCGGCGCCGCTGCGACTCGACAACGCCGCGTACGTGATGTTCACGTCCGGGTCCACCGGCAAGCCGAAGGGCGTCGTGCTCACCCACCGGGCGATCGTGAACCAGCTGGTGTGGAAGCAGTCGGAGTACCGCCTCGGCGCCGACGACGTGGTGCTTCAGCAGATCGCGATGACCTTCGACGTGTCGGTCTGGGAGTTCTTCTGGGGCCTGCAGAACGGCGCGCGCCTGGTGATCGCGAAGCCGGACGGCCACAAGGACCCCTCCTACCTGGCGGAGGTGATCGCCGAGCACGGCGTCACCACGGCGACCTTCGTGCCGTCTCCGCTCGGCGTGTTCGTCGCGGTCGCGGACACCGCATCCCTGCGCACCCTGCGCCGGGCGTTCGTGATCGGCGAGGCGCTGCCGCCGGAGACCGCGGCGCGATGGCGTGACCTCACCGGCGCCGGGCTGCACAACATGTACGGCCCGACCGAGGCTGCGGTCTCGGTGACGAACTGGGAAACCCGTCCCGAGGACACCGTCACCACACCGATCGGCCTGCCGCAGTGGAACGTGCAGGTGCACGTCCTCGATGCCGGGTTGCGGCCGACGCCGCCCGGGGTCGCCGGTGAGCTGTACCTGGCCGGCCCGCAGTTGGCGCGCGGCTACCTGACCCGGCCCGGGATCTCCTCGGACCGGTTCGTGGCGAACCCGTTCGGTGCCGACGGCGACCGGATGTACCGCACGGGTGACCTGGTGCGTCGCCGCCCGGACGGGGTGCTCGAGTACATCGGACGCACCGACTTCCAGGTGAAGCTGCGTGGTCAGCGGATCGAGCTCGAGGAGATCGAGTCGGCGGTGCTGGCGCATCCGGAAGTCCGGCAGGTGGCTGTGCTGGTGGTCCAGGACGAACGCACCGGCGACCAACTCGTCGCCTACGTGATCGGCGAGGACGGTGTACGGGTCGACCCGGCCGAGCTCCGCGAATTCGTGTCGCAGTCGCTGCCGGCCTACATGGTCCCGGACGCGGTCGTGGTGCTCGAGGAGTTCCCGCTGAACGCGTCCGGCAAGCTGGACCGCAAGCAGTTGCCGATTCCGGAGTTCGCCGACGCGGGCGAGTACCGGGAGCCGTCGACGGAGACCGAGGCAGTCGTGGCCGGGGTGCTCGCGGAGGTCCTGGGCCTCGAGCGGGTGTCGGTGGACGCGTCGTTCTTCGACCTGGGTGGCAATTCGCTGACGGCGACGCGGGTGATGGCCCGACTCACCGAGGTGCTCGGGGTGCGCGTGCCGTTGCGGGCGGTGTTCCTGGATCCGACACCGGCGGGGATCGCAGCCGCGATCGACGGTGACACGTCCGATACGGACATGTTCTCGGTGCTGCTGCCGATCCGCACGACCGGTGCCGGGGCCCCGGTGTTCGCGGTGCATCCGGTGCTGGGGCTGTCGTGGGCATACTCGGCGCTGGCGGGTGTGGTCGACGCACCGGTGTACGGACTGCAGTCGCCGGTCGCCTCCGGCGGCGAGCTGCCCGGGTCGATCGAGGAGATCGCGGCCCGCTACATCGCGGAGATCCGTTCCGTGCAGCCGGAGGGGCCGTACCGACTGCTCGGGTGGTCGCTCGGTGGTGTGGTTGCGCACGCGATGGCCGGCCAACTGCAGGCCGCGGGGGAGCGGGTCGAACAGTTGGTGATGCTCGACAGCTTCGCCGGCGACTCCGCGGACCAGCTCGACGGCGGCGACGTGTCCGTCGCGGAGATCCTCGGCGGCTTCGGCGTCACCGAGTCGACGGAGATCGACGCGGCGACCGCGGGTGTCGACGACGTCCTCGCGGTCCTGCGCGAGACCGGGGGTCCGCTGGCCGCCGTGGACGAGGACTGGCTGCGGAGGATGATTGCCGCGGCGACGGACTCGGCGCGAATGATGCGCGAGTACGTCCCCCGGACCGTCGCGGGCGACCTGCTGCTGCTCACCGCGGCCGCGGACCGCGCCGACGACACGATCGCTGCCCGGTCGTGGGAGGGAAGTTTCACCGGTGCGGTCCGGCACGTGCCGGTCCCGGTGACGCACTGGTCGATGCTCGCTCCGGAGTCGCTGGCGGTCCTCGGACCTGTGCTCCGCGACCTGTTCGACAGGTAGTGTCGGGCCGGTCGAACCGCGACGTTCGTGGTTCGACCGGCACCCTCACTCCCGGGGCCCACCGAGCCCGGGACACGGGAAGGCCCGGACACGGGAAGGTCCGGGTCCTGCCTGACCTCGGCAGGAGTCGACCGTGATCCCTCTGACGCCCGTGACGCGCCTGCTATCGACCTGCAGCGCCCGGTTGTCCGCCCGATTCGTCCCCGATCGTCCGAAATGCTGCCGACCGTTCGGACGACGCGCTCGCGACTTCCGAATCCAATCTCTTGGCAATGCTGCAGCAAACTCCCACCGCCTCGCAATGATCCGGCGACGCGCTCGTATACTCGCGTGCTGCGACCGTATCGCAAATAGTTAGCAATACTCACGAGGGGGAGTGGCGTGGCTGGAACATCGGGTGTGCGCGGGGTGTCGGGTGGCGCCGTCCGCGCGGCAACCGGACCGGAGATCGCTCGCTGGGACGAACTTGTCGCGTCCGACGTGGACGGCGGCGACGTCTGGCGGGCTCGCGACTACGCGGAGCTCAAGCGGCGCACGCGCTACCACCCCCGCTACGTGCTCGTGGGCGACCGGCCGGTCACGGTGTTGGAGAAGAAGGTGCCGCTGCTCGGTGGGCTCTGGTACCTGCCCGGCGGTCCCGGCGTCACCGATGTCGGCGACCTCATCGCGCGAGTCGACGCGCTCGCCGGATACGCGCGCGATCACGGTGCGTTCGCAGTCAAGGTCGAGCCCCGTCTGCCGCGCACCGATGCCGACCGCGATCGGCTGATCGCACACGGCTACCGCGAGGTGAGCCCGATCGCACCGAACGCGACGACCGTCGTGGTCGACATCACCGGGGAACCAGACGAGGTGATGGGCCGGTTCAGCACCCGAGCCCGGCGCTGGATCCGCCGTGCCGAGCGGGACGGCGTCGTCGTCGAGCGGGTGCCCGCGACCGAGGACAACTGCCGGATCATGTACGGGTTGCTCTCGGGGACCGCCGACGCACGGTTCGGCATTCGCGTCGAGGACTACTACCGGGACTGCTGGCCGCGGTACGAGGCATCCGGACAGGGCCAGCTGTTCTTCGCGAGGTTCGACGGCGAGGTGGTTGCCGGGGCCTTCGTGAAGAGGCTCGGCGAGATGGCCTTCTACAAGGACGGCGGTTCGGTGCGTAAGAACGCCGACTCGTCCGCGAAGAACGGGCTCGGCGCGCACGGGGTCGGGCACGCGGTCCAGTGGGCGGCGATGACGTGGGCGAGGGAGAACGGCTGCACCCGGTACGACCTCGGATCCGTTCCGTCCGCCGCCCGGATCGACGATCGGACCCATCCCTACCACGGACTGGGCGAGTTCAAGCGGAGCTTCAACAAGGAGGTCACCGAGTACCTCGGCGCCTTCGACCTGCCACTCGGTCACAACCGGTACCGGGTGTGGCAGTCCGGGCTCGAGCGCGAGATGCGCAGGTTCACAATGCTCGCGCGCCGGGACGCCTACTACTGATCGGCTGCCGCCTGGCTGCCGGCTCCGGGTGAACGGAACCGGCAGCCGGGCGGCCAGGCAGGATTGCGGCCGATCAGATGGGGGTGCCCGCGGCCCTTCGGTAACCCTTGATCGCAGGCCATCCGAAGACGAGGATCGCGGCGAGCGACCACATCGCCGTCTTGAACAGCGGCTCGGCGACCGGTCCGCCAAGGCTGAGCCCGCGCATCGTGTCGATCGCGGTGGACATGGGCTGATTCTCGACGAAGCCCTGCAACCACTTCGGGTACGCCATGGTCGGGACGAATCCGGAGTTGAAGAACATCAGCAGGGTGCACACCAGCGACAGCAGCTCGACCAGCGGCAGCTTCGCAGAACTCAGCGCCAGCGCAGTCACCAGCGTCGCGAAGCCGACCCCCATCAGCAGTGGCACGAGCAGCATCCCGAAGCCCGCCAGAACGCCCTGAGAGAACCGGAAGCCGAGCAGGAAGCCGACACCGACCAGTAGCACGGTGGTGACCAGGATACGAATCGACTCGGCGAGCAGTCGACTGGTGATGCCGGCGGCGCGGTGCATCGGCAGGATCCAGAACCGCGCCAGCAGGCCCTTGCGCCATTCCTCCTTCAGGCCCATGCCGCTGGCGATCGATCCGAACATGGCGCCGACCAGCGAGATCATCGGGACGTACCCGTAGACACTGTTGATGCCGGTGGCCCGGGTGACCGAGATGCCGAGCACCGCCCAGAACATCACCAGCATCACGGCCGGATAGACGATTGCCTGGAGAACCGTGAAGGGATCGTGGAATTGGCGCAGGAGCAGTCGGTGGGTCTGCACCAGGGTGTGTGTTCCCAACGCCTGCCACGACTTCTCGGGGTAGACCTCGGTGGGTGTCGGGAACTCGGACACCGCCGAGAGGGTCTCGTGCAGCCGCTCCGGGGCGCTTACGTCGGTCATCCCCGCCTCACATTCGCCCAGACTGTCAGCGGCGCGAACACCAGCGTCAGGCCGATACACCAGTACAGCGACGGCATCAGCATGTGCGTCGTGATGGAGCCGTCGGCGACGGCCCGCATCGAGATCGCGAACTGCGAGATCGGCTGGTTACGAACGAAGGCCTGCGACCAGCTCGGGAACTGGGAGACGGGGACGAAGCCCGCCGAGAACATGCCCAGGATCAACTGCGGCAGGGTCAGCGCCTGGCTGGTCATCTCCGGGCTCTTGCTCAGCGTGCCGATGAGGTCACCCATCAGCGACAACGTCATCGCGATCGACAGCGCCATCACGATGAACAAGGTCGACTTGACTGGACCGCCGGTGAATCGGAACCCGATGAGGAAACCGTAGGCGAGCGCCGCGGCCAGCGAGATGGTGCAGTGTGCCAGCGCCGCTGTCATCCGGGAGGCGAGCGGCACACCGGGAATGATCGGCATGGTCTGGAACCGGTCGTTCATGCCGTTCGAGGCCTCGAGGGCGGCTCGTCCCGCCGCCGAGATCGCGGTGAAGGCCATCGCCTGCAGGGCGATGATCGGCATGACGAACTGTGCGTAGTCGATACCCTGGAACTTCATGACGAATCGAAGCGGCAGGTAGAAGCCGATGGTGAAGATCGCCGGGGCGAGCACCGCGATGAAGAACTGGCCCGACGTCCACATGCCACGCAGGCTGCGGCCCGACAGTGCCAGCCACTGCTGGACGGCGGACAGTTCCGGCTTGCGGTGACGGCCGGTGCGGACGATCGTGTTCGACTGTGGTTCCGGCGGCGGACCCCCGTCGGACGAGCGGGTGGCGCGGGCGGCGATTGCGGTCATGCGGGTTGGCTCTCGTCTACCTGACTGGCGTCAGTTGCGGTGCCACCGGTCAAGGCGAGGAAGACGTCGTCGAGCGACGGACGTCGTAGCGCGATGTCGGCGAGCGGGATCCGCGAGATGTCGAGCCGCCGCAGCACCTCGGCAAGGGTCTGTGCGCCGTACTGCGCGGGGATCGACAGCCGGTCGTGCCCGGTCTCGGAGACGTACTCCGGCGGCACCAGGCTGGTCAGCACGGCGTACACCCGCGGCAGGTCGGCCAGGCGCAGCGGCACGACTTCGCAGTAGCTGCCGCCGGTCCGTTCCTTGAGCTGGTCGGCGGTGCCCTCCGCGATGACGGTGCCCTTGTCGATCACGACGATGTTGTCGCTCAGGACGTCCGCCTCTTCGAGATACTGCGTCGTGAGCAGGATGGTGATGCCCTCGGCCTTCAGTGTGGACACCAGTGACCACACGCTCTGGCGGCTGCGCGGGTCGAGACCGGTGGTCGGCTCGTCGAGGAAGACGACCTCGGGCCGGGTCACCAGCCCACACGCGATGTCGACGCGCCTGCGCATACCGCCGGAGAATCCGCGAACCTTGCGGTCTGCGGCGTACACCAGATCGAACTGGCGGAGCAGCTGCTCGGCCCGGGCCTTCGCGGATTGCCGGTTCAGCCCCATCAGCCTGCCGAAGAGAACGAGGTTCTCGCGTGCGGTGAGGGACTCGTCCAGTGCGGCGTACTGACCGGTCATCATGATCGACCGCCGCACGTCGGCAGAGTGGGTGACCACGTCGTGGCCGGCGACGAGCGCACGTCCCGAGTCCGGGCGCAGCAGGGTCGACAGCACGTTGACGGTGGTTGTCTTTCCCGCGCCGTTGGGCCCGAGAATGCCGAGAACGGTGCCGCGCGGCACCTCGAAGCTGACCCCCCGAAGAGCGTGCACGTCACCGAAGGACTTCCGGATCCCCTCGACGAGGACTGCGGGGTGTGGTGAAGGCATGCAGGCGAGTATGTCACGTGAGCGCATCTGCGGAGGTGGTCCGGGGACCGATATTGGCGACTTCGGCACCCGAACTACACCCACCGGTAACAGTTGTAACACCCGTGCCGGAATGCCCGATACTGCCTGAATGCGCTGCCCCGCGGTCAGCGCGGAGTCACCCAGATGGTGATGTCGGCGTGCACGACCTCGGTGCCCGACCGGTCGAAGATCGAGACCGGCACGACCACGTCGACGCCTTCGGCGATCTGGTCGAAGGCCGGCAGCTCGGGCAGTTCCGCCACCGCGCGCAGCCCGGTCTCGGCCTTGGTCAGGTAGCGGGTGTGCATCGCCTTGGGGATCCAGCGATGCGTGGTCGGGACGGTGGCCTCGGCGAGCATGCCCATCGCGGCCTCCGCGAGGTTGCAGGCGGCGATCGCATGGAAGGTGCCGATGTGGTTGTGCACGCCCCACCACTTCGGGGCCCGCACCTCGCAGCGTCCAGGCGCGAGGTCGGTCACCCGGGGGAGCACGGTTGCGAAGTAGGGCACGCGCGCGCACATGCCGACCGAGAAGAGCACGGAGCCAAGACGATTGGCGGGAAGTCGCAGCCAGCTGCGATAGGTCGGGGTCTGGATGGTCATGGCCCTACCTTACTTGAGAGTAAGTTTTGGGGCCGATTGTGTGTCCGGGGTGGATTTGTAGTAGTTGCCGGTCTGCGGCATACTGTTCAGGTTGCCTTGACCCGGGACGCGCTGTTTTGCGGTCCGCGTCGGGCGAGAAGAGGGTCGAGAACCGGGCGTTCAGGCAAGATTGCGTCCAGGTTCGAGCCGAAGCAAGACGGAAGCAGTAACCACCAGTGCTCCTTGTGAGCGCATCCGGTGCACATTCCGCAGTCCGATCCGTGTGTCATTGCGGGTCGGGGAATGAGCGGGAGGGCGACACGCCCGACCGCGTGGACCGGAGATCCATGACAGATGAACAGCGGCAGCGGGTCGGGGCATCTCCTGATCGAGATCGGGTCTTCCTGATCGCCAATGTTCTTTGCCGTCACGGACTGGGCGGGAACTGTGCAGACGAGGTAGCCCAACCAGGGACTACAGCAACTCGAGTAGCCCCTCCGGGTCTACAAGGGCCTAATCACGGCAAGGAAGAGGACACAAGCGTGGCGGGACAGAAGATCCGCATCAGGCTCAAGGCCTACGACCATGAGGCGATCGACGCGTCAGCGCGCAAGATCGTCGAGACGGTGACCCGTACCGGGGCCCGTGTCGTTGGACCGGTGCCGTTGCCGACCGAAAAGAACGTGTACTGCGTCATCCGCTCGCCGCACAAGTACAAGGACTCGCGCGAGCACTTCGAGATGCGTACCCACAAGCGGCTGATTGACATCCTCGACCCGACGCCCAAGACGGTCGATGCCCTCATGCGCATCGATCTGCCGGCCAGCGTTGATGTCAACATCCAGTGAGCGCGGCGGAGACAAAAACAATGAGTGAGAACAAGATCAAGGGAATCCTGGGCACCAAGCTCGGCATGACCCAGGTCTTCGACGAGAACAACCGGGTCGTCCCGGTGACCGTCGTGAAGGCCGGACCGAACGTCGTCACCCAGATCCGCACCGAGGAGCGCGACGGCTACAGCGCCGTGCAGCTCGCGTTCGGCGCGATCGACCCCCGCAAGGTGAACAAGCCGGTCTCCGGCCAGTTCGCCAAGGCCGGTGTGACCCCCCGTCGCCACGTCGTGGAGCTCCGCGTTGCGGACGCCTCCGAGTACGAGGTCGGCCAGGAGCTCACCGCCGAGGTCTTCGAGGACGGCGCCTACGTCGACGTCACCGGAACCTCCAAGGGCAAGGGCTTCGCCGGCACCATGAAGCGGCACGGCTTCGCCGGTCAGGGCGCCTCGCACGGCGCGCAGGCCGTGCACCGTCGCCCGGGTTCCATCGGTGGCTGCGCCACCCCCGGCCGCGTGTTCAAGGGCATGCGCATGTCGGGCCGCATGGGTAGCGACCGCATCACCACGCAGAACCTCTCGGTCCACAAGGTGGACGCCGAGAACGGTCTGCTGCTTATCAAGGGTGCGATCCCCGGCCGCAAGGGCGGCCTCGTGATCGTCAAGACCGCAGTGAAGGGTGGTGCGTCCGCATGACCGAGACCGCAACCAAGCTCACTCTCGACGTCCGTACCGCCGACGGCGGCACCAACGGCACCGTCGACCTGCCCGCCGAGATCTTCGACGCGACCGCCAACATCGCTCTGATGCACCAGGTCGTCGTCGCGCAGCTCGCCGCGGCACGCCAGGGCACGCACTCCACCAAGACCCGCGGCGAGGTTCGCGGCGGTGGCAAGAAGCCCTACCGCCAGAAGGGCACCGGCCGCGCCCGTCAGGGTTCGACCCGCGCTCCTCAGTTCGCCGGTGGTGGCGTCGTGCACGGCCCGCAGCCGCGTGACTACTCGCAGCGCACCCCCAAGAAGATGAAGGCAGCCGCCCTGCGCGGAGCCCTCTCCGACCGGGCGCGCAACGAGCGTATCCACGTGATCACCGAGCTGGTCGCGGGACAGACTCCGTCCACCAAGGGCGCGAAGAAGTTCCTCGGCGAGATCTCGGATCGCAAGAAGCTTCTGCTCGTCGTCGGTCGCGAGGACATCGCGGCGTGGAAGAGCGTGCAGAACCTGGAAGGCGTGCACCCCATCGCACCCGACCAGCTCAACACCTACGACGTGCTCAACAGCGATGACGTCGTGTTCAGTGTCGAGGCCCTCAACGCGTTCATCCACGGGCCGGCCGAGTCCGCCCAGGCAAGCAAGGAGGAGAGCAAGTGAGCACCATCGCTGACCCCCGCGACATCTTGCTGGCTCCGGTCATCTCCGAGAAGTCCTACGGACTGATCGAGGAAGGCACCTACACCTTCCTGGTGCACCCGGACTCGAACAAGACGCAGATCAAGATTGCCGTCGAGAAGGTCTTCGGCGTCACCGTGACCAGCGTCAACACCGCCAACCGTCAGGGCAAGCGCAAGCGGACCCGTTTCGGCTACGGCAAGCGCAAGGACACCAAGCGCGCGCTCGTGACCCTCTCGGCCGACAGCAAGCCCATCGAGATCTTCGGAGGCCCGGTCGCGTAAGCGTCTGGGACTTGACGAGATATAGAGGACGAGAAGACTCATGGCAATCCGTAAGTACAAGCCGACTACCCCGGGCCGCCGCGGCTCGAGCGTCTCGGACTTCGCCGAGATCACTCGGTCGACGCCCGAGAAGTCGCTTATTCGCCCGCTGCACGGTCGCGGTGGTCGTAACGCACACGGTCGTATCACCACCCGGCACAAGGGTGGCGGACACAAGCGCGCCTACCGGCTGATCGATTTCCGTCGCAACGACAAGGACGGCGTGCCGGCCAAGGTCGCGCACATCGAGTACGACCCCAACCGCACCGCGAACATCGCGCTGCTGCACTACGCCGACGGCGAGAAGCGCTACATCATCGCGCCGAAGGACCTGAAGCAGGGCGCGAAGGTCGAGTCCGGCGTCGGTGCCGACATCAAGCCGGGCAACAACCTGCCGCTGCGCAACATCCCGACCGGTACCACCATCCACGCGGTGGAGCTGCGTCCGGGTGGCGGCGCCAAGATGGCCCGCTCGGCCGGCGCCAGCATCCAGCTGCTCGGCAAGGAAGGCCCCTACGCGACCCTGCGTATGCCCTCCGGCGAGATCCGTCGCGTCGACGTGCGCTGCCGCGCGTCGGTCGGCGAGGTCGGCAACGCCGAGCAGTCGAACATCAACTGGGGCAAGGCCGGCCGTATGCGCTGGAAGGGCAAGCGCCCGACCGTCCGTGGTGTCGTGATGAACCCGGTCGACCACCCGCACGGTGGTGGCGAGGGCAAGACCTCCGGTGGTCGCCACCCGGTCAGCCCGTGGGGCCAGCCCGAGGGCCGCACCCGCAAGCCCAACAAGCCGAGCGACAAGCTCATCGTCCGTCGCCGGCGTACCGGCAAGAACAAGCGCTAGGAGGGGTGAAGGATGCCACGCAGCCTTAAGAAGGGCCCGTTCGTCGATGATCACCTCCTCGCGAAGGTGGATGTGCAGAACGAGAAGGGAACCAAGCAGGTCATCAAGACCTGGTCCCGTCGTTCGACGATCATCCCGGACTTCATCGGCCACACGTTTGCGGTGCACGACGGCCGCAAGCACGTCCCCGTGTTCGTCTCCGACTCGATGGTCGGACACAAGCTCGGAGAGTTTGCACCGACCCGCACGTTCAAGGGTCACATCAAGGATGATCGGAAGGCGAAGAGGCGATGAGTAACACCGAAACCGCCAACCCGACCGCCAAGGCCGTCGCCCGCCACGTGCGTGTGACGCCGATGAAGGCGCGTCGAGTCGTGGACCTGGTTCGCGGGCGCTCCGTCGAGGACGCGCTGAACATCCTGCGGTTCGCGCCGCAGGCCGCCAGCGAGCCGGTCGCCAAGGTGATCGCCAGCGCTGCTGCGAACGCCGAGAACAACCTCGACCTGGACCCGAGCACGCTCGTCGTCGCGACGGCGTTCGTGGACGAGGGTGCGACCCTCAAGCGGTTCCAGCCGCGTGCCCAGGGTCGTGCGTTCCGGATCCGCAAGCGCACCAGCCACATCACGGTCATCGTGGAGAGCCTGCCCAAGGCCGGCACCGCGACCCGTAATCGCCGGAAGGGAAGTGCTCGATAGTGGGCCAGAAAATCAACCCGCACGGCTTCCGCCTCGGCATCACCACCGACTGGAAGTCTCGCTGGTACGCAGACAAGCAGTACGCGGAGTACGTCAAGGAAGATGTCGCCATCCGCAAGCTCCTCGCCACGGGCATGGAGCGGGCCGGCATCGCGAAGGTGGAGATCGAGCGCACCCGTGACCGGGTTCGCGTCGACATCCACACCGCGCGTCCGGGCATCGTCATCGGCCGCCGCGGCGCCGAGGCCGACCGCATCCGCGCCGAGCTCGAGAAGCTGACCGGCAAGCAGGTCCAGCTGAACATCCTCGAGGTCAAGAACGCGGAGGCCGAGGCCCAGCTCGTCGCGCAGGGCGTCGCCGAGCAGCTGAGCAACCGTGTCGCGTTCCGTCGCGCCATGCGCAAGGCCATCCAGTCGGCCATGCGTCAGCCGAACGTCAAGGGCATCCGGGTGCAGTGCTCCGGTCGCCTCGGCGGCGCGGAGATGTCCCGTTCGGAGTTCTACCGCGAGGGTCGCGTGCCGCTGCACACCCTGCGTGCGGACATCGACTACGGGCTCTACGAGGCCAAGACCACCTTCGGCCGCATCGGCGTGAAGGTCTGGATCTACAAGGGCGACATCGTCGGTGGCAAGCGTGAGCTGACCGCCGCGGCCGCCCCGGCCGGCGATCGCCCGCGTCGCGAGCGTCCGAGCCGTCCGCGTCGCTCCGGTGCCTCGGGCACCACCGCGACCAGCACCGAGGCGGGCCGCGCAGCGACCGCCACCGCCGAGGCCCCGGCCTCCACCGAATCGAATCAGGAGGGCTGACGCATGTTGATCCCACGTCGGGTCAAGCACCGCAAGCAGCACCACCCGAGCCGTTCGGGTGCGGCCAAGGGCGGCACCAAGGTGACGTTCGGTGACTACGGCATCCAGGCTCTCGAGCCGGCCTACATCACCAACCGTCAGATCGAGTCCGCTCGTATCGCCATGACGCGCCACATCAAGCGTGGCGGCAAGATCTGGATCAACATCTTCCCGGATCGCCCGCTGACCAAGAAGCCCGCCGAGACCCGCATGGGTTCCGGTAAGGGTTCGCCGGAGTGGTGGGTCGCGAACATCAAGCCCGGTCGGGTGCTGTTCGAGATGAGCTACCCCAACGAGGAGACCGCTCGCGAGGCCCTGCGTCGCGCGATGCACAAGCTCCCGTGCAAGTGCAGGATCGTCACCAGGGAGGAGCAGTTCTGATGGCTACCGGAACCCCCGCAGCCGAGCTCCGCGAGCTCAACGAAGAAGAGCTGGTCACCCGGCTCCGTGAGTCGAAGGAAGAGCTGTTCAACCTTCGCTTCCAGATGGCGACCGGTCAGTTGGACAACAACCGTCGTCTGCGCACCGTTCGTCACGAGATCGCGCGCATCTACACCGTCATGCGCGAGCGTGAGCTCGGCCTCGCCGCCGGCCCGGATGCGGGTGACGCGGCATGAGTGAGAACGAGAAGGACACCGCAGTGACTGAAGAGCGTGGGACCCGCAAGGTCCGCATCGGCTACGTCGTCTCCGACAAGATGGAGAAGACGATCGTCGTCGAGCTCGAGGACCGTGTGAAGCACCCGCTGTACGGCAAGATCATCCGCCGTACGACCAAGGTGAAGGCGCACGACGAGAACGGTCTCGCCGGCATCGGCGACCGCGTCCAGCTGATGGAGACCCGACCGCTGTCGGCGACCAAGCGCTGGCGTCTGGTCGAGGTGCTCGAGAAGGCCAAGTAAGACCGCAAATGACGAAGCGGCCCGTTCCCCGAGGGGAGCGGGCCGCTTTGCCTGTTCGGGGCGATTTGGAATCCCCCGGAGCATTCCCTACACTAGAGCGGTTGCCTGTGCCTCCGCATGCCCGCATGTGGGTACGGCTCGGTGACAGACCGCGCGCATCTGGGTCGGTAATCCGGTGCGTACGAAAATCCAGGTCTAGGAGAGATCAGTGATTCAGCAGGAGTCGCGACTGCGCGTCGCCGACAACACGGGTGCCAAGGAGATTCTCTGCATCCGCGTTCTCGGTGGTTCGTCTCGTCGCTACGCCGGGATCGGCGACATCATCGTCGCCACCGTCAAGGACGCCATCCCGGGTGGAAACATCAAGAAGGGCGAGGTCGTCAAGGCCGTCATCGTCCGCACCACCAAGGAGCGTCGCCGTCCGGACGGCTCGTACATCAAGTTCGACGAGAACGCTGCCGTTCTCATCAAGCCTGATCACGATCCCCGTGGCACTCGCATCTTCGGACCCGTGGGCCGCGAGCTGCGCGACAAGAAGTTCATGAAGATCGTCTCGCTCGCCCCGGAGGTGCTGTGATGAAGGTGCACAAGGGTGACACCGTTCTGGTCATCGCCGGCAAGGACAAGGGCGCCAAGGGCAAGGTCATTCAGGCCTACCCGGCGACCGAGAAGGTCCTGGTCGAGGGCGTGAACCGGATCAAGAAGCACACCGCGGTCTCCGCGAACCAGCGTGGCGCCTCCTCCGGCGGCATCGTCACGCAGGAAGCCCCGATCCACGTTTCCAACGTCGCGGTCGTGGACTCGGACGGAAACCCCACTCGCGTGGGCTACCGCACCGACGAGAACGGCAAGCGGGTTCGGATCTCCCGTAAGAACGGGAAGGACATCTGATATGACGAGCACCGAGAAGATTCAGCCCCGGCTCAAGGCGCGCTACCGCGCCGAGATCAAGGACGCGCTGAACGAAGAGTTCAAGTACGCCAACGTCATGCAGATCCCCGGCGTGGTCAAGGTCGTCGTCAACATGGGTGTCGGTGACGCCGCCCGCGACGCGAAGCTGATCAACGGCGCGGTCGCGGACCTCGAGCTGATCACCGGCCAGAAGCCGGAGATCCGCAAGGCCCGCAAGTCCATCGCGCAGTTCAAGCTCCGCGAAGGCATGCCCATCGGCGCGCGCGTCACCCTCCGTGGCGACCGCATGTGGGAGTTCCTCGACCGCCTGGTCAGCATCGCGCTGCCCCGCATCAGGGACTTCCGCGGCCTGTCCGGCAAGCAGTTCGACGGCAACGGCAACTACACCTTCGGTCTCAACGAGCAGTCGATGTTCCACGAGATCGACGTTGACAAGATCGATCGTCCGCGCGGTATGGACATCACCGTCGTGACGACCGCGACCAACAACGAAGAAGGCCGTGCCCTGCTCAAGCACCTCGGCTTCCCGTTCAAGGAGAACTGAGCCATGGCGAAGAAGGCACTGGTCAACAAGGCCAACAAGAAGCCGAAGTTCGCGGTTCGCGCCTACACCCGCTGCCAGCGGTGTGGCCGTCCGCACTCGGTGTTCCGCAAGTTCGGCCTCTGCCGAATCTGCGTGCGCGAGATGGCACACGCCGGCGAGCTGCCGGGCGTGCGCAAGAGCTCCTGGTGAGTCTCGGCTGACAACGGTCGCATGACGAAGGGCGCGGACTCCATCGGAGTCCGCGCCCTTCCGTGTTGTGGGCCCGCGTCCGGCGGCGCCGGGTCGATTTGGTTCACGCTGCAGGTTTGCCTACAATAGAGCGGTTGTCTGGGCAACGCCGGCCCTCGCTGTGCCGGCGGTCCCGTGACACGCATTCAATCCGATCGACGATTGTCGGTCGGACCAGCCGAATTGCTGTAGGCCCACGACCGGGCGACCGGTGTTGGATGGGAACCGCAGCGAGAAAGGTGTCGAGGTCAACTCATGACCATGACCGATCCGATCGCAGACTTCTTGACGCGTCTGCGCAACGCCAACTCGGCGTACCACGACGAGGTGAAGCTTCCCCACTCGAAGATCAAGGCGAACATCGCCGAGATCCTCAAGCGCGAGGGCTACATCTCCGATTTCCGCACCGAGGACGCCGAGGTGGGCAAGACCCTCATCGTCGACCTGAAGTACGGACCCAGCCGTGAGCGCAGCCTCGCGGGTGTCCGGCGCGTTTCCAAGCCCGGCCTCCGGGTTTACGCGAAGTCCACCAATCTGCCCAAGGTCCTCGGCGGCCTGGGCGTGGCGATCATCTCCACGTCCACCGGCCTGCTCACCGACCGTCAGGCGGCCAAGCAGGGCGTGGGCGGCGAAGTCCTCGCCTACGTCTGGTAAGGGAGGCCACCACAATGTCGCGTATTGGAAAGATTCCGGTCACCGTCCCCGCGGGCGTTGACGTCAACATCGACGGCCAGGACGTGTCGGTCAAGGGCCCCAAGGGCACCCTGTCGCTGACCATCGCCGAGCCGATCGCAATCGCCAAGGGCGAGGACGGTGCCCTGCTGGTCACCCGTCCGGACGACGAGCGTCGCAGCCGTGCGCTGCACGGTCTCTCGCGCACCCTGGTCGCGAACCTCATCACCGGTGTGACCGAGGGTTACACCACCAAGATGGAGATCCACGGCGTCGGCTACCGCGTCGCGCTCAAGGGCAAGGACCTCGAGTTCGCGCTGGGCTACAGCCACCCCGTGCCGATCGAGGCGCCGGAGGGCATCACCTTCGCAGTCGAGACGCCCACCCGCTTCTCGGTCTCCGGCATCGACAAGCAGAAGGTCGGCCAGATCTCGGCCAACATCCGTCGTCTGCGTCGTCCCGACCCGTACAAGGGCAAGGGCGTTCGCTACGAGGGTGAGCAGATCCGCCGCAAGGTCGGAAAGACGGGTAAGTGATATGAGCCAGACTGCAAACCAGAAAGCCAAGCGGATCCCGCTGGGCAAGGATGCGTCCACCACGCGTCGTCTCGCGAAGACACGCCGTCACTTCCGTCTGCGCAAGAAGGTCTCCGGCACGCCCGAGCGTCCCCGCCTGGTCGTGAACCGCTCCTCGCGCCACATCCACGTCCAGCTCGTGGACGACCTCGCCGGCCGTACCCTGGCCGCGGCGTCGACCACCGAGGCGGACCTGCGTGCGGCCGAGGGCGACAAGAAGACCCTCAGCGCGAAGGTCGGTCAGCTGATCGCCGAGCGCGCGAAGGCCGCCGGCGTCGAGGCCGTCGTCTTCGACCACGGCGGACACGGCTACCACGGTCGCATCGCGGCCCTGGCGGACGCCGCTCGCGAAAGCGGGTTGAAGTTCTGATGATGAAGCTCACGAATGGAAGGACAGTCTGATGCCGGGACGTCAGAGGCGTGACGGCGGCAGCGGACCCGCCGGACAGAATGGCCCCAACACCGGGGACAACCGTGGCGGCGGCGACCGTCGTGGCGGCGGCCGTGACGATCGTCGCGGCGGCCAGTCGGCCCCGAAGTCGGACCACCTCGAGCGCGTTGTCGCGATCAACCGCGTGTCGAAGGTCGTCAAGGGTGGTCGTCGCTTCAGCTTCACCGCCCTGGTGATCGTGGGCGACGGCAACGGACTCGTTGGCGTCGGCTACGGCAAGGCCAAGGAAGTTCCCGCGGCCATCCAGAAGGGTGTCGAGGAGGCTCGCAAGGGCTTCTTCCGCGTTCCCCTCATCGGCAACACCATCACCCACCCGGTTCAGGGCGAAGCAGCGGCTGGCGTCGTCATGCTGCGTCCGGCCAGCCCGGGTACCGGTGTGATCGCCGGTGGTGCGGTGCGCGCCGTGCTCGAGTGCGCGGGCGTCCACGACATCCTTGCCAAGTCGCTCGGTAGCGACAACGCGATCAACGTCGTGCATGCAACTGTTGCCGCCCTCAAGGGTCTGCAGCGTCCGGAGGAGGTGGCCGCTCGTCGCGGTCTGCCGCTCGAGGACGTTGCCCCGGCCGGCATGCTGCGTGCACGTGCGGGACAGGGAGTCTGATCATGGCCGAACTGAAGGTCACCCAGGTCAAGAGCTCGATCGGGACCAAGCAGAACCAGCGCGACAGCCTGCGGACGCTCGGCCTGAAGGGCATTCGTCAGACCGTCGTCCGTGAGGACAACGCTCAGAACCGCGGTCTGATCAACGTGGTTCGCCACCTCGTCACAGTTGAGGAGGTCTAACCATGACCATCAAGCTGCACCACCTCCGCCCCGCGCCGGGCGCCAAGACCGACAAGACTCGCGTCGGTCGCGGTGAAGGCTCGAAGGGCAAGACCGCCGGGCGTGGCACGAAGGGCACCAAGGCCCGCAAGAACGTGTCCGCCGCCTTCGAGGGTGGACAGATGCCGCTGCACATGCGTCTGCCCAAGCTCAAGGGATTCAAGAACCCGTTCCGGACCGAGTACCAGGTCGTCAACGTGGGCGATATCGCCCGACTGTTCCCCAACGGTGGAACGATTGGCGTTGCCGAGCTCGTCGAGGCCGGCGCGGTTCGCAAGAACCAGCTCGTCAAGGTTCTCGGCGACGGCGAGCTCACGGTTGCCGTTCAGGTCACCGTGAACAAGTTCACCGGATCCGCCAAGGAGAAGATCGTCGCTGCAGGTGGCACCGCCACCGAGCTGTGATCAGGCTCTGACAGGACACGATGGCCGCGGCACAGCCCTCCACGGGCGGTGCTGCGGCCATCGGTCTTGATGCCGGATCCACTCGCGTTGTGCACCAATGTGGCATTGCCCGACTGTTTGCTCGGGGGCCACTGCTAAAGTTCTAGCGTTCATTGCACCGTCGAGCACTTCCGCTCACAATCACCCCGTCGTGCCCAGGAGGATCTTTGCTTTCCGCCTTCGTCTCGGCCCTCAGGACTCCAGACCTGAGGCGGAAGATCCTCTTTACTCTCGGGATCATCGCGCTGTACAGATTCGGCGCCACCCTGCCCTCGCCCGGCGTCGACTACGCGAACGTCAAGGCGTGTATCGACCAGGTCTCGGGCGGTGACTCGGCCGGCATCTACTCGCTGATCAACCTGTTCTCCGGTGGCGCACTGCTGCAGCTGTCGGTGTTCGCGATCGGCATCATGCCGTACATCACGGCGAGCATCATCGTGCAGCTGCTGACCGTGGTCATCCCCAGGTTCGAGGAACTCCAGAAGGAGGGCCAGTCGGGCCAGGCGAAGATGACGCAGTACACGCGTTACCTGTCGATCGCGCTGGCCATCCTGCAGTCGACAGGCATCGTCGCGCTGGCCGCCCGCGGCCAGCTGCTGCAGGGCTGTCAGCAGGAGATCATCGCGGATCAGTCGATTTTCGGCCTGGTCATCATCGTGCTCGTCATGACCGCCGGTGCGGCCCTGGTGATGTGGATGGGCGAACTGATCACCGAGCGCGGCGTCGGCAACGGCATGTCGCTGCTGATCTTCTCGGGCATCGCCGCCCGGATCCCGTCCGAGGGCAAGGGCATCCTCGACAGCCGCGGCGGACTGGTTTTCGCGTTGGTGTGCCTCGCCGCCCTCACGATCATCGCCGGTGTCGTGTTCGTCGAGCAGGGCCAGCGCCGCATCCCGGTGCAGTACGCCAAGCGGATGGTCGGGCGGAAGATGTACGGCGGTTCGTCGACCTACCTGCCGCTCAAGGTCAACCAGGCCGGCGTCATCCCGGTGATCTTCGCGTCGTCGCTGTTGTACCTGCCGAACCTCATCGCGCAGCTCACCGGTGCGAGCACCGCCGCGAACCCGAGCTGGTGGCAGAAGCTCATCCAGCAGTACCTGGTGAACCCGGCGAACCCGGTCTACATCCTCATCTACTTCTCGCTCATCGTCTTCTTCACCTACTTCTACGTCGCGATCACGTTCAACCCCGAGGAACGCGCGGACGAGATGAAGAAGTTCGGTGGGTTCATCCCCGGCATCCGGCCCGGGCGCCCGACTGCGGACTACCTGAACTACGTGCTCAGCCGCATCACCCTGCCGGGCGCGATCTACCTCGGCACGATCGCCGTCCTGCCGAACCTGTTCCTCGACATCGGTAACTCGGGGGGAGCGCAGAACCTGCCGTTCGGCGGTACCGCGGTCCTGATTATGGTCAGTGTTGGCCTCGACACCGTGAAACAGATCGAAAGCCAACTCATGCAGCGCAACTACGAAGGGTTCCTCAAGTGAGACTGGTCCTCCTTGGTCCTCCCGGTGCCGGCAAGGGCACCCAGGCCGCCATCCTGTCGGAGAAGCTCGGCGTCCCGCACATCTCGACGGGCGACCTGTTCCGCGCCAACATCGGTCAGCAGACCGCACTCGGTCTCGAGGCGAAGAAGTACATCGACGCCGGTGACCTGGTGCCCAGCGAGGTCACCAACAACATGGTCAAGGCCCGGGTCGCCGAGCCGGACGCGGTCAACGGCTTCCTGCTCGACGGCTTCCCGCGCACCGTGGACCAGGCCCAGGCGCTCGAGGGCATCCTCGCCGGCCTGAACGTCAAGCTCGACGGCGTACTCGCCTTCGACGTCGACGACGAGGTCGTCGTCGAGCGCATGCTGTCCCGTGGCCGCGCCGATGACACCGAGGACGTCATCCGGAACCGTATGCGTGTCTACCGCGAAGAGACCGCACCGCTGCTCGACCACTACGCGGGCAGCATCGTGACGGTCGACGCCGTCGGTGCCGTCGACGAGGTCAACTCCCGCGCGCTCGCGGCGCTCGGCAAGTAAGAGGTCACCGTGGGGTTTCGTCGCAAGAAGGTCGTACCGTTCCGCACCGCCGGTGAACTCGACGCGATGGCAGCGGCGGGCGCGATCGTGGGCGCGACCCTGGTCGCGGTGCGCGCGGCGGCGAAGCCCGGGGTGAGCACGCTCGAACTCGACCGGATAGCGGAGCAGACCATCCGGGATGCGGGCGCCGTCCCGTCGTTCCTGGGCTACCACGGATTCACCGGCTCGATCTGCTCGTCCGTCAACGATCGTGTGGTGCACGGCATCCCGTCGGCGGAGGACATCCTGGCCGAGGGTGACCTGGTGTCGATCGACTGCGGCGCGATCCTCGACGGCTGGCACGGCGATTCCGCGTGGACCTTCGGGGTCGGTGAGATCTCCGACGCCGACCGCGACCTCAGTGAGGCCACCCGACTGTCCATGGACGCGGGTATCGAGGCGATGCTGCCGGGCAACCGGCTGACGGACGTCTCGCACGCGATCGAACTCGGCACCCGCGCCGCCGAGAGCGCCCACGGCCGCAGCTACGGCATCGTCGACGGCTACGGCGGTCACGGCATCGGTCGCGAGATGCACATGGACCCGTTCCTCGCCAACGAGGGCAAGCCGGGCAGGGGACCGGAGTTGGTGGTCGGATCGGTGCTCGCCATCGAGCCGATGCTGACCCTCGGGACCACCGAGACCGAGGTGCTCGACGACGACTGGACGGTCGTGACCATCGACGGCTCGCGCGCCGCGCACTGGGAGCACACCGTCGCGGTCACCGAGGACGGCCCGCGGATCCTGACGCTGCGTCCCTGACAGTTTCGACACCCGAACGGGCATCCACGGTCACCCCGACCGCGGGTGCCCGTTCGTCGTGTGACCCGGGCGTCAGGCCTCGAGCAGGAGGGTGACCGGGCCGTCGTTGACCGAGGCGACCCGCATGTGGGCGCCGAAGTGGCCGGTCTCGACCGATGCGCCGAGCGCCCGCAGTGCCTCGGCGAAGGCGTCGACAATCGGCTCGGCGACCGCCCGCGGCGCGGCGGCGGACCACGACGGGCGCCGGCTCTTGCGGGTGTCGGCCAGCAGGGTGAACTGGCTGACGACCAGGATCGGCGCGCCGACGTCGGAGGCGGACCGCTCGCCACCGCGTGGATCGCTCGAGTCGCTGTCGAAGATCCGGAGTTTCCACACCTTCGCGGCGAGGGCGCCGGCGACCGAGGGATCGTCGTCGTGGCCGACACCGAGCAGGATCAGTAGTCCCTGCCCGTCGGGTTCGATCCGCGCCACCGTCCGGCTGTCGACCTCGACGGAGGCGGAGGTGACACGCTGCACGACGGCACGCACGCTCGAGGATCCTTTCGCGGCGGCCGCATTTGGCCTGGTGGGAGAACTCCGGTAGGATAGATCAACGGTGCGCCCTGCGTACCGGTCGTTTGCTGTTCTCGGGGGCCTCGGTCGCCCGAGGTGCTGCTCGCCCGGTTGTTTCACGCGCGTGCACCACCGTAACGGAGAACGATGCCCACCAACGGATCGCGGAGGATATGGCTAAGAAAGACGGAGCCATCGAGGTCGAGGGACGCGTAGTCGAACCGCTGCCCAATGCAATGTTTCGCATTGAGCTCGAGAACGGCCACAAGGTCCTCGCGCACATCAGCGGCAAGATGCGTCAGCACTACATTCGCATCCTGCCGGAAGACCGTGTCGTCGTAGAGCTGTCGCCCTACGACCTTTCTCGCGGTCGCATCGTCTACCGGTACAAGTAACGCACTTCCCGGACCACACCTGGTCTGGGAGACCCATGTCCACCCCCGGTGGGCGACACACAGGAGATTAGACAGACGTGAAGGTTCAGCCGAGCGTCAAGAAGATCTGCGAAAAGTGCAAGGTGATCCGTCGTAACGGTCGGGTCATGGTGATCTGCGACAACCTGCGTCACAAGCAGCGTCAGGGCTAGATCACAGCTTTTCGGATCGGCTTGGCAACAAGCAAAGAAGACCTTCCAGCACCAGCCGACGTCCACGGCCATCGGACTCCAGAGTCCACCGGCAGACGTCGGTCTACCCCCGGCACGGAGGCCGGGGCCCCACTGAGTTAGTTGAAAGACGTATCCGGAGTCAGATTCGGATGGCACAGGGGATGGACTGGGAGCAGACCTCCGCACACCGATAGGAATGCCACATGGCACGTCTCGCAGGTGTTGATCTTCCTCGCGAAAAGCGCATGGAGATCGCACTGACCTACATCTACGGCGTTGGCCGTACCCGCTCCAAGGAGATCCTGGCGGCGACGGGTGTCAACCCCGACCTGCGCAGCAAGGACCTCACGGACGAGGACCTGACCAAGCTCCGCGAGTACATCGAGGAGTCCCTCAAGGTCGAGGGTGACCTCCGCCGCGAGGTGCAGGCCGACATCCGTCGCAAGATCGAGATCGGCTGCTACCAGGGCCTGCGCCACCGTCGTGGTCTGCCCGTGCGTGGACAGCGCACCAAGACCAACGCTCGTACCCGTAAGGGCCCGAAGCGCACGATCGCAGGGAAGAAGAAGAAGTAATGCCCCCTAAGTCACGTAGCACCGGTCCGAAGAAGACCCAGAAGGCGCGTCGCAGGGACAAGAAGAACGTCCCGCACGGTGCCGCTCACATCAAGAGCACCTTCAACAACACGATCGTGTCCATCACGGACCCGGCCGGCAACGTCATCTCCTGGGCGTCGTCGGGACACGTGGGCTTCAAGGGTTCGCGCAAGTCGACCCCGTTCGCTGCTCAGCTGGCCGCCGAGAACGCTGCCCGCAAGGCGCAGGAGCACGGCGTGAAGAAGGTCGACGTCTTCGTCAAGGGCCCCGGCTCGGGACGCGAGACCGCGATCCGCTCGCTGCAGGCTGCTGGCCTCGAGGTCGGCACCATCTCCGATGTCACCCCTCAGCCGCACAACGGCTGCCGTCCGCCCAAGCGGCGTCGGGTCTAGCGGGAAGGAAAGGTTTAGAAAATGGCACGTTATACCGGCCCCATCACCCGCAAGTCGCGTCGTCTGCGCGTCGACCTCGTTGGAGGCGACCAGGCGTTCGAGCGTCGCCCCTACCCGCCGGGCCAGCACGGCCGCGCGCGGATCAAGGAGAGCGAGTACCTGCTCCAGCTGCAGGAGAAGCAGAAGGCTCGCTTCACCTACGGCGTCATGGAGAAGCAGTTCGTCCGCTACTACAAGGAAGCGGTGCGTCGCCCGGGTAAGACCGGCGAGAACCTGCTGCGCATCCTCGAGACCCGTCTCGACAACGTCGTGTACCGCGCCGGCCTGGCCCGTACCCGTCGTCAGGCTCGCCAGCTCGTGAGCCACGGTCACCTTCTCGTGAACAACAAGAAGGTCGACATCCCCAGCTACCGCGTCTCCCAGTACGACATCATCGATGTCAAGGAGAAGTCGCTGAGCACGCTGCCGTTCCAGGTTGCCCGCGAGACCGTCGGCGATCGCCCGGTCCCGGGTTGGCTGCAGGTCGTTCCGGGTCGCCTCCGCGTCCTGGTCCACCAGGAGCCGGAGCGCGCGCAGATCGACGTGCCGCTGCAGGAGCAGCTGATCGTGGAGCTGTACTCGAAGTAATGCCTTTCGACTCGTGCGCCTTTCCGGTGGCTCCGGCCACCGGAAAGGCGCACGAGTGCCGAAGGCGTCATCCATCTGGGCGTCAAATAGCGGACGCCCGTACAGGAGGAAAACAATGCTCATTTCTCAGCGACCCACGCTGACCGAAGAGGTCATCGCTGACAACCGCTCGAAGTTCGTCATCGAGCCCCTTGAGCCCGGCTTCGGGTACACCCTCGGCAACTCGCTTCGCCGCACCCTGCTGTCGTCGATCCCCGGCGCTGCTGTCACCAGCATCCGCATCGACGGCGTCCTGCACGAGTTCACCACCGTCCCCGGTGTGAAGGAGGATGTCACCGACATCATCCTGAACCTCAAGGGCCTGGTCGTGAGCTCCGAAGAGGACGAGCCGGTCACCATGTACGTCCGCAAGCAGGGCCCCGGCGCTGTGACCGCAGGCGACATCGTGCCCCCGGCCGGCGTCACGGTGAACAACCCGGACCTGCACATCGCCACCCTGAACGACAAGGGCAAGCTGGAGATCGAGCTCGTCGTCGAGCGCGGTCGCGGCTACGTCCCCGCCGTCCAGAACAAGGCGTCCGGCGCCGAGATCGGCCGTATCCCGGTCGACTCGATCTACTCGCCGGTGCTCAAGGTCACCTACAAGGTGGAGGCCACCCGCGTCGAGCAGCGCACCGACTTCGATCGGCTCGTGCTGGACGTGGAGACCAAGAACTCCATCACCGCTCGGGACGCGCTCGCTTCGGCGGGCAAGACCCTGGTTGAGCTCTTCGGCCTCGCCCGTGAGCTGAACGTCGAAGCAGAAGGCATCGAGATCGGACCCTCGCCCGCCGAGGCCGATCACATCGCGTCCTTCGGGCTGCCGATCGAGGATCTGGACCTCACCGTCCGGTCCTACAACTGCCTCAAGCGCGAGGGTGTGCACACCGTCGGCGAGCTGGTTGGTCGCACCGAGTCCGATCTGCTGGACATCCGCAACTTCGGTCAGAAGTCCATCGACGAGGTGAAGGTCAAGCTGCATTCGCTCGGCCTGGCCCTGAAGGACAGCCCGGCTTCCTTCGACCCCACCACCGTTGCCGGCTACGACGCCGCCACCGGAACGTGGAGCGACACCGACGCCGGCGCCTTCAGCGACACCGAGGGCAACGACCAGGACTACGCCGAGACCGAACAGCTGTAGACCAGCTCACTGGGTCCTTACTAGGAGATTCATCATGCCCAAGCCCAAGAAGGGTGCCCGCTTCGGCGGGTCGGCTTCGCACCAGAAGGCGATCTTCGCCAACCTGGCCACCGCGCTCTTCGAGCACGGTCGCATCACCACCACCGAGGCCAAGGCGAAGGCCCTGCGGCCCTACGCCGAGAAGCTCGTCACGCACGCGAAGGCCGGTACCCTGGCCCACCGTCGTGAGGTGCTGAAGGTCATCCGCAACAAGGATGTCGTGCACACCCTGTTCGCGGAGATCGGTCCGTTCTACGCGGAGCGCAACGGCGGCTACACCCGCATCATCAAGACCGTCCCCCGCAAGGGTGACAACGCTCCGATGGCGATCATCGAGCTCGTCAAGGAGCAGACCGTCACCTCCGAGGCCGACCGCGCGCGTCGCGTGAAGGCTTCGCAGGAGGCTCCGGCCGAGAACGTCGTGGAGGCCGTCGAGGCCGAGGCGACCGAGGTCGAGGTCGAGAACGCAGAGGCAGTTGTGGAGGCCGTCGAGGACGAGACCGCCACCGCCGCCGATGCGGACGAGGCCAAGAAGGACTAACGCTGAACGCGTCAGAACCTCGCAACGAACCCGCCGCCCCTTCCCGGGACGGCGGGTTCGTTCGCTTTCGCCTGGACATCACCTACGACGGCACCGACTTCTCCGGCTGGGCCCGCCAGCCCGGACTGCGCACGGTCTGCGGGGTGCTCGAGGAATCGATCTCGACGGTCCTGCGGGAACCGGTGACGCTGACCGTCGCCGGCCGCACCGACGCCGGGGTGCACGCCTCCGGTCAGGTCGCGCACTTCGACGTGTCCGCCGCGGCGGCGCCCGCCGAGCCGGACCGGCTGGTCCGCCGCCTCGCGCGCTTCCTGCCGCCGGACGTGCGGGTCAAGGCGGTCACCGCGGTGCCGGCCGAGTTCGACGCCCGCTTCTCCGCCATCCGCCGGCACTACGAGTACCGGATCACCACCGCGCGCTACGGCGCCGAACCGCTGCGCGCTCGCGACACCGTGTCGGTGCCCAAGGACCTGGACCTCGACGCGATGCGGGTGGCGTCGGCCGGTCTGATCGGCCTGCACGACTTCGCGGCGTTCTGCCGTCGCAAGGAGGGCGCGACGACGATCCGCGAGCTACAGCGGTTCGACTGGTCACGAGAGGGCGACGTCGTCACCGCGTACGTCAGCGCCGACGCGTTCTGCTGGTCGATGGTCCGCAGCCTCGTCGGCGCGATGATCGCGGTGGGGGAGGGTCGTCGCACGCCGGAGTGGACGGTCGCGCTGCTGCAGGAGCGGGAGCGGTCCAGCTCGGTGCTCGTCGCGCCCGCGCACGGGCTGAGCCTGGTCCGGGTCGACTACCCGGCCGACGGGGACCTGGCCGCCCGCAATGCCGCCACCCGCGAGGTCCGTTCCGTTCCCGGCGGCTGCTGCGGCGACTGAGTTGCCCGGATGTTGCCGACATTCGGCGCCGGTCGTGGGACTCAGCCAGCGCGCTGGGCCGCACCTGCCTCGGCGAGCACCGCGGGCTTGGTCATGAAGGTGACGCTGGGCCGCGGGAACCGGTAGACGGCGCACGCGGCGTCGAGAGCCTCGTCCACCGACTCGATCAGTTCGGCCTCGTGGCCGGCGGGCCGGTGGGCGATCTCGATCACCAACTCGCACAGGATCAGACCGTGTTCGCGCCGGACCTGCTCCATCAACGAGATCACGAGATCGATCGTCGCGCCGATGCCCCGCCGATCGGCCGCATCGCCCATGTGGGTGTAGCACAGCCCGACCAGGGCGAGATTCGGTTGCTCGATCACCTCGGTGAGCTCTCGGCCGATCGCGCGCCGAGTCTCGGCGTCGGCCTGAACCGGCACATGGACCAACGTGTTCTGCTCGAACTGACGACCGGTCGAGCGGTGGTTGCGGCGATGCAGTGGAAAGCTCATCGATCCCTCCTCGGATCAGAGCGGCACCCCGTCCACGTGGCGGGGGAGCAGCTAGATCCGGGATACCTCCGCCCGGCGGCGAGCAGGGTGATCTTGACGCGTTCCTGACGTGACCTCGCCCGATCCTGACGGCGTTGCGACGGTCGACGCAGACACACTGCGCCGACCGCGACCGGTGGTCAGCCGGCCAACGACCGCGCGATGACCAGGCGTTGAATCTGGTTGGTGCCCTCGAAGATCTGGGTGATCTTGGCCTCGCGCATGTATCGCTCGACGGGGAAGTCCTGCGTGTAGCCGTAGCCACCGAACACCTGCACGGCATCGGTGGTGACCTTCATCGCGGCGTCGGTCGCGACCAGCTTCGCGACGCTGGCCTGGCGCGAGTACGACAGTCCGGCATCGCGCCGCCGCGCCGCGTCGAGGTAGGTCGCACGAGCCGAGTCCACCGCGGCGGCCATGTCCGCGAGCAGGAACCCGAGGCCCTGGTGGTCGATGATTCGTTTGCCGAAGGCCTTGCGCTCCTTGGCATATGCGACGGCGTCGTCCAGCGCGCCCTGCGCCAGACCGACGGCGACGGCGGCGATGCCGAGGCGGCCGGAATCCAGGGCGCTGAAGGCGATCGGTAGTCCTTGCCCGGGCGCGCCGATCATGCGGTCCTGCTCGACGAAGGCGTCGTCGTAGTGCGCGGATGTCGTCGGGACGGCTCGCAGGCCCATCTTCTCCTCGGGCTTGCCGAAGCTCAGGCCCTCGGTCGTGCGGTCGACGAGGAAGCAGGAGATGCCGCGCGAGCCCTCGTCGCTGGTGCGAGCGAACAGGGTGTAGAAGTCGGCGCGGCCGCCGTTGGTGATCCACGCCTTCGAACCGTTGATCCGGTAGCCACCGTCGACTGCCGTGGCCCTGCAACTCAGCGCGGCGGCGTCCGAACCGGCCTGCGGTTCGGAGAGGCTGTAGGCGCCGATCATGTTGCCGCTCAACATGTCCGGAAGCCACTTGGCCTGCTGCTCGGGGGTGCCCGCAGTGGCGAGTGCATAGCAGGAGAGGCTGTGCACGCTGGTCGCGACCGCGACGGCCGCCCAGCGCGCACCGAGCTCCTCGAGCACCTGCAGGTAGACCTCGTAGGGCTGCCCGCCACCGCCGAATTCCTCGGGGTACGGCAGGCTCAGCAACCCGGCCTGGCCGAGCGCGGGAAACACCCCCTCGGGAAATGTCTCGGACTTCTCGTGCTCGTCGACCTTCGTTGCGAGCACCTTGTCCGCGATGTCGCGAGTCAGGTCGATGAGGTCGTGGGCTTCCTGGCTGGGCAGCAGGCGTTCGACGGGCACGGGGGACTCCTCCGGGAAGAAACGGTACTGACATCGATACTGCAGTACAGTTTTGTGTATGGCAACCCAGGTACGCGGCGCGGCCCGTCGCGCGCAGCTGCTCGACCAGCTCGTCGACCTGCTGCTCGCGGACGGGTTCGCACACCTCACCCTCGACGCGATTGCCGGCCGACTGCGGTGCTCGAAGTCGACTCTCTACGCGCTCGCGGACAGCAAGGAGCAGCTGGTGCGGGTGGCCACTGTCCACTTCTTCCGCGGCGCCACCGAGCGGGTGGAGGCGAGGCTCCTCGGGGCAGTCGGTGCTCGCGTGCGGATCGGGACCTACCTGGAGGCGGTCGGCGAACAGCTGCGGCCGGCCTCGGTTCGGTTCATGGAGGACCTCGCCGACAGCGCGGTAGCCCGGGAGGTCTACGAGCGAAACACGAGGTTCGCCGCCCGTCGCGTGCAGGAACTCATCACCGAGGGAGTTGCTGCCGGCGAGTTCCGCGACGTGCACGCGGCGTTCGTTGCGGAGGTCGTCACGTCGACGATGGTGCGCATCCAGCGCAGGCAGGTCGCCGAGGCGACCGGTCTCGACGATGCCCAGGCCTACGCCGAGCTCGCGGCGCTCGTGACCCACGGCCTTACCGTTTGACACAAGACACGCCGGACGACGCGCCGACGGTCGTGAACTGCGGAAACAACTCTGAACGAACGTCTAGTTGATTCTGCAATTTCCATCACGGAGTGGCTACGCGGTGGTTAAGGTGGCGTGACTTTCGCACATTTTGCCACCTGCTTCGGTCGGTACGAGTGCGGCCAGGCAGATGGAGGGTGTGTATGTCTCGTCCGACGATGCGGCGTGTGGTGGGTGGTGTCAGCGCAGTGGCCGTTGCGGCCGGGTTCGCGGTGACCGCCGGTGTCGCGTCCGCGGCGCCGGCATCGGTGACGTGGACCGATGGCAGTACCAAGTTCACTCGCACGATCAGCGAGGCGAATCCTGCCGCGGGTGACACGATCACCTTGAAGACGGTCTTCGAGCGCACTGGTGGTGTGGTCGAGTGGCTGCAGGCGGTCAAGGATGTGCATCCGACCTGCCTGACGTACGTTGCGGGGTCGGCGAAGGTGTCGGGGTCGGCGCAGAGTGTGGAGAGTCAGGCCGCCGACTTCGTGCGGGTGACCGGTAACTGGCCGGTGTATCCGAACATCAACCCGAAGTCGCAGACGTTCGAGTTCTCGTACAAGGTCGGTGCGGACTGCGCTCGGGGCGCTGCGCTGTCGACGTCGCTGTATTACAGCGGGTCGTTGGGTTCCGGCAACTACCCGGACAAGGGTCCGGCGGTCACGGTTCGTAAGAACGTCTCCACGACTGTGCTTGCGCCGGTGTCGGGTGCGCAGGTCGGGCAGGCCACCGTGTTGAGTGCGACGGTGACCGGTGGTGCGAACGGTGACGTGGTCGAGTTCTACGACGGCGCAGCCAAGCTCGGCACGGGCGCGTTGAACAACGGTGTCGCGACGTACTCGTGGACTCCTGCGGCGGGGGCGCATTCGCTGGTGGCGAAGTACCTGGCGACGGGTGTTGCGGACCCGTCGCAGTCGGCTGCGCAGAACGTGACGGTGGCGGTTCCGGATGTGGCGACTCAGACTTCGGTGACTGTGCCGGCGACGGCCACCACTGGTGTCGCGGTTGATTTGAAGGCGACGGTCTCGCCGGCTCCGACCGGTGGTTCGGTGCAGTTCAAGGACGGTGTCACCAACCTCGGTGGTCCGGTGAACGTGACCAATGGTGTGGCGACGTTGTCGCAGTCCTTTGCCACTGCTGGTGCGAAGAGCATCACGGCGGTGTTCTCGGGTGCGGCCGGGTTCCTCGGTTCGACGTCGGCGGCATCGAATGTGGCGGTGTCGGATCCGGCTCCGGTGGATGTGGCGAC
>NZ_JBHXVP010000016.1:0-108065 GCF_042672245.1 Rhodococcus sp. NPDC127527
TCGAGCAGCCCGTCGACGGCATCGTCCAGGTCGGTCAGGTGTGCTGCCACCTGACCGACCTCTCGAACCCCGCCTGTCGAATGCATGTTCGAATTATAGTGCGGGGCACCGACAAGGAATCGCGCAACACATCATCCGAGGTCGCGGGCGGTCCGAACGACACTGCGCGGACTAGCCTCGATCACAGGAGGCCGCGCGACGATGCTGCACGTCTCCCTGCTGGGAGAACAGGCGATCACCGACGACGCGACCGGCACCGAACCGGTCCGGTCGCCGCGTACCCTTGCGCTGCTCGGGTACCTCGCCGTCCACGCGGGCGTTCCGCAGGCACGTCCCCACCTTGCCGCCGTGTTCTGGCCGGACTCGGCGGACGGACAGGCACTGACGAACCTGCGCCGCGAGTTGCACCACCTCCGCCGAGCCCTCGGCGACGACAGCGGCCTGCTCGTCAGCCCCCGGGATCTGTGCTGGCACGACAGCCCGAGTTGCCTGGTCGACGTGTGCACGTTCGAGAACGAACGTGCCGCGGCCTTCGCGGCGGAGGCGGGCGGGGACGAGGCTGCGGCGCTCGAGCATGCGGACCGCGCCCTGGCCGCGTATCGGGGACCGCTGCTGCCGGGGCTGTACGAGGACTGGGTCCTCGAGCTGCGCGCCGATCTCGAGGAGCGGTGTGTGAACCTGTGCGACCTCGTCTGTCACCAACGCGTGCACCGCGGCGACGGCACGCAGGCGACTGCCGCCGTCCGGCGTCGGATTGCGTTGCGGCCGTTGGAGGAGTCCGGCTACCGCACCTTGATGGAACTGCAGGCCGACCTCGGCGATCGGGGCAGCGCCGTCAGCACCTACCACCGCTGCGCGTCCGTCCTCGAGCGCGAACTCGGGGTCGGTCCGGACCCGGCCACCCGAGCGACCCTGCAGCGCGTGCTCTCGTCCGGCTCCGCTGCGGTACCGGTAGGCGGAGCGGGCGAGGTGCGCGCCGGCCACGCCGCGACCGCCCTGGTCGGACGGTCCCGGGAACTCGCCACGCTTCGGGCGCTGTGGCACGCGTGCATGACGGACGGGCCGCGCCTGGCCGTGATCCGTGGCGCAGCCGGTGTGGGCAAGACCCGACTGCTCACGGAGACAGCCGGGTTCGTCCGGACCCTGGGCGCGACGGTCGCAGGAACGCAGTGCTTCGGGACGTCGAGGCGGCTGGCACTCGCACCGGTTGCGGACTGGCTCCGGAACCCGGCGCTGCGTTCGAACTCGCTCGAGCCGCTGTGGGCCGCGGAGGTCAACCGACTGGTGCCTGCCGACGGCCGTCCGGCCGCGGCGACGCGGACCGGCACCAGCGGTGTCGCCGACGCCTGGCAGCGACAGCGGTTCTTCGAGGGGCTGGCCCGCGCACTGACCGCACGGGGCCGCCCGACGCTGCTGACCGTCGACAACCTGCAATGGTGCGATCCGGAGACGCTCGCCTTCCTCGCCTACTGCCTCGCGCTGGTCCCCGACGCTCCCCTGCTGGTACTCGGGACGATGCGCGACGAGTTGTCCGGCGGCGCCGGCGAGGCCGCGCAGTGGGCGACCGGCCTGCGGAACGCCGGCCTGCTCACCGACATCACGCTCTCCCCCTTGGAGATCGACGACACCGCACGGCTCGGCGAGTCCGTCTCCGGGCGCGAGTTCGGCGCGGACGACCGCCTCCTGCTGCAGTCGACCACCGGCGGCTTCCCGCTGTACGTCGTGGAGGCCGTGCGGGCCTCGGCCGACCACGACGAGCCTGCGCTGCCGGCCCGCGACCTCACGGCGGTACTGCGGCGGCGACTCGACCAGTGCGGTCCCTTCGCCCACGAGGTCGCGGGGCTGGCGGCCGCGGTGGGCCGGAACTTCACCCTCGAACTGCTCACCGAGGCCAGCGACCTCGACCCGGGTGAGGTCGTGCGGGCGGTGGACGAACTGTGGCGCCGACGCATCGTCCAGGAGACCGGCACCGGCTACGACTTCTCCCACGACCTGCTCCGCGACGCGGCGTACGCGCAGGTCAGCCCGCCGAAACGGTGGCTGCTGCACCGTCGCCTCGCCCAGGGGCTCGAGTTGCTGCACGCCGGCGACACGGACGCGGTCTCGGTGCAGCTCGCCGAGCAGTACGACCGCGGCGGTCGACCGGACCGCGCGGTGGTGTTCTACCGCCGGGCCGCCGTCGTCGCGTCCGAACGGTACGCCCACGAGGAGGCCATCCGGCTGCACCGGGCGGCACTGTCGATCGTGCGCACCCGCCTCGACGGCAACGAGGGCGAGCGACAGGAACTCGACCTGCTCGAGTCGATGGCGGCGCCGCTCAACGCCCGACTCGGGTACGCCTCGCAGGAACTGCAGCAGACCCTGGAACGCTCGCTCGAGCTGTCGGAACGCCTCGGACGCCCCGAGTCCGAACTGACCGCACTGGTCGGACTCTGGGCCTCCCGTTTCGTCCAGGGCCGGATCGCCGACGCCCACCGCGCGGCGAGCCGGGCGCTCGCCAAGGTCGGCCCCGATTCCGAGCTGGGCAGTTCCGCGCACTTCGCCTACGGCGGCTCCGCCCTGAGCCTGGGCCGACCCGACGAGGCGTTGCGGCACTTCGAGATTGCCGCGAAACTCGCGGGAGGGACACACACCTGGACCATCGGCACCCGGCCCGACGTGCACGGCAGTGCCTGGGCCGCACACGCCGACTGGCTGGTGGGCCGCGACGAGCAGGCGCTGGCGAGTTGCCGACGCGCGGTCGAGGTGGCCCGCACCATCCACCACCCGTACAACCTCGCGGTCGCGCTGGCCTACGCGGGGATCACCCACCAGCTTCGCGGGGACCTGCCCGCGCTCCGCGCCACCGTCGAGGAGTTGCGCGGGCTCTGCGACCGGTACGACTTCGCGTACTACCGCGAGTGGGGGCTCGTCCTGGACGGCTGGTCGAGTCCGGGCGGGTCCGGAGTGGACCTGGCCCGCGCGGGCATCGACAACCTCAAGGCCGAGGGGGCGTTCGCCCGCATGCCCTACTGGCTGTCCCTGCTGGCGGACGTGTGGGTGCGGGTCGGCCGGCCCGACGCGGCCCGAGGAGTGCTCGACGCGGCCCTGGTGGCCGCGCACTCCCGGAGCGATCTGTGGTGGCTGCCCGAGGTGATGCGGTTGCGGGCGGCATCGGACGAGCCGACGGTCGCGGCCGAACGACTCCGCTCGGCCGCCGCGCTGGCGGACACCCAGGGCGCTGTCGCGTTGCTGCGGCGCTGCGCGCGTGACCTCGCCGATCGAGGCCTCCCCGGGCCCGGTCCGACCCGAACGCCGCGGCCGAACGCTGCGCGAACGCCGCGTTCCTAGCGTTGACGGTGCGGACGTTCGACAGCCGGGCGCCGCGCCCGAAGGAGGGTTCGCCATGACCACCACACCAACCCGCGCGGACACCGCGCCGTTCGAGGCGCTCGGCGGCGTGCTGCGCGGCGACCTGATCACCCCGGACCAGGACGACTACGGCCAGGCCCGCGCCGTCTACAACGCCATGATCGACCGCAGACCCGCCGCCGTCGCGCGTTGCCGCGACGCCGCGGACGTCGTGGCATGCGTGCGTTTCGCGCGCGAGCACGGACTCGAGGTCGCGGTTCGCGGCGGCGGACACAATGCGGGCGGGCTAGGCGTGTGGGACGGCGCCCTGGTGATCGACCTGTCGGCGATGCACAGCGTCACCGTCGACCCCGGCGGCCACACCGTTCGCGTCGACGGCGGCTGCACGTGGGCCGACGTCGATCACGCGACGGTCGCATTCGGGATGGCGACGCCGTCGGGCTTCCTCTCGTCCACCGGGGTCGGTGGGCTCACCCTCGGCGGCGGCATCGGCTATCTGTCCCGGCGATTCGGACTGACCGTCGACAATCTGCTCGGTGCAGACGTCGTGCTGGCCAACGGCAGTCTGGTCCGGGCGGACGAACACTCGAATCCCGACCTGTACTGGGCACTGCGCGGCGGCGGCGGCAACTTCGGGGTGGTCACCTCGTTCACGTTCCGCTGTCACGACATCGGCGAGAACGGAGTCGTCGTCGCCGGTCCGGTGCTCTACGACCTCGCCGACGCCGCCGAGGTGATGCGGTGGTACCGGGAGCTGCTGCCGTCGCTGCCGGAGGAGCTGAGCGGATGGATCTCGCTGATGACGGTGCCTCCGGCCCCGCCCTTCCCGGAAGAGATCTGGGGCCGCAAGGCGTGCGGCATCATCTGGTGTTACACCGGCCCGCACGACGGTGCCGACGCGGCACTCGAACCGATTCGCACGCACGGTTCCCCGCTCCTGGTCGGGATCGGACCGATGCCGTTCAATGCGCTGCAGGGAGCCTTCGACGCCTTCTATCCGGCCGGGCTGCAATGGTATTGGCGGGCAGACTTCTTCAACGAGATCTCCGACGCCGCCATCGAGGTGCACGAGCGGTTCGGGGCGCGGCTGCCGACAGGGCACTCCACCATGCACCTGTACCCCATCGACGGTGCCGCTGCCCGGGTGCCGGACGACGCGACGGCATTCGCCTATCGCGACGGCGGTTGGGCAGGCGTGATCGTCGGAGTCGACCCGGACCCGGCGAATGCGGAGGCGATCACCGTCTGGGCCAAGGACTACTGGGAACACCTGCACCCGACGTCTGCGGGCGGGGCGTACGTCAACTTCCTGATGGACGAGGGCTCCGGTCGCGTCCGCGCCGCGTATCGCGACAACTACGACCGGCTCACACAGGTCAAACGCCGTTACGACCCGGACAACTTCTTCCACGTCAACCAGAACATCGACCCGGCGGCCGCGGAAGCCTAGTCGCCTCCTACGACCCCGAGTGGTGACCGAAGGCGTTCCGGCAGTACATGTTCGGCGCAGGGCGGCGGTACCCACCGACATCGATCGGTGCCTCGTCGTCCCCCGAGGCGAGTGGCGCGAGGGTCTCGCAATCCCCATGTCGGCGGCGGGATCTCGTGCGACCATGGCCGTCATGCCCTTTTCCGTCACACCCCGGCGCAGCGCCCCGACCGCCACCACCCCGGCCGCGAACGTCGAGACCCTCCCCCGCGTGTGCGTGATCGGTGCGGGATCGTCGGGCATCGCCGCGGCCAAGGCGCTGCATGTGGCCGGAATCCCGTTCGACTGCTTCGAGCAGGGCAGCGTGATCGGCGGCAACTGGGTCTACGACAACCCGAACGGGGTGTCCGCCTGCTACGAGACCCTGGAGATCAACACCTCCTGCCCGCGGATGGCGTTCTCGGACTTCCCGATGCCCGCCGACTATCCGCCGTACGCGCGGCACGACCAGGTCCGCGCCTACTTCGAGTCCTACGTAGAGCATTTCGGGTTCCGGCACACCATCACCTTCGGCACCACCGTCGAGCACGTCGAGCAGGCCCCGGACGGCACGTGGTCGGTGCGTACGACCGGCGCCGCCGGCGAGCGCGTGGAGAGCTACGACGCGGTGCTGGTCGCGAACGGGCACCACTGGGATCCCCGCTGGCCGGACCCCACTCCGGGGAGCTTCACCGGTGAGCAGATCCACTCCCACGACTACCGGTCCGCCGAGCAGCTCGACGGCCGCGACGTGGTGGTCGTCGGCATGGGCAACTCGGGTCTCGACATCGCGGTCGAGGCGTCCGAGGTCGCGCGCAGCACGTCGCTGTCGGTGCGGCGCAGCCACTGGGTGATGCGCAAGATGCTGCTCGGCAAGCCCGCCGACCGGTTCGTGATGCCGGGCTGGCTGCCGGGCTGGGTGATCTCGGCCGGGCTCCGCGTCAGCGCCCTCACGGCCGGTGACCTGACCCGCTACGGACTCCCGCGGCCGACACATCGGCCCGGTCAGGCGCACCCGGTGCAGTCCGAGCAGATCCGCGCGCGGCTGCGTGCCGGCGCGATCAGCCCGCGCCCGAAGATCGACCGGTTCGAGGGCGACACGGTCGTTTTCGCGGACGGGACCCGGTCCAGGGCCGATCTGATCGTGTGGGCCACCGGCTACCGGGTGAGCTTTCCGTTCTTCGACCCAGAGCTGGTCGCCGCCCCCGAGAACGACCTGCCGCTGTGGAAGCGAACGGTGCACCCGGACCTTCCCGGCCTGTACTTCGTCGGGCTGCTGCAGCCACTCGGCGCGGTGATGCCGCTCGCCGAGGCGCAGGGCGCGTGGATCGCCGAGACCCTCGCCGGCCGGTACCGGCCTCCGTCCGATGCCGAGATCCGGTCGCAGATGACGGCGGAGCACGATCGCGCCAAGCGGCGGTTCTACAGCTCGCCGCGGCACACCATGGAGGTCGACTTCGAGCACTACCTGTGGAGTCTCGGGCGGGAGCGCAGACGAGGCGCCCGCCGCGCCCGCGTGGCGGGCTGACCGTGCTCGGCGGCCGGCACCGACCACGGTCGGCTCAGTCGACCCTGCAGCAGTTCGGGTCCAGGACCAGGCGGAGCGCATCGAGCGAGGCGACCCGGGCGCGATAGAAGACGTTCATCCCACGGCGGGTCGGTTCGACCATGCCCGCCTTCTTGAGCTGCCCGAGGTGGTGGCTGACCGTCGATTCGGCGAGGCCGACGCCGGTGGCCAGGTCGCAGGTGCAGACCTCGCCGCCGTCGGCCGTGAGCAGGATGGACATCAGCTTGATCCGGACCGGATCGGCCAGAGCCTTCAGGCGGAGCGCGACCTCCAGCGCCGCGTCGTCGCTCATCGGCGCGGCGGACACGGGCGCGCAGCAGATGGGAGCGCTCACGTCGACGATCGGCAGGGCCTTGGGCATGAACCCGACACTACCAACCTTCTTGACTTATGTCGAAATAGTGGGAGGCTGTAACCGTCCCAATTCGATATAAGTCACACACCTGGAGAGCCGTCATGTCACGCGCCCAGCTCGCTCTCAACGTCGACGACCTGCAGCAGGCCGTCACCTTCTACTCCAAGCTGTTCAACACGGAGCCGGCAAAGCTGAAGCCCGGCTATGCCAACTTCGCGATCGCCGAACCCCCACTGAAGCTCGTGCTGCTCGAGAACCCCGGTCAGGGCGGCACGATCAACCACCTCGGCGTCGAGGTCGAGTCGTCGACGAAGGTGCACGAGGAGATCGCCCGCCTGACCGGGGAAGGCCTGTTCACCGACGAGGAGATCGGCACCACCTGTTGCTTCGCCACCCAGGACAAGGTGTGGGTCACCGGTCCGGCGGGTGAGAAGTGGGAGGTCTACACCGTTCTCGGCGACTCCGAGACCTTCGGGTCGAGCCCGCAGCACCTCGACGTCGAGGCCGAAGGCGGCGTGTGCTGCGGAACCGCCGCGGCCGAGGAGGACGCCCCCGCGGGATCGTCCTGCTGCTGACACCTCTCGAGATTGCCGTCGAGGGCTCCCGCGTCAGGCGGTGGCGGGGACGAGTTCCGCGATCAGGGCTTCGACGCGGGAGCGGATCTCGTCCCGGATCGGCCGGACCGCCTCGACGCCCTTGCCCGCGGGGTCCTCGAGCGCCCAGTCGCGGTAGCTGACGCCGGGAAACACCGGACAGGCGTCGCCGCATCCCATGGTGATCACCATGGTCGACGATTCGACGGCATCGGGCGTGAGGATCTTCGGCGACTGCGCGGAGATGTCGATGCCGACCTCCGCCATCGCCTCGACAGCCGCGGAGTTGATCGTCTCCGCGGGCGCGCTGCCGGCCGAGCGCACCTCGACGGAGTCCCCGGCGAGGTGGGCGAGGAATCCGGCGGCCATCTGGGAGCGGCCGGCGTTGTGGATGCAGACGAACAACACGCTCGGTGTCGTGGACATGAACGGTCCTTTCGGAGAAAGACGAACTCGGTCAGGCGGACACGGGGGTGCTGGTGAAGCGTTTGCGCAGGGCGAGCGAGACGTACACGAGCCCGACGAGGACGGGCACCTCGATGAGCGGGCCGACCACCCCGGCCAGCGCCTGACCCGAGCTCGCGCCGTAGGTGGCGATCGCCACGGCGATGGCGAGCTCGAAGTTGTTGCCTGCCGCGGTGAACGCGAGGGTCGTGGTGCGCTCGTAGCCCAATCCGATTGCGGCGCCGAGGAGGTAGCCGCCACCCCACATGATCGCGAAGTACGCCAGCAGCGGGATCGCGATCCGCACCACGTCCACCGGGCGAGAGGTGATCTGGTCGCCCTGCAGCGCGAAGAGCACGACGATGGTGAACAGCAGCCCGTACAGCGCCCACGGCCCGATGCGCGGGAGGAACTTGCTCTCGTACCACTCACGGCCCCTGGACTTCTCCCCGTAGCGGCGGGTCAGGAAGCCGGCGAGCAGCGGGATGCCGAGGAAGATCGACACCGACTTCGCGATCTGCCACGGCGAGGTGTCGATGCTGGTCTGTTCCAGTCCGAGCCAGCCAGGCAGGACGGAGAGGTAGAACCAGCCGAGGACGGCGAACATGACCACCTGGAACACGGAGTTGATCGCCACCAGCACCGCGGCGGCCTCGCGGTCCCCGCAAGCGAGGTCGTTCCAGATGATCACCATCGCGATGCAGCGGGCCAGGCCGACGATGATCAGCCCGGTGCGGTATTCGGGCAGGTCGGGCAGGAAGATCCAGGCCAGGGCGAACATCAGCGCCGGGCCGAGCACCCAGTTCAGCAGCAACGAGCTCACCAGGAGCTTACGGTCGCCGGTGACGGTGTCGAGGCGGTCGTAGCGGACCTTCGCCAGCACCGGGTACATCATGATCAGCAGGCCGAGGGCGATCGGCAGCGAGATGCCGTCGATCTGCACCCCCTCGATCGCGGTGTTCAGTCCGGGGATCCACCGCCCGAGCAGCAGTCCCGCGACCATGGCCGCGCCGATCCAGGCCGGCAGGTAGCGGTCGAGAGTGGAGAGTTTGCCGATGACGGCGGGGCGTTCGGGTGTGGTCGTCTCGCTCACGCGGAAACCTCCGCACACGCCGAGGAGGCGGCGACCGGTGCGCGGTCGGTGAGCAGCACCGCCGACAACTGTTGCAGCGCCGAGGGAATCACCCAGTAGTAGACCCAGGTGCCCCGGCGTTCGCAGTCCAGCAGGCCCGCCTCGCGCAGCACCTTGAGGTGGTGCGAGATCGTCGGCTGCGACAGGTCGAACGCCGGCGAGATGTCGCACACGCACGCCTCGCCGCCGGCATGGCTGGCGATCAGGCTCAGCAGGCGCAGCCGCACCGGGTCGCCGAGCGCCTTGAACATCCTGGCCAGGTCACCGGCCCAGTGCTCGGTCAGTGGTTCGCGCACCAGCGGCGAGCAACACTGCTCGCCGCCGCCGGTCTGCTGATTCGACATGTGTCGATATTGACAGATATCGAAACACGAGTCCAGGACGAGGCATGCCGACCCCTTGCAGCCAATTACTCGTCGACGTATATTCGTAGACGAGTAATCGAGCTGAGGGGTCACCGTGCCGAAACCGCGCAAGGTCGCAAACCTGCTGGCCCTGGCCGTGCTGGCCACGGTCTACCAGCGGCCGATGCACCGCTACGAGATGGCCTCGATCATGCGCGAGCGCGGCAAAGACCAGGACATGGACATCAAGTGGGGCTCGCTCTACACCGTCGTCCAGAACATGGAGAAGCACGGATTCCTCGAGGCGGTCGGCGTCACCCGCGCGGGCTCACGGCCCGAGCGCACCGTCTACCAGATCACCGACGCGGGCCGCGAGGAACTGATCGACTGGGCGCGCGAGCTGATCTCGACACCCGAACCGGAACACCCGAGGTTCGCCGCGGGGCTGTCCGTGATGGCCTCCCTCGCACCCCAGGAGGCGATCGCCCTGTTGGCGTCCAGACTCGACCGCCTCGAACAGTCGATCAGCACGCAACAGGCGGCAATCGCCTTGCACGGCCAGGAGATCCCCCGCCTGTTCCTGGCGGAGAACGAGTACGGGCTCGCCATGACCGTGGCCGAGGCCCGGTGGGTGCGCGCGTTGCTCGCGGAACTCACCTCGGGCAGCTACCCCGATCTGGACGCCTGGCAGGCCTGGCACGCCACCGGCGACCTCCCGCCCGAACTGACCGAGATCGCCGAGAGGGGGTCGCTCCCGGACCAGTGACCAGACCTGGCCCCGGCGGGGTGCTGCAACACCGCCGCCGGGACCGTTTCCTCGAACCGACGCCTGGTGAGAGACGAATCCGGCCACGAGGTGGCAACCAAAGAATAGCCGGATTCACTCCCTCCGGGTGACCCGCGACGACCGTCGCGGCACACCACACAGGAGCAGAACCATGTCCGCAGCCAGAACCGCCCTCGTGATCGGCGGTGGCATCGCCGGCCCCGTCACCGCTACCGCCCTCCGGATGGCAGGCATCGACGCAACCGTCTGCGAGGCGTACCCCGCCGAGTCGAACGGAATCGGCGGCACTCTCGCCCTTGCGCCGAACGGCCTTGCCGCCCTTCGCATCCTCGGCGTCGACGATTCCGTACGCGCCATCGCGACCCCCATTCCGTCCACCGCGATGACCGTCGCCGGCCGCAGCCTCGGCGCCATGCCCGCCCTCGCCGACCTGCCACCGCTGCAGGTGGTCGAGCGCGGCGACCTGCACCGCGTCCTGCACGACCGCGCGGTGGCGGCCGGCGTCGGCTTCGAGTACGGCAAGCGGCTCGTCGGCGTCGAGGACACCGCCGCCGGCATCATCGCCCGGTTCGCCGACGGAAGTTCCGCGGCCGCGGACGTCCTGATCGGCGCCGACGGGGTCCGTTCCACCGTTCGCACCCTGATCGACCCGGACGCCCCCGGTGCGGGCCACACGGGGATGCTCGGCTTCGGTGGCGTCGCCGACGTCGACCTCGACACCGAGCCGGGCACCATCACCTTCGCGTTCGGCAGGCGGGCCTACTACCTGTACTGGCCGTTGCCCGGCGGAGGCGTCGCCTGGGGCGCGAATCTGCCGTCGCCGCAGTACCTCACCCTCAGCCAGGCACGGGGGATTCCCGCCGAGGACTGGCTGCGCACCCTGCGCGAGACCTACGCCGGCGACGAACCGGGCGGCGTGCTGGCCGAACGCACCAGTGCCGACTCGCTGCAGGTGGTCGGCGCGTTGCACATCATGCCGCCGGTCCCGCACTGGCATCGCGGCCGGATGGTGCTGGTCGGCGACTCCGTGCACGCGCCCTCGAACAGCACCGGTCAGGGTGCTTCGCTGGCGATCGAGAGCGCGATCCAGCTCGCCCGGTGCCTGCGTGACCTGCCCGACCCCGCGGCGGCGTTCGCCGCGTACGAGGGGCTGCGCCGGTCCCGGGTGGAGAAGATCGCGGCGCGAGGCGCCAAGATCAACCACTCCAAGACACCGGGGCCCGTGGGCCGACGGCTGATGCCCCTGCTGCTCCCTGTCCTGTTCAAGACCATGAACCTGGAGAAGACCCTGGGCGTCGAACAGCGCTATCGCATCGGCTGGGACGAGCCGGTGTCCTCCCCCGCGCTGGTTCCCTAGTCCGCGGCACCGGGTTCCGGTCGCACCGACTGCCGGGCCGCGCGGGCAAGCACCTGCGGCCCGGTGGTCAGCGCCCGCCGCCAGGGCGCGACCCCCTCGATCTCGACCTCTATCGACAGGCTCAGCACGGTCCGGATCAACACGATCATCCCGAGCACGGCAGCGTCCGTCAGCGACGGCGTGGACGTGACGGTCTTGACGATGTCGGCGGCGACCAGCAGTTCGAGGCCGAGCAGGATTGCTCCGCCGAGCGATTCACGCAAGGTCCGGAATGCCCGCGAGCCTTCACCAGTTCGCTTCCACGTCAGCCCGGCGAGCAGGAACGCGAACACGAACCCCACGACCATCGACAGGACACCGAGCACCTCGAAGGCCTGGGTCGCCCACTCGAAGAACCTGTTCGTCTCCATTCGGCGAGTATTCCTGCCGGGGTGCTGTCGTGCAGTACGGGGTCCCAACCCGCCGACAGTCGCCGATTACGGATGACGGTTGCGGCGGCGCCGGTGGTGTGCAGTTCAGTGCAGCGACACACCCAGCAGGGCGTCCACCGCATCCGCGAGCAGCCCGGGTGCCGCCGCGTCCGAACCGCCGTGCTCGACCGCGCGGGTGGCCCAGCCGTCGACCGCGTCGAGCGCCTTCGCGGTGTCCAGGTCGTCGGCCAGGTGCTGCCGCAGCCGGGCGACGGTGTCCTCGGCCGACTGCGCGGTCGGCCGCGCGGCCGCGCGACGCCACAGGTCGAGTCGTCGCTCCGCGGTGGCGAGCACCTCGCCGGTCCACGCCCGGTCGGTGCGGTAGTGGCCGGAGAGCAGGCCGAGGCGGATCGCCATCGGGTCCACGCCCTCGCCGCGCAGCTTCGAGACGAAGACCAGGTTGCCGCGACTCTTGGACATCTTCTCGCCGTCCAGGCCGATCATCCCGGTGTGCACGTAGTGCCGCGCGAAACGGCGTTCGAGCACAATCGATTCCGCGTGCGCGGCGGAGAACTCGTGGTGCGGGAAGATCAGGTCACTGCCGCCGCCCTGCACGTCGAACCCGGATCCGATGCGGTCCAACGCGATTGCCGAGCACTCGATGTGCCAGCCCGGCCTGCCGGCGCCGAACGGTGACGGCCACGACGGCTCGCCCGGCCGCTGCGCGCGCCACACCAGGGCGTCCAGGCGGTCCTGCTTGCCCGGCCGGTCCGGGTCTCCGCCGCGCTCGGCGAAGAAGCGCTCCATGGTCTCGCGGTCGTAGCCGGACTCGTAGCCGAACTGCTCGGTGGCGTCGGCGCGGAAGTAGACGTCCGGGTACTCGGCGTCGTCGACGATGTACGCCGCCCCGGCCGCGAGCAGCTTCTCGACCATCTCGACGACCTCGTTCACCGATTCCACCGCACCGATGTAGTCGCGCGGGGGCAGCACCCGTAGGGCCTCCATGTCCTCACGGAAGAGGGCGGTCTCGCGCATGCCGAGGACGACCCAGTCCTCGCCGTCCCGGTTCGCGCGCTCGAACAGCGGGTCGTCGACGTCGGTCACGTTCTGCACGTAGTGCACCGCGTGCCCGGCGTCGCGAAAGAGCCGGTTCACCAGATCGAAGGCCAGATAGGTTGCGGCGTGACCGAGGTGGGTGGCGTCGTACGGGGTGATCCCGCACACGTACATCGTGGCCGTCTCGCCTGGCGTCACCGGCCGGACCCGACGATCCGCCGTGTCGAACAGCCGCAACGGCGGCCCCTGACCGGGAACGGACGGAACGGCTACTTCGGACCAGGACTGCATGCCACCGAGCCTATCCGAGCGCTGAAACGGCGACCCGCAGGCGTCGGGTTGAGACCGATGGACTCCGAGCCGTCAGGTTCGACGCTCGAGGCGGGCGGCGAGCACGGGACCGATCACGGCCAGCGACGACGGCTCGATCATCTCGTTGTGCCCGCAGTCGACCGGGCACTCGTCGATCGCGCCGGTGACGAGGTGCCGCCACTCCTGTGCCGAGCGGTCGGCGCCTCCCTCCTGCCCGCGCTGCGCCGGGAACACCAGGATGTCGCCGTCGAACACGCCCGGCGCGAAGCGGTGCACCAGCACTCGCGAGTGCGCGTATCCGTCGTTGATCCGCTCGAGGTGCGCCGCGGTGATCCCCCCGCTACCGAGGAACTCGCCGAGCATGCGCGCCGCGGAGTCGTAGGTCAGGTCTCGATGCTCGTCGGGCGTACCGACGTCCAACCCGAGACCGCGCAGCAGGTCCGCGAGCTCGAGCCGTCCGAGCAGGGGGTCCGAGCCGTCGTCCGGGTAACTGTCCATCACCGCCAGGGTCGAGACGGACTCACCACGGCGCTGCAGCTCGACGGCCATCGCGTGCGCGAGGACGCCGCCGAGGGACCAGCCGAGCAGGTCGTACGGCCCCTCGGGGGCGATCGCGCGAATCTCGTCGACGTACCGACGCGCGAGCTCCTCGATCGATCCGTAACCCGGCCCGCCGGTGATCGCTGGCAACTGCAGGCCGAACACGGGGCGTTCGGCGGGTAGGTACCGGACCAGTCCGGCGTACCCCCAGGACAACCCGATTCCGGGATGGACGCAGAACAGGGGGCGGCCGGTTCCGGCGCGGCGCAGCGGAATCACGACGTCGAGGGCCTCCTCGACACCGGCTGCCGTCGCGCCGATCCGGCCTGCCATCCCGGCCGGCGTCGGATCCAGGAAGAGCATCTGGAGCGAGACGTCCCGTCCGAGGCGCTGGCGGAGGTCGGTGACGACGCGGGTCGCCAGCAGCGAGTTGCCGCCGTGGTCGAAGAAGCTGTCGTCGGCGCCGATCCGTTCCACCCCCAGCACCGCGGCGAACGCACCGGCGACGGCCGTCTCCACCGGACCGGCAGGTTCCCGGAACTCGGCCGACGTGAACGTCGGCGTCGGGAGGGCGTCCCGGTCGAGTTTGCCCGTCGGGGTGGACGGGATCCGGTCGAGCACCGTGACCGAGGCCGGGACCATGTGGCTCGGAAGTCGCTGCGCCGCAGCGCGTCGGAGCTCGTCGGGCTCGAGGTGCGCGTCCCCGGTCGCGTGCACGTACGAGCACAGCAGCGTGTCGCCCGCCGGTCCGGTGCGTGCGATCGTCACCGCGAACCCGACGCCCGGCTGCGCGGTGAGCACGGCGTCGATCTCGGCGGGTTCGACGCGGAAGCCGCGCACCTTCACCTGGAAGTCGCTGCGGCCGACGTACTCGAACGTGCCGTCGGTCCGTCGACGGACCAGGTCGCCGGTGCGGTAGATCCTCGCGCCGGGCAGGCCGAACGGGTCGGCGACGAAGCGGCCGGCGGTCAGCGCAGGCCGCCGGTGGTAGCCGCGGGCGAGGGCCGATCCCGCGATGTACAGCTCGCCCACCACACCGCAGGCCACCGGGTGCAGGCGCGCGTCGAGCACCAGCTCGGACACACCGCGGATCGGTCCGCCGAGCGTGATCGGCGCACCCGGCACCATCGGGGCGCTGATGTTCGACATGATCGTCGTCTCGGTGGGGCCGTACGCGTTGAGCATGGTGCGGCCGGGCGCCCACCGCGCCAGCAGGTCCGGGGGGCACGGTTCGCCGGCGACGACGAGGGTCCGGAGCGCGTCGAGCCCGTCGGGATCCATCGATGCCAACGCGGTCGGGGTCACGAATCCGTGTGTGACGCGACCGGTTTCGAAGGCGGCGGCCAGCTCGGCGCCCCCGAGGACGTGCGGCGGGACGACCACCATGGTCGCGCCGGCGCACAGCGCCATCACGATCTCGAACACCGATGCGTCGAAGCTCGGCGACGCGAAGTGCAGGGTGCGGGCATCGTCAGTGACGTCGAGGCGGGCACGTTCCTCGGCGGCGAGGTTCGCCAGACCCCGGTGGGTGAGCACGACGCCCTTCGGGATGCCGGTCGACCCGGACGTGTAGATCAGATACGCGGGGTGGTCGAGGTGCACGGGCCGGATCCGCTCGGCGTCGACGATCGCCGCGTCCGACATGACCGCGACCACCTCAGTCGTGTCGGGATCGTCGAGCACCACCCAGTCGACGTCGTCGGGCAGACGATGCCGCTCCTCGTCGACGGTCACCCCCAACACCGCGCCGGAATCGCCGAGCATGCGCTCGATCCGCCCGGCCGGGTAGCCCGGGTCGACCGGCAGGAACGCGGCACCGGTCTTCGCGACCGCCCACACCGCGAGCACGGACTCGAGCGACCGCGGCAACCCGAGCGCGACGTAGCGCTCCGGACCGGCGCCGCGGCCGATCAGCATCCGCGCCAGCCGGTTCGACCGCCGGTCCAGCTCCCCGTACGAGACCAGAGCGCCGTCGCAGGCGACCGCGATCGCATCGGGATCGTGTCCGGCCTGGGCCAGCAGTTCCGGCATCAACATCTCCGGGGCGTCGGGGCCGCCGTGCGCCGGGGCGAGGCCGCGCAGTTCGTCGTCGCGCAGGATCGCGATGTCGCCGACCGCGCAGTGCGGATCGGCGAGCGCGGATTCGAGGACCCGGAGGAATCGTTCGGCGACACGGCGCACCGTCGCGGCGTCGAACAGGTCCGTCGCGTACTCGATGCTCCCGGCGATGCCGGCCGGGGCGCCCGAGTCGTCGAACCGCTCGGCAAGCACGAACTCGAGATCCTCCTTCACCACACCGGAGGGCGCGGCGAGGCCCTCGACCGCCAGGCCCGGCAGATCGAGGCGCGCCCGCGTGTCGTTCTGGAACTCCAACGCCACCTGGAAGATCGGCGAGTACGCCGTCGAACGCGGCGGATCGAGCGCCTCGACCACCCGCTCGAACGGAATGTCGGCGTGCCCGAAGGCGCCGAGGTCCGCCTCCCGCACGACGGCCAGCAGATCGGCGAACGACTGCGCGGGATCGATCCGGGTGCGCAGCGCCAGCGTCCCGACGAGCATGCCGACCAGGTCGTCGAGCGCCGGTTCGCCCCGGCCCGCGACCGGGGTGCCGATCACGATGTCGTCGGTGTCGCCGAGGCGGCTCAGCAACACCGCGAGGGCGGCGTGCACCGTCATGAACACGCTCGTCTGCTGATGCCGGGCGAACTCCTCGAGCCTGCGGTGCAGCCGCGGCTCGATCGCGAAACCCGTTCGGGCGCCGCGGAACGACTGCTGGAGGGGGCGCGGGCGATCCGTCGGCAGGGCCAGCAGTTCCGGCGCTCCCCCGAGCGTCGACGTCCAGTAGTCGAGCTGCCGCGCGGCCACCGACCCGGGGTCGTCGGCGTCGCCGAGCAACCGGCGCTGCCACAGCGTGTAGTCGGCGTACTGGACCGCGAGCGGCGGCCACTCGGGCGCGCGGCCCGCCGCCCTCGCGGCGTACGCGCGGACCAGGTCCCGGGACAGCGGGCCCGTCGAGAACCCGTCGACAGAGATGTGGTGCGCCACCAGTACCAGGACGTGCTCCTCGACACCGAGCTCGAACAACGCGCCGCGGACCGGCACCCGGGCGGTGACGTCGAACCCGGCGGACACCTCGGCCTGGATGCGCCGGGCGAGCTCGTCCTCGTCCGGGACCGGTACCGGCCGCAGGTCGGGCGCCGCCTCGGCCGCCGGGCGAATCTCCTGCACCGGGCCGACGCGTCCGGTCGGGAAGACGGTCCGCAGCGACTCGTGCCGGTCGACGACGTCGGCCAGGGCCGCATCGAGGGCCGGGGCGTCGAGCGCGCCCGACAGGCGCACCGCCAGCGGGACGTTGTAGGCGGGCGAGGTCGGGTCGAACTGGTTGATGAACCACATCCGCTGCTGCGCCGCCGACAGCGGAATCTCGTCCAGCCGTTCGGCCGGCTCGAGGTCGGGGCGACCGGACGCGCCCCTCTCCGCGTGCTCGATGTGCTCGGCGAGGGCCGCCGCCGTCGGTGACGTGAAGAGCGCGCGCACCCCGAGATCGATGCCGAGTGTCTCCCGGAGCCGGGCGACCACGCGCGTCGCGGACAGCGAATTGCCGCCGAGTTCGAAGAAGTCGTCGGCGGTCCCCACGCGGTCCACCCCGAGCACGGTCGCGAACACCTCGGTCACCGCCTCCTCCACCGGGTTGGTCGGCGACCTGAACACCGTCGGGGTGTGGCCGAACCCGGGGTCGGGCAGCGCGCGGCGATCGAGCTTCCCGGTCGGGGTGAGCGGGATGTCTCCGAGCACCACGATCGACGTCGGCACCATGAATTCGGGGACCTGCGCGGACAACCGGGCCCTGAGGTCGTCGACGGAGACGTCCCGGCCGTCGGCCGCGGCCACGTAGGAGACCAGCATGGTGTCGCCGCCCGGACCGGGGCGGCCGAGTGTGGCCGCGAACCGCACGTCGGGATGCGCGGCGAGCACGGCGTCGATCTCACCGAGTTCGATACGGAAGCCCCGGACCTTCACCTGGAAGTCGCTGCGCCCGCGGTACTCGAGCTTCCCGTCCCGGGTCCACGCCCCGACGTCGCCGGTGCGGTACATCCGCTCGCCGGCCGCGCCGAACGGGTCGGCGACGAATCGTCCGGCGGTGAGGCCGGCCCGCCGGTGGTAGCCGCGCGCCAGTCCGGGACCGGCGATGTAGACCTCCCCCTCGACGCCCGCCGGCACCGGCCGCAGGCGCGCGTCGAGCACCAGCTCGGTGACGCCGCGGATCGGCCCGCCCAACGGGATCGGCACGACTCCCGGCACGCAGTCCTCGATGTTCACGACGATGGTGGTCTCCGTCGGCCCGTACACGTTGACCATGCGGTGTCCCGGCATCCAGTCCGCGATCAGTTCCGGCGGCCACGCCTCCCCGCCGACCATCACACACCGCAGGTCGTCGAGCCCGCTCGGATCGATCGAGGCGAGGGCGGCCGGCGTGATGAAGGCGTGGGTGACGCGCTGGTTCTTCAGCACCGCGGCCAGATCCGCGCCGCCGTAGACCGCGCGGGGCGCGATCACCATGGCCGCGCCCGCCGCGAAGCACAGCAGGTACTCGAGCAGCGAGACGTCGAAGCTGGGCGACGAGAAGTGCAGGGTTCGGGAGTCCGCGGTCACCGCGCACCGGTCCCGCTGCTCGTCGGCGTAGTTCCCCAGGCCCCGATGGGTCAGGGTGACCGCCTTGGGCCGTCCGGTGGAGCCGGACGTGTAGATCAGGTACGCCGGATTGTCGATCCGCAGGGGCGCCGTGCGCTCGGCGTCGGTCACCGGCGCCGCCGACCGGGACGCACAGTCCGCCGCGAATCCGGGGTCGTCGAGCGTCAGCCACGGCAGGGTGTCGGGCAGCCGGTGCCGGTGCGCCGCGACGGTGAGCCCCACGCCGGAGCCGGAGTCGGCGAGCATGTGCTCGACCCGCTCCGCGGGATAGTCCGGGTCCACCGGGACGAACGCGGCGCCGGTCCGGGCCACCGCCCACATCGCGAGCACCGACTCGACCGAACGCGGTATACCCAGCGCCACCGAGGTTTCCGGCCCCGCTCCCCGGTCGATCAGTGCGCGCGCCAGGCGATTGGACCGGGCGTCGAGGTCCGCGTATGTGACCTCGCGCCCGTCGGCGACGAGTGCGACCGCCTCCGGGTCGCGGGCGGCCGCCTCGGCCAGGATCGCCGGGAGCGTACGGGCGGCGCTGCGCGGGCCACCCCGCACCGGCGCCAGCGCCCGGCGTTCGTCCGCGGTCAACAGGTCGAGTCCGGCCAGGCGCCGCCGGGGATCGTCACCGATCGCACGCAGCACGTGCAGCAGCCGGCCGGCGGCATCGTCGACCACGGCCTCACCCAGGAGGTCCGGGCGGAACTTCATCGTCAGGCGCAGACGGTCGGTCGCGGACGCGACCACGCTCAGCGGGTAGTGGGCGGAGTCGCGGACCTCGATACCGATCAGCCGCATCCCCGAGATGTCGTCGTCCGGGGAGAGCTCACCGCGCACGGGATAGGACTCGAACACGGTCAGCGTGTCGAAGCCGGCGCCCGGTCCCACCGCGCGCTGGATGTCCGTGAGCCCGACGTGGTGGTGATCGAGCAGCGATGACTGCTCCGCCTGCACCCGATCCAGCAACGCGCCCAGGGTTTCCGCGGGATCGAGTCGGACCCGGACCGGCACCGTGTTGATGAACAGACCGATCATCGATTCGATACCGGGCACGTGCGGGGGCCGCCCGGACACGGTGGCGCCGAACACGACGTCGTCGCGTCCGGTGATCAGTCCGAGAACGATCGCCCACCCGACCGAGACGACGGTGTTGAGCGTCAGTCCGCGCTCCTGCGCGAGGGCCCGCAGGCGCTCGGTCGCCGCGACGTCCAACTCGTACGGCACGTCACTCGACGGGGTGTACTGCGCGGTCGTGGCGGATGCGTTTCGGACCAGCAGCGTCGGCTCGTCCTGCCCGTCGAGGGCATCGGTCCACGCGCGCAGCGCGGCCGACCCGTCCTGCCGCGCGAGCCATTCGAGATAGTCGCGGTGGGGGTGCACCCGAGGCAGCGCGGAGGCGTCGACGTCGGCCGCGTAGAGGATGACGAGCTCCTCGAGGAGCAGCGGCGTCGACCACCCGTCGAGCAGGATGTGGTGGGTGGTCAGGATCAGCCGGCTGGTGCCACCGGGCATGCGCACCAGCCGGATTCGCAGCAGTGGCGGCGATGCCATGTCGAACGGGTGGGTGCGGTCCTCGGCCAGGATCTCCCCGAGCCGCTCCGCTGCCGCCGGCTCGGTGGACGCGCGCAGGTCGGTCTCCGTCCACGGCACGACCACGTCGCCGGTGACGATCTGCACGGCCTCCCCGTCCGGCGCGCGCACGAACGCCGTGCGCAGGTTCGCGTGCCGGTCGAGCAGGGCCTGCACCGCGCGGTGCAGGCGCAGCGAGTCCACCTCGCCGCCCAGGGTGAGGATGAGCTGCACCAGGTACGCGTCCACCGAGGCATCGGCGAGTTCGGCGTGGAAGAACATGCCGCGCTGCATCGGAGTCAGCGGCCACACGTCGGACAGCGACGGGAACCGGTCCTCGAACCGCTCGACCGCCGGCTGGTCCAGGTGCACCAGAGCCAGATCCGACGGCGTCCGCCCGCCCGCACCCGGCGCGCTCGCCTGCGCGACCACCGCCCGCGCCGCGACGACCCACTCCCGCGCCAGCCGTTCCACGTCCGCGGTATCGAGCACGCGGCGCGGGTACGCCCAGGTCGTCTTGATCCGCGGCCCGTCCGGCCCGGGCACCGTCACCGCGTTGACGTCGATCGCGAATGCCACCGGCAGGTTCGCCGCGACGGCATCGTGGAGGCCGGAATCCGTTATCGGAAGCCAGCTTCCGTCACCGCCCGGATCGGAGCCGGCGTCGAGTCGACCGAGGTAGTTGAAGCTGATCTCCGGCCCGGGCAACCCGCTCAGCGCGGCGCGGGTCTCGCCGCCGAGGTACCGGAGCAGGCCGTACCCGATTCCGTGGTCGGGCGCCGCGCGCAGCTGCTCCTTGACCGCCTTCACCGCCGCGCCCGCGGCGGCGCCACCGCCGAGGGCCTCGTCGACGTCGACGCCCGACAGGTCCAGCCGCACCGGGTGGATCGAGGTGAACCACCCCACCGTGCGGGACAGGTCGGCGCCGGGCACCACCTGGGACTCCCGGCCGTGTCCCTCGAGCGCCACCACCACGTCGTCGGTGTCGACGCCGCGGCCGCGCCGCCAGGCCGCGAGCGCGAGGGCCAGCGCGGCGAGCAGTCCGTCCTCGACCACGCCGTGGAACACCCGCGGCACCGTCGTCGTCAGCCCCGAGGTCACGTCGGCAGGCAGCTCCACCTCGACGCGCTCGAGGGTGCCGGCGATGTCGACCGACGGATCGAGTTCTCCCGCGGCGCGTCCCACCGATGCTCGGGAGACCGTCGACCCCCACAGGTCCAGCTCGCCGGCGCGCTCCCGCGCCGCCCCCACGAGCCCGTCCGCCCACGTCCGCATCGAGGTGCCGATCGCCGGCAGATCCGGCTGCGCGCCGTCGGCGGCCTGCGCGGCGGCGAGCGCGAGGTCGGGGATCAGGATCCGCCACGAGACCCCGTCGACGACGAGGTGGTGGGCGACGACGAGCAACCGTGCCGCGTCTCCCCCGACCAGGTGCACGAACTGGATCATGGTGCCGGACTCCGGATCCAGCAGATCCGCGGCGGATTCCACTGCGTCGCGGGCGGCCGCGGTGAAGCCCCCTCCTGCGACGCTGTCGACCCGGACCCGGCGCACGATCGAGTCGGCCGGCACCGACCCGGGCGGTAGTACCTCGAGCCGCCACCCGGACTCGGAGCGGGCGACCGGGCGTAGCCGGGACCGCAGCATGTCGTGCCGGTCCAGGACCGCGCCCACCGCCCGGGTGAGGGTGTCGCCGTCGATTCCGGCGGGCATCGCGAGCAGGACCGACTGCGAGTAGCGACGGAAGTCGCTACCACCGTGTGCGCTCGACCGCTCGACCAGCCAGCGCATGATCGGGGTGAGGACGACGTCGCCGACGCCGCCGCCCGGCAGTTCCGGCAGCACGACGACGTCATCGGTGTCGGTGAGGTCGGCAACCTCGGCGAGACCGGCGACGGTGCGGCGCTCGAACACGTCGCGCGGCGTGAACGTCACCCCCGCGGCCTTCGCCCGCGACACCAGCTGGATGGACATGATCGAGTCGCCACCGAGCCCGAAGAACGAGTCGTCGACACCGACCGTATCGACACCGAGAAGCTCCGCGAACAGTCTCACCAGCAGGCGTTCGGTCCCGGTGCCGGGTGCCCTCCCGCCCCCGCCCCCGGGTCGCGGTTCGGGTAGCGCGGCGCGATCGAGCTTGCCGTGCGCGGTGATCGGGAACTCCGCGAGGACCGTGGTCACGGACGGCACCAGGTACGCGGGCAGCCGACTGGCGACGGCCTCGGTGACCGAGGCCGGATCGAGGGCGGCACCGGGCTCGGGGACCACGTAGGCGACCAGGCGGGCGCTGCCGTCGGCCGGCCCGGGCCGCGCGAGCACCACCGCGGACGCGACGCCAGGAACCGCGGTCAGCGCCGACTCGACCTCGCCCGGCTCCACTCGGAATCCGCGGATCTGGACCTGGGAGTCGCTGCGCCCCAGGAACTCGAGCTCACCGTCGGAGGTCCAGCGGGCCCGGTCGCCGGTGCGGTACATCCGACCGGCGGGCTCGAACGGGTCCGCGACGAAGCGTCCAGCGGTCAGTCCGGGCCGTCCCCGGTATCCCCGTGCCACCTGCGTGCCCGACACGTACATCTCGCCGGCCACCCGGAGCGGCGTGGGACGCAGTCGCTCGTCGAGCACCCACACCCGCACTCCCGGAAGTCCGTGACCGATCACCGATCCGGTGGGGCGCGGCCCGGTGACCGCCGCGACGTCGATCGTCCGCCACGTCACGTGCACGCAGGTCTCGGTGATACCGAACATGTTCACCAGAGCAGGTGCGGTGACGCCGTGCCGCTCGACCCATCCCGCGAGGCGGGAGACGTCGAGCGCCTCGCCGCCGAACACCACCCAGCGCAGCGCCAGGGTGCCGTCGTCCGCCGCGGCATCCGCCCGCGCGAACTGATGGAAGGCCGAGGGAGTCTGGCTCAACATCGTCACCGACTCCGCCACCAGGAGGCGCCGCAGCTCGTCGGGGGAACGCGCGGTGTCGTGCCCGACGACAACCAACCGGCCGCCGAACCCCAAGGCGCCCCACAGTTCCCACACCGCGAAGTCGAACGCGAACGAGTGGAACATCGTCCACACGTCGGCCGCGCCGAAGCCGAGCACGGCGCGGGCGCCGGTCAGCAGCGTCACCGCGTTCCGATGGGTCACCGCGACACCCTTGGGTCTTCCGGTCGAACCCGACGTATAGATCACGTAGGCAACGGAATCGGCGTGCAGCGGACCGGTACGGTGGGCGTCGGTGACCGGCGCGGGGCTCCGGGCGTCGAGCTGTGCACGCATGTCCGGGTCGTCGAGACGCACCACCGGCGCACCGGCGACCGGAACCTCCGGCACGCTCGCGTCGACCAGCACGCAGGCCGGTGCCGCGTCGCCCAGCAGGAACCCGATCCGCGCCGCCGGGTACGTCGGGTCCACCGGCAGGTAGGCCGCACCCGACCGTGCGACCCCGACGAGCGCGGCTACCAGGTCCGCGGAACGTTCCATCATCACGGCGACCACCGACTCCGGGCCGATGCCGCGGTCGATCAGCCAGCGCGCCAGCCGGTTCGAACGGTCGTCGAGCTCGCGATAAGTCACCGGCACGCCGGCGGCGACCACGGCGATCGTGTCCGGATCGGCGGCGACGGCCGCTGCGAACAGGTCCGGCAGTGTCTCGTAGGCCGTCACCGCCGGCAGGGTCCCGTCCGCCTCGGCTGCCGACAGCCTCAGATCCGCCGGCACCGGGCCGGATGCGCGCTCCGCCGCCTCCTCGCGCGCGTGGGGGCCGGCAACCTCGATGTCGCCGACCGGGACGGATGGATCGGCCGCGACGGCCTCGAGCACGCGGCCGAACATGTCCCCGAGCGCCGTCGCGGTGGATTCGTCGAACACGTCCGATGCGAACAGCAGCTCGCCCGCCAGTCCCGCCGGGGCCCCGGCTTCGTCGAGCCGCTCACCGATCCCGAACTGGAGGTCGAACTTCGCCTCGCCCGTCTCGACGTCGAGCACCTCGACCGTCAGTCCCGGCAGCCGGACGCGGGGGCGCTCGACGTTGCGGAACTCGAGCATCACCTGGAACAGCGGCGCGTGCGACGTCGACCGTGCCGACGCCGACCGCTCCACGAGCCGCTCGAACGGCACGTCGGCGTGCGCGAATGCGTCCACGTCCGCGTCCCGCGTCCCGGCGAGCACCGCGTCGAACGGTGCCCCCGGTTCGACCTCGGTGCGCAGTACCAGCGTGTTCACGAACATGCCGACCACGTCGTCCAGTTCGGCCTCGCCGCGCCCGGCGACCGGGGTACCGATCACGACGTCCCCACCGGCCCCCACTCGGGACAGCAGTGCCGCGAGCGCGGCGTGCACCACCATGAACACCGTCGAATCGTGCCGGCGGGCGAGCTCGACGAGCCCGCGGTGGACGCCGGCATCGACCGAGAGCCCCACCCGCCCGCCGCGCGTCGAGCGCCGGACCTCGCGCGGGCGGTCCAGCGGCAACCCGGTCACCGGCGGCGCCCCCGACAGTCGGTCCTCCCACCAGGCGAGTTCGCGGGAGACGCGCGAGTCCGGATCGTCCCGCGACCCCAGCGCCTCGTGCTGCCACACCGCGAAGTCCGCGAACTGGACGGGCAGCGGCTCCCAGTCCGGCGCGGCGCCGCCGACCCGAGCCGTGTACGCCGTCGCGACGTCCCGGGCCAGCGGGCCGATCGAGTAGCCGTCGGCGACGATGTGGTGGACCACCAGCACGAGCACGTGCTCGTCCGCTGCCGTGCGCAGCAGCCGCACCCGCACCGGAACCTCCTGCGCCACATCGAATCCCTCGCGCACGATCGCACCGACGCGGGCCGACACCCGGTCCGCCGCCACCGGTTCCGGCGTCAGGTCGCCGACCACGCCGGGCGCGGGCACCGCGACCTGGGCAGGCCCGGCGGCCGGCTGTGACGGGAACACCGTCCGCAGCGTTTCCTGACGCTCCACCACGTCGACCAGCGCCCCCCGCAGGGCCGACGCGTCGAGGCGCCCCGAGAGCCGCAGCACCAGCGGCACGTTGTAGGCGGCCGACGCCGGATCGAACTGGTTGACGAACCACATGCGTTCCTGGGCCGGGGACAGCGGGACGCGGTCCGGCCGGATGCCGGTGCGCAGCCCTTCCACGGGTGGTGCGGTGCTGCTCACACACCGAGGCGCGAGGGCGGCCGGGGTCCGGCACTCGAACAGGTCGCGCACCCCGATCCTGCAGTCCAGGGCGCGGTTGATGCGGGCCACGGCCCGGGTCGCGCTCAGGGAGTTGCCGCCCTGCGCGAAGAAGTCGTCGTCGGCTCCCACCCGGTCGATGCCGATCACCTCGCCGAACACGGCGACCAGACGCGCCTCGGTGGCATTGCCCGGTTCCCGGAACTGCGTGGTCAGCGAGTCGAAGTCCGGTGCGGGCAGCGCAGCGCGGTCCAGCTTGCCTACCGGGGTGAGCGGCACGGTACCCAGCACCGTCACCGTCGTCGGCACCATGTGTGTGGGCAGGAGCCGGCCCGCACGCTGCGTCAGGTCCGCGACGTCGACGCCGTCCGCGGAAGTCGGCACGACATACGTCACCAGCATCGGGTCGCCCGCTTCTCGTGGCCGGGCGACCGTGACGGCGAACCCGACCGCCGGGTGTGCGGCGAACACCGCGTCGATCTCCCCGAGCTCGACGCGCAGCCCCCGCACCTTCACCTGGAAGTCGCTGCGGCCCAGGTAGTCGAGCGTTCCGTCCGGCCACCAACGGACGACGTCACCGGTGCGGTACATCCGGTCGCCGGGCGCGCCGCGCGGGGCGGGCACGAATCGCGCCGCGGTCAACCCGGCCCGGCGATGGTATCCGCGGGCCAGCCCCGCTCCGGCGATGTACAGCTCTCCTGGCACGCCGGCCGGGACCGGGCGCAGGAAGCCGTCGAGGACGAACACGTCGGTGCCGCGCACCGGGCCACCGATCGGCACCTTCGCCCCGGGCACCAGGGGTGCGCTGATCGTCGTGAGGACCGTCGACTCGGTCGGCCCGTACCCGTTGAGCATCGTTCGTCCCGACGCCCAGTCGGCCACCAGTTCCGGACCGACGGCGTCGCCCGCGACGACCAGCACGTCGAGGGTGTCCAGACGCTCGGGCTCGACGGTGGCGAGGGCCGCAGGTGTGATGCAGGCGTGGGTTATCCGCTCGCGGCGCAGCAGTCCACCGAGGTCGGCCCCGCCGTACACCTGCGGCGGCGCGATCACCAGGCATGCGCCCTCGGTGGCGGCCTGCAGCAGCTCGAGGACCGAGACGTCGAAACTCGGTGAGCACACGTGCAGGCAGCGTGCCGTCGCGGGAATCGCGTAGCGGTCGCGTTGCGCGGCGAGCAGGCTCGACAGGCCGCGGTGGGTGACGCTCACGCCCTTCGGCCGGCCCGTCGATCCCGACGTGTAGATCAGGTACGCCACGTCGTCGACGCGCAGGGGACTCGGCCGCTCCGCATCGACGGCACCCGTCGGAAGCGCGGCCAGATCCGCCTTGCAACCGGGATCGTCCACCACCAGCCAGCGCACGCAATCGGGCAGGTGGTCGCGGTCGGCGCCCAGGGCGAGCCCGAGCTCGGCGTCCGAGTCGGTGAGCATGTGCTGCACGCGTTCGCGCGGGTAGGTCGGATCGACCGGGACGAAGGCCGCACCGGTCTTCGCCACCGCCCACACCGCCGTCACCGACCGCACCGACCGCGGCAGTGCGATCGCCACCGCCGCGCCCGGCCGCGCACCCGCTCCGATCAGATACCGCGCCAACCGATTCGACTCCGCGTCGAGGTCCCGGTACGACAGCCGCGTGTCCCCCGAGTCGACCGCGACACCGTCTGGCCCGACCGTGGCGCCGGCGGTGAGAATGTCCGGCAGCAGGCGCGGCGGGCTCGCCGCGCCGCCCCGAATCGGGGAGGCGGAGTCGTGCTCGGACGCGGACAGCAGGTCGACCCCGGCGACAGGTAGCGCCGCCCCCCGTGACACGGTCGCCAGCGCCCGCCGCAGCCGGTCGCCGATCGATTCCACCTCGACCGGGTCGAACCGGTCGGGCCGATACTTCAGGGTCAGTCGCAGGCGGTCGTCCACGCGCGCCAGCACGGTCAGCGGGTAGTGCGTGGCGTCGAAACCCTCGACACCGGTCACCCGTAGTCCGGCGATGTCGGTGTCGCGCGCCAGCGCCGATCGGTCGACGGGGTACGACTCGAAGACCGTCAGGGTGTCGAACCTCGCCGCCGAACCCACCTCCCGTTGGATCTCGGCGAGCCCGACGTGGTGGTGGTCGAGCATCGCCGCCTGCTCGGACTGCACGCGGCTGAGCAGCTCGCCGACGCTTTCGCGGGGGTCGAACGAGATCCGGACCGGCACGGTGTTGATGAACAGGCCGATCATCGACTCGATGCCGGGCACCTGCGGCGGACGACCCGACACCGTCGCACCGAACACCACATCGGTTCGTCCCGTCTGGGCGCCGAGCACCAGCGCCCAGGCAACCTGCACGGCGGTGTTGACCGTCACTCCGCGGTCGCGCGCCGCCACCACCAACGCCGCGGTCTCCTCGGCGGTCAGTGTCAGCCGGACCTCCCCCGGTTCGGCCGGACTCACGACGCCGTCGAGCGGAGCCTGCGGAGCGAGCACAGGCTCGTCCGGTGCCACCAGCAGCGTCGGTCCGTCGACGCCGGCCAGGCCCCGGCGCCACGCCGCGACGCCGGCTTCGCGGTCCTGCGCGATCAGCCACGCAAGGTAGTCGCGGTAGTCGCCTGCCGGCGCCGGCGGCAGCTCGCGGTCCGTGACGTCCGACGGCTCGCCGACGGCGGCGTACAGGGCGAGCAACTCCTCGAGCAGCAGCGGCGTCGACCAGCCGTCGAGCAGGATGTGGTGGTGGGTGAGCAGCAGTCGGTGCTCCAGCGCTCCCGTCCGGATCAGCCTGAAGCGCAGCAGCGGAGCGCTGTCCATCACGAACGGTGTCGACCGGTCCTCCGCGAGCAACGCCCGCCAGCGTTCGCGGATCTCCGGCCCGTCGAGGCCGGACAGGTCGATCTCGCTCCACGGCAACGAGACTCGGCCCGCCACCACCTGGTAGACCTCGCCCGCGTCGTCCTCCACGAAACTCGCCCGCAGGTTCGGGTGGCGATCGAGCAGAGTCCGCGCCGCCCGGCGCATCCGCTCCCGCGACGGTCGGCCGTGCAGCTCGACGACGAGCTGGACCGTGTACGCGTCCACGGAGCGCTCCGCGAGACGGGCATGGAACAGCAGTCCCGACTGCAGCGGGGTCAGCGGCCAGATGTCGGCCAGCCCGGGTCGGCGGGCCTCGAGTGCGTCGATCGCCGACTGGTCGAGCGGGACGAGATCGACGTCCGACGGGCTGAGCCCGCCGGCACCGGGGGTGTGGGCGTACGCGGCGAGCGCGCGCAGCGCACCATGCCACAGGTCGACGAGCCGCTGCACGTCGTCGGTGTCGAGCACCCCGGTCGGGAACGTCCAGGACGATTGCAGGACTGCACCTCCCGGCCGCGGCACGACCCCCGCCGCGACGTCGACCGCGGCCGTCACGGGCACCCGAGGATCGTGATCGCCGCCGAGCCCGTGCCCCGGGGTGGGCAGCCATGCCTGCGAATCCTCGCCCGCCCACGCGGTGACGCGCCCCAGGTAGTTGAAGACGATCTGGGGCTCGCGCCACCCGCGCACCCGCGCACCGGTCGGCCCGGCGACGCCGCGGAGCAGCCCGTACCCGATTCCCCGGTCCGGGATCGCCCGCAGTTGCTCCTTCACGAGCTTGACCGCCGCACCTGCCGCCGCTCCGCCGGCGAACGCCTCGCCGAGGTCGATCGACGACAGATCCGGGCGCACCGGCGACAGCGTGGTGAACCAGCCGACCGTGCGGGTCAGGTCCGCGCCGGGCACCACCGACTCCTCCCGCCCGTGACCCTCGACACCGAGCAGGACGTCGGAGCGCGGGGCACCCCGATCGGCGCGCCAGCGGACCACCGCCATCGCGAGGGCCGTGAGCAGTCCGTCCAGCGCGGCGGCGTGGAGCGACTCCGGCAGCACGGTGAGCACGGCCGCCGTGACGTCGGGCGGCGCCTCGCACGTGAGCACCTCGGTCGTGGCGGCAACATCACGCACGGGATCGAGCGGTCTCGACCCGATCGTCGGGTCGTCGCCCTCCAGGATCTGCTCCCACATCGGCAGTTCGTGGACTCGCTGCGGGGCAACGTCTTCCAGCGCAATGGCCCATCGTCGCATCGAGGTGCCCACGGGCTGCAACTCGGGCACACGGTCCTCCGATGCCTGCGCCCACGCCGACGCCAGGTCGGGGACCAGCACGCGCCACGACACGCCGTCGACGACGGCGTGGTGGACGACCAGCAGCAGCCGTCCGGTGCCTGCCGGGCCGTCGAACCACACGACCTGCACCATCCTGCCGGCGGCGGGGTCCAGGCGGTCGGCCGCCGCGTCCGCCGCCGCATCCGCGCGGACGTCGAACGCCGCGTCGTCGACCGAAGCCACCTCGACCCGCGTGAGCACGTCCCGGGCGGTGACGCCGCCGACGTCGGACACCGTCATCCGCCAACCGGGGCGAGCGGAGCGACGGGGGGTGTCACCGGGGCGAGCGGAGCGACGGGGGGTGTCACTGCCGGGGCCGCCGTCGGGTGCGAGCCGGGCCCGGAGCATGTCGTGTGTGTCCAGGACGGCCTGCACCGCGACCTCGAGCGTGGCGCGGTCGACGCCGTCGGGCAGCGCCAGCAGCACCGACTGGAAGAACCGGTCGATCCGGCCGGCGCTGCGGCGGAGCATCCACGCGAGGATCGGGGTGAGCGGCACCTCCCCGACACCGCCACCGGGCAGCTCCTCGAGGATCGGCGGGCCGGCGGCGGCGCGCGAGTCGGCCACCGCGGCGAGCCCGGCGACGGTCGGATGATCGAACACGTCCCGCGGCGTGAGAGCGAGCCCCGCCGCCTTCGCCCGCGCCACCAACTGGATCGACATGATGCTGTCGCCGCCCAGGCCGAAGAACGAGTCCTCCATCCCGACCGTGCCGAGGCCGAGCACCTCGGCGAACAGCAGTCCCAGGTTCTCCTCGGCCGCACCCGACGGCGCCCGGCCTGCCGACACCCCGGCCCCGAGATCGGGCATCGGCAGCGCCGCCCGATCGAGCTTGCCGTGCACGGTCGTCGGCAGCTCGGGGAGCACCACGATGTGCGCGGGAACCATGTACCCGGGCAGCCGCGCGGCGAGGACCTCGTGCAGGCGTGCCGTGTCCACCATCGCCCCGGCGGCGGGCACCACGTACCCGACGAGCCGGTCGGCCCCGCGCCCGACCGCGCGCACGTCGGCCACCGCCAGAGCGACGGATCCGTCTGCCGTCAGGCACGATTCGACCTCGCCGAGCTCGATGCGACTACCGCGCACCTTGACCTGCATGTCGCCACGGCCCAGGCACACCAGCCGACCATCCGCGGTCCAGCGCACGAGATCCCCCGTGCGGTACATCCGTTCGCCGGGATCCCTACCGGGTTCGGCGACGAACCGGCCGGCCGTCAGCCCCGGACGCCGGTGATAGCCGCGGGCCAGCGCCGGGCCCGCGAGGTACAGCTCGCCGGGCACCCCGACCGGTACCGGCTGCAGCCTGCGATCGAGCACTCGCACACGGAAACCCGGTCCCGGACCGCCGATCGTGACGGTGTCGCCCGGGGTCAGCGGATCGCTGATGCTCGCCGCGATGGTCGCCTCCGTCGGTCCGTACCCGTTGTACATCCGCCGTCCCGGCGCCCAGCGTGCCACCACGTCGGGCCGGCACGCCTCGCCGCCCGACAGCACGCACACCAGGTCGTCGAGTCCGGCCGGGTCCGTCGCGGCGAGCGCGGTCGGAGTGAGGAAGCAATGGGTCACGCGCTCGGCCGCGAGCAGGTCCCTCAGCTCGTCGCCGCCGAACACGCTGGGCGGCGCGATCACCAGAGTTCCGCCCACACCGAACGCGAGGAGGAACTCGAGGATCGAGGCGTCGAAGCTCGGCGACGAGCAGTGCAGTGCCCGGGACCGCGGCGTCGTCCGGAACCGCCGCTGCAGGTGGTCGGCGAACACCGCGAGCCCGTGGTGAGTGACCGTGACGCCCTTCGGGATTCCCGTCGACCCGGAGGTGTAGATCAGGTAGGCGGCATGGTCGAGCCGCAGCGGGGCGGACCGCTCGTCGTCCCGGATGGGTGTCACGGCGGTCAGGTCGGCGGTGAGTCGGTCGACGTCGAGCACCCACCAGCACGGCCCGTCGGGCAGGAAGTCCCGGGACTGCGCGACGGTGAGTCCGAGAACCGCACCCGAATCGCCCAGCATGAACGCGATCCGCTCCGCGGGGTGCGCCGGGTCGACCGGAACGAACGCGGCCCCGGCCTTCGCGACGGCCCACAGGCCGATCACGTACTCGACACCCCGGGGCATTCCCAGCGCCACCACCGACCCGGGTCCGGCACCCGCGTCGATCAGGTCGCGAGCGAGCCTGGTCGACACCCGGTCGAGGTCGCGGTACGAGATCTCGTGGCCGTCGAATCGGATCGCCGCCGCGTTCGGGTCGAGCGCCGCGCCCGCCGCGAGCATCTCCGCCAACGTGCGCGGCGGCGCGCCCGGCTCGCCGCGCACCGGGGTCAGCGCGACCCGCTCCGCGCCGTCGAGGATGTCGATGTCCGCGACCGGCATGTCCGGGGCCTCGGCCACCGCCGCCAGGATCCGCAGGAACCGGTCGGCGAAGGTCCGCACGGTGGCCCCGTCGAACATGTCGGTGGCGTACACCAGGCCGGCAGACATTCCGGCCGGACTGCCGGCGGCGTCGAACTCCTCGGCTGCGGTGAGCTGGAGGTCGAAGTTGGCGGCCACCTCACCGGAGTCGAGCGGCTCCACCCGCAGATCGGGCAGCTCGAGTTCCGGCCGGGTGATGCTCCGGAACTCGAGCATCACCTGGAACAGCGGCGTGTGCGCGGACGAACGGGGCGGGTCCAGCGCCTCCACGACCCGCTCGAACGGGATGTCCGCGTGCATGAATGCGCCCAGGTCCGTCTCCCGGACCCGGCGGAGCAGCTCACCGAACGAGCGCGCGCCGCCGACATCGCTGCGCAGCACGAGGGTGCCCACGAACATCCCGACCAGGTCGTCGAGGGCCGCGGACCCGCGGCCGGCGATCGGGGTGCCGACCGCGATGTCCTCGGTGCCGGACAGCCGGGACAGCAGGGCGGCCAGAGCCGCATGCACCACCATGAACACGCTCGCATCGTGGCTGTGGGCGAGCGCGATCAGGCTCCGGTGCAGCCGCGCGTCGACCGCGAACTCCACGCGCCGACCCGACAGCGAGCGGACCGCCGGTCGGGGCCGGTCGCTCGGCAGGTCCAGCACCTCGGGCAGGCCCGACAACTCCGCGGTCCAGAAGTTCAGCTGACGGGCGAGCGGGGAGGACGGGTCGTCCTCGCTACCCAGCCATTCGCGTTGCCACAGTGTGTAGTCCGCGTACTGTGCGGCCAGCGACGGCCACCGCGGCGCGCCGCCGGACCGGTGGGCCACGTACGCGGCGGCGACGTCCCGCGCCAACGGGTTCAGCGAGAAGCCGTCCGCGAGAATGTGGTGCAGCACCACGGTGAGCACGTGGTTCGTCTCGTCGACCCGGAAGAGGCAGGCCCGCAGCGGGACCTGCTCCGCGACGTCGAAGCCCCGTGCCGACATCGCCCGCACCCGGGCGCGCAGATCGTCGGCATCGAGTACCCGGACGATCTCGAGTCCCGGCTCGGCGAGCTCGGCGGGAAGTATCCGCTGGCACGGCCCGTCGTCGGTGAGCGGGTAGACCGTGCGCAAGGATTCGTGCCGGGCGACGACGTCGCCGAGCGCGGCTCGCAGTGCCGGGGCGTCGAGGTCGCCCGACAACCGCAGCGAGAACGCGATGTTGTAGGCCGGGGACTGCGGATCGAACTGGTTGACGAACCACATCCGCTGTTGCGCCGGGGACAACGGGATCCGGGCCGGCCGGGCGCGCGGACCCAGTGGGGGCCGGCGCACCCCACTGCCTTCCCCGCCGACCCGCCGGGCGAGCTCGGCGACGGTGGGGCCGTCGAACACGTCCCGGATGCCGAGCGCGGCACCGGTCGCGTCGTTGATCCGGGCGACGAGTTGCGCCGACACCAGCGAGTTGCCGCCGAGCGCGAAGAATCCGTCGTCCGCTCCGACCTGGTCGACCCCGAGCAGATCGGTGATCACACCCGCCACGATCTCCTCGACCGGGTTCCGCGGCGCGACGTAGGAGTCCGCGGCGGCACCCGGGGCGGGCAGGCTCGCGCGGTCGAGTTTGCCGTGCGCGGTGACCGGAATCCGGTCCAGGATCATCACCGTCGACGGCACCATGTACCCCGGAAGCGACCGGGCGACGGACACTTTCACCTCGTCCGGATCGAGGATCGCACCGGCGTCCGGGACCGCATATCCCACCAGCCGGATCCCGACGGGCCCCTCGTCCGCGACCACCACCGCGGACGCCACCCCCGGCACCGCCGCGAGCGCCACCTCCACCTCGCCCAGCTCCACCCGGTATCCGCGCACCTGCACCTGGTGATCCGCGCGGCCCGAGTACTCGAGCGTCCCGTCCACCCGCCACCGGCCCAGATCGCCGGTGCGGTACATCCGGGTGCCGGACCCGGACGGGTCTGCGACGAACCGCGCCGCGGTCTCCCCGGCGAGACGCGGGTAGCCCCGCGCCAGCTGCACTCCCGACACGTACAGCTCCCCCACCACACCGGGAGGGACGACGTGCAGCCGCTCGTCGAGCACGCGCACCCGCAGCCCCGGGAGCGCGCGGCCGATCGGCGACCCTCGGCCGGAGCCGCCCGACACCCTGGTCAGCGGGGCGTGGGTCACGTGCACGCACGTCTCGGTGATCCCGTACATGTTCACCAGCCGCGGCGCCGAATCCCCTCGGCGCGCGAACCATCCGGTGAGCCGCCCCGGATCCAGCGCCTCCCCGCCGAAGATCACGTGCCGCAGCCGCAGCACCGCGGCGTCTCCCTCGTCCGCGCGAGTCCGCTCGGCGTCGGCCAACTGGTAGAAGGCGCTCGGGGTCTGACACAGGACCGTGACCGCCTCGTCCTGCAACAACTGCAGCAGCTGGCGTGGCGAGCGCGCGGTGGTGGGGTCGACCAGCACCACGGTGCCGCCGTGGATCAGCGCGCCCCACAGCTCCCACACCGCGAAATCGAAAGCGTACGAATGGAACATCGTCCAGACGTCGTCGCCGCCGAACCCGAACAACTCCTGCGCGCCGGCGAACAGTGCGGTCACGCTGCGGTGCGAGACCGCCACTCCCTTGGGCCGACCGGTCGACCCGGACGTGTAGATCACGTACGCGAGCGAGTCCGGGTGCAACGGCGCGGTCCGGTCGGCGTCGGTCAGCGGCGCCGGCGACAGCTCCCCGATCGCTGACGCCACCGCGGGGTCACCCAGGTCGACCACCGGAATGTCGTTGCGACGCAGGGACGAACCGCTCGCGGCGCCGTCGACCAGGACACACGCCGGAGACGCGTCGGCGAGCACGTATGCGATGCGGTCATCCGGGTAGCCCACGTCGACGGGGACGTAGGCGGCACCGGCCGCGAGGACCGCGAGCAACGCGACCGGCAGTTCGTCCGAGCGCGTCATCGCGACCGCCACCAGCGTCGACGGTCCCACACCGCGGCCGATCAGCAAGCGGGCCAACCGGTTCACACGTTCCGCGAGGTCGTCGTACCGGATGCGGGTACCCCCGACGACGACCGCGCACGCGGCCGGGCAGCGAGCCACGGAGCTCGTGAACAGCTCCGGCAGGGTCGTCGACGGGGCCGCGCGACCGGGCAGCTCCCGCGCGCCGAGCCCGCTTTCCCGCTCGTCGGTGATCACGATGTCGCCCACCACCGCGGTCGGATCGGTGGCCGCCGCGGCGAGGATCCGGACCAACCGTTCACAGATCCCGGCGGCCGTGGTGCGGTCGAACAGGTCGGTCGCGAACCGCAGTGTCGCGGACAGGCCGGCGGCGCGACCCGAGTCGTCGAACCGTTCCCGCACTCCCAGCTGCAGGTCGAACTTGGCGACACCCGGGTCCACCTCGGTCGCCTCGGCGGACAGTCCCGGCATCGTCACCGTCGTCGGCTCGCCGTGCTGGAACTCGAGCAGCACCTGCACCAACGGCGCGTGGGTGGGTGACCGGTCCGAGGCGAACTCGTCGACGAGCCGTTCGAACGGCAGGTCGGCATGGGCGAAGGCGCCCAGGTCGGTCTCGCGGACCTGGGCGAGCAGGTCAACGAACGTGGTCTCGGGCCGGACCGCGGCTCGCAGGACGAGGGTGTTGACGAACATGCCGACGAGGTCGTCCAGTTCGGGTTCGCCGCGGCCGGCGACCGGTGTGCCCACGGCGACGTCGGGCCCGGCGCCGAGCCGGGCCAGCAACACCGCGAGCGCGGCGTGCAGGACCATGAACAGCGTGCAGCCGCGCTCGCGCGCGATCCGGACGAGGGCTCGGTGGATCACACCGTCGACGTCGAACTCGATCCGGCCGCCGGACGCGGTCGCGCGCAACAGCCGGGGACGGTCGTGCGGTAGCGAGATCGCCGCCGGGAGATCGGCGAGCCGGTCACCCCAGTAGGCGAGTTGCCGGGCGGCGAGCGACTGCGGATCATCCTCCGCCCCGAGCACATCGCGCTGCCACAGGGCGTAGTCGGCGTACTGCAGCGGCAGCGGATCCCACTTGGGTGCGTGCCCGTCCACCCGCGCCGCGTACGCCACCGCCACGTCACGGGCCAGCAGCTCGACGGATTGCCCGTCCGCGCAGATGTGGTGCATCACGACGGCGAGAACGTGGCGCCGCGGCCCGGTCCGGAACAGCACGATTCTCAGCGGAACCTGCTCGCGGACATCGAAACCGGCGGCGGCCGTCGCCGCCACCGACTCCCGCACCCGCTCCGGGTCCACGACGACGGGCGTCAGGTCCACCACCGCGTCCGGCGTCGGCAGGATCACCTGGTACGGGCCCCGCGCATCGGCCGGGAACACCGTCCGCAGGGCCTCGTGCCTGTCGATCACGTCACTCAACGCGGTGCGCAGCGCCGCACGGTCGAGCTCGCCCGTGAACGTGACTGCGAACGGAATGTTGTAGGCCGGCGACGCGGTGTCGAACTGGTTCACCAGCCACATCCGCTGCTGCGCCGGGGACAGCGGCAGCCGGTCCGGGCGGTCCCGCGCAACCAGCGGGGGCCGGTCCCGCGCCGGCCGGGCGGGGTCGGCGTTCTCGAGGATCCGGTCGACGTGCTGCGCCAGTCCCGCCACCGTCGGTTCCGCGAACAGGTCACGCACGCTGAGCCGCACCGGCCATGCCGCGTTCACCCGCCCGGTCACCCTCGTGGCGACCAGGGAGTCGCCGCCGAGGTCGAAGAAGCTGTCGTCGGCACCGACCCGGGCCTGCCCCAACAGGTCCGCGAACAACGCCGCGACCGTCCCCTCCGTCGGAGTGCGCGGCGCCCGGTACTCGGCGGTGGTCCCGCGCCAGTGCGCTTCCGGCAACGCCTGTCGGTCCAGCTTGCCCGCCGGGGTCAACGGCACCCGGTCGAGGACGACGATCGTCGCGGGCACCATGTGTGCGGGCAGCGACTCGGCGGCGTGCGCGAGGAGCTCGCCCTCGTCGATCTCGGCGCCGGCCGCGGGCAGCACGTAGCCGACCAGCACGAGGTCGCCGGAGGGACCGGATCGCCCGGCGGTCGCCGCGACGGCGACACTCGGATGCGCCCGGAGCACGGCGTCGACCTCACCGAGCTCGATCCGGAAGCCGCGGATCTTGATCTGGAAGTCGCTGCGGCCGAGGTACTCGAGCTCACGTCCATCCGCATTCGCGGCCGGGGCGCTCGCGCGAGCATGCCACCGCACCAGGTCGCCGGTTCGGTACATCCGCCCGCCGGTGGCGCTGAACGGGTCCGCCACGAAGCGGTCCGCGGTCTGTCCCGGCTGGTGGTGGTAGCCGCGGGCCAGTCCGTCGCCCGTCACGTACAGCTCACCCACCGCCCCCTCCGGCACCGGCTGCAGCCGCCGGTCCAGGACCATCTCACCGCTCCCGCGGGACGGTCCGCCGATGGTGACGGGGGCGCCGGGCCGCAACGTGGTGCTGATGCCGGCGACGACGGTGGTCTCGGTCGGGCCGTACGCGTTGAACATCCGGCGCCCCGCGCCGGCCCACTGCCGGACCAGCGAGGGCGGACACACGTCGCCACCGGTGACCACACACCCGAGCCGATCGAGTCCGGCGGGATCGACGGAGGCCAGCGCGGCGGGGGTGACGAACGCGTGCGTGACGCGCTCGCGGCGCAGCACGTCCGCCAGTTCCGCGCCGCCGTACACGTTCGGCGGGGCCACGACCATCGTGGCGCCCGCCCCCACGGCCATCAGCAGTTCGAGCACGGACGCATCGAAGCTCGGCGACGAGAAGTGCAGGGTGCGCGAGTCCGCGGTGATCGCGAACCGTTCGCGTTCCTCGGCGGCGAGGTTCGCCAGGCCACGATGGGTGACCACCACGCCCTTGGGCAGTCCCGTCGATCCGGAGGTGTAGATCAGGTAGGCCGCGTCGTCGAGATGCACCGGCCGGGTCGCCGCGACGCGGGAGACCGGGGGGTCCGGCTCCGCGATCGGGTCGTCGAGGACCAGCCACGTGGTGGTCTCGGGCAACCCGTCGCGGTACGAGCGGACGGTCAGGCCGAGCGCGGCGCCGGAATCGGAGAGCATGTGCTCGATCCGGTCTGGCGGGTAGTTCGGGTCGACGGGCAGGAAGGCGGCCCCGGTGCGAGCGACCGCCCAGATCGCGGCCACGGACTCGGCCGAACGCGCGATCGCCAGGGCCACAACGGAATCCGGTCCGATTCCGTGAGCGGACAAGCGCCCGGCCAGCCCGTCGGCGAGTTCGTCCAGGTCACGGTAGGAGAGGGTGCGCCCGTCCGCGACGACCGCTGCGTGGTCCGGATCGACGGCCGCGGCGTCGGCAAGGATCCGGGCGAGGGTCCGCGGGGCGACGGCGCCGCGTCCCGTCACCGGCGTCAGCGCCGCGGCTTCCGCAACGCCCAGGATGGGCACGTCGCCGACCGGCCGGTCCGGATCCTCGGCGACCCCGGCGAGCAGTCGCTCGAACCGGTCGATCAAGGCGGTGACGGTGCGTTCGTCGAGCACGGTGCTGTCGTAGCTGAGGCGTGCGTCGATCCCGGCGGGCGCGCCGCGTGCGGTGAAGCGCTCGGTGAGTTCGACGGTGAGTTCGGTGGCGTCCGGAGCGATCGAGGCGGAGTCGGCGGTGTGGACGTCGAGCGTCACACGCGGACGGGGCGCGCCGAGCGTCTCGACGACGCGCTCGAACGCGGTCTCCTGATGGGCGAAGGCGCGGCGCTCGCGTTCGCCGGTCTCGTGCGCCAGGTCGGTGAACGCGGCCGACGGGTCGATCGGAGTGCGCAGGGCCACGGTGTTGCGGATCGGGGTGGTGGCGGACCCGCCCCGGTTCGCCTCGAGCGACTGGCCGGACCGCCGCGACACCGGTGCGGCGACGACGATGTCGTCGATGTCGGTGAGCCTGCTCAGGACCGCGGCCAGGGCCGTGTGCAGCATGGTGAACGGCCCGACGTCCAGGTCGTGGGCGAGCGCCGTGGCCGCCGCGTGCAGGCCGGGGTCGAGCGTGCGGGTGACCGCGCCCCGCCCGGGGCCGACGGGTGGCGCCGGGCCGGCGCTCGGCAACACCGCCGACTCCGGCTGCCCGGCCAGCTCCTGCGCCCAGAACGCCAGCTCGGCACTCTCGCGCAGCATGCGCGCCCCGATCCGGGCCGACTCGGCGTGCACGTCCGCCAGCGCGGTGGTCGGCTCGGCGACGAGCAGGGCCTCCACGAGTTCGACGAAGCGCCGGTGATGCGTCCGCAACTCGTCCTCGGCGTATCTGTTCGGGTTGCCGCGGAAGTCGACGAGGGTGCGGGCCGGCGAGCCGCTCTGGTAGATGTTGACCAGCAGGTCCTGCACGGGCCCGGAGGTCACGATGTGGTACTCGCCGACGATCGACCCGAGCGTGATCTCCTGACGGAAGAGCATCACGTTGACCATCGGCCCCGCCAGCCCGCGCCGCGCACCGGTCAACCCGGCGTCGCGCCGGATGTCCTCGAGGCTGCACCGCTGGTGACGCAACGCACCCATCAGTTCCAGCTGCGCCCGCCGGACGAGGTCGGCGACGGTGTCGTCGGGGTCGACGGTGATCCGGAGCGGGGCGACATTGACGAGCATGCCGCCCGAGTGCTGCAACGGCGCGGTGGTGCGCGCGGACACCGGCACGTTCACCAGGACGTCGCGGCTGCCCGTCATCCTGGACAGGTAGCAGGCGAACCCCGCGATCAGCAGCGCCGCGGACGTGGCGCCGACCCGGGCGTCGGAGGAATCCAGCCGATCGAGAGCCGCGTCGGTCAGCTGCGCGCTCTCCAGCCGGCTACGGGCCGCCGCCGGGCCGTCCCGGCGGGCGAGCGTGGAGCCGGCCTCGATCCCCCGCACGTGCTCGGCCCAGTACTCGCGGTCGGTCTCGAACCGGCGCGACGAACGGTACTTCTGATCCAGCTCGTAGAGCGTGCGCAGGTCGAGGGCACGGTTCGGTTCCGGATCGACGCCCTTCGATGCGGCGGTGTAGAGGGCCGCGATGCGGTTCACCATCGTCATGCCGCTGTAGCCGTCGAGTGCGACGTGGTGAATTCGCGTGTACCACAAGTAGTCTCGGTCGGCGACCTGGAGAATGGTCATCTCCACCAGTCGGTCCCGCGTCAGCTGGATCGGGGTGACGTAGTCGTTGTCGATCCACGTGTGCGCCGCTCCGAGCGGGTCCTTCTCCTGACGGAAGTCGAACAACTCGATCGAGGTGTCGATGGAGTGGTCGACCACCTGGCTCGGTTCCCCACCGGAGTCCACCAGACGCAGGAACGGCGACTGGAACTCGCGGGCCGCGGTCACCGCCGCCGAACGCAACAGGTCGAGGTCCACGTCGCCGTGCAGTTCCACGTACTGCGCGATGAAGATCGGGGCCGTCGGGCTGAGTTGTTGACCGAACCACACACCCCGCTGGACCGCCGACAGCGGGAACGCATCCGACGAACCGTCCGGTTGGTGTGCAGCGGCCTGCGGCCGGACGTCGTCCTGGTCTGAATCAGTCGATGAAAGTTCTTTCATACGAATCCTCGACAGCGGGTTTCGCTTCATTATCGACGTGTCGCGCGCTGTCTGCTCAGGGTAGCGGCAGCCGACGGTCGCCGTAGCGGGTTCGCCGAGTCCGCAGAGCCGGTGCGTCGTTCCGGTGCCGACGCGGCGGGTTCGACCGGCGACCCGCACGCGCCGTTTTCAGAAGGCGGGCCACGGGATGCGGCGGTGCCCCGACGGCAGCGGCATCACCGGTTCGGCCAGCAGCCCCTCCGCCCGCGCGAGCAGCGCGTCGACCTCCGAGACCGTCACGTACTCGCCGAGTCGCTCGCCGAACTCCCCGCGCAGCGAGCGCGCCAACGCCTCGACGGCGACGAGCAGGTCGCCGCCGACGCCCTGTCCGGCCCAGCCCCACAGCACGGTGCGCAACTTGTCCTCGGTGTGCAGGCAGATGCCGTGGTCGACCCCGTAGACGGACCCGTCGGTCCCCTCCAGCGCGTGCCCGCCCTTGCGGTCGGCGTTGTTGAGGAGGACGTCGAGCACCGCCATCCGTTGCAGCCGCGGGTCGTCGGCGTGGATCAGCGCGACCTCCTCGCCCTCGCCGTCGTAGGCACGCAGCACCTGGAACCAGCCTTCCGGCACCTGGTCCGGCGGGCACACGTCCACCAGGTCGAGCCGCTCGCCCAGTTCGCCGGTCGGTTCGGGGGTGTCCACCCAGAGCTGGACCATGCCGGGACCGTAGGGGCCGTCCCGCAGTATCGTGCGCGGGATCACGCCCCAGCCCAGCTCCTCCGAGACCAGGTACGACGCGACCTCGCGGCCGGCGAGCGTGCCGTCCGGGAAGTCCCACAGCGGTCGTTCCCCGCGCACCGGCTTGTACACGCAACGCAGGCTTCGACCGTTCGCACTCGCCTCGCACACCAGGGTCGCGTTACTCGCGGTCACTATGCGGCCGAGCACCGTCAGCTCACCGGTCGCGAGCAGGTCGGGATCCTCGATCTCGATACGGTCGGCGGTCAACGGCTAGTTCTCCTCGGCGGTTTCGTCGGCCCGACCGAAGGTCGCGCCGCGCCGGTAGCCGTTGGTCCGGATGCACATGTGTCCCTCGGGTGAGAGCGGCTCGCCGCACAGCGGGCACGGTGCCCGGCCCGCGGAGATCACCCGCTCCGACCGCAACGCGAATTCGCGAGCCTGCTCCGGCGTGAGGAACACCCGGACCGCGTCCGGACCCTCGTCCACGTCGTCGAGCACCACGGACTCGTCGACCTCGGACTCGCTCACCGCCAGCAGTTCCACCACGACCGCACCCGCGTCGGAGTCCCAGCCGAGACCCATGGTGCCGACCCGGAACTCGGCGTCCACCGGCATCACCAGCGGGCTGGTGTCCTCGAGGTCCGATTCCTCGGGCGGGATCGCGGTACCGAAGCGGCGGTGCACCTCGTCGAGGAGCAGGCCCATGCGGTCCGCGAGAACCTGCACCTGCTGCTTCTCGAGCGCGACGCTCACCACGCGCGACTCGTGGATCGCCTGGAGGTAGAACGCCCTGTCACCGGGCTCCCCGACGGTTCCGGCGATGAATCGATCGGGGGTGCGAAATACGTGAATTGCGCGGGACATCTACACCTCCACCTGGTCGGATCGTCGTCTCGAGGGTCTACCCGCTCTCATTATCCGCCCTTCCACCGGTTCCCACCTCACCGCCGGGCACGGCGTCCGAGGAGTCGACGCCGGCGGGCTTCGCGGCCGCGCCCCCGTTCAGGCTCGACAGGTCGGCGCCGGTGTCGTTCATGCGGAGCACGAACGGGCGTGTCGCGGTGTAGCGGATCACGCTGATCGAGGCGGGGTCGGCGACGATCCGCTGGAAGCCGTCGAGGTGCGTGCCGAGTGCGTCGGCGAGGACCGACTTGATGACGTCGCCGTGGCTGCAGGCCACCCACAACACGTCCTTGCCGTGTTCGGCGGCCAGCCGGGCGTCGTGCGCCCGTACCGCCGCGACCGCCCGGGCCTGCACCTGGGCGAGCCCCTCCCCGTCCGGGAAGACCGCGGCGGACGGGTGCTGCTGCACCACCTTCCACAGCGGTTCGTCGAGCAGTTCCTTGATCGGCCTGCCGGTCCAACTCCCGTAGTCGACCTCGACCAGCGCGTCGTCGGCGAGCGGGGCCAGTCCGAGCTTCTCGGCGAGCGGAGCGACCGTGTTCTCGCACCGCAGCAGGGGCGAGCGCACGATCGCCGCCACGTCCAGCCCGCCGAGCCTGCCCACGATCGCCTCGGCCTGTTCGCGTCCGCGGTCGTCGAGGTCGACGCCGGCGGTGCGTCCGGCGAGGGTGCCGGAGGTGTTGGCCGTGGACCGGCCGTGCCGGAGCAGGATCACCGTCATGGTGACCAGCCTAGGCGGCTAGGTCGCCGCGACGACGCCCGTCCCGAGCAACACCAGCAGGACGACTCCGACGATGATGCGGTAGCCGACGAACCAGTACATCGAGTGGTTGACCACGAAGCGCAGCAGCCACGCGATGGTGGCGTAGCCGATGACGAACGCGATGGCCGTCGCGACGATCAGTTGGGCGCCACTGGCATTGAGTCCCTCACCCGCCGGCTCGAACGCGTCGGGCAGGCTGAACAACCCCGCCGCGGTGACCGCGGGAATGGCGAGCAGGAACGAGTACCGGGCTGCGGCCTCGCGGGTCAGGCCGAGGAACAGTCCGGCGCTGATGGTGCCGCCGGAGCGGGAGACGCCGGGTATCAGCGCCAGCGCCTGCGCCGAGCCCATGACGATGCCGTCCTTCAGTGTCAGTTCCTCGATCGGCCTGCGCTTCCGTCCGTAGTACTCGGCGGCGGCGATGACCAGCGCGAAGACGATGAGCATGGTGGCGACCAGCCACAGGTTCCGGGCGCCGGTGCGCACCTGGTCCTTGAACACGAAGCCGAGCACGCCGACCGGGATGGTGCCGACGATGACGTACCAGCCCATCTTGTAGTCGTGCCCGCGTTTCGCGGGATCGCGCAGGCCGCGCAGCCAGGCCATCACGATGCGCGCGATGTCGCGCGCGAAGTAGACGAGCACCGCCGCCTCGGTCCCGAGCTGAGTCACCGCGGTGAACGAGGCTCCGGCGTCGTCCTGCCAGAACAGTTCCGAGACGATGCGCAGGTGCCCGGAGGACGAGATCGGCAGGAACTCGGTCAGGCCTTGGACGACGCCGAGGACGATGGCCTGCAACCAGGTCATCGACTCCCCGATCACCGGCCGGACCCGTCGTCGTCGATCGCGGTTGTCACGGACGCGGGTCGAAGAATCACGGACAGGACCGTACCCGGAGAGTCGCGGGGGCGCCCGGTGCGCGGCGGCACTACGCTCCAGAACTTGTGGTGATCGAACTATGAGGCAGCGCACCGTCGGCACGAGCGGGCTGCGGGTTTCGCGGGTCGGCCTCGGAACCCTGTCCTGGGGCCGGGACACCGACGGGGACGAGGCCGCGGCCCAGGTGCTCGGGTTCATCGAATCCGGTGGGACACTTGTCGATTCGTCGCCGTTCTACGGCGGCGGCACGGCGCAGCGGATCCTCGCCGAGCTGCTCGACGATGTCGTCCCCCGCACCGAGCTCGTGCTGAGCAGCAGTGGCGGAATCCACTGTGGCCGCGACGGCGTCGACTGCTCGCGCCGCGCGCTCATCGCGCAGCTCGACGCGACCCTGCGGGAACTCGGCACCGATCACCTGGACCTGTGGCAGGTGGCCACCTGGGATCCGATGACCCCGGTCGAGGAAGTCGCCTCCGCCCTCGAGTACGCGACCGCGACCGGCCGGGCGCGGTACGTCGGTGCCCGCGGCTACCTCGGCTGGCAACTCGCGACCGCGGCAGCGAGCGTGGACCTGGTCGCGACGCAGGCCGAGTACTCGCTGCTCGCCCGCGGCGTCGAGGACGAACTGCTGCCGGCGGCACTGCACCACGGGGTCGGGCTGCTGGCCGCGGTACCGCTGGCCGGCGGGGTGCTCACCGGCAAGTACCGCGACGGGATCCCCGCGGATTCGCGCGGGGCGTCGGAGACGGGCGCGGAGTCCGTCGCGGCGTACCTGACCGACGCCACCGCACGAGTGGTGGACGCCGTCGTCACCGCCGCGGACGGTCTCGGCGCGTCGCCGCTGGCGGTCGCGCTGGCGTGGGTGCGCGACCGGCCGGGCGTGGCGAGCGCGATCGTCGGCGCCCGCGACTACGCCCAGCACACCGGGGTGCTCGCCGCCGAGGAGCTGGAGCTGCCCGCCGCCATCGCCGCCGCCCTCGACGACGTCAGCGCCTGACCGCGCCGATCCCTCGTTCGCCGTCGCTCGGTGCGCCTACCCTGAGGAGCGTGCAGGCGCAGGAGCAACGCCGAAGGTTCGCCCACGCCCGGGTGGCCCGGCTCGGCACGGTCACCGCCGAGGGTCGTCCGCATCTGGTCCCGGTGGTGTTCGCGGTCGTCGACGACGTCGCCTACTCGGCGGTCGACGACAAGCCGAAGTCGACCCGGCGCCTGCGACGCCTCGACCACGTCGCGGCGACCGGTCGGGCGAGTCTGCTGGTGGACTCGTACGACGAGGACTGGACCCGACTGTGGTGGGTTCGGGTGGACGGCGCGGCCGACGTGGTGGACGCCACTTCCGCGACCGGCCGGGCCGGCGTGGACGCCCTCGTCGACAAGTACTCCCAGTACACGGACATGCGTCCAACTGGGCCGGTGATCGTGGTGCGGATCGAGCATTGGTCCTCGTGGTCGGCCCGCGACACCCCACGCCCAAGGGCAGGCTAACCTAGTGTCCGGCCAGTCACATGCGGCCACACGACGACAGAGGGGACGAGAGATGACAGCGCTCGATTCGGCAGAGACGACAGCACCCGGCCTGGCCGAACGGATCCGGACCCAGACGGACGCCGCGCACCGCCAGACCGAGCAGTCCCGCTTCGTCGGCGACCTGTTGGCGGGCAAGCTCACGCCGGCCGGGCACGCCGCGCTCCTCGCCCAGACCTACCTGATCTACCTCGCCCTCGAGGAGGCCGGTCGCGCGCAGGCCGCGCACCCGATCGCCGCCCCCTTCATCGGCGACGAACTGCTCCGCACCGAGGCACTCGAGGCCGACCTCGAATTCCTGCTCGGCCCCGACTGGCGGTCGCAGGTGACGGCCCTGCCCGCGACGACGCGTTACGTCCAGCGGCTCGAGGAGATCGCGTTCGACTCCCCCACCGGGTTCGTCGCGCATCACTACATCCGCTACATGGGTGACCTGTCCGGCGGTCAGATCATCCGCCGGATGCTCGAGCGCGCCTACGGGTACACCACCGACGGCCTGCGCTTCTACATCTTCGACCAGATCGAGAAGCCGAAGCTGTACAAGGACGCCTACCGCGCCAAGCTCGACGCGGCCCCACTCTCCGCAGAGGACCAGCAGCGCCTGATCGACGAGGTGAACCTGGCGTACCGGCTCAACGGCGACCTGTTCGCCGACCTGGAGGCAGACATCGACGCCTACCTGGTGAAATGAGCCGGCCGCACTACCGCACGCTCGCCCGGGTGGCCGCCCTCGCGGTCACCGCGGCGGTCGCCCTGACCGCGTGCGGGTCCGCCGACACACCGGACGGCGCGGGCGTGACCGGCCGCCACACGGCGACCCTCGACAGCCTCGACCCGCAGCCGATCGCCGAGCACCCCGCGCCCACGCTGCCGGTCACCGTGCGGAGCTTCGACGGGGTCGACGTCACCGTCACCGACACCAGCCGCATCGTCGCCGCCGACCGGTACGGCACCCTCACCGAGACCGTGTACGCGCTGGGCCTGGGCGACCGTCTCGTCGGCCGCGACACCGCCGCGAAGTTCCCCGCGGTCGAGTCCATTCCCAATGTGACGCCGTCCGGGTCGTCCCTGTCCGCCGAGGCAATCCTGGACCTGCACCCGACGGTCGTGCTGACCGACACCAGCATCGGTCCGCGAACGGTCCAGGACCAGCTCCGCGCGGCCGGGATCCCGGTGGTCTACTTCGACCCGACCCGCACCCTGGCCGGCGTGCCCGGCCAGATCCAGGCCGTCGCCGACACGCTCGGCGTACCGGACCAGGGCCGGGCGCTCAGCGATCGGACCGCCGCCCAGATCGCCGCCGCGCGCGCGATGGCACCGACCGGCGCGACGCCCCCGAAGATCGCCTTCCTGTACATGCGCGGTCCGGCGATCACCATGCTGGCCGGTCCGGGGTCCGGGGCGGACTCACTGATCGAGGCGCTCGGCGGTGTCGACGCCGGCACAGCGTCCGGCCTGACCCAGCAGTTCACCCCGATCACCAGCGAGGCGCTCATCGCCGCGGCGCCCGACGTGTTCCTCATGATGACGAACGGGCTCGACTCGATCGGTGGGCTCGACGGGCTCGCGAAGATCCCCGGTGTCGCACAGACGCCGGCCGGTAAGAACCAGCGGGTCGTCGACATGCAGGACGGGGTGCTGCTCAGCTTCGGCCCGCGCTGCGGCGACGTGCTGAGCGCGCTGTCCACCGCCCTCTACGGGCCGCCGACGCAGTGACCGCCGCGACCACCAACAAGCCCGCCAAGCCCCGCGCCCGGGTCAACGGCACCGCGGTGCTGATCGTCCTCGGCCTCGGACTGGTCGCGCTCGCACTCGTCTCCGCCTGCGTCGGTCAGGTCCCGACCTCGCCCGCCGAGGTGCTCGGCAGCGTGGCGCACCGGATCGGCCTCGACCTCGGGCCGATGCCCGCGCACCCGGCGGGCGAGGTGACGCTGTGGCAGGTCCGGTTCCCCCGGGTGGCACTGGCGATCGTGGTCGGCGCCGGCCTGGGCTGCGCCGGTGCACTGCTGCAGGGCGTGTTCGCCAATCCGCTGGCCGAACCCGGAGTGATCGGCGTGTCCGCGGGCGCCGCGGTCGGCGCGAGTGCGGTCATCGTGACCGGCGGCGCGTTCGTCGCGGGACCGGCGATCGCCGCCGCGGCGTTCGTCACCGGCCTGATCACCACGACCCTGGTGTACCTGCTGGCCCGTTCGGAGGGCCGCACGGAGGTGGTGACGCTGGTGCTCACCGGCGTCGCCGTCAACGCGTTCGCGGGCGGCCTGATCGCCTTCTTCACCTTCGTCGCGGACCCGGCGGCCCGCGACCAGATCGTCTTCTGGCAACTCGGCAGCCTCAACGGCGCCACCTGGAATGCCGTCGCGGTGGTCGCCCCGATGGCCGCGGTCGGCATCGCCGCGACCATGGTGCTGGCACCGAAGCTGGACCTGCTGGCGCTCGGCGAGAGCGCCGCCGCGCACCTCGGCGTGAACGTCGAGCGCCTACGGCAGATCGCGGTCGTGCTGGTCGCGCTGCTGGTGGCCTCCTCCGTCGCCTTCACCGGGATCATCCTGTTCGTCGGCCTGGTCGTACCGCACCTGATGCGGATGATCGTCGGACCGGGCCATCGGCTGCTCATCCCGGCCAGCGTGCTGTGCGGCGCGATCGTGCTGCTGGCGGCCGACCTCGGCGCGCGCACGCTCGTGCCCAACGCCGACCTGCCGCTGGGCATGCTGACCTCGCTGGTCGGCGGCCCGTTCTTCTTCTGGATGCTGCGCCGCACCCGGCGCACGCAGGGAGGTTGGGCATGAGGCCGGCGTTGGCCGCACGCGTCCGGAGTGTGCTCGTGCGCGAACTCCCGGTACCGGAGCACGCCGAGCCGGGCACGGTGAGCATGCGCGCGGTCGAGGTCTGCGTGGACCGCGGCGACCGGCGCGTGCTGGACGCGGTGTCGTTGGACGTGCGCCGCGGCGAACTGCTCGCCCTGGTCGGCCCGAACGGTGCGGGCAAGTCCACCCTGCTGGCCGCCCTGTCCGGCGACCACCTCGTCGCCGACGGCCACGTCGAGCTCGACGGCAGACCCGTGCGCGAGTGGACCGGCACCGAAATGGCAAGGCGCCGATCCGTTCTGCCGCAGCAGCACACGGTCGGGTTCTCGTTCACGGCGCGCGAGGTGGTGGAGATGGGACGGGCCCCGTGGGCCCGGACCGCCCGACGCGACGACGACGGGATCGCGGTACGCGAGGCCATGGCGGCCTGCGACGTCGAACGCTTCGCCGAGCGGCCCTTCGCGGCGCTGTCCGGCGGCGAACGGTCGAGGGTGGCGCTGGCCCGGGTGCTGGCCCAACGCACCGACACCCTGCTGCTGGACGAGCCGACGGCAGCCCTCGATCTCGGCCATCAGGAAGCGGTGATGGAACTGGCTCGCGATCGGGCCCGCGCCGGCGCCGCGGTCGTGGTGGTGTTGCACGACTTGGCGCTCGCCGCGGCCTACGCGGACACCGTCGCGGTGCTCGAGGGCGGCAGCCTGGCCGCCCTCGGCACCCCGCGGGACGTGCTCACCGAGGGCCTGCTCAGCCGCGTCTACGGCCATCCCGTGGAGGTACTCACCCACCCCGACACCGGCGCGCAGCTGGTGCTGCCGAAGCGGGCGGCGGGCTGGATGTAGTTCGCAGGCAGCTAGATCCCGTCGATGACGCCGCCGATGCGGCCGAGCAGTGCACGCAGCGCGCCCTCCTCGCCGTCCACCGGGCGGGCCTCGCCGACGGCGTCGCGCACCAACGCCGCGATGCTGCGTTCGTCGGTGAGGTCGATGTCGTTGACGGCGCGCTCGGCGACCGCGACCACGTCGGACTGCTCCGGCACCTCGGTGTCGAGATCGTCGCGGTACACCTCGACGTGGAGGGTGCTGCCGCGCACCCGGAACACGAATGCCTGCCCCTCCGCGTTGCGGCCGAACCCGTGCGCGTGTGCCCCCACCGACAGGTCTTCGAGCACGAAATCGTGTGCGTCGCCTTCGCCCATGTCCGATCCTTCCCTCACGAATGTCGTGGACCGGCCCCCCATGCGTTACCAACGGTAACCCGCAATTTGCCCGAATGTCCTACTCGATTTCGGCCTGCAGAACCGGATCAGGGATGCTAGGGGGCGGACATGGTGGACCCCGGACCGCCCAGCGCGTTCGCGACGGTTCCGGGCCACGAGGCGGCAACAGAGGAGACGTACATGCGGGGACCGGCTGCGCGCACCACGACCGTTCTGGCCGGAGCGCTGTTACTGCTGGTCACCGGCTGCTCGTCGAGCGGCGACAACGACAAGGTCCAGACCATCGAGCCGGCCACCGCGGCAGCGTCTCCCGCGACCGCGGCGGCACCCGCGGGGAACGTGGTCTCCCTGGCCGCCGCCGACGTCGCGGCCTCGACCTACGACGGCACCACCGACACCGTGGCACTGCTCACACCCGACGCGAAAAGTCTGCTGGTGGTGCCCGCGGCCGTGGGCACCGTGCCGGGAACGGCCGACATCGATCTCAGGACCGTCGCCCTGCCCGGCGGCGTCGCCTCGCTCAGCGCACCCGTGGACGGCACCGTCGCGGTGCCCGCCGGCCGCGCGGTCGTCCGGGTGAACCTCGCCAGCGGCGAGACCACCACCACTCCCGTCGACGGCGACGTCCAGTCGGTCGCGCTGCTCGGCGACGGCAGGCTGGCGGTCGGCACCGCGGACGGTTCGGTGCGCGAACTCGACGCGAGCGGCACCGAGACCCACCGCGTCACCGGACTGGTCTCGGTGGACGCGCTCGGGGTCACCGGCGACCAACTCACCGCGCTCGACCGCAGGCAGACCTCGGTCACGGACGTCAAGCTCGCCGACGGGCGTCTCGGGATGGCGCTGCGCGCCGGCGAGGGCGCCACCAACCTGGTCACCGACCACGTGGGCCGGGTGCTGGTCACCGACACCACCGGCGGGGAACTGATCTCGCTGACCACGGATCCGCTGATGATGCACCAGCGCTACCCGGTCCCGAACTCCCCGTACGCCATCGCGGTCGACGAGACGACCAACCTGGTGTGGGTGACGGTCACCGGAACCAACGAGGTGATCGGATTCGACCTGTCCAGCGGGATCCCGGTCGAGAAGCACCGCTACCCCACTGTCCGGCAGCCCAATTCGGTCGCGGTGGACGGCAAGACCGGTGCCCTGTACGTCGCCTCGGCGGCGGGTGACGGTCTGCAGCGAATCGACACCCGGGGCCAGTGACGCCCGTGCGCCCCGCGACAATCATTCACCTGCCCGGACCCGGACTCTAGGGAGAACCGTTGTACCGCCTGCTGCTACGCCTGATGTTCCTCGTCCCGCCGGAGCGCGTGCACCACATCGCGTTCGCGGCGATGCGCCTGGTGACCGTGTTAGGTCCGCTGCGCGCGCTCGTCGCCCGCGTGCTGACCGTGCCGGACCCGATCCTGCGGACCCGGGCGTTCGGGGTGGACTTCCCCGCGCCGCTCGGCCTGGCCGCCGGGTTCGACAAGGACGCCACCGGGGTGAACGTGTGGGGCGCACTGGGATTCGGATTCGCCGAGGTCGGGACCGTCACCGCCCAGGCCCAGCCCGGTAATCCGGCACCGCGACTGTTCCGCCTCCCCGCGGACCGCGCCCTGCTCAACCGGATGGGCTTCAACAACCACGGGGCCGGGCACGCGGCCAACCAGCTGCGCCGGCGCGAGACCGGGCTGCCGATCGGCGCGAACATCGGCAAGACCAAGATCGTGCCCGCCGCCGACGCGGCCGCCGACTACGCCGCCAGCGCCCGGCTGCTCGGCCCCCTCGCCGACTTCCTGGTGGTCAACGTCAGCTCGCCGAACACCCCGGGCCTGCGCGACCTGCAGGCGGTCGAGTCGCTGCGCCCGCTGCTGGCCGCCGTGCAGGAGTGCGTCGACGTGCCGGTACTGGTGAAGATCGCGCCGGACCTGTCCGACGAGGACGTGGACGCGGTCGCCGATCTCGCGGTGGAGCTGGGCCTGGCAGGCATCGTGGCGACCAACACCACGATCTCGCGTGCCGGCCTGCGGACGCCCGAGCAGGAGGTCGTCGCGCTCGGTGCCGGCGGCGTGTCCGGCGCCCCGGTGGCCGACCGGTCGCTCGAGGTGCTGCGGCGGTTGTACGCGCGGGTCGGCGACCGGCTGACGCTGATCTCCGTCGGCGGCATCGAGACGGCCGATCAGGCGTGGGAACGCATCCTCGCCGGCGCCTCGCTGGTACAGGGGTACACCGGCTTCATCTACGGCGGACCGTTCTGGATGAAGCGGATCCACGAGGGCATCGCCGATCGGCTACGCGCCGGCGGCTACGCATCCCTCTCCGACGCGGTGGGCGCCGAGACCCGCGCCTGAACATCCCCACACCTTGATTCAACGGGGGTTGATTCAACGGGATCCGATTGAATGGGGGTTCATGGTCCGGTCTCCGGTCGGAAACGGACCATGAACCCCCATTCAATCCGTGTGGCCCTCGGCGCGTGTGGTCAGTGACCGAAGGTGGCGGTCAGCGTCGCGCGGGCGATCGCGTGGCCGAACAGGTTGAAGCCGAGGAACGCCGGGGTGGAGTTCGTGTCGAGGCCCTCTATCGTCTCCACGCTGACCGCGTGCACGGCGAAGATGTAGCGGTGCGGGCCGTGACCGACCGGCGGGGCCGACCCGAGGTAGCGGTGACCACCGCCGTCGTTCTTGAGGGTCACGGCGCCGTCCGGCAGTCCCGCGCCGGTGCCGTCGCCCGCGTTGGCGGCGAGCGAGGTCACCGAGGCGGGAATGTTCGCGACGGCCCAGTGCCAGAAGCCCGACGCGGTGGGCGCGTCCGGATCGAACATGGTCACCACGAAGCTCTTGGTCTCGGGTGGGAAGCCCGACCAGGACAGCTGCGGGGAGATGTCCTCGCCGCCCGGCACGCCGAAGATGCCGCTGCGCTGGGCGGGCGGGACGGTGCCGCCCTCGGTGATGTCCTGCGAGGTCAGTTCGAAGGTCGGCAGGTCCGGCAGCGGTCCGTACGGGTCGTGCGACATGGGAGTCCTTTCGGTCGAGGGGCGGGGTTCGGCCCGACGGACGGGGTCAGCTGTTCGCCAGGAAGTGCTCGAGCACCCGCGTACCGAACTTTAGTGCGTCCACCGGCACGCGCTCGTCCACACCGTGGAAGAGCGCGGTGAAGTCGAGTTCGGGCGGCAACTGCAGCGGCGCGAAGCCGAAGCAGCGAATTCCCAACTTGGCGAACGCCTTTGCGTCCGTCCCGCCGGAGAGCATGTACGGCACGGTGCGCCCGTTCGGGTCGTTCGCGAGGATCGCCTCGTTCATCGCGTCCACCAGGCGCCCGTCGAAGGTCGTCTCGTACGAGTCGAGGTTGGTGATCCACTCCCGCGTCACGTCGGGGCCGATAAGCTCGTCGACCTCCCGCTCGAACGCCTCCAGCCGGCCTGGCAGCACCCGGCAGTCCACCACCGCCTCGGCGGTCTGCGGGATGACGTTCGCCTTGTACCCGGCCCGCAGCATCGTCGGGTTCGCGGTGTCGCGCAGGGTGGCGCCGATGATCCGGGAGATGGTGCCGAGCTTCTCCAGGGTGCCGTCGATGTCCGGGGAGTGCGGGTCGAACTCGACCCCGGTCTCGGCGGTCACCGCACCGAGGAACTCGGCCACCGAATCCGGCACCACCAGGGGGAACGTGTGCCGGCCGAGCCTGGCGACCGCCTCGGCGAGAACGGTGACCGCGTTGTCCTCGTGCAGGAACGAGCCGTGGCCGGCCCGCGCCTTCGCGGTCAGCCGCATCCAGCCGAGCCCCTTCTCCGCGGTCTCGACCAGGTACAGCCGCGCGTCGCTGCCGTCCGGGCGGGCCACGCTCAGGGAGAAGCCGCCGACCTCCCCGACCGCCTCCGTGACACCCTCGAACAGGTCCGGCCGATGCTCCACCAGCCACTGCGACCCCCACGTGCCGCCCGCCTCCTCGTCCGCCAGGAACGCGAACACCAGATCGCGCGGCGGCACGGTGCCCTCGGCCTTGAACTGCCGGGCCAGTGCCAGGGTCATCCCGACCATGTCCTTCATGTCGATCGCGCCGCGGCCCCACACGTAGCCGTCCTCGACCGCACCCGAGAACGGGTGCACACTCCAGTCCGCCGGCTCGGCGGGCACCACGTCGAGGTGTCCGTGGATCATCAGGGCGCCGCGCGACGGATCCGCGCCCCGCAGCCGGGCGAAGACGTTGCCGCGGCCCGGTTGTCCGGACTCGACGTACTCCGTCTCGTAGCCGACCTCCGCGAGCCGGGCGGCCACCCACTCCGCGCAGTCACGTTCACCCTTGGTGGTCGCGAGGTCGCCGGTGTTGGAGGTGTCGAATCGGATCAGCGCGCTCACGAGGTCGACGACCTCGGATTCGGCGCGGCCGGGAACGGAATTCACAGTGTCATCGATGTCGGGCACTCCCCTTTCCTACCACCGAGCATCGTCGAATTTCGGTCCGACGGGCCGACTCCTGCGTCCCTCACCTGCACAGACGACGCGATTTTGGCCTTTGGCCCGGTCTGGGTTAATCTTTCCCAGCACGCAGCGAGCAGGCGGGCGAGATCGAAGAGTGTGCAAGCGCGAGTGGCGGAATGGCAGACGCGCTAGCTTGAGGTGCTAGTGTCCTACTAATGGACGTGGGGGTTCAAGTCCCCCCTCGCGCACTCTGAGTTGAGACAGACGACGAAGGCCCCGGATTTCGATCCGGGGCCTTCGTCGTCTGTCGTTCCTGTTGTCGATGACCTACATCTTCTACCGGTCAGTGCGCCTTGGCCGCCAACCGCTCCGCCGACACCAGTTCCCGCGTCGCCAGCTCCTTCGCACATGCGAACAGCGCCCCGACCGCGCTGATTCTCGGGAAGGTCAACCCGGTGTGTCCGACGTTGTCGTGTTCGTCGTCGCCGTCGTAGACGACGGTGGCCCCGCGCAGCAGCCACCGTTTGACGTCGGCGACCGTCGGAATCTCCCCGGTGGTGCGCAGGTGGAAGGACTGCAACAACGCCACCACCCCGGCCGTGACCGCCGTCGCCCGGCTCGACCCGTACTGGATGGACTCACCGGTGTCGTTGCGGATGCCCGCGGAGGTGACGGGCGATCCCGGCGCGAAGATGTCGGTCGCGCACGGACCGCCGACCTTGTGGTGCAGTCGCTGCGAGAACGGCGTCAGCCGGTCCGGCAGGGTGGAGAACGCCTTCGCCCCGTCCGGATATCGGAACGGTCCCTCGTCCGCGTCGTACACCGCACCCACACTCAGGGTCTGGCGGAAGATCGCCGGATAGCTCATGCCCTGTAGCCCGCCGTGCGCGTGGTACTCGTTGCCGGCGCAGACGCAGCAGGCGACGCCGGCGTCGGTCAGTTCCTGCAGCAGCGCACCGATGGAGTCGCCCGGCAGGTCGGTGTCGGTCGCCCTGTTGTCGGCCGCACCGAGCGACATGCACACAGCGGAGATGCCCAGCGGTCTCCGGTGATCGAGTACCCAGTCCAGCCCGCGCGCGACGTCGGCGAAGCGACCGCGACCGTCGTCGCCGAGTACCTTCAACGGCACGATGCGCGCGTTCGGTGCGACCCCGGTGTGGATGCGGCCCGCGCAGACGATGCCCGCGACGGCCGTCCCGTGCCCGTGCCGGTCTGTCGGGTCCGCGGGGTCGCCGCCGTTGTCGGCGGTGAAGTTGCGACCCGGTGCCACCCGGCCGGCGAAATCCACATGACTGCCGCGCAGCCCGGTGTCCAGGACGGCGACGGTGACACCCGAACCGCCCACGTTGAAATCGCGGCGCGCCTCGGGCGCGCGAACCAGCAGGTCGATGTCCGTCAGTTCCGGCAGGTAAGGGCCGTCCTTCTGGACCGGCAGCTCGACCGCAGCCACCGATTCGGCATGCAGGAGAAGCTGGGTGGTGCCCTGACTCATGGCCTTGTCGTTCATGATCGTGGCCTTTCGTACTGTCGGACGCCACGCGGTCAGACCCCACGATCGAGTACTCGCGGGAAGCGGGCGTTGCGGTCCGACGGATCCCCCGACGCGTCAAATTTTCCTCGCCCGGCGGCGTGATGTCACCAGCGGAGACGGCCGAATCGGCTGGTTGTGGCCAATTCGGTAGAATTCGTCGCGACCAGCACGACGAGATCAGGACTGAGCTACCAACCAATGGCACAACCAATGACAGGTATCGATCCCGCCGACCTGGAAACCTGCATCCGCGTCCTCGCCGAGGCTGGCGACCTCGATGCGGATCATCCCGATTCACAGGCCCTGCAGCGCGCCAGCGGCAAGATGTTCAAGCAGCTCAAGCGCCGACGGCGGATCGCCGCGCGCGACGCCATCTCCAACGCCGATCGCGAGGTCGTCGCCGCGACCGCCACCGGTTCGCCCGACCGCATCGACGACGAGACCGCGGGTGTGCTGATCTCCTCGCCCACCGTCGGCTCGAGCGCGGGCACCCTGATCCGCCCGCGGCCCTGCTACATCTGCAAGCAGCGCTACACGGTGGTCGACGCCTTCTACCACCAGTTGTGCCCCGAGTGCGCGGCGAGCAGCCACGCCAAGCGGGACGCGAGCACGGACCTGACCGGTCGCCGAGCGCTGCTCACCGGCGGACGCGCGAAGATCGGCATGTACATCGCGCTGCGCCTGCTGCGCGACGGCGCGCACCTGACCGTCACCACCCGCTTCCCGAACGACGCCATCCGGCGGTTCAAGGCGATGGAGGACAGCGCCGACTGGATCCACCGCCTGCGGGTGGTCGGCATCGATCTGCGCGACCCGGCGCAGGTGGTCTCGCTCGCCGACTCGGTCGCGGCGCAGGGCCCGCTGGACATCCTGATCAACAACGCAGCGCAGACCGTCCGCCGGTCGGCCGGCTCCTACTCGGCGCTGGTCGAGGCGGAGTCCGGGCCGCTGCCCGCGGGCGAACTGCCGGACGTGGTGACCTTCGGCAAGACCAGTGACGCGCATCCCGCTTCGCTGGCCAGTTCGCTGCCGATGGCGTCGCAGTCGATCGTGCATCAGGTGACCGAGCTCGCACTGGTCGCGGGTTCGGCTACGCCCGAACGCATCTCGCAGGGCATCGCGATCGACGCGGGCGGCCTTGTGCCGGACATCGCGCACACCAACAGCTGGGTGCAGACGGTCGGCGAGGTCGACCCGATCGAACTGCTCGAGGTGCAGCTGTGCAACTCGGTGGCGCCGTTCATCCTGGTGGACCGGCTCCGCCCGGCGATGGCCGCGTCGTCCGCGCGCCGCAAGTACGTGGTCAACGTCTCCGCGATGGAGGGCCAGTTCTCCCGGGCGTACAAGGGTCCGGGTCACCCGCACACCAACATGGCCAAGGCCGCGCTGAACATGCTCACCCGGACCAGCGCCAAGGAGATGCTCGAGCAGGACGGCATCCTGATGACCGCGGTGGACACCGGTTGGATCACCGACGAACGCCCGCACTACACCAAGCTGCGCCTGGCCGACGAGGGTTTCCATGCCCCGCTGGACCTGGTGGACGGCGCTGCCCGGGTGTACGACCCGATCGTGCAGGGCGAGGCGGGCGTGGACCTGTACGGCTGCTTCCTCAAGGACTTCCAGCCCTCACCCTGGTGACCGCACGGCGTCACCGCCGCCGCGAGTTCCCGAATGGCCCATTTGGTCACCTCGAGCGACCGAATGCGCCATTCGGGAGCAGCGGGCGGGGCGTGGACGTGACGGACGGTCACACCTAGGGTTGACGCCATGACCCGCACTCGTGAGCTCGACGTCGTCGTCTACGGCGCCACCGGTTTCGTCGGCAGGCTCACCGCCGACTACCTCGCCCGGCACGCACCGCAGGGCACCCGCATCGGACTGGCCGGACGCTCCCGCGACCGGCTCGAGCGCGTCCGCGAGGGGCTCCCGGGCGCCGCCGAGTGGCCGATCCTGGTCGCCTCCGCCGACGACCCGGACTCGCTGACCGCGCTGGCGAAGGCCACCCACGTCGTGATCACCACGGTCGGCCCGTACGCCAAGTACGGCATCGACCTGGTCCGCGCCTGCGCCGAGGCGGGCACCGACTACGCGGACCTGTCCGGCGAGGTGCTCTTCGGTCGCGAGTCCATCGACCGCTACCACGAGACCGCCGTCGCGACGGGTGCCCGCATCGTGCATTCGTGCGGATTCGACTCCATCCCTTCCGATCTCGGCGTTCACGTGCTCTACGAGCAGGTCGCCGCGGACGGGGAGGGCGAGCTCACCGACACCACTCTGGTGGTCAGCTCGTTTCGCGGCGGGGTCAGCGGCGGCACCATCGACTCGATGCGGGGCCTGGTCGACACCGTCACCAAGGACAAGGCGGCCCGCCGGATCGCGGCCGGGCCGTACTCGCTGAGCCCCGATCTCGCCGCCGAACCCGACCTCGGCCGTCAGTCCGACGTCGACCTGGTGAAGGGCTCGGACATCGCGCCCGGGCTGAAGGGCCGCACCGCACCGTTCGTGATGGGCTCGACCAACACCCGCGTGGTGCGCCGAAGCAACGCGCTCCGGAACTGGGCCTACGGCAGGACCTTCCGGTACCGCGAGGTGATGAGCGTCGGCCAGTCCCCACTCTCCCCCGTGCTGGCCGCCGGTGTCGCGGCCGGACTCGGCGCGCTGATGGCGGGGCTCGCCTTCGCGCCGACGCGTTACGTCCTCGACCGGGTGCTGCCGAAGCCCGGCGAGGGGCCGAGCGAGAAGACGCGCAACGCGGGGCATTTCACCACCGACGTGTACACGACCACGACGACCGGCGCCCGGTACACCTCACGGATCCGGGCCAAGGGCGACCCGGGCTACGCGGCCACCGCGGTGATGCTCGGCGAATCCGCCCTCGCGCTGGCGCTCGACCGCGACCAGCTGCCCGACGCCGCCGGCGTGCTCACGCCGGCCACGGCGATCGGCGACCGACTGGCGGATCGGTTGCGCGCGGCAGGCTTCGAGATCACCGTCCGGAGGACGTAGTCGCGCGAGGCGGTCAGCACGCCGAGCAGGATCACTACTGCCCGGCCGTGCGGGTCGACATCACCGAGAGCGGCAATCAGCCGCCGCTGCCGGCGACGGGTATACCGTCCAGGAATGGTGTCCGCGGAGGTACTCGTCACCGACTACGAGAACGGCGGTGCGCTACTGCACCACTCGGGCCGCGTGGTCTTCCCGCCCGGCGACGGCTACCTCGCGTCCCGGTTGCCGACCGCCGCGCTCGCGCTGGGATCCGTCGGAGCGCTGGCCTCCGCCGTCGACCGTCTGCTCGTCGCGCGGGGACGGGATCCGCACCCCTGGGGTCTCGACCCGGAGCGGGTCGCCGCGTCGTTCGCCGGGGACCGGATGGTGCGCATCGACGGCGAACCGGTGTCGGGCTTCGCGCAGATGTCGGGGTTCTTCGCCGCGTCCGACGGGTGGGTCCGCACCCATGCGAACTACCCACACCACCGGACCCGACTGCTCGGGGCACTCGATCTTGCCGAGGACGCCGACGCGGGGATCCTCTCGTCCCGCATCGGCACGTTGTCGGCGCAGCAGATCGAGGATCGGGCCGCCGAGGCCGGCGCGATCGCGGCGCGCGTGCGGACCGAAGCGGAGTGGACGCGGCATCCGCAGGGCATCGCCTCCGGATCGGGACCGATCGTCCGGATGGACACGACCGCGGCGGCGCTCGCGACGCCGCTGGGTCACTCCACCAAGGCCACCGACCCGGTCCGACCGCTCGCCGGGCTGCGGGTTCTGGACCTGACCCGGGTCCTGGCCGGCCCGGTCGCGGGCCGGGCGCTGGCGTTGCTCGGCGCCCAGGTGCTCCGTGTCGATCCGCCGCACCTGCACGAGATCGACTGGCAGCACCGCGACACCGGTCAGGGCAAGCGGTCCACGCTGCTCGACCTGTCCTCCGACGACGGCGCGCGGGCGATGCGCGCGCTGATCTCCACTGCCGACGTGCTGATCACCGGCTACCGTCCCGGCGCCCTCGACAGATACGGGCTGTCCGAACTCACACCGGGGATCGTGCACGGATCGGTCAGCGCCTGGGGCACCGACGGTCCGTGGGCGCAGCGGCGCGGATTCGACTCCATCGTCCAGGCCGCCACCGGCATCGCGCTGGTCGAGGGCGGCCAGCACCCGGGAGCCCTGCCCGTGCAGGCGCTCGACCACGCCAGCGGATACCTGTTGGCCGCCGGGATGGTGGACGCGCTGACGCTGCGGGACGGCGACGGCCTCGGGAGGACGGTGGCGGTGTCGCTGGCCCGGACCGCCCGATGGCTGCTCGACGCGCCCGGACGGGTCGACGATCCCGCGGCCGCACGAGAGCCCGGACCCGACACCACTGTCACCCACGGGGCGGTCACCACGGCCCGGCCCCCACTGCCCGGCTGTTCGCAGTACCCCTTTCCGGCCCACGACTGGGGTGCGGACGCACCGCACTGGGTGTGATCGCGGACGGCGTTCGATCGTCGACTGGACACCACGGCGGTGCCGGGGCAGCCACGCACGCGAACTGGCAGAATCGACCCCGTGCGCGAATATCGCTACGGCTCGATGAACTTCCCGGTGCGTCACCGTGCCGCTGCGCGGATCGAGGGCTGACATGACAGCCGAGATGGCAAGGGTTCCACTGATCCTCGACGTGGACACGGGAATCGACGACTCGCTGGCACTGCTGTACCTGCTGGCCAGCCCCGAGGCCGAAATCCTCAGCATCGCGAGCACCGCGGGCAACGTGCCCGCCGCGCAGGTCGCCGCGAACAATCTGGCCTGGCTGGATCTGTGCGGGCGACCCGACATCGAGGTCACACTGGGTTCGCCGGTGCCGTTGACCGATCCGTTGCGCACCACCGAGGACACCCACGGCCCGCAGGGAATCGGCTACGCGCGTCTGACCGCCTCGAATCGATCCGTGTCCGAGCGCAGTTCGGCACGGGCGTGGGTCGACCTCGCGCGGTCCCGCCCCGGCGAGATCACCGGTCTGGTCACCGGGCCGCTGACCAACCTGGCCCTGGCGCTGCGGATCGAACCCGCGCTGCCGACCCTGCTGCACCGAATCGTCGTGATGGGCGGCGCGTTTCACCATCCGGGTAACACGACGCCGAAGGCGGAGTGGAACATCTCCGTCGACCCCGAGGCGGCCCGGGAGGTGTTCGACGCGTTCTCTGCCGCGCCCGCCGGCCGTCTGCCGGTGATCTGCCCGCTGGACGTGACCGAGACCATCGAGATGCGACCCGAGCACCTACGCCGGCTCGCCACGGTCGCGGGCAGCACCCCGGAGGAGCTGATCGCCGAGACCGATCCACCCGGAACCCGTTCGCGCGCCTCGAATCCGGTGGTCCGGCACCTGTCCGACGCCATCCGGTTCTACCTGGAGTTCCACCGCGACCACGGGCAGGGGTTCCTCGCGCACATGCACGATCCGTTCGCGGCGGCCGTCGCCCTGCGGACCGTCGACTTTCGTACCCGCCCGGCCACCGTCGACGTCGAGCTCGCCGGAACACTCACGCGCGCCTGCACCGTCGCCGACTGGTACGGGATGTGGGGACGTCCATTCAACGCCGACGTCGTGGTCGAGACCGATCCCCAGGAGTTCTTCGCCGGCCTCGTCGATCGAATCGGACGCTATTCACGTCGAATTCCGCTCAGTTGACCAAGATTCTGTAATGTCTTGACCCCAGGGGGCGAACGAGAGCGAGGTACGGTGCGCAACCACCGGAAGATCCTGGTTGTTCTGTCACTCGTGCTGGCGCTCGTCGGCATGCCCACCGTCGCAGCGGCACAGTCGAACCCCACGGCGGCACCGAGCGGCCCACTGGCGCTCGTCTACCGCGGTCCCGCCTCGTGCAGCGGTTGCCCGGAATCGGTTGCCGTGGCGCTGCGCAATTCACCGTCACACTTCCGCACCGAGTACGTGGGCCCCAACGACACACCCATCACCGCCGCGACACTCGCCCGCGCCACCGTGTTCGCCCAACCGGGCGGGCCCAGCCTGAGCAAGGCGTGGAAGGCGATGAAACCGTACTCGGGGGTGATCCGCGACTGGATCCGCAACGGCGGCAACTACCTGGGATTCTGTGTCGGCGGGTACCTGGCGGGGGCGACACCCGGCTACAACCTGTTGCCCGGTGACACCTCGCAGTACAGCGCCAAACCGGGTGCAACGGTGTGGGACGTCCAGCCGCACCGCTCCACGGTCGTGTGGCGGGGCCAGGAGAAGACCACCTACTTCCAGGACCCGCCGGCGTTCGACCTCGAACCCGGTCACAACGCGACCGTGCTGGCCACCTACAAGGGCGGCGAGGTCGCTGCGCTCGCAGTCGATTTCGGGAAGGGACGTGTCGGGGTGACGGGACCCCACGTCGAGGCGGACTCCAGTTGGTTCGTCGACGACGGGCTGTCCCCGGACGGTGCGGTGAATCCGCAGCTCGCATACGACCTGATCGAAACTACCGTGCAAGGCAACAAGTCCGGGACGACGCCCACCACCACGCCGCCGGCTCCGGCCCCGACCACCACAGCTGTCGCGCCTGCCGCACCGACCACCACGCCGCCTGCTCCCGCGCCGACCACCACGGTTGCCGCGCCGGTCGCACCGACCACCACGCCGCCCGCTCCGGCGCCGACGACCGCTGTGGCACCCGTTCCGACACCCGTCGCACCCACGACCGCTCCCCCCGCACCGACCATCGCTGCCCCGCCGACCACCACCACCCCGGCGACCACCACGACCCCGCCGACAACGACCGCTGTCGTCACCACTCCGGCGCGGCCGGCGCTCCCCTGGCCGTTCGACCGACTCGCGGAACTGCCGTTCTTTCGACAGTTCCTGACCGAGGTCGGGGCACGCTGACCGTCAGAGCAGGCCGAGGCGCCGAGCCTCGTCCAGCGCCTCGGCCCGGGAGTGCACGCCGAGCTTGCGGTAGAGGCTGCGCAACTGTGTCTTGACGGTGTTCGGGGACACGTAGAGGCCCTCCGCGATACCTGCCACCGAGTCGCCCCGCGACAGCCCCGCGAGCACTGCGGCCTCGCGGCCGGTCAGGTCGACGACGACGGGCGGCGCTGGATACGGGGACCGGAAACCGGCGGAATCGAGCTCACGCCAGTCCGCCGGCGGCGGAGTCCCCATCTCCGACAGCACCGTGATCGTCTCGGCAGGCACCGTGGAAAGCGGCCGGAGCAGTCCGGTGTCCACGGTCAGCGCCACCGCCCGGTTCCAGGCACGGTGGATGCCGTCGTGGTCACCGATCTCGATCCGGGCCATCGCCTCGATCAGCAACGCCTCCAATCGCACTCGTGTGTGCCCGATGTCCCGACCGGTCAGTTGACCGGTGTGCGCCAGCGCCGCGGCGGCGTTGCCGCTCAGGAGGGCGGCCCGTGCCGTCGCCAGGCGGACGAGTACGTGCATCCGGTCGCCACCGCGGTCTACGTGGGTCAGCACGGCCGCGCCCTCGCCCATCGCCGTGCGCAGGTCCATCGTCATCGAGGCGAGCAGCGGCCGCGCGAGCGAGCCAGGAGTGATCCATCTGCGGAATCGCGAGGTGGTGCGGTCCAGCCTGTCCAGGGCCACCTCGGGTCGTCCGCACGCGAGGTCGAGTTGACTGCGTGTGTATTCCACGAACGGCCAGTACTCGACCGTGTGCTGGAGTTCGGGCAGAGCGTCGATCGCACTGGCAGCGCCATCGACGTCCATTCGGTCGAGGGCGACGAGTCCGCGAGCGACCGCCGCCGGAATTCCGACGGCGGTCCCGACCCACCCGGGCGTCTCCCCGTACGCCGATTCCCTCTCGATCCATTTTTCCGCGGCGCCGACGTCGCCGCGCAGCGCGTACAGCAGGGCGAGGTGGCCTGCCGCCTGACGCCCGACGAAGTCGTCCCACCGATCGCCGCTGCCGTCGAACGCCAGTCGGAAGAACTGGGCGGCCGGGGTGTGATCGTCGTGGAACTGGCTCGACTGCCCCAGGTGCAACCACAACAACGGCAGTCGAGCCGAGCGCAGAGCCTCGTCGGTGCGGTCCGCGAGCAGCCCGACAGACAATTCGGCGAGCAACTCGTGGTGCCGAACGGCCTCCTCGTGGTCGCCCCGCCAGCGGAACACGACCGACCGCAGCGTTCCGGTCAGTACCGCATTCTCCGGGGAGTACTGGACGGCGACCGCCTCGAGGTCCCGGCTCTCGGTCAGCATCGGGATCAACCGCCGCGGCCGATCGGAGGCGACCCGCGCGGCCAGTTCACGCGCGTAGTACAGGGTGGAACTGGATCGCACGATGGCGTCGGGAATGGCGGTCAGCGCCTGGATCAGCACGTGCGTCTCGGACATCCCGATCTCGACCCATCGGTCGAGAATCAGGTCGACCACCAGGCGCCACTCTCCCGCTTCGGTCGCATGTCGAATCGCCTCTACCGGTTCACCGTTGTCGGCCAGCCATCGGGCGAGTCCCGCTGCGGCCTCGTCCGGTGGCCGTGCCCCCTCCTGCTCCGCGAGCCGGAGCAGCGACGCACGCACGGCCGCGGGGTATCGCCACCGCAGCCCGGACGCGCCCGGGAGCCGGAAGATCAGCCCTCCTCGTTCGAGCGCGGCGAGCGCGCCCTCGGCGTCGTCGACACCGAGGGCGGCGACCGCGCCCACCGAGAGCGTCCCCACCGACGCGAGCGTCACCGCCAGCTCCCGCAGGTGCGGGGCCAGCCCGGACCCGAGCAGCTCCGACTGCACGTACCGGTCGTTGCCGCTGCACAGGAGCGCGATTGCATGCGACCGCTCGGCATTGATCTGGTGACCGAACACCCGAGCCACGTTCAGTGCCAGCTCGGTCAACGCGGGGTGCCCGGCGACGAGATCCGGCCGCTGGCGCACGGTCCGTTCGGACAGGCCCAGCCCGTGGGCGGTGCACAACTCGACCACCTCGTCCGCGGTGAACTCGAGTTCCGCCGGACCGACGATGGTGAGGTCACGTCCGGGTATCCCACGGCCCCAGAAGAAGCCCGCGTCACGAACCGTGACGACCGTGCGGAGATCGGGGTGGTCGCCGCAGATCTCCCGCAGCAGATCCCAGCCATTCGGGTCCGTCACCTTGTCGGGCCGTTCCACGACCAGCACCGCCGGGTGGTTCGTGATGGTGGCGACCGCGCGCCTCACCTCGTCCCAGTACCACTCCGGCGCCGTTGCGTCGGCCGGTTCGGCGACCCGGGACACGCTCACTCCCGTCAGTTTCCCCAGCCACGACTCGACCAATGTGGACTTTCCGTAACCGGCCGGTCCCCACACGACCGTCAGCGCAGCGTTCTCGTCGAGACGACGTAGCAAACGAGTGCGCAGCGGCAGTATCGACGCAGTCGACATGCTCGCCCACCTTCCCGCATTCCCGTGACTTGTCCGAATTAGCCTACCGATCCCTGCACTCCGGTTCAGGAATAGCCCGCAAGCGTGAGCGTGCTCACTCGGCCGGCGGCGATCGGGTGATTCTCCGGGTGATTCCGAGGTCGCCGACCCGCCCCTGACGCGGGCCGGCCGAGGCCGCCTTCGACGAACCAACCCGACCGTCACCAGCACAGACACCCTCGACGTGGGCGAACCCGGCATCTGCGACTGCTCGACACCGCATTCGGCCGGGTCTTCGGAAATCAGGTTCACCCGTTCCAGACGTGCTTGACTGTGCCACCCGGACGGACAATTTGCCCCCAGTTAACTACGTCAAAGGACACCGATGTCAGGCGCGCAGACGGACTTTCCGACAGTCCGCCTCCCACGAGTGGTCACCGGTTCCCGCCGCCTCGAGCACGTCTTCGAGGCGACATACGACCGCACCCCCGACGCGATCGCCCTCGAGTGCAACGGCAGCCGGTTCACCTATGCCGACCTCGAGTGGCGAGCGAACCAGCTGGCCAACCACCTGATCAGCCTCCGCGCCGGCGTCGGTGCCCGGGTGGCAATCCTGCTCGAGCGCTCGCCGGAGACGTACGTCGCCCTCCTCGCGGTGCTCAAGGCCGGCGGCGCCTTCGTGCCGATCGACCCGGCCTCGCCCGCCGACCGCATCGACTACATCACCTCGGACGCCGACGTCGATCTCGTACTCACCAGTTCCGCGTTCGCCGGCACCCTCGCCGAGCTCCGGGTGCCGTGGACGGAAGTCGACGGCGAGGCCGGTCTCATCGCCCAGCAGCCCGCAACGCGCCCCTGGTTCCAGGTCGAACATCGCGATCCTGCCGCATACATCATCTACACCTCGGGCTCGACCGGCCGCCCGAAGGGCGTCGAGGTCGCCCAGTCCAGCATCTGCAACTTCCTCGACATCGTCCCGACGGTCTACGACGTGCAGCCGAACGACCGCGTGTACCAGGGGATGACCATCTCGTTCGACTTCTCCATCGAGGAGATCTGGCCGACGTGGGCTGTCGGCGCCACCCTCGTGGCCGGACCCACCGGAGCCGGGCGGCTCGGTGGCGAGCTGGCCGACTTCCTCGAGTACAACGCGGTCACCGTGCTGTACTGCGTGCCGACCCTGCTGGCCACGATCCCCCGTGAACTCCCGCTCCTGCGCAGCATCCTCGTGGGCGGCGAAGCCTGCCCACGCGAACTCGTCGAGCGCTGGGGCCGCCCCGGCAGACGCATCCTCAACACCTACGGCCCGACCGAGGCGACCGTCACCGCAACCTGGTGTGAGCTCGTGCCCGGCCGTCCCGTCACGATCGGCGTCCCGCTGCCGACCTACTCGGTGGTGATCCTCGACGAGAACCGACAGCCGGTCCCGGATGGCGGCGTCGGCGAGATCTGCATCGGCGGCCCCGGTGTCGCTCGCGGGTACGTCGGCCGCCCCGACCTGACCGCCGACCGGTTCCTCGACCTTCCGATCCCGGGAATCCGCGGCCGCATCTACCGAACCGGCGACCTCGGCCGAATCACCGAAGACGGCGAGGTCGAGTACCTCGGCCGCGCGGACAGCGAGGTCAAGATCCGCGGCCACCGCGTCGACCTCGGCGAGATCGAGAGCGTACTGCTCGTCGACGACACGGTCGCCAGCGCCGTCGTCTCCCTCGTCACGGTCGCCGACGTCGAACAACTGGCGTCCTGGGTGGTGCTGATGCCGGGCGCCGACGCGAGCCCGGGGGCCCTCGCCGAACTGTTCGCCCGCCTGCACGAGGAGACCGGCCGCCGGCTGCCCGACTACATGGTCCCCGCCTTTCTCGACGTGGTCGACGAGCTACCGATGATGCCGAGCGGCAAGGTCGACCGCCCCCGACTGCCCGCCCCCACCGGCCGACGACTTTCCGGGCCGACGGGCCCCGTTGTCGCGGCGGGCAACCCGGTCGAGCACGACCTGCGCCGGTTGTGGGCCGACCTGCTCGGCCTGCCCGACGACGACGTGTCCGTCGAAGCCGACTTCTTCACCGAACTCGGCGGTCACTCCCTCGCCGCAGCCCAGCTGGTGACGCGGCTGCGCGAGAGCGGCATGCACCCGGCCGCCGGCATCCGGGACGTGTACGCCAACCCCACGATCCGCGCGATGGCCGCGACGCTCGTCGGAACCGGTGGCAACGGTCGCCCTCCGCCACCCGTCCCGCCGACGTACCGCACCGACGACAAACCGATCGGCAACGCCGCGGTCCGGCGTGCCGGGACGCTGCAGGCACTGTTCGTCCTGCTCGTCCTGCTGGTGGTGACGATCCCGGTCTCGATCGTGTACGTCCGCCACGGCGGTCAGCCGTCGTTCGACGCCCTGGTCGACCTGCTGATCGCCACCGTTCCGTCGTACCTGGTGGTGCGGTGGGTGGTCCCGGTCCTCGCGATCCGGCCGCTGTCCGCCGGGATCGGTCCCGGCCGCTACCGACTCTGGAGCACGACGTATCTCCGCCTGTGGATGGTCGACCACCTGATGATGCTGGCGCCGATGCCGGTGCTCAGCGGGTCGCCGCTGATGGCGCCGTTCATGCGGGCCCTCGGCGCCCGGGTCGGTGCAGGCACCCACATCGGCACCGCGACCGTCTCGTTCCCCGCGCTGGTCACCATCGGCGCCGGGGCCTCGCTCGGCACGAACACCGACGTGCGGCCGTGGCGGGTCGTCGGCCGCCAGGTCGTCGTGGCGCCGATCGTCGTCGGTGCACACGCGTACGTCGCCGCGAACTGTGCGCTCGAGCCCGGCGCCGTCGTCGGCGACGGCGCGATGCTCGGCGACCAGTCGGTGCTGGCGGAGGGCGCGGCGATACCCGCGCACAGCCGCTGGGCGGGCTCGCCGCCGCGACCGGTGCCCGCCCTCGACCCGCGTGTCGAGGCGATGGCCGCGGCGGGCCCGGCACCCGAGTGGACCCCGAAGTTGCTGCTGCTCACCGCGTTCGGTGTGCTCACCCTCGAGGCGCTCACCATCGCGACCATCGTGCCGAGCCTGGTGCTCGTGTGGGCGGTGCTGCTCGAGTACGGGATGATCGCCTCGCTGCTGGCGACGCTGGCCTCCGGTGCCCTCTACGTTGTCAGCGTGTGCGCCGTCGTCGCGCTCGGCAAGAAGCTGATCCTGCCGTCGCTGCCGACCGGGACCTTCGCCGAGGCGTCCGCGCTCGGCGTCAGGAAGTGGGCCACCGACAAGCTGTTCGAGATGAGCCTGCTCTACACGAACACCCTCTACGCGACCCTGTACACGGTGCCGTGGCTACGCCTGCTCGGCGCCGAGGTCGGCCGCGGCGCCGAGGTCTCCACCGTCTCCCACATCGACCCCGACCTGCTCACCATCGGCGAGGAGAGCTTCGTCGCCGACATGGCGAGCCTCGGCGGCAGCACGTTCTGCAACGGCCGGATGACGTTCGCCCCCACCGAGATCGGTACCCGTGCGTTCATCGGCAACGCCGCGGTCCTGCCGAGCGGCATGCACACCGGCGACGGTTCGCTGGTCGGTGTGCTCACCGTCCCGCCGGCCGAGGGCGTTCCGCCGGACACGTCGTGGCTCGGCAATCCGGCGTTCTACCTGCCCGCCCGCCAGGACAGCGGCGAGTTCGACGAAGCGGAGACCTTCGCGCCGAGCCGGGCGGTCGTCGCCCACCGCTGGTGGATCGAGTTCTTCCGGATCGTGCTGCCCCCCACGGTGATCGGGGTGAGTCTGTACTTCTATCTGCTGGGACTGTCGCTGATCGCCCGTGCCAGCACCCTCACCTGGACGATCGTCTCGGCTCCGCTGCTGGCACTGGCAACGGCGCTCGGGGTGGTGCTGTTCTCCGCGGCGGTGAAGAAGAACCTGGTCGGCACCTACCGGCCGCGGGTCGAGCCGCTGTGGGCCAAGTTCGTACGACGGTCCGAATTCGCCACCGGCATGTACGAGTCGGCGGCCGTGCCTGTCCTGTTGGGCCAGCTGACCGGAACCCCGTTCCTGCCGATGATCCTGCGCTGGTTCGGCGCGGGCATGGGCAGGCGGGTCTGGATCGGCACCACCTACCTGACCGAGTTCGACCTGGTGCAGGTCGGCGACGACGCGGTGATCGGGGCCGGGGTGTCGCTGCAGACGCACCTGTTCGAGGACCGCGTGATGAAGATGTCCACGGTCACCGTCGGCGCCGGCGCGACCGTCGGTACCCGCGCGGTGGTGCTCTACGACGCGGTGGTCGGTGAACACGCCGAACTCGGTCCGCTGTCCCTGCTGATGAAGGGCGACGAACTGCCCGCCCACACCCGGTGGGAAGGCGTCCCGGCGCAGGCGGTGCACGCGTGAGGCACTCGCACCGCCGCCCCCTCGCCCTGGTGTACCGCGGTGGCGGCGCCACCCTGCCCGGTTGCGCGGAGTCCGTGGCCGCGCTGCTCGCGCACAGCCGGTGGAACTTCGACGTCCGCTACGTCGGCCCGCACGAGGACCTGCCGCTCGCGCCCGACGTCCTGCGGTCCGCGGCCGTCTACGCCCAACCCGGCGGAGACGAACTGCGCCCCGCGTGGCGGCGGATGCGTCGACATCGACACACGGTCCGCGAGTACGTCGCCGGTGGCGGACGGTATCTGGGGTTCTGTCTCGGCGGGTACCTCGCCGGCGCCACGCCGGGTTTCAACCTGTTGCCGGCAGACGCCGACCGCTACATCTCCACCGCGCGGTCCGAGGTCGCCGGACCCGAGGCCACCGTCGTCGACGTGCGGTGGCGTGGTCGTCCGCAGCCGATGTACTTCCAGGACGGCCCGACCTTCCAACTGCCGCGGTACTTTCCGCCAGGCATGCATGTGCTGGCCGCGTACACCAACGGCCAGGTCGCCGCGCTGACGTCCCGGTTCGGCGACGGCCGCGTCGGGGTGGTCGGCCCGCACCCCGAGGCCGACGGCGACTGGTTCGCCGATTCCGGACTACCCACCCCAGTCGACGTCGGCACCGCCGCCGGCCTCGACCTGATCGATGCGGTGATGACCCCATGACCACCCCCGCCCCGACCACTCCGGCGACCACGCCCCGCAGCCGTCGCGCGGTCCGGCTCACCGGCGTCGACCTCGCCCGCGGCCTCGCCGTCCTCGGCATGATCGCCGTGCACTCTCTGCTCGACGCGACGGACGACGGCGAACCGACCTTCATGTACCGGATCTCGGCCGGGCACGCCGCGGCGATGTTCGCCGTCCTCGCCGGTGTCGCGATCGCGTTCCTCTCCGGACGCGGGCAGGTGACCCGTGGACCGCGCGCCACCGGTATCACGGCGGCGTTGGCGGCGCGCGCCGCGGTGATCGGGTTGATCGGCCTGACGCTGGGCTACACCCACGTCGACTACGGCGTCGTGATTCTTACGTACTACGCGGTGATGTTCCTCCTCGCGATCCCGCTGATCTTCCTGAGCACCCGCACGGTCGCCGTCGTCGCGGTGGCAGTCACCGGCCTCGCACCCGTGGTCAGCCAGCTCGTACGTCCCCACCTACCGGAGGTGTTGGCCCGCCAGATCTCCTGGGAGACGCTGCTGCACAAGCCGTTCGACACGGCCTCCCAGCTGTTGTTCACCGGCGAGTTCCCGGCCCTGGTGTGGATGAGCTACATCTGCGTCGGCATCGTCGTCGGCCGGATGGACCTGCGCTCCGTCCGCACCAGCACCATTCTCGCCGGCGTCGGCGCGGTGCTGTTCGTGCTGGCCCAGGCGGTGTCCTGGACGCTTCTGCACCCGTTCGAGGGCCTCACCCACCTGATGAGCCTGTCCGATCCGGACACCGTCGAGGAGCTCATCGCGTTCGGTGGCGACGGATGGGTGCCGACCGACACGTGGTGGTGGATGTCCGTCGCCACCCCGCACACCGGCACGGCCCTCGATCTGACGGCGACGATCGGCAGTTCGCTGCTCGGGCTGGGACTGTGCCTGCTGCTCTTCCAGATCCGACGGCCCGGGCTCGAACGGGTCGTCCGGATCATGACGTCGCCGCTCGTCGCGATCGGCACCATGTCGCTGACCGTCTACGTCGCCCACATCGCGTTCATCAACTCCGACTTCGACGTGTACGGGCCATGGGAGGGCTACCTGCGCCAGTTGCTGGTGATGGCGGTCGCGGCGGTGGCGTGGCGCGCAACCGCCGGTCGCGGACCGCTGGAAGGCCTGGTCACCTCGATCACCTCCCGGGTCCGGCGCTGGGCCGAGGCCCGCGCGACCGCCCGGCAGCGGCAGTCGTGAATCCGGTCAGCCGCCGCCGTTTCCTGATCGGCGCCACCGGCATCGGCGCGGTCGGCGTAGCGGGGGCACTGGGTGTGTCACGGCTGGTCGGGGCCGACGAGCGTCCCGTGGCACTGGTCTACCGCGGCCCGGCGGCGTGCTCGGGCTGCGCGGAATCGGTGGCGCACCTGCTCGAGTCGGCCCCGTCGCCGATGCGGGCGGTGTACGTCGGGCCCGACGAGGAGCACGACGTCACCCCCGAATCGCTCGCCGGGGCAACCGTCTACGCGCAGCCCGGCGGCGGCACCGTCAAACCAGCGTGGCGCCGGACCCGGACCTACGCGCCGCACCTGCGGGAGTGGGTGCTGGCGGGCGGAACCTACCTCGGCTTCTGTCTCGGCGCGTACCTGGCAGACACCGATCCCGGCTACGACCTGTTCCCCGGCCGGGTGCGGCAGTACGTCGGCACCGACGACGCGACCGTCGACGACACCGCCGACACCGTCGTCGAGGTGAACTGGCGTGGCCGGAAGCGGCACATGTTCTTCCAGGACGGGGCGGCCTTCACGGTGCCCGGCGACGACTGGGACGCGATCGGCGCCACCGTCCTGGCCCGTTACCCGAACGATGCGGTCGCGGCCGTCGTGACCCCGTACGGCGGCGGTCGCGTCGGACTGGTGGGCCCACACCCGGAAGCGGACCAGTCCTGGTACCGCGGACCAGGACTGACGAACCCGGACGGTATCCGATTCGACCTCGGCCACGACCTGATCGAGACCAGCCTGCTGCGCTGACGCGCAGTGGTGTGCTTACGGAGTCCGGAGACTCCGTAAGCACACCACTGCGGCGGAGCCGCATCGGCTCAGAACCGCTGCACGTTGTGGATGGGCGGGAGGTCGGCGAGCCCGGTCAGGCCGATCGGGACATCCTCGTCGTAGGCGTTGAACACCTGCCCGAATCCCGCGTAGATGCCCACGTGGTCGGCGGCGTCGCGAAAGGTGATGACGTCACCGGGAGCCATCGCCTCCACCGGAATCGGGTCGCCGACCAGCGCCTGATCCTCGCTCACCCGCGGCAGGTCGACGCCTGCCTGCCCGAAGGCCCACTGCACGAGGCCCGAACAGTCCCACGCCTCGGGCCCCGTTCCGCCCCAGCGGTACGGCTTGCCCGCCTGCGTGGCGGCAGCGGCGAGCGCCGCCAGGCCGGCCGGACTCGATACGGCCGAGGCGATCTCGATCTCCGGCGGCGCGACCGAATCCTCGGATGCGCCGGCCGCGGTCAGCCGGTCGAGTCGATCGGCGGTGGACCGGGCGAGCACCGGCGGGACCACCACCGCAGCGGCGACTGCCGCAAGCAGGCCGGTCGCGGCCAGGACGTTTCGGACTCGGCTGCGACCCGGGGGCGCAGCGCACGAGCTCTGTGCCACGTCAACTCCGTTCGGCATCGTGTGCTGCGATCCCTGTCCCCCGAGTCGCCTAACCGTCGAAGGTGTCCAGGATCTGATGCGCGGCCAGCGCCGCCGTCAGCGACCCCTCGCGGACCCGCTGCTCGACCTCACCCCGGATCGCCTTTACCGCGGGATCGGTGTCGAGCCGGCGCAGCAGCTGGTCGTGCACCATCGACCAGGTCCAGTCCACCTGCTGCTGGTGCCGCTTGCGCTCGAGTTCCCCGGCGTCGCCCAGGACCTTGCGGTGCCGCAGCACCTCGTCCCAGAACCGGTCGACGCCGTCGTTCTCGAGCGCGCTCATCGTCAGCACCGGTGGCTTCCACAGCGCGTCGTGCGGGTAGATCAGCCGCAGCGCGCCCGCCAACTCCCGCGCCGCCGCCTTGGCCTCGATCGCGTGCTTGCCGTCGGCCTTGTTCACCGTGACGATGTCGGCCAGCTCGAGCACACCCTTCTTGATGCCCTGCAGCTGGTCTCCGGTCCGGGCGAGGGTCAGGAACGTGAACGTGTCGACCATGTTCGCGACCGTCACCTCGGACTGCCCGACACCGACGGTCTCGACCAGGATCACGTCGTAGCCGGCGGCCTCGAGCAGCACGATGGTCTCGCGGGTCGCCTTCGCCACGCCGCCGAGAGTGCCCGAGGTCGGGGACGGCCGGATGAACGCGTTCGGCTCCACCGACAGGTTCTGCATCCGGGTCTTGTCGCCGAGGATGGAGCCGCCCGTGCGGGTGGACGACGGGTCGACGGCGAGCACGGCGACCTTGTGCCCCAACGAGATCAGGTGCATCCCGAGGGCCTCGATGGTGGTGGACTTGCCCACCCCGGGAACCCCGGTGATGCCGACCCGGATGGCGCCGCCGGCGTGCGGGAGCAGGCGCAGCAGCAGCTGCTGCGCCTGCTCCCGGTGATCCGTCCGGGTGGACTCGACGAGGGTGATCGCCTTGGCGATCTCCCCCCGCCTGCCGGCGAGGACCGCGTCGCCGAGTGCGGTCAGATCCAGCGGCGGACGGCTAGTCGGCGGCACTCAGATCGTGTCCCAACTGTTCCGCGAGCTTGCGCAGCAGGCCGGTGGCGGCGTCGGCGAGCACCGTGCCGGGCGGGAAGATCGCGGCCGCGCCCGCCTGGTAGAGCTCGTCGAAGTCGCCGGGCGGGATGACGCCGCCGACCACGACCATGATGTCGGGACGGCCCACCCCGGCGAGCGCCTCCCGCAGCGCCGGCACCAACGTCAGGTGTCCGGCGGCGAGGGAGGAGACACCGACGATGTGGACGTCGGCGTCGGCGGCCTGGGTGGCCACCTCCTCGGGGGTCTGGAACAGCGGTCCCACGTCCACGTCGAAGCCGAGGTCGGCGAAGCCGGTGGAGATCACCTTCTGGCCGCGGTCGTGTCCGTCCTGGCCCATCTTCGCGACCAGGATGCGCGGGCGGCGACCCTCGGCCTCCGCGAACTTCTCGACGAGTTCCGTTGCGGTGCTGATATTCTCCGACTTTCCGGCCTCGTCCCGGTACACACCGCTGATGGTCCGGATCTCGGCCTGGTGACGCCCGTACACCTTCTCCAACGCGTCGGAGATCTCTCCGCCGGTGGCCTTGGCGCGGGCCGCGTTCACGGCCAGGGCGAGCAGGTTGTTCTCCATGCCGCCCTCGGTACTGGCGGCGGCGCGGGTCAGCTCGGCAAGCGCGGCCTGGGTGGCCGCCTCGTCCCGCTCGGCGCGCAGCTGCTGCAGCTTCGCGAGCTGCTCGGCACGCACCTTGGTGTTGTCGACCTTGAGCACCTCGATGCTGTCCGGCTCGTCCGGCACGTACTTGTTGACGCCGACCAGCGGCTGCCGTCCCGAGTCGATCCGGGCCTGGGTGCGGGCCGCGGCCTCCTCGATGCGCAGCTTCGGGATGCCCTCGGAGATGGCCTGCGCCATGCCGCCGGCCTCCTCGACCTCGGCGATGTGCGCGCGCGCCCGGTTGGCCAGCTCGTTGGTGAGCCACTCGACGTAGTGCGAGCCGCCCCACGGGTCGATGGGCCGGGTGGTGCCGGACTCCTGCTGCAGCAGCAGCTGGGTGTTGCGCGCGATGCGGGCCGAGAAGTCGGTCGGCAGCGCGATCGCCTCGTCGAGCGCGTTGGTGTGCAGCGACTGGGTGTGCCCCTGGGTCGCGGCCATCGCCTCGACGCAGGTGCGCGCGACGTTGTTGAACACGTCCTGCGCGGTCAGCGACCAGCCGGAGGTCTGCGAGTGGGTGCGCAGCGAGAGCGACTTGGCGTTCTTCGCCTCGAACTTCTCGACCAGCTCAGCCCACAGCAGTCGCCCGGCGCGAAGCTTGGCGACCTCCATGAAGAAGTTCATGCCGATCGCCCAGAAGAAGGACAGCCGCGGGGCGAACTTGTCGATCTCCATGCCCGCGTCCAGGCCGGCGCGGATGTACTCGATGCCGTCGGCGAGGGTGTACGCCAGCTCCAGGTCGGCCGTGGCTCCGGCCTCCTGGATGTGGTAGCCGGAGATCGAGATCGAGTTGAACTTCGGCATCTTCGCGCTGGTGAACGCGAAGATGTCGGAGATGATCCGCATCGACGGCTTCGGCGGGTAGATGTAGGTGTTGCGGACCATGAACTCCTTCAGAATGTCGTTCTGAATGGTTCCGGCCAGCTGCTCGGGCGCGACGCCCTGCTCCTCCGCGGCGACGACGTACAGCGCCAGGATGGGTAGCACCGCGCCGTTCATCGTCATCGACACCGACACCTGGGACAGGTCGATGCCGTCGAAGAGCTGACGCATGTCGAGGATGGAATCGATGGCCACGCCGGCCATGCCGACGTCACCCTGCACGCGCGGGTGGTCGGAGTCGTAGCCGCGGTGCGTCGCCAGGTCGAAGGCGACCGACAGGCCCTTCTGCCCGGACGCGAGGTTGCGCCGGTAGAAGGCGTTCGACTCGGCGGCGGTGGAGAACCCGGCGTACTGCCGGATGGTCCACGGCTGGTTGACGTACATCGTCGGGTACGGGCCACGCAGGAACGGGGCCGCGCCGGGGAAGCTGTCGAGCGGGTAGCCCGACGCCTGGGCCGCGTCGCGGTCCGCCTTGGTGTACACCGGCTTGACGTCGATGCCCTCGGGCGTCGACCACACCACGTCCTCAGCGGCGTAGTTGTTCGCCTCAGCGGCTTCCGCGATGTGCGCGGCGACCTCGGCCTCGGTCGGCGCGGACGGGGCCGGGAAGTCGGGGTCGGTCAGCGGCACGTCGGCGAAGCTGCCGATCTCGTGCTGGATGCTCATTTCGCTCCCAGGGTGTCGAGCAGCTCGGACATCGCCGAGACCGCGTCAATGCGGGCGGTGAGGAAGCCGTCGGGACGGTCCGCGCCCTCCGCGTCGGCGAAGGTCTTCTCCGGGCCGGCCAGCAGCACGGTGGTGACGCCCGCCGCGCGCAGCGCGTCGACCGCGGGCACGCCGTCGGTGCCGTAGCGCTTGTCGGTGCCGCAGAGCACCGCGACGGTGGTCTCCGAGTCCCGGACGATGCCGGTGACGGTGGCCAGGTCGAGGGTGCCCGGGTTGACCGCCTCGATGCCGCCGGAGGCGAGCAGGTTCGAGGCGAAGGTGGTGCGGCCGTTGTGTTCCGCGACCGGGCCCAGCGCCGCGAGCAGCACCTTCGGCCGGTGACCGTGCTCGGCGAGGAAGGCGTCGGAGCGGTCCCGCAGGGCCTCGAACGCCGCGCCGTAGCGGGCCACACCGGCCAGCGGCGACGGGCCGTCGGCGAGCGGGGCCTCGGCGAGGTTGGGGAACTCGTTGACGCCGGTGACCGCGGTCTTGCGGTGCGCGATGTCGGAGGCGCGCTGCTCGCGGGTCGCGGCGATGCGGTCGGCGACCAGTCCCGACTCGAGGGACGCGGCGAATCCGCCGTCGGCCTCGATCTGCTGGAAGAACTCCCACGCCTTCGCGGCGACCTGTGCGGTGAGGTCCTCGACGTACCAGGAGCCGGCACCCGGATCGAGCACCCGGCCGAGGTGCGACTCCTCGAGCAGCAGCAGCTGGGTGTTGCGGGCGATGCGGGCCGCGAAGGACGCCGAGGTCTCGAGGGTGCCCGCGGGGACCGCCACGTCGAACGGCAGCACCGTGACCGAGTCGGCGCCGCCGACGCCGGCACCGAACGCGGCGAGGGTGGTGCGCAGCATGTTCACCCAAGGATCACGCTGGGTCATCATCGCGGCAGAGGTCACCGCGTGCTGCGGTGCGCCACCGAACTCGGAGGCGCCGCACACCTGAGCGATGCGGGCCCACAGCTGACGGCCTGCCCGGAACTTGGCGATGGTCTGAAACTGGTCGTCGGTGGCGGCGAGCCGGAACTCGATCTGCCCCAACGCCTTCGAGATCGTCACACCCGAGTCGACGAGCGCGCGGAGGTAGTCGATTCCCGCCGCGACCGCAGCACCGAGCTCCTCGGCGTCGGACGCGCCCGCGTTGTGGAACGCGGTGCCGTCGACGGTGATCGCGCGGACGGTCTCGGCCCGGTCGGCCGCGGTCCGCGCCAGCGCGACGGCCTCGGCGAGGTCGACGTCGGCATGCCCGGCGAACCGGCTGGTGAGCGGTGCGGCACCGAGGCCGACCGTGACCGCGGCGCGGTCGGTGACGCCGTCACCGGCGGCCGCGCGCGCGTCGATCACCGCGAGCACCTGCTCTGCCGCGGCGACGGCGTCCGCACCGGCGTCCAGCGTCAGTGGGGCGAGGTCGAGCAGCACGCCGTCGAGCGCGGCGGCGAGGGAATCCGCGGGCAGCCCGTCGCCGCCGACCTGCAGCCAGATGGCGCTGACGCCGTTCTCGAGGCCGTCCAGGATCGCCTGGTTGACGACCTTCGGCTCGGACTCGCCGGCACCGAATGCGGCGCTCACCTGCCAGCCGCGGTTCACGTCGCGGTGGGCGTCGCGACCGCGGACGAAGGGGAACTCGCCGGGCAGCGTGGTTTCGGCTGTCTCGTCGCGGCGCGTGTAGAGCGGCGCGACGGTAACACCGTCGTAGGTGGTGGTGTCGAGGAGTCGTTCCGGGTCTGCGGGCAGCTCGGAGACGTCGACCCGACGGGCCTTCGCGAGCACCGCGGCCACCGCTTGCTGCCAGGCCGCGTAGTCGCGGGCAGCATCCTCGGCCTGTGAAGCGTGTGACACAGGAGCTTGTGACACGGTGTCTGCTTCCTCTCGATATTCGGACACAGTCATTGTTCTGTGATGCTAGCCGCACGGATTCGGGCGGCTGTCGCGTGGATCACCTACCCCTCGGTAACCTCGCGCCATGAGTAACAGCGGGGCCACTGCCCCGGCCCCACTTCGGACACCGCAAGCACTGTTCCGGGTGGGGCCGCCCGTCCGAGTCGACGGGCGAAATCAGATGACGATGGACCTCGCCCCCGGCTCCGAGCCTGTGTCGACCGCGGCGCTGGGTGTCCTGCTCGACGACATCCTCGGCTTCACCATGTTCGAGCACAGGGGTCGGCGGTCCGGACTCGTCAGCGCGGAACTGTCGGTGGACTTCGTGCGGCCGAGCGGCTGGCAGGGCCGCCGACTCACTGCGGAGAGCCGCCTCGAACGACTCGACCCCGACGGCGGGCTGAGTTCGGTGCGGGTGGTCGACGGCGGCGGCACCCTGATCGCGACGGGCACCGCGTGGGGGAACTTCGTCGACGGCGTCGAGCCGACCCGAGGCGGTGCGGTGGCCGACCACGTCGAGGCCGTGGACGGACCGTCCGCGCCGCCGATCGAACTGATCGGCGGTCGCCTCGAGCGCACCGAGACCGGCGCCCGGCTGACGGTGCCGGCGAACCGGTCGCTGGCAAACTCGATCGGCGTCATGCACGGAGGGATTCAGGCCTGCGCGTACGACCTCGCCGGGAGCGCCCTCAGCGGCAGCGGGGTGGCTCCTGCGATGCAGACCAGTTCGCTGCGGATCAACTTCTTCCGGCCCGTCACCCTCGACCGTCCCGCCGTCTTCGACGCCGAGGTGGTCCGGGCCGGCCGGATGGTGGCGGTGGTGCAGGTCACCGGCCGCGACGGCGACGGCCGCACGTGCGGGATCGCGACGGTGACCTGCCGTCGCGATCCCGCCGGGACGGCACCGGACTGATCGGCACCCTGCCTGAGGCACAGGTAGCCTTGGCAGCCGTGAGACGGCGCCTGCGTGACCCGAGGACGATCGGGGCACTGCTGCTGGTGGTGGCGCTGTGCGCGATCGCGTTGTTGGCCCCGCACCCGTCGGTCGAGCAGATGCGCGACTGGTCCCGGTCGATGGGCCCCGCCTTCCCGCTGGCCTTCTTCGCCGTGCATGCCGTGGTCACGGTGGCGCCGGTCCCCCGCACCGTGTTCACGGTGACGGCCGGCCTGCTGTTCGGCGCGGCGACCGGAGTACTGATCGCGGTCGCCGCGACCACGCTCAGCGCCGCCCTGGCGTTGCTGCTGGTGCGCGCGATCGGGCGGGACGTCGTCGCCGCCCGGATGACGCATCCGGCGATCCAGAAGATCGACGATCGGCTGGCCCGGCGCGGCTGGCTCGCGGTGGGGTCGTTGCGGCTGATAGCGCCGGTCCCGTTCTCGGTGATCAACTACTGCAGCGGCATCTCCTCGATCCGGTTCGTCCCGTACGTCCTCGCGACGCTCGTGGGGATCGTGCCGGGCACCATCGGCGTCGTGGTGCTGGGCAACGCGCTCGGCGGGGACACCGATCCGGCGCTGCTCGCGCTGTCCGGGGTGTGCATCACGATCGGCGTGCTCGGCCTGGTGCTCGATGCCCGGATGGGGGTGCCCGCCGGTCCTGCGGCGACGCTCGAGCAGTCGCTGGAACCGGTCGGCGAGGTCACGTCCGAGGCCTAGCGGTCAAGCCCCGACACTGGCAAGAGTGCAGTAAAGCCTCAAGCCTTGACTTTGAGGTTTCAAGTTTCTAGCCTTGACGGATGTTCGTGTTGACCGTCGACCAGCGAGGCAGCCGACGCGACGTCGACAGGGTGGCGCCGCTGCTCGACGAGTTCGCGGCCATCGAGCTGGCACGACCGTTCGAACGCACCGCGGGCGACGAGGTCCAGGCCGTCACCGACGATGCCGCCCTCGTCGTCGACCTCGCCCTCGACCTCGCCACCCGCGGTCAGTGGAGCGTCGGCATCGGCGTGGGCGCGGTCGAGACGCCCCTGCCCGCCAGCACCCGGGCCGGCCGAGGGCCTGCCTTCGAGGCGGCCCGGGTCGCGGTCGAACGGGCGAAGAACCTGCCGGGAGCGGTCTCGGTGCGGGGCCCGGATCGGTCCGGCGATCACCGCGCCGCCGACGCCGAGGCCGCGGTGATGCTGCTGGCGCTGCTGGTGTCGCGACGGTCGGACGCAGGCCGGTCCGCGGTCGCGGCAATGCGCGACGGGCTCACCCAGGCGGAGGCCGCCGAGCGGCTCGGGATCAGCAAACAGGCAGTCTCGCAACGCCTGTCGGTGGCAGGCTGGCAGGCGGAGGTTGCCGGCCGGCGACTCGCCGAGCGACTACTGGAGGATGCCGACCGATGACCGCACTCGCCCTGGTCCTGCTCGGCGTGGCTGCACTGGCTCCGGTCGCCTTGGCGGGCAACAGGATCCCACTGTGGATCAGCCCGGCCGTCGCGTCGCTGGCGCTGGGCGGGGCCGCGCTCGCCGCAACCGGCACGCATCCCGTCAAGGGGTTCGCACTGGGCGCCACCCTGGTGATCGCGGTGGCCGCGGCCGCGACCGGTGGCGCTCCGCTGGCCCGCGCCGCGTTCCGGATCGCCAAGCGCCAGCCCGACGCGGGACCGCCGACCGGCGAGTCGCCCGCGAGCCCCGGACCGCTGCGCGGTGGCCGGACCATCGGAGTGCTCGAACGCACCGCGGTGGCTGTCGCGATTCTCGCGGGCTGGCCGGAGGGACTCGCCGTTGTCCTCGCGGTCAAGGGCCTGGCACGGTATCCCGAACTGCGCGAACCGAATGCCTCAGAGCAGTTCATCATCGGCACCTTCACCTCGGTGCTGTGGGCGGTCGCGGTGTGCGGGGTCGCCAAGGCGCTCATCACCTGAGCGGACGTTCCTGAGCACTCCCCAGGAACGTCCGCCCCCTCGACGCCCAACTACTCCAGCGCTAGAGTAGCGGCGTGACCGACCCCCTGACGGATGCCGAACTGACCCTGCTCGGACTCCTGGCCGAGCAACCCCGGCACGGCTACGACCTCGACCGCGTGATCGAGGACCGGGGCATGCGCGAGTGGACGTCACTGGGCTTCTCGTCGATCTACTACCTCCTCGACAAGCTCGCCCGAAAAGGCCTCATCGAGCCCGTCCCCTCGACCGAGACCCGGTCCCGGCGGGTGACGTACCGACTCACAGGCCAAGGTCACTCGACGGCGTCGACTCAGACACTTGACGCCATCGACTCCCTCGACCCGATCCGGGCACGCGTCCTGATCGGCATCGCCAACAGCCCGGACCTGGGCGCGCCGGCGGTCACCGGCCGACTGCGAAGCCGGGTCACCCAGCTCGAGGCGCACCTCGACGAGTTGCGCGAGCAACGACTCCGGCAGTCGCCAATCCCCGATCAGGCTGCCGCCCTCTTCGACTACGCCGAGGCGATGATCCGGGCCGACATTCACTGGGCCGAACAGGTCCTCGCACGCCAGAAAGGCGCCGACATGGACAAGTACGACATCAAGAAGGCGCACAAGAGCTTGTACGCGCCGGCGGCGAAGGAGTTCACCGCTGTCGACGTCCCGGAGATGACCTACATCGCCGTCGACGGTCACGGCGACCCGAACACGTCGGTCGCGTACGCCGCTGCCGTGGAGGCGCTCTACGCCACCGCGTACGCGATCAAGTTCGCGAGCAAGAACGCACAGGGCCGCGATCTCGTCGTCGCACCGCTCGAAGGTCTCTGGCGCGCCGCCGATCCGAGCACCTTCGTCACCCGCGAGAAGGACGGCTGGGACTGGACCATGATGATCGCGCAGCCGGAGTGGATCACCTCTGCCGACATCGAGCAGGCACGAGCGACGGCCGCCGCCAAGAAGGACCTCCCCGCCCTGGAACTGCTGCGCCCCGTCACCCTCGCCGAGGGTCGGAGCCTGCAGATTCTGCACCTCGGCCCCTACGACGACGAGGCCGCCACCCTGGCCCGGCTGCACGACGAGTTCATGCCCGAGCACGGCCTGACGTTCAACGGCGACCACCACGAGATCTACCTCAACGACGCCCGCAAGACGGCACCGGAGAAGCTGAAGACGATTCTGCGCCAACCCGTCCGCCTCGCGTGACAGCACAGTCTCAGACCGGGCGCCAGCACTCTCGCAGCGGTTATCGCGGTGGCGAACCCATTGGTGACCGGTCCGGTCGCGGCGCCTGGACAGAACCGGCTGCAGGCATCGTCCCGACACCACCCCACAGCGGATGGTGCCGGGGCGATGCCCGCAAGGTGGTCGCGGTTCAGGCCGCGGAGGTGAAGTGCTGGCGCCGGTTGTGTGCCGGCACGGGTATTCGCTCGGGATCCACCCAGCGCGGCGGGCGGAACCACGGATGCCCGTCCTCGCCGATGAACACCTGCCAGTCACCACGATGAATCACCGTGTGATGAAACCTGCACAGCAACACCAGATTCGACAACGCCGTAGGGCCACCGTTGGACCAGTGCCGGATGTGGTGCCCGTCCGTCCACGCGGCGGGACGCCCGCACCCCGGAAACACACAACCACAGTCCCGGGCGGCGAGGGCCTTGCGGAGTCTGCTGGAGATCAGCCGGGTGGAACGGCCCACGTCGAGCGGATTCCCCTCGCCGTCGATCACGATCGGCGTGACAACGGAATCGCACGACAGACGAACCGCCAACGACACCGAGATCGGCCCCAGCCACGGCATCCACGATGGTCCGCGCCTGCCACCACGACGGCGCTGAACGGACCGCGTGTTTGCGGCACCGGCCGGCTCGGTCGGCCGATGCCCGTCCCCCGAGCGGTCCGGATCCGCAGCGGCCGCGGCTTCAGCCAGAGCGTCCGCGTCGACCAACACCGACACGTGCGGACGCTCACCACCCTCCACCGGCGCACACCCCGAATCGAGATACCCCCGAACAATGTCCGCGAGAGCATCCGCACGACGCTGCGCCGGACCGCGACGATCGGCACCGCCCTCACCACCAGGATCACCCGCACCCGCACCCGGCCGCGGCTTCGACAGTGCCGACAACGCCGTCAACAACGCCTCCCCGGTCTCCGCGTCGAAGTGGCCCTTGACATGGACCCGCCCACCCAGACTCGGCGACGCGAACAACTCGTTCAGCTCCGCGTTCTCCGCATCCGGCACCCCGCCGCCTTCGCGCTCGAGCAGCAGATGCAACGCCCGCGCCCGCCGAGCCAGCTCCGTCGCATCCTCACCGCGAGCAGCGAGCAACAGGTAGTTCGCGCACGCGGTGACGGCATCCTCACCGCTGTCACCGAACCCCTCACCATCGGCACGGTCGGTGTCAATATCGAACTCGCCGAGCAGATCTGCCGCACCCTCCGGAACACTCCGCGCGAAACGCACGATCACCCACGCCCGCTCGACATCGATCTCACCGCCGTCCAGAGCAGCAGCCACCTTCGGGAACCCCGACAACTCCCGACCCAACTTGACCAGACGATTCGCCGCGGCCGGAACCATCCCCGTCACCCCCGACATCCACACCCCCGGCGACGACGCACCCACCCGCTCCGCCACACACCGCTGATCGACCTCGTGCACCAGACGAACCCGCAACGCCTCCAGCTGACGCAACCGCACCGACAGCTCCGGAACAGCCGTCAGCAACTCCGACTCATCCAGACGCCACGCCTCCACCCCCGACGGCGAGGCGAGCATCTCGGCGAGTTCCATACACCCGACGATACTCGTACATATGTGCGAATGGAAGAGGCGCAAGCACGGTGACGGCCGGCTGCCGACGTCGCGTGTGGCACCACCCCAACGACGAGATCCCAAGGCCCCGAGGCCGATTGAGCTGGTTGCACCTTCTGTAGTCAACGCAGGCGGCGTGCCTGCGACTTCCGGACGGCACCTCGCATCCGTGCACGACTGATGTGCGACGAGTCCAGGAAGTACGTCCGCGCCAACGCCCCACAGCCGGTCGGTCCCCAGACACCGGGCACACAGTGCATCGGCAGAGGTGGAGGCGATGCGGTTGCACTGTTCACCGTGGCGTGACGACGATCCGAGCCTTGCCCGCGGGAACGTTGGTGATGTTGCGCACCCGTCCGTGCTCGGCCCCCGCGGCCTCCGGGAGCGACAGGCGGCAGCGGGTGAGGATCTCGCGCAGCACGGTGGCGCCTTCCATCACCGAGAAGCCGGCGCCGATGCACCGTCGCACCCCGCCACCGAACGGCAGCCAGGTGTTCGGTGCCACCTCTCCGGTGAGAAATCTCGACGGCCGGAATTGCGCTGTGTCGGGATAGTTCTCGCCACTGCGGTGGGCGAGCAGGATCGAGGTGTTGACCACGGTGCCCGCCGGCAGCTGCCAACCGCCGATCGTCATGTCTCGGGTGAGTTTGCGTGCGGTGGACGCGATCACCGTGTGCAGGCGCATCGCCTCCTTCATCACCGCCTCGAGCTGCTTATCGTCGCCCCCGAGCGCGGCCTCGGAGGTCTCCCGCTGGATCTCGGGGTTGGCGGCGAGTTCGTAGAGGGCCCAGGACAGGGCGGCGGCGGTGGTTTCGTGTCCCGCGAGCAGGAGCGTGACCAGTTGGTCCCGGAGCTCGGCATCGGAGAGCGGCGGGTCGTCGTCATCGCCTGCGCCGACGTGGAGCAGCCGCGAGAGGACGTCGCTGCGCTCGGCGAGGTCCGGAGCCCGTCTGCGGTCCGCGATCTCGGCGTAGAGGAGGGCGTCGACTTCTTTCTTGTTGTCCTGGAACCGCTTCCAGGGGCCGAATCGGCGGAGCCGTGGCATCGCGGCGCCGACGAAGACCAGCGGGTTGAGGTTGACGATCCGGTGCAGTCGCGGTGCGAGCCGGGCACGGGTGGCGTCGTCGCCGACCCCGAACACCACCTGCATGATGACTTCGAGGGTCAGGGCGTTCATCCGGTCCAGGGTGATCACCTCCTGCCCTGCCTCCCACGAAGCGACCTCCCTGGCCGCGATGCCTGCCACGACGTCCTGGTAGCCACGAAGCGAGGCTCCGTTGAACGCGGGCGTGAGCAACCGGCGGGCGCGCGCGTGTTCGTCCTCGTCGGTCAGGAGCAGTGAGTGCTCGCCCATGACCACCCCGAGGATCTGGTTCCCCTCGCCGGCGTGCAGATCGTGCGGTCCGGCGGCGAAGATCTCCTTGATGTGCTCGGGTCGGGAGAACACGACGAGGCTGTCGGCGTAGGGCGGCACCCGCAAGGAGAAGACGTCACCGTAGCGGCGGGCCATGGCGGGGAGGAACTGTGCACGGCGGCGTTGGAACAGGATGGTCTGAGCGACCGCCGGCATCCGCGGCCCGGGTGGGTACGGGGTCTTCATGCGATTCTCCTCCACTGGTGCTGCCGAGTGGGTGCGTCTGTCACGTCCGCCATTCTCGTCCCCGGGCCGCGGACGTCGGCAACACTCGATGCACTACCGACGATCTTGTTACCTACGATCGGAAGGGGAACCGGGTGGTCAGCTTCTTCACCAGGCATGGGGATCTGCTCGTGGCGGACGAGCTCGCGGTCAGCCCGTGGGCGCCGACGCAGCTGAGCGGTACGGGCGTCTGCGGTGCGCTCGCTCGGCAGCTCGAAACCCATTGCCCGGCGGGATTCGTCCCGGCCCGGTTGACGGTGGACCTGTTCAGGCCCGTGCTCAACGAGCCGATCGAGGTGCGCAGCGAAGTCGTCCGCCCAGGCACGCGGATCACGGTCGCGGACGCCGTCATCGTGCAGGACGAGCAGGTGCGGGCGCGGGCCTCCGTGGCGTTCCTGGCCACCGGCGTCGCGCCGTGCTCGGCGACGCGACCAACCACGTCTGCCATGGGGGCTCGCAGGGCGCCGGGTACATCAACACCGACGTGACCGTCACCCTGTCGAGACTGCCGCTCGGGTACGAACTCGGCCTGCGCGCCGACAGCACCGTCGCCTCCGACGGCATCTCGATCGGCACCGCAACCCTCTACGACCGCAGCGGCCCGATCGGCACCTGCGTCGTCACCACGCTGTCCAACGCCCGACGGCAGATCGACTTCACCGCACCGCCGCGGCCCTGATTCGATTCCCCTACTGCCCCGGCGGAAGCTCGCCAGTCTCCCGGTGCTGCGGCTCGAGCTGATGCTCCGGCATGAGGGAGGTGTCCACCGGCTGCCGGGCCACCGCCTCCGCCGCGGCGACCGCACGGGCCACCGACGGGTCGGTCTTCGTCTCGAACCAGTCCGCGACCTCGTCGGAGTCGTCGACCGGCGCGGCGGGCGCCTCGGCGGTGGTTTCGTAGCGGAACACCCCGTCGTCGCCGGGTGCGCCGAGCGTCTTCGCGAAGCCCTTCAGCGCGTCGCCGAAGTCGCTCGGCACCAGCCACACCTTGTTCGCGTCCCCCTGCGCCATCTGCGGCAGGGTCTGAAGGTATTGGTAGGCAAGCAGTTCCGGCGTCGGTTTGCCCGCCTTGATCGCCGCGAACACCTTCTCGATCGCCTTCGCCTGCCCCTGCGCCTGCAGGTACTTCGCCGCCCGCTCACCCTGTGCGCGCAGGATCCGGGACTGCCGCTCGCCCTCCGCGGTGAGGATGGCGGCCTGCTTGGCACCCTCGGCCGCGAGGATCCTGGACTGCTTGTCGCCCTCGGCGGTCTTGATCGCCGATTCGCGGTGGCCCTCTGCGGTGAGGATGGTGGCCCGCTTCTCGCGGTCCGCCTTCATCTGCTTCTCCATCGACTCCTGGATCGACGGCGGCGGGTCGATGCTCTTGAGTTCGACTCGGGCGACCCGCAGGCCCCACCGTCCGGTCGCCTCGTCGAGGACGCCACGCAGCTGGCCGTTGATCGAATCACGCGAGGTCAGCGTCTCCTCCAGCGTCATGCCGCCGACCACGTTGCGCAGCGTGGTGGTGGTGAGCTGCTCGACGCCGACGATGTAGTTGTTGATCTCGTACACCGCGGCCTGCGGATTGGTCACCTGGAAGTAGACGACGGTGTCGATCGAGACCGTCAGGTTGTCCTGCGTGATCACCGGCTGCGGCGGGAAGGAGACCACCCGCTCGCGCAGGTCGACCTTCGCGCGGACCCGGTCCACGAAGGGGACCAGGAACGTCAGCTGCCCGGACACCGTCTTCGCGTAACGGCCGAGCCGTTCGATGACCGCGGCCTCGGCCTGTGGGACCAGGGTGACCGACTTCGCCACCACGATCACCACCAGCACCACGATCACGGCAAGAACAATCAGTGCAGCCACGTGCGTTCCCCTCCAGTCACTTCGGGACCAGCAGACATCTACGGTCCCCGCCACACGACGGCGGTGGCGCCGTCGATCTCCATCACGGTCACCGTCGTTCCGGGTGGGTAGACCTCGGTCGCGTCGAGCGCCCGCGCCGTCCACACCTGACCGTCGAGCTTGACCTGACCGCCGTGCTCGGCCACCTCCTCGAGCACCAGCGCATGCTTTCCGGGCAACGCATCGACGTTGGTCGGCAGCAGCGGCGGCTTCGAGAACCGGCGCAGCAGTGCGGGCCGCACCCCGACGATCAGCGCCAGCGACACCACGGCGAAGATCACCGCGTCGATCCACACGGGCAGATCCGTCACCGCGGTGACGCCGGCAGTCGCCAGCGCGCCGCCGGCCAGCATCAGCAGGAAGAAGTCCCCCGTCAACGCTTCGGCCGCGGCGAGCAATACCCCTGCTACCAGCCAGATTATCGCTGCCACGCCACCATCTAACCAGAATCGGCGACCGTCGGCCGCGACCGCGATTCGGCTGCCGCTGTCAGTCGACCGTGACGAAGTCCACCAGTCGTTCGACGGCCCCGATCAGCGGCGACTCGAGGTCGCGGAAACTCGACACCGCGCCGTAGACGCGGCGCCAACCGTCCTGCGGCGTACCCCATCCCAGTTCCCGGCAGATGCCGGTCTTCCAGTCCTCGCCGCGCGGGATCTTCGGCCAGGACGCGATGCCAACAGCCTTGGGCCGCACCGCCTCCCACACATCGATGTACGGGTGGCCGGTGACCATCACGTGGGGGCCGAGGTTCTGGGTCATCCGCGACTCCTTGGAACCCTCGACCAGGTGGTCGGCCAGCACACCGACCTTGCGTCCCGGACCCGGGTCGAACTCGGCGAGCCGGTCCGCGAGGTTGTCCAGGCCCTCGAGGTGCTCGACGACGACGCCCTCGACGCGCAGGTCGTGCCCCCACACCCGCTCGACCAGCGCGGCATCGTGGATGCCCTCGACCCAGATCCGGCTCGGCAACGCGGTCCGCGCACGCAGCCCCTCGACCCGGGTCGAGCCCGACGCGGAGCGGGTCGCCGCCGCGGGCTTCTTCGGCGCGGTCGGCCGGACCAGGGTCACGGTCTTGCCGTCGATCAGGAACGCGGCCTGCCGCATGGCGAACAGCCGGGTCTGCCCCCGCCCGTCCTCGAGCCGGACGTAATCGCCGTCGTAGGTCTTCTCCATGCCGACGACCGCCCCGCAGTAGCCGGTGCCCGCGTCCTCGACGACCAGGCCCTTGTCAGCGGGCACCTTGGGGTACTCGGGGCGCCTGCTGCGGGTGTGTCCGTTGAAGATGTTTCCGCCGTACATGTCGCGTGCACTCACGGCCGTCAACGCTAGGACACCCCGCCGATGGCATGGTTCCGCCACGCCGACCTATGCTGGAATACCGTGTCCTGTCCCAGTTCCACCCTCGTCATGTGGGCCGCCGCGTGGCTCGCCGGCGCGTGCTCGCCGGACGACGTCATCGACGCCGTACAGGCGTGGGCCCCGATGCACCTGGTGGGTGCCGGCGACGCCGAGGCCGCGGTGCAGTGGGACCTGCCCTGGCCGGACCCCGAGGACGCCGGTCCCGTCCTGCTGCTGCGTGCGGTGCGACGGCTGACCGCGGACGACCCCGAGGCGTCGGTCGCGCTGGTCCTGCCCGCGGCAGGCGACGTCCGCGGACTGCCGATCGGCACCACATTCGCCGGTGCCGCGATCGACTCCGGGCAGGGCGTGTTGGTCGGCGCGGCCGGCCGGCCGGGACTCGGGCTCGTTCCGACGGTCGAGGGTCCGGACGTGTTGCGGTGGACGGTCTTTCCGATTCCGGTCCTTCCCGGCGAGTCCGAGCAGACAGGCCTCGGTGAGGCCGAGTTCGAGCTGCGTCGGGCGGTCCGGGAGGCGGCCGAGGCGTTGGCGTCGATGCAGGGCGGCTACGCCCGGGACGACACCGATCCGCGGACGCGGATCGCCGAGGAGCTGGCCGAACTCTCGCACCACGGCCAACCCCGGTCGACACCCGTCCGCGCCCTGAGGATCTTCGACACCGCGGACCAGGTCGCCGCCATCCTGACCGTCGCCGGGGACTCCGGGGGTCGCGCGCAGACCGCCACCGGCGCCGCGGCCAGGGAGGAGACACTGCGACCCCTGTGGTCGGCGGTACGCAGGGCCAGACTGGCCGCGGTCGGCGCGAGCGTCCGGGCCGCACTGCCGAGGCCGTGACGGCCCGCTACTTCACGGCGGTCACGTACGTCGACCGGGTCGACAGATCGGCGAGGTCCTCCGGGAGCTGCGGCACCTCTACGCCGTAGTCGGCTGCGAGTTCGAGCAGCGCGAAGTGCTCGACCGACCAACCGTGCCCGGTGAGCCACCGCGCCGGATCGGCCCGCTCGTCCTCGTAGAACAGTTCGGCGACGTCCATGTCCCCGAACGGGTTGACGGGAAAGTACTTCTCCCGAAGTGCCGCGAAACGCCGAAGATCGGCTCCGTTGCCGAACCCGTCCACGGCGAGCCTGCTGCCCGGAGCCGAGAGTCCGTCGATCCGTTCGAACAACGCGTCGTGCGCCGCGCCCGGCAAGTACGGCAAAAGCCCCTCGGCCGACCAGGCGGACGACCTGCCCGGATCGAAGCCGGACGCGGCCAGTGCCGCGGGCCAGTCCTCGCGCAGGTCCACGGCGACCGGGCGCCGGTCCGCCTTCGGGTGCGCACCGTGATCGACGAGCACCTCGCGCTTGAACTCGAGCACCTTCGGCTGATCGACCTCGAACACGGTCGTGCCCGCCGGCCAGTCGAGTCGGTAGGCCCGGGCGTCGAGCCCGGCGGCGAGAATCACCGCCTGCGACACCCCCGCCGACACGGCCGACAGGAAGAAGTCGTCGAAGAACTTGGTTCGGATGCCCATGAATCCGGGGAAGAAGAACGGCGTGTCCTCGAGCGGGGACGGGTCCGCGAGCAAGCCGACGAAGTGGGGGTCGGCGGCCGCGTCGACGAACCACCTCGCGAACTCGTCCTTGACCAGCGCGTCCGGCCGGACCGACTCCAGTGCGCGGAAGGTCGCCACACCCAACGCGGTGCGGCCCACGCTACTGACGATGTCCCAGTTGTCGCCATCAGTTCGCATCACGAAAGATGCCTCCGAATCCCAACGCTCAGAACTCTACCCGCGTGCACCACGGGCGGACACCCATCCCGATTGCCGAAAACGCTGTGCCCGGCCGAGGACCGGAGTAAACCGAACTCGGGGGTCTACTCCGAGGAGGTGCCGCAATGTCCGCAGAGCACACCGATCATCGGATCGACCGGCGCCGGTTCATCACCGGCGCCGCGGCCGCCGTGGGCGGCGTCACCGTCCTCACCGGCCTGTTCGACAAGCGCGCCGACGCCGCCGAGCGCACGGCCAGTGCCGCCCGCGGCGGCTACGGTCAGCCGAACATCGTGTTCATCGTCGTCGACGAGATGCGGTTCCCGCAGGTCTTCCCGGCGGGTGTCAGTACTCCCGACGAGTTCCTCCGGCGGTTCATGCCGAACCTGCACAACCTGTGGGCACACGGGGTGAAGTTCGGCCAGCACTTCACCGCGGGTGTGGCGTGCAGTCCGGGCCGGGCCTGCTTCGCCACCGGCCTGTATCCGATGCAGACCTGGCTGCTGCAGACCCGGACGGGGACGCGCAGCGCACCCGTGCCGTCACCGGCACTGGGAAGGGGCTTTCCCACCTACGGCAAGATCCTGCGGCAGGCCGGGTACGAGACGCCGTACGTGGGCAAGTGGCACCTGTCCCCGTCCCCGGATGAGGACGCGGGCGTCGGCGAGGGCTACCTGGACGCATACGGATTCACGGGGCTGACGATGCCCGACATCGTCGGCGACAACGGTGACGGCATCAACTTCGACGGTGCGATCGCACAGCAGGGCGCCGCCTGGCTCGCCCACCGGCGGCCCGACCAGAATCCGTTCTGCCTGACCGTCAGCTTCGTCAACCCGCACGACAAGCAGTTCTTCTGGGCGGGTACCGAACCGGAGCGCTACACCTCGCTCTACCAGAGCCACCAGCCACCGCTGACGCCCGCACGAACCTGGTCGCCGGTCGCGGGCATCGAGTCCGACCCGCCCCGCGTCGGCTACGCATCGGTCCCGCCGAACTGGGAGCCCGCATCGGCACTGAAGGCGAAGCCGACAACACAGATCTTCGCCCGCGAGTTCCAGTCGCTGGTGTGGGGCGGGGTCACCGACGACCACGCCAACGCCACGAACTTCTACCTCCAGCCGTACGGCGACGGCACCGACCCGAAGCGAAACGTCGCGTACGCGCCATACACCTACTGGGAACGCGCCCTCGACAGCTACACCCAGGTGTTGTCGATGGTCGACGACCACATCGGCACCGTCCTGCACGCACTGCCCGAGGACGTCGCCAGGAACACCGTCTTCGTGATGACCTCCGACCACGGCGAGTACGCCGGTGCGCACGGATTCGTCTCCGGCAAGCTCGCGACCGCCTACGACGAGGCCTTCCACATTCCGCTGATCGTCGCGGATCCGACCGGCCGCTTCACCGGGGACACCGACACCCTCCGCGGCCAACTCACGTCCAGTGTCGACGTGCTGCCGATGCTCGCGACGCTGGGCTACGGCGACCGAAGCTGGATGGCGGGTGAACTCGCGACGATGTACGCCGAGCGGCTCGACCTCATGCCGGTGCTGCGCAGTGCCGCGGCGCCCGGTCGCGACCACGTGGTGTTCGCCACCAACGAGCACGCCCCTCAGGCGGTCATCTGGAACAAGTCCCCACAGCACATCTACGTCATGCGGACGCCCGAGGCGAAGGTCGCGGTGTACTCGGGATGGTTCGGCGACACCGCCTTCGTGGATCCGTCGACCTTCCAGTACGAGTTCTACGACTACGCGACCGAACGCGGACGGGCCGAACTCGACAACACCTTCGACGACGATCCCCGGGCCAAAGCGATGGCGGCGCAGTTGATGTCGCAATACCTGCCCGGGCAGTTGGCCGCTCCCCTGCCGCCGTCGTACCAGGACCAGAGCGCGGCCTCGATGACCCGCTACCTCACCTACGTCCAGGCCATCAACGCGTACAACGACGTTCAGCTCGACGTGCAGAACGCGCTGGCCAACCTCACCGCATTCGGCGAGGTGTTCTGACCGTGCCGGGCGCGCCGTCACCCGGCGAACTCGACCCGCACGGCACGGTCGTCGGCTCGGTCGTGGACATGGCGGGCATCTCCCGGGCGAAGATCATGCCGGTCGCGCGACTGTCGACGTTCGAGGAGGCCGGAGCGGGGGCATCGCCGTGCTGGAACGTCTTCTGCGTGGACAACCACATCGCCTTCACACCGACACTGTCCGTGGTCGGGGACCTGCGATTGCGGATCGACCGCACCGACCTGCGGGACCTCGGCGCCGGAACGTACTGGGCGCCGGCAGATCTTTTCGACCAGGACGGACAGCCGTGGCCGGTCTGCCCGCGACGAACCCTCCGCCGTGCCGCCGAGCGACTGCTCGACGCCGGCCTCACGGCCCGGATCGGTCACGAGGTCGAGTTCACCCTCTTCGACGCAGCCTCGCCGCACGAATGGTCGGCCTACGGATTGAACGCCGCCCTCCGCCAGGACCGTTTCGTGCGGGACCTGCTCGACGCCGCGACGACTGCCGGCCTGACCGTGGAGCAGGTCCACGCCGAGTACGGGCAGGGCCAGTTCGAGATCTCGCTCGGCCCCGCCGATCCGGTGGCCGCCGCCGACAACGCCGTCCTCGCGCGGATACTCGTCAGCCGGACCGCCCGCGCCCACGACCTCCGAGCCTCGTTCGCGCCGGTCCCCCTTGCCGACGGCGCAGGCAACGGGGCTCATCACCATCTCTCCCTGCACCGCGGTGACGTGCCGATGTTCTCCGGCGGAGACGGACCACACGGACTGACCGGGACGGGCGCCCGAGCGGTCGCCGGGATCCTCGCCGCCCTCCCGGACTTCGTGCTGGTGCTGGCCGGGTCCGCACTCTCGCACCTGCGACTGCAACCGAACACCTGGGGCGGCGCCTACGCCTGCTGGGGACTCGAGAACCGAGAGGCCGCGGTCCGGCTGTGCGCGGACACTCCCGGCAACCCGCGCGGCGCGCACCTCGAGGTCAAACCGATCGACGGGTCCGCGAACCCGTATCTCGCGGGCGCGACGATCCTCGGGGCCGCGCTCGCCGGGATCGGGGCCGCACTGCCGCTGCCACCCGAGGTCGCGGTCAACCCGGCACAGTTGTCCGAGGAGGAGCGCAGCGCCACCGGCGTCGCACTGCTCCCGAGTCTGCCCGCGGAGCTGCTCGATCGACTGCGGACCTCGCGGCTGGCCGGCGAACTGTTCGAACCGCTCCTGCTCGAGGCCCTGCTCGCGGTGAAAGGGTACGAGCTGAGCGAGTACGGCCGCACCCCTCCTGCGGAGGTCGCGGAGCGGTTCCGGTTCGCCTGGACGATGTAGCGCGCCTACTTGCCGGGCTGCGGCGACTGGAAGGTGTAGATCCGGCAGCCGCTCATGTTGGCGGTGGACACGACCTGGTCGGCCCGGGTCTGGTCGCCCTTGGCCACCAGGTTGTTGGCGAGCGCGGCCTGATCGTTGCAGAATGCCTGCTGCTTCGGATCGTCGGTCGGGTTGCTGAAGTAGGTCTGCGATGCGGCGGCGAACGCCGCGGGCGCGGCACCAAGGGCCACGGTGAGGGCGGCGACCGCGCAACAGGCCGCTGTGAGGGTGCGACGGAACATGACTACCTCCCGCGGTGCGCACACGCACCGACGATGAGACTATCGTCGCATCCGAACGGCGCCGGGGCCAGACCTAATCGGATAGATACTTGCGAGATTCGTTCGCCACGGCCGCAGCCGCCAGCCGGTGCAGCGTTTCCTGCATCCCGCTGTGCAGCTTTGTCGCCTGGTCCTTCTCGCCGAACACCACACCGATGAAGAACCAACCGACCATGGTGATCGGTGCGACCACCTCGTACGATTCGACAACCGTGGTTCCGGTCGGCCCGGGCAGGAAGCTGGCCAGGTGGGAGACGCGTCCTGCACCAGTGTTCCGCGCGGGCGTCAGCGCCCGGGACGCCCGACCGGCTCGCAGCACCGCGTGGCGCACAGCGCGCCGTCGACCCCGGCACCGTAGAGCGGCTCGGACCCCAGACGGCGTGCCGGCTCGCCCCGTGTCTGCTCACCGACCAGGGCCGAGATCAGCTGCGCGAAGCGCGGATCCGTTCCCGGTGTGCCGACCCGCACGTATCCGAGGCCGAGCTCGGCCGCCCGGTCCCTGGCCTCGGTGTCGAGGTCCCAGATGACCTCGAGGTGATCGGAGACGAACCCCACCGGACACACCAGGACCGCCTCGGTACCGGACGCCGCCAGCGCGTCGAGGTGGTCGCAGATGTCCGGCTCGAGCCACGGCACCTGCGGCGGACCCGACCGGGACTGCCAGACCAGGTCGTAGTCGCCCACCCCGACGGCCTCCGCGCACAGCCGGGCGGCCTCGGCCACCTGCCGGCTGTAGAGTCGGCCGCCGTCGGCCGGCGGTCCCGCCGACGCATCGGCGGACACCGGCACCGAGTGCGCAGTGAACACGAGCCGGACGTTCGCCCGCTGGTCCTCGGGAAGTCGGCCGCGCGTGGCGACGATCGCGTCCGCGAACGCCGCGATCAGCAGCGGATGGTCGTAGTACTGCCGCAGCTTCACCAACGTCGGCGCGCAATCGCCCACCGCCGCGCGAGCCCGGGCCACGTCCTCGTGGTACTGCCGGCAGCCCGAGTACCCGCCCCAGGCGGACGTCGGGAACACCAGCGCCGAGCGGACACCGTCGTCGCGCATGCGAGCGACGGTGTCCTCGACCATCGGGTGCCAGTTCCGATTGCCGAAGTACACCGGCAATTCGATTCCGGCGGTGGCGAACTCGGCCTGCACCGCGGTGATGATGTCGCGGTTGAGCGCATTGATCGGCGAGACGCCACCGAAGTGCAGGTAGTGCTCGACGACCGCGTCGAGGCGCTCCGGCGGCACTCCCCTGCCCCTGGTCACGTTCTCCAGGAACGGGCGGACGTCGGCGGGTTGTTCGGGTCCGCCGAAGGAGAGCAGCAGCAGGGCGTCATACGCGGTCATGTCGGTGGCGAGTCCGGCCTAGCCCGCCATGGCGTGGAAGCCGCCGTCGACATAGATGATCGACGCGGTGGTACCCGGCAGCCAGTCGGAAAGCACCGTGCACACGCTCTTGGCGACGGGGCTCGGGTCGTCGACGTTCCAGCCAATCGGGGCGACGTTGTCCCAGCCGGTGTTCAGCTTGTCGAGCTCGGCACCCGGTCCGGTGCTGTCGCCGGCGATCGCCTTGGCTGCGAGGGTCTTGATGGGACCCGCCGCGACGAGGTTCGATCGGATGCCGCGCTCGCCGACCTCCTTGGCCACGTAGCGGTTCACGGCCTCGAGGGTCGCCTTGGAGACACCCATCCAGTTGTAGAACGGCATAGCCCGCGACGGGTCGAAGTCCATACCGACGATGGAGGCGTTGTCGTTGAGGACCGGGAGTAGCGCCTTGGCGAGCGAGGCGTACGAATAGGCCGAGACCTCGAGTGCGGTCGAGATATCGGACCACGGCGCGTCGAGGAAGGGGGCACCGAGGCCCGAACGCGGCGAGAACGCAATCGAGTGCACGACGCCGTCGATGCCCTCGGGTGCGAGTTCACGCACCCGGTCGGCCAGGGTCGCGAGGTGCTCCTCGTCCTGGACGTTGAGCGAGATCGCCGGCGGCACCGGCTGCGGCAGCCGCTGCGCGATCCGATCGATCAAGCGCAGCCGGTCGAAGCCGGTGATGACGACCTTCGCGCCCTGCTCCTGCGCCACCTTCGCGACGTGAAACGCGATCGACGAGTCCGTGATGATGCCGGTGACGAGAATGGTCTTACCTTCGAGCAGTCCGCCCATAGTGCTTCTCCTGTGGTGAAAGTCTGTGTGTGGGTGAAGTTTCGAGCGGACCTAGTGGCCCATGCCCATGCCGCCGTCGACGGGGATCACCGCGCCCGACACGTACGCGGAGTCCTCGGAGGCGAGGAAGCTGACGACGGCGGCGACGTCCTCGGCCTTGCCCACGCGCTGCAGCGGGATGAACTTCTTCGCCATCTCCTTCATGTCCTCCGGCAGGTCGGCGGTCATGTCGGTCTCGATGAAGCCGGGTGCGACGACGTTCGCCGTGATCGACCGCGACCCCAGCTCACGGGTCACCGAGCGCGCCAGACCGATGATCCCGGCCTTGGAGGCGGCGTAGTTGATCTGCCCGGCCTGACCGGCCATGCCCACCACCGAACCGAGGAAGATCATCCGGCCCCAGCGCGCCCGCAGCATTCCCCGGTTGGCCCGCTTGGCGCAGCGGAAGGCGCCGGTCAGGTTGGCGTCGACGACGTTCGTGAACTGCTCCTCGGTCATCCGCATGAGCAGCGTGTCGTCGGTGATGCCCGCGTTCGCGACCAGTACCTCGACCGGGCCCTGGTGCGCCTCGACCTCGGAGAACGCCCGGTCCACCGACTCCGCGTCGGTGACATCGCACTTCACCCCGAACAGGCCCTCGGGAACCCCGGACCCGCGGTGGGTGACGGCCACCTTGTGACCGTCCGCGGCGAGACGCTGGGCCACCGCGAGGCCGATGCCGCGGTTGCCTCCGGTCACCAGCACGGAACGGGACGGGGTGGAGGGGTTCGACATTCGATCAACCTATCTGTTCGTGTTCGTCTGACGGATGGGGGTCGGAGCTGGACGTGGCCGCGGCCACCAGCTCACGGGAGTCGTTGTCGCAGCAGCAGGGCCATCCCGAAACCGGCGGCGGTGCACAGTACCCCGAGCACCAGCCACACACGGCTGGCATCGCCGCGAACGGTCTCGAAACCGATCTGCTCCTCGAGGGTGTCGTACACGTCGCGCAGTTCCTCGAGACTCGACGCCGTGAAGAAGGTACCGCCCGAGAGCCTCGCGATCTCCCGTAACGACGGATCGTCCACCGGAACCCCGATCCGCTCGTCGCCGATGTCGACCGTGCCGTACGACGTGCCGAACGAGATCGTCGAGATCGGCACACCTTTCGCCTTCGCCTGCTCCGCCGCCGTGTAGCCGCCACGCGGGTCGTCGGGGAAATTGGGGACGGTCTGCTTGCCGTCCGAGAGCAGCACGATGCGCGCGGGCGGCACCTGGTCGCCGCCGCCGAGCACCGCACCGAGGGTCTCGATCGACTGCAACGAGGTGAAGATCGCCTCGCCCGTCGCGGTCCGCTCGGCGAGGGTGAGGTGGTCGATCGCGGCCTTGGTCTCCTCACGGTTGGTGGTCGGCGAGACCAGCACCGAGGCGGTGCCCGCGAAAGCGACGAGACCGAGGTTGATGCCCGGCGTCAGCCCGTCGGCGAACGCCTTCGCCGCCTCTTGCGCCGCGGCCAGCCTGGTCGGCTTGACGTCGGTCGACTTCATCGACAGCGACACGTCGATCACGAGCATCACGGTCGCGCGGTTGCGCGGTACCCGCTTGTCGGAGGTCGGGCCCGCCAGCGCGACGGTGAGCAGCAGCAACCCGCACAGCACCAGTGCGGTCGGCACGTGCCGCAACGGACTCTGCCGCGCCGGGGCGACCTTCTCGAGTAGCTCGAGGTTCGAGAACCGCAGCACCCGCTTGCGCCGTCCCCGCTGGACGAGCACGTAGCCGACCGCGAGCGCGGCCACCACGAGAAGGAACGCCATCCACCAGGGTGACGCGAATTCGATCGGACTCACTTCCGGGGCGCTCGATTCACCCGAGCACCATAACTGTGTCTGCGAGCCGCCACGAAGCGAACGACGTCGGCGATCCAGTCCCGGTCGGTGCGCAGGCTCAGTACCGGTGCGCCGCATCCGCGCAGCGTCTGCTCGACCGCCACGCGGTGGGCCGACGCCGCGGCCGCGAAGTCCGCCCGCAGCTGCGGGGAGGTGTGGAACTCCCGGGTGCGCCCGGTCTCGGGGTCGTGCAGGACCACCTCACCGAGATCGGGCAGTTCGAGATCCCGCGGATCGAGCACCTCGACACCGAGCAGATCGTGTCGGCCCGAGAGCGCGCGCAGGGAGCGTTCCCAGTCGATCGGTCCGAGGAAATCGCTGACGACCACCGCGAGCCCGCGGCGCCGCTGCGGGCGGCGCAGGGACTCGATCGCGCCGCGCAGGTCGCCGCGGACCCCGTCCGGCGCGTGCGGTGTGGACGCGATGGTGCGGAGCATGGCGTGCGCGTGCAGCCTGCCACCGCGCGCCGGGATCCGCACCGTGCGCTCACCGGTCGCCACGATCGCCCCGATCCGGTTGCCGCCACCGCTGGTCAGGTGCGCGACCGCGGCGGCAGCGGCCACCGCGAGGTCCCGCTTCTCGGCGCCGACCGTGCCGAAATCGAGGCTCGCGGACAGGTCGATCACCAGCCACGTCTCGAGTTCGCGGTCGGCGACCGACTGGCGCACGTGCGGGTGGGTCGTACGCGCGGTGACCGACCAGTCCATCTGGCGCACGTCGTCGCCGGGCTGGTACTCCCGGGCGTCACCCGGTTCGGTACCGGGTCCGGGAATCAGGCCCAGGTGCTCGCCGTGCAGGACTCCGTCCAGGCGCCGGCGAACGGTCAGCTCGAGCGTCCGCAAGGCCGCGGTGAGTTCGGCGTCGCGGAGCTCCCCGGCACGGAACGAGGGCAGCGTCGTGTTGCCACCCGACCGGCTCGTCACCGCTGCGCGCCACCCACTGCCGCGGGCTGCACGGACGCGGGCGGCACCGGCATCGTCGGCGCGACCGGTTGCGCGGCGACCTGGGGCAGGCCGACCGTCTGCAGCACCTTGGTGATCACGTCGTCCGGCGAGACCTCGTCCGCCAGCGCGTCGTAGGACAGCACGAGGCGGTGCCGGAGCACATCCGGAATCACCTCGAGCACGTCCTGGGGGACCACGTAGTCGCGACCGCGCAGCAGTGCGAGCGCCCGCGAGGCCGAGATGATGCCGAGGGTGGCGCGCGGCGAGGCGCCGTAGGAGATCCAGCCCGCGACGTCGGTCAGCCCGAGGTCGGCCGGCGTGCGGGTGGCCGCGATGACTCGCACGACATAGTCGACCAGTGCGTGGTGCACGAACACCCCGCTCGCCGCCTTCTGCAGCCGGATCAGGTCGTCCGAGCCGAGCACCTCGCGGGGCTCGGGGGCGGCCACACCCATCCGGTAGACGATCTCGCGCTCCTCCTCGACCGTCGGGTAGTCGACGAGGATCTTGAAGAGGAAACGGTCGCGCTGCGCCTCGGGCAGCGGGTAGACGCCCTCGTTCTCGATCGGGTTCTGGGTGGCCATCACCAGGAACGGTTCGGGCATCGGGAAGGTCTTGCCGCCGATGGTCACGTGCCGCTCGGCCATCACCTCGAGCAGTGCGGACTGGACCTTGGCGGGGGCCCGGTTGATCTCGTCGGCGAGCACGAAGTTCGCCACGACGGGCCCGAGTTCGGTGTCGAACTCCTCGCGACCCTGCCGATAGATCCGGGTACCGACCAGGTCGGTGGGGACCAGGTCGGGAGTGAACTGGACGCGCGAGAAGGATCCGCCGACCACGGTCGCGAACGTCTCGACGGCCAGCGTCTTGGCGACGCCCGGCACGCCCTCGAGCAGCACGTGCCCCTTGGCGAGCAGCCCGACGAGGATGCGTTCGACCAGCCGGTCCTGCCCGACGATGACCCGCTTGACCTCGTAGATCACCTTCTCGAGGAGCTGCACATCCGACTCGACCCCGTGCTGCGCATTCGACGCGCCGCCGGCCCCGTCCGCTGACGTCACCAAGAATCCACCGCTTTCACTTCGACCACTCCCGACCCGGTCCGCGCTCCCGGCTCGGGAGCAGGTGGGTCAGGAAACCATTCGGACCACGTAGGGAGTCATGCCACCCCAGCGCAGCGGCGAGACCTTGACCTTGGAGCCGGATTCCGGCGCCTCCAACATCTCCCCGTTGCCAAGGTACAGCGCCACGTGCTGACTGGCATTGGGCCCGTAGAAGATCATGTCTCCGCGTTTCATCTGGGCGCTCGGTATCTGCTCGCCGGCCGTGTACTGATAGCCGGTGTAGTGCGGCAGCGAGACGCCGATCCCCGCGAAGGCGTAGATCATCAGGCCCGAGCAGTCGAACCCGACCTTCTTGTAGTCACCGAAGCTGTCGGCCACGCCGCCGTCCCGGATACCGAGGGTCGGGCCGTTCTCGTCGCCGCCGCCCCAGGCGTACGTGACGCCGAGCTGGGACATGCCGCGGTCGATGACCGTCTCCACTGCGGCACTGCCGGTGACCGACGGCTTCGGCTTCGGTTTGGGCTTGGTCGTCGGCTTGGAGGTCGGCGGCGTGCTGGGCTTCGTCGTCGGCGTGTCGCTGTCGGACTGGTCGCTGTCGGACTCGTCCGTGCCCGACGTCCCCGTCCCCGAGGTACCGGTCCCGGACTGGTCACCCGACGTGGTCGTGCCCGGCTGATCGCTGTCGGGGTCGTCCTCTATCTGGGTGTGCGAGCGTTGCCCCTCGGCGAGCTGGCGGGCGCGTTCGGCCGCCGCCTGGTTCGCTGCGACCCGGGCGGCCGCCTGTGCTGCGGCCTGCTTCGCGGCCTCCGCCGCGGCGGCCGCCGCGGCCGCTTCGGCGGCGCGCTGGGTGTCCCAGTTGACGAAGGCCTGACGCTGACTCTGCAGGCCGGAGACGTTGTCGCGGGCTGCCGCGAGCGCGGCCTCGGCCGCCGCCTTCTGCCCCTCCACCTGAGCCTTCTTGCCTGCCTGTTCGGCCAGCGCGGCGCGTGCGACCTGGATGGCGTTCTCCGCGTCGGCTTTTCGAGACTCGGCCGCCGACGCCGCGTCGTCCGCCTGCTGCTTCGCCTGCCGGGCCGCGGAGTTCTTGTTCGCCTCCGCCGTCCGGGCGCGCTGCAGGCCGTCGAGTACGGAACTGCGGTTGGTGGCAAGCAGTTTCATCAGCTGTGCGCGGTCGAGCACGTCGCTCGGTCCCTGAGACCCGAGGAACGAGGCGAACGAGGCGACGCCGGTGCCCTGCCGGTAGGTGTTCGCCGCGAACTCGTCGAACTTCGTCTGTGCCAGTTCGATCTGGGCGCCGGCGTCGCGCAGCGCCTGCAGGGTGCTCCCGACCGCGCCGGCCGCCGCGCCCGCGATGTCGCGCGCATTCTGCAGGTCGACGAGGGCCTTGTTGACGCCCTCACGCTTGATCGCCACGGCGTCGTCGAGCGCGGCGAGCTGCTGATCCGCTTCGGCGACCGCGTTGACGAGGGCGCCGACCTGACCGAGTCGCGAGTCCACGCCCGCGGTGGCCTGCTGGAGGTCGGCGTCGCTGGGGTTCGGTGGTGGCGGCGGGACCGCGGACGAGAGCCCGGGCGTGCCGGCGACGAGGGACGTCGCGACCGCGAGGCCGACGAGTAGTTGTGCGCTGCGGGTTCTCGCGCGTGAGAACCCGCGGCGGTGAGTTCCGCGCGGTGCCCCTGGCCTCACAAGTGTCTCCCTCGGTTCTGCCACCACACCGAAACCGGCCGTGCAACTGAGCCCTGTGCTGTGCTCGAGCCCGGCTGCACCTCCCGCGTGGTTGCGCCCGTCAGGGGAAGGCGTGCGTGCTTCGACGCCCGCGTGGAATTCACCGCGAGCACCGCGGACCGTGCGTCACTTCCATGGTCACACTGCCCATAGCGACACTTCTTCCCCAAAAAGTGCCAATGGCACCGTACGACACTTTGCCCACTAACGAAACTCCAGTCACAAAGAACAACACGGTAATTACAGCGCTGGGTCGGGAAAGGCCAGTGCACACGCCCGTCGGGCAAAAGATGTTTATCGAGTCGGTATTTCGCCGGGCGGTCGACCGCCCGGCGACCGGCACACCCGTGCCGCCGTGATCAGGACTCGCGGTTGCTCTCGGTGCGACGCGAACGGACGAACCACGTGGCCGCGGCGGCGCCGCCGACGATCACCACCAGGCCGACCGTTATCAACCCGTACGGCGCCTCCGGACGCACGATCTCGTCGAGGAACTGGTTCGCGGAATCGACCGCGTTGCCGGTGTACGCCTTGTCCTGAGCGTCCTCGACGGAAACGCGGCTGAGCGCGTCGCTGTAGGTGCCGACCCAGTTCGGACTCAGCACCAGGACGGTGCCGCCCTCGTGCTTGCCGACCTCCGTGGCGACATCGCGCAGTTGCGAGTCCCGGCCGGGATTGTCCTTCAGCACGACCACGGAGAGCTTGATGCCGTCCTCACGCGCACGATCGACGACGGCCACGAGTCCCGGCACGTCCGCGGCGGGCGCAGACACTCCGTCGTCGGAGAGGTCGGCGACGACAGTGTCGATGTTCACCTCGGGCGGGATGTCGGCGTGAGCCGGGCGGAACGCGATGAAGGCAGCAGGCATCTTTCATCCGGATCGGTCTAGGTGACAGGGCGACGGGCGCCCTCTGCATCGAGCACTGCGGTGACTATCGGACAATCGCCCCGCACATTACGTGACACCACTCGCGCGACCGGGACCGCAGTTCCACGCGTTGCGGACCGAGCCCGTCTCGGCGAGGATCGACCGGTGTGCGCACCGGGTGAAACCCGAGGGGCGGCAATCCGCCCCGAGAGCTTCACAGGACAAGCGTACTGTTAGACTTGCCGCGAGATGCTTTCGGAGCGACCGGTCGACTCCACCAGGTTCCTGGTTCGTCCGCTGCCCGTTCGCCCCGACGAGCCTCGCTTCAGCCGTCGGCACAGCCCCGTCGACGGCGCACCTCAAAGACGAGTGGAGCTGACGTGAGCACCAGTATTGATTCATTCGGCGCCAAGGGAAACCTCGAGGTCGGAGACAACTCCTACGAGATCTTCCGACTCTCGGCCGTTCCCGGCACCGAGAAGCTGCCGTACGCCCTCAAGGTTCTCGCCGAGAACCTCCTGCGCACCGAGGACGGCGCGAACATCACCGCCGACCACATCCGCGCCATCGCGAGCTGGGATCCGTCGGCCGAGCCGAGCGTCGAGATCCAGTTCACCCCCGCCCGCGTGATCATGCAGGACTTCACAGGCGTGCCCTGCGTGGTCGACCTGGCCACCATGCGTGAGGCCGTCGCCACCCTCGGCGGCGACCCGAACAAGGTCAACCCGCTCTCCCCCGCCGACATGGTCATCGACCACTCGGTCATTCTCGACGTCTTCGGCCAGGCCGACGCCCTCGAGCGCAACGTCGACCTCGAGTACCAGCGCAACGGCGAGCGTTACCAGTTCCTGCGGTGGGGCCAGGGCGCGTTCGACGACTTCAAGGTCGTCCCCCCGGGCATGGGCATCGTGCACCAGGTCAACATCGAGTACCTCGCGCCCACCGTCATGACCCGCAACGGCCAGGCGTACCCCGACACCTGCGTCGGCACCGACTCGCACACCACGATGGTCAACGGCCTCGGCGTGCTCGGCTGGGGCGTCGGCGGCATCGAGGCCGAGGCCGCCATGCTCGGCCAGCCGGTCTCCATGCTCATCCCCCGCGTCGTCGGCTTCAAGCTGACCGGTGAGATCCAGCCCGGCGTCACCGCGACCGACGTCGTGCTCACCGTCACCGACATGCTGCGCAAGCACGGCGTGGTCGGCAAGTTCGTCGAGTTCTACGGCGCCGGTGTGGCCGAGGTCCCCCTCGCCAACCGCGCCACCCTGGGCAACATGAGCCCCGAATTCGGTTCCACCGCAGCGATCTTCCCGATCGACGGCGAGACCATCAACTACCTGCGCCTGACCGGCCGCAGCGACGAGCAGCTCGCGCTCGTCGAGGCGTACGCCAAGGAGCAGGGCATGTGGCACGACGCCGCGCACGAGCCCGCCTACTCCGAGTACCTCGAGCTGGACCTCGGCACCGTCGTGCCGTCGATCGCCGGCCCGAAGCGCCCGCAGGACCGCATCCTGCTGTCGGACTCGAAGGCCGCGTTCCGTCGCGACATCACCACCTACGTCACCAACGGCACCGCCGCCGCGCACTCCGCGCTGGACGAGGCCGTCGAGGAGTCCTTCCCCGCGTCCGACCCGGTCGAGTCCGGCACCGCCTCCGACGACGTCGCCCCGGTGCCGTCCGCCGCGAACGGTTCGCACGGCCGCCCCAGCAAGCCGGTGAAGGTCACCTCCGAGCGCGGCGAGTTCGTCCTCGACCACGGCGCGGTTGCGGTCGCGGGCATCACGTCCTGCACCAACACCTCGAACCCGTCGGTGATGATCGGCGCGGCGCTGCTCGCCCGCAACGCGGTCGAGAAGGGCCTTGCGTCGAAGCCGTGGGTCAAGACCAACATGGCGCCCGGTTCGCAGGTCGTCGCCGACTACTACGAGAAGGCCGGCCTGTGGCCGTACCTCGAGAAGCTCGGCTTCTACCTCGGCGGCTTCGGCTGCACCACGTGTATCGGTAACACCGGCCCGCTGCCGGAGGAGATCTCCAAGGCGGTCAACGACAACGACCTGTCGGTCACCGCGGTCCTGTCCGGCAACCGCAACTTCGAGGGACGCATCTCCCCCGACGTCAAGATGAACTACCTGGCGTCCCCGCCGCTGGTCATCGCGTACGCCATCGCCGGCACCATGGACTTCGACTTCGAGACCGACGCGCTGGGTCAGGACCAGGACGGCAACGACGTCTTCCTCAAGGACATCTGGCCGTCCGCGCAGGAGATCGACGACACCATCAAGGCCGCGATCAGCCAGGACATGTTCCGCAAGTCCTACGCCACGGTCTTCGCAGGCGACGAGCGCTGGCAGAACCTGGCCACCCCGGAGGGCGACACCTTCGCGTGGGACGAGAAGTCGACCTACGTCCGCAAGGCGCCGTACTTCGACGGCATGACGATGGAGACCACCCCGGTCACCGACATCTCGGGCGCCCGCGTGCTCGCACTGCTCGGTGACTCGGTCACCACCGACCACATCAGCCCGGCCGGCCCGATCAAGCCCGGCACCCCGGCAGCCCAGTACCTCGACGCCAACGGTGTCGAGCGCAAGGACTACAACTCGCTGGGTTCGCGGCGCGGTAACCACGAGGTGATGATCCGCGGCACGTTCGCGAACATCCGCCTGCGCAACCAGCTCCTCGACGACGTCTCGGGCGGCTACACCCGCGACTTCACCCTCGAGGGCGGCCCGCAGTCGTTCATCTACGACGCCTCGCAGAACTACCAGAAGGCGGGCATCCCGCTGGTCGTGCTGGGCGGCAAGGAGTACGGCTCCGGCTCGTCCCGCGACTGGGCGGCGAAGGGCACCAGCCTGCTCGGTGTCAAGGCGGTCATCGTCGAGTCCTTCGAGCGCATCCACCGCTCGAACCTGATCGGCATGGGCGTCGTCCCGCTGCAGTTCCCGGCCGGCCAGTCGGCCGCGTCGCTGGGCCTGGACGGCACCGAGGTCTTCGACATCACCGGGATCGAGAAGCTCAACGAGGGCGTCACCCCGAAGACGGTCAAGGTCACCGCCACCAAGGGCGACGGCAGCAAGGTCGAGTTCGACGCGGTCGTGCGCATCGACACTCCCGGCGAGGCGGACTACTACCGCAACGGCGGCATCCTGCAGTACGTGCTGCGCAACATGATCCGGGGCTAGTAGGCGCTACGCGCCTGTGAGCACTTTCGGTCCCTGACCGGACACAAAGCGCTCACGACCACTTTCGCCGGAAGGCGACGATGAGACATCGGTGGTCGTGAGCGCTTTGTGTATCAGGTGAGATTTCTCGCCGTGGGCCGAAAGTGCTCACGGGCGAACCGACGAAGGAGGAAGCCGATGCCGAAGGTCAGTGAGGACCACCTCGCCGCTCGTCGGAGCCAGATCCTCGACGGCGCCCGCCGGTGCTTCGGCGAGTACGGGTACGAGGGCGCGACCGTGCGCAGACTGGAGGAGGTCACCGGGCTCTCGCGGGGTGCGATCTTCCACCATTTCAAGGACAAGGACGGACTCTTCCTGGCGCTCGCACAGGAGGACGCCCGCCGCATGGCCGACGTCGCCGCCGAGCAGGGCCTCGTCCAGGTGATGCGTGACATGCTCGCGCAGCCCGAGCAGTTCGACTGGCTCGGTACCCGACTCGAGATCGCCCGGCGGCTGCGCACCGATCCCGAGTTCGCCCGGAAGTGGACGCAGCACAGTGCCGAGCTGACCGAGGCGACCGTCAGCCGGCTCGAACGGCAGAAGTCCGCGGGCCGGCTACGCGACGACCTCCCGACCGACGTCCTGCTCGGCTATCTCGATCTGGTCCTGGACGGACTGGTCGCCCGGATCGCGTCGGGTCACGGCGGCGAGAACCTTTCCGCCGTACTCGATCTCGTGGAGGAGTCGGTGCGGCGCAAGGACTGACGGGGCGTGGTCGGCGCGGACTACTTCCGGCGGTTCGGGCCACCACGACCGCGAAGCATGACGCCCGACTCGGTGAGCAGGGTCCGCACGAATCCGTACGACCGGCCGGTCGATTCCGCCAAGGTCCGGATACTGGCGCCGGCCAGGTAGCGGTCCCGCAACTCGGTCTGCATGACATCACGCGCGCCCCCCGTGACTCGGGCGCCCTTTCGCACAGACCTGAGTTCCGCCATCGACTACCTCCAAACCGGAGTGTGACGCACACCACATCTAGCGGTCACTTCAGGTTAGTACACTGCGCGCCCACGAAGTCAGGGCGGCCACGTCGACACAGGTCGGCATGCCGATCGATTTCCTGTCGGTACCCCTCGATAGAACTCGAACATGCATTCGACAGGCGGTGTTCGAGGGGGCGGTCAGGTGGCGGATCACCTGACTGACCTGGACGATGCCGTCGACGGGCTGCTCGACGACGGGTTGTCCGGGCTGTCGGACACCGACATCGTCCGGTCGCTGCAACGCCTGGAAATGTCGCTGCGGAAGGCGTCGGCGGTCGGACACCGACTGATCGTCGAATCCGTCGAACGATCCCTACCCGGCGCATTCGACACCCGATCGATCAACGACTTCCTGATCAAGACCCTGCGCCTCTCTGTCGCGGATGCCTCAGGTCGGGTCGCCGCCGCGAGGAAGACCGGCACCTGGCACAACGCCGGCGGCGACGAACTACCACCCGACCTACCCGCCACGGCCGCCGCGCAATGCGACGGGGCCATCGGCGGCGATCACGTTCACGAGATCCGGGGCGTCCTCCGCAAGATCCCCCACGGCGTCGACCCCGCCGAAGCAGACGTGGCCGAACAGATATTGGCGGAGTTGGCCCGTCACTCGACGCCGAGGGCGGTCGCCGACGCCGGCCAACAACTGCTCGGCTACCTCAACCCCGACGGCAACCTCACCGACGACCGGGACCGCGCCCGCCAACGCCACTTCCGGATGGGGAAACAAGATTCGGACCTCATGACACCCGTCTCGGGCCTGATCGACCCCGAGACCCGGGCCCTGCTCGAACCGCTGTTGGCGAAACTCGCCCGGCCCGGGATGAACAATCCCGACGACCCCGACTCGCCGACCGGCGACGCCGACTCACCGAGCCTCGATCGCGATCAGCTGGCGAAGGCCGCGGCCCGCGACACCCGCACCGCGGGACAGCGCAACCACGACGCCCTGAAGACCGGCCTGCGGCACCTACTCGGATCCGGCGTCCTCGGGGCTCACCGCGGGCTGCCCGTCACCGCGATCGTCACCTTCGGGCTCGACCAACTCGAATCCGAGACCGGGGTCGCCACCACCGCGTCCGGCGGCATCGTCCCGATCCGCGACGCCCTCACCATGTTCGAGGGCGCACACCCCGTCCTCGTGCTCTTCGATCACCACGGCCGACCGCTGCACCTGGGGCGCTCCAAACGCCTAGCGAGTGCGGATCAGCGACTCGCGTTGATCGCGGCCTCGCGGGGCTGCACCCGACCCGGATGTGACGCCCCCGCCACCATGGCCGCCGTCCATCACCTCACCGAGTGGACCAAAGGCGGTCGCACCGACATCACCGACCTCGACCTCGCCTGCGACGGGTGCCACGCCCTCGTCCACGACGGACCCGGAGGCTGGCACACCCGCACCGCACCACCGGAATCCGAGCACCCCGGCCGCACCGAATGGACCCCACCCGCCCACGTCGACCCCGAACGACAACCCCGAATCAATCACCGCCACCACCTCGACGAGTTGCTCGCCGACGCTCTCCGACGCGCCAAAGCCCGCAAGGACACCGAACTCCGACGTCACCGCGCCCGCTGGAACCGCGCCACGGGTCACCAGTCCCCCGCCGACGGGGACGACCCGTGATGTGCGAATCGGGTTGGAACCACACGATGCTCGCCGACAGTCACGGCGAGCGGCGCGGCTCAGGCGAGCTGGATCAGTTCCAGGTACTCCTGCGACCAGTGGTCCTCGGTGCCGTCGGGCAGCAGGATGACCCGCTCCGGGTTGAGGGCCTCGGCGGCGCCGGGGTCGTGCGTGACCAGCACGACCGCGCCCTTGTAGCTGCGCAGCGCGTCGAGGACCTGCTCGCGCGAGATCGGGTCGAGGTTGTTCGTCGGCTCGTCGAGCAGCAGCACGTTGGCCGCCGAGGACACCAGACCGGCCAACGCCAGCCGGGTCTTCTCACCGCCGGACAGGGTGCCGGCCGGCTGCTCGAGCTGCGGTCCGGTGAACATGAACGCACCGAGCAGCGAACGCAGTTCCTGCTCCCCGGTGTCCGGCGCGGCGTGCCGGATGTTCTCCCACACGGTGGCGTCGTCGTCGAGGGTGTCGTGCTCCTGCGCGAAGTA